>JBFMGO010000021.1:0-64394 GCA_040752695.1 bacterium
TCCCGCAGCCTATGGGCTGGGGCTCTCCTATAGACTTGGAAATTCCTGGACCTTTGCCGGAGACATAACCAGAACGGAATGGGGAGATTATGTCATTTATAATCAAAACGGCAAACAGATAGGTCCTTTTGCCAAACAAATTGATAATGTGCCTGGAAAAGATCCTACCTACACGATCAGGCTGGGAGCGGAATATGCTTATATATTGGATAAATCGAGGATGGTTCTTCCTTTCCGGTTCGGAGTATTTTATGATCCTGAACCTTCGGTGAAAGCTCCCCAGGATTTTTACGGCATCAGCCTTGGGTGTGGTGTTGCCGATAGGCGGATCGCTTTAGATATTGCGTATCAATTTCGATGGGGAACCCCCATTAACTCAGTTGAATTGGGGCTCGATAGCGGACAAGTGGGGCTTAATAGTGAACAAGGGCGGAATGAAGGAAAATTTGAGCAGCATTTCCTGTTAGCCTCTCTCATTTTTTACTTCTAGTGCAAAGTCCGTGGAGGAATTTTCACAGTAAGAAAAATATTGCATATGTGAACTTTTTTTCAGATCAGTGTGTAGTGATAAAACACCAAATAAGACGACAAGAAGACTTAGATTTGTAGTTACAAGGAGTTAAAAGTAGGAACTTCTTCCTATAGACCTCATAATTACAGGCATTAATGTTGCAACTCAAAGTCTTATCTTGTAGTATGCAATCTTCGTATCTCAAGGTAACACAGGCCAAATTGCAGCTTTTGAGCAACTGGTCTGGAAGGTAGAAGGGGATGAAAACAGCAGTTCAGAAAATACAGGCGTATACTGTCATCTTGTTGACTGCCCTGGCGGTTATCTGTGTCGGCTTGCAGAAAAGCGTATGTGCACAGATAGTTAAGGACCCGCTGGTAACGCTGACTGCCCCTTTAACCGACATAAGCAAGGTCTCGTCCTCTCAGCCATCACTTCTCGATCTCATGGGAGGGAGCGGGTTCCCCTCTCTGATCGGTATGGATCTTTCTTTATCGATGGCAGGACTTAATCCGGCTTTGAATCCTTTTATTTCATCTCCATCATTGGCTGCCAGCAGTGTATTGATGTCAGCTCTTAACGGAAACGCTTTGATGTCCGCAGCAGTTCTCTCCCAGGCTATGGCCGGAGGAATCTCCCCGGGAGTGGGGATGGGTGGTGCGGTCTACCCGGTCAGCGCGACAGGAGGGGGGCTGGTAGAGGATCCCAGCTTCCTGATGAACTTGATGGGCTTTGGAAGCGGGCTCTTTCCAGGGATTGGCAGTGCTTTAAGCAATATCTCCTTTCCTATCGTGCCCATAGTGCCGTTTTTGGCAGATCAGGGCAGATCGACAGGTTTCCCGACCGGACTCTATTCCAGTCTCATGGTTCCGCCACTCAATCCATTTGGTATGGCCTCATCGGCGTTTGCCGCTTTACAGATGATGGGTGGCTACCCTACGAGTTACGGGTCAACGCAGGGAATGCCTTACGCTGGCATGCCGGGGGTAAGTCCTGTAACTGGAGGAGGGTACTCCTCCCCCTTTACGAACCCCACCGCTTTGAGTGCTGGAAGCTCCCCTTATCCTTACCTTGGCGACCCGAGATACGCAGCAGGTGGTCTTCCCGTCAGTCAACCTTCAGGAACAGCGCCTTTATCTGCAACGGGCACTGGTTCTTTTGGGGGGTATGGTGCCAATCCCGCTTATTTTGGATACCAGGGACTTACCATTGGGAATCCTCCTGTGATAAATCCGGCTGCTAATATGTATGATAGCGGCTTCATGTATAGTCCCATCCGGCTTGGAGTTATTTACGGTGTTGTTCAGGACCAGAAGGGAGAGAGTATCGTAGGTGCTACCATTACGATAATCAGTAATACGGGTGTGGAAATATCCAGTTTAAAAAGTGGACTCCCTCTTGGAAACTATGGAGTCAGCAAGCCTTTTCCGGGAACTGGTTGTTCATTAAAAATATCCCACCCCTACGGTAAACCGGATACCCAATACCCAAGTTTTCCCGTTGCTGGAAACGTCCGTTGCGATTTTATCCTTCTTGAAGGCACAGTTCAAGATGCTATTAAGAAGATACCCTTGAGCCAGGTAGGCATTTTTGCCATAGCTCCTGATGCTTCCCTCCTGGAGGCACAAACCACAACCGACGACGACGGGGAATTCGCAATTTTTCTGCCAAAAGGCACCTATTCCATTGTGGCTAAACTTCCCCTGTCCGGAACGAGCAGTACAAATCGCCAAGTATCGTCGGTGACAATTCCCATGGATAATGCTGCCAAACTTTCCTTCGACTTGTCGCTGCCTCTGTTGATCGGAAATGTTATTGACGCTATCGATGATACTATCAATATGCAAGGCGCTTTGATCCAGATTACTCCGTCATCTTCGATTCAAATGGTTCCCGTTAAAAACCCTGTTAAGGTCGGCAAAGGTGGAGAGTTCACCATCCCCCTTCCCGAGGGGGCGTATACCCTGTCAGTCACGAAAAGCGGTTATAAAAATAAGACGGTTACCGTCCAGATCAAGGATACAGGATTAGAGGATTACCATATCGAGCTGGAAAGGACGGCACCTTTGACGCCTGTCAATAATCCGCCTGTTATACAATCACCTCCGGATGGTTGGCCAATACCCGTGGAAGCTGGTAAGGCTGTGGACTTTTATGTAATGGCGCAAGATCCTGATCTTAAAGATGTCCAGCTTGGTTTTACTATTATAGGACTGAAAGGACTGCCGCAGGGCTGGACAGTAGGGAAAGAGGAAGGCGGGCAGAACGGTGTCCCCAAAAGGTACGTTTTCCCTACCACGCTGGCTGATCTCGGTGAATATCCCCTGGAGATTACCGTGACTGATTTCGCTTCACCTTCTAAGGTGAATGTTACGGTTAAGGTCCAGTATTCCATGCAGTGGAAATTAACCAAAGGCGTGAACCTGATCAGTTGTCCGGCTGCCGGCGCAAGCACTTCCCTCGACTCTGCCTTTGACCTGCTGTCAATTTTGGGCGATGCTAACCGTGTTGAAAGCGTCTCCCGTTATGACTCAAGCAAAGGGGGATACGTTAAGGCCAGCAATATCAAAGGGGGGAAAAAGACGGGTACGGATTTCCCCATCAATAGACAGGAAGGATATATCGTCTACGCTAAACAGGCTGCCCCGGTTGATCTGTACATCCAAAGCGGTAATCTTGCTTCCTGCAAGCTCCAGATTAAACGCGGAACCAATCTGGTAGGAATACCCGTCGTTTTCAGCGGCACCTATTCCTCCTATGATCTTTTGATAGACCTTGGACAGGATGCTGTCGAGAGTATCTATCACTATAATCCCAAAGCTGGAGGATACGAATATACTTACTGGATTGGAAATCTTCCCGGTGGATCCGATTTCCCCATTCAAATTGGAGAGGGATATTATATCCAGGGGAAAGCCGATAAGCAGCTTTCCCTGCCTGCACTACTGTAAAAATAAAACAAATACATGACCACTCAGCCAGCAATACCTTTCCATATCAGCAGTAGTGTTATATAATACGTTCAATAGGTGCTATATAATACGTTTATAAGATGAAGGAAAGGAGCCTCATTTTGGTTTCCTGGCGACAAAAAGAGCAGGCCAGGGCGCTGATCAGCCAAGAGCAGAATCCCGTGATAAAAGATCCCGGCGGCAGGATTTCCGTGGCCCTGGTCTATCCGAATCATTATTATATCGGCATGTCCAATCTTGGATTTCACACTATCTACGCTCTTCTCAATGACCGGGAAGATACGGTCTGTGAGCGTGTTTTCCTGCCCGACTCACCCCTGTCACCCCAAGAATCTTTGATCTCCCTGGAGACACAAAGGATGCTCCATGAATTTGACATCATAGCTTTTTCCGTTTCCTATGAGAACGATTATCTGAATATCCTGAAGATCCTGGACCTGGCCAGGGTTCCCCTTTGGGCACAGAGCAGAACCGAACATGACCCGCTGGTGGTCATCGGCGGCGCGTGCGCCGGATTCAATCCCGAACCTCTGGCCCGGTTTGCCGATTGCTTCATTGTGGGAGAAGGGGAAGGAATAACCCTGGAATTCATGGACCGCTATAGTGCCTGGAAGGGGAGCGGGAGCCCCGCTGGCGGCAAAAGCCCCTCCGGAAATGGGAGCCTCGCTGGCAACGGGAGCAGGGAGGATTTACTCAAGGAGTTGGCGACACGGGCGGGGTTTTACATCCCCCGCTTCTATCGCGTGGAATATCATCCAGACGGCAGGATAGCCGAAATGAGTATCAGCAAAGATGCTTCAGCATTTATTTCAAGGCCGGGCATTTCCCAGGCCCTGGTTACAGACCTCAACACCTGTGAGACCACGACCCGCATCATAACGCCGAATACCGAATTCGGGGATATGTTTCTCGTGGAAATCAGCCGGGGCTGCCGCAGAAAGTGTAATTTCTGCCTCATGACCAGCCTCTATAAGCCGTATCGGACGAGGAGCCCGGAGGCGCTTTGGCCTGCGATTGAAAGGGGGCTCTCCTTTCGGGACCGCATTGGCCTCATCAGCGCTTCGACCACTGACCACCCCCGGATTCTTCAGATTTGCTCAAAGATTCTGTCAGCGGGCGGGAAAGTTTCGGTCAGTTCCCTGCGAATGGAATCGATTACTCAAGAACTTCTGGATTGCCTGGTTGCCAGCGGGCATAAGACAATCACCCTGGCCCCTGAGGCTGGAAGCGAGAGGTTGCGCGCGTATCTTGGCAAAAATATGCCGGATGAACTCATCTTTGACCGGGTGAAGCAGATCATCAGCCATGGGATACCGAACCTGAAGCTCTACTTTATGGTCGGGCTGCCATCGGAGACTGAAGCTGACCTGGCAGCTATTGTATCTTTAGTCAAGAAAATCAAACATGTCATGGTTCAGACTGCACGCCAGAAGGCCTCTTTAGGCAGGATTACGGTCAATGTCAACTGCTTTGTGCCCAAGCCCCTCTCAAAGTTCGAGCGCTGTGCCATGGAAAAGGTGCCTGCCCTTCAATCCAGGCTCAAGTTTCTGGCTGGCCGGCTGAAAAGCACTGCTAATATCCAGGTTCTTTCCGATGTACCCAAGTGGGCCTTTATTCAAGGGCTCCTGGCACGTGCCGATCGCAGGGTGGGCGAGATTCTGCATCAGGTCCATATCAGCGGCGGGAATTGGAAAAAAGCCTGTCAGGCCGTCAATCTCAATCCGGAATTCTATGCCGTAAGGCCCAGGGACGAGGAGGAGATTCTCCCCTGGGATTTTATTCGTAAAAGTCCGGCAGCAGAGTAAGAGAAAAAAAGACCGCTTCCGGGTAAAAATGAGCTGTCTTTTCAGGGTACTCGGTTGACTGCCGGGTCCGTATACTCGGGCATCAGGTCAAGGTCCTGGCAGAACTCCCTGGCTGTGGATCTTGAAATAATACCCCTTTTGTACAGTTTGCGCACGGAATCCTGCATGGTGTGCATTTTGTACCTGCTGCCCGTCTCGATAATCGAGCGGAGCTGGATGGTGTTATTTTCCCTGATGATGCTTCGTGCAGCTTCGGTAATGATCAGTGCCTCGGTAGCTACCACCCTGTCTTCTCCCCGCACGCAGGGCAGGAGGGCCTGGGCGATAATTCCCTGCAGGCAGTTGCTTAACTGCATGGACACCTGTTTGCGCTGATGGGAGGGGAACATGCCTACCAGCCGATCCAGCACCTGAACGCAGTCCGGAGCGTGCATGGAAGTCAAAACCAGGTGTCCGGTTTCGGCTGCGGTGATAGCCACACTGGCTGTTTCCGCATCCAGTAGTTCTCCGATCAGAATAACGTCAGGGTCCTGACGCAGGGAACAGCGCACAGCCATGGAGAAGGAAACGGTATCGGAGCCGATTTCCCGCTGCTTGACAATAGATTTGATATTTTTATGAATGCATTCGATCGGATCCTCCAGGCAGATGATTACCGCTTCCCGTTCGCGGTTGATTTTGTCCACCATGGCGGCCAGGGTCGTGGTTTTCCCTGAGCCGGTCGGCCCGGCTACAATGATAATGCCCTTACGCCTCTCTGCAAGGTCCGCTGCCACACCCGGCAAGTTCAACTCCGAGATGGACCTGATTGTGGGCATGATCGTCCGAAAAACGGCCTCTACGTTTCCCCTCTGCCGATGGATATTGACCCGGAAGCGGACAAGAGGGGTCGGTGAAAAGGCAAAATCCAGCTCTTTCCATTTTTCGAAACGCCGGATCTGCTCTTCGGTTAATATGCTGTAAATAAGAGCCTGCAAATCGTCATGACCGAGGGCTTCCATATCGAGCGGCTGAAGACGGCCGAACACCCGTAAGATGGGGGGACAGCCATAGGTCAGATGAAGATCCGATGCCTTGTATTCGTGAGCCGCCTGGAGCAACCGCAGGATGTCCATCATCTCGATGCGTTTTTGGATTTCCTCCTGATCGGCCCCTTCCAGTTTCAGAAAAGAAAGACCTACCAGGTATCTGACATTGAAATCCTCTTCCTCGATATGAATCACTCGCCCCTGTGCCGTCAGTTCCCTGCCCAGGCCGGGGAGTGTGAAGATAAGCCGTAGTTGCGTTCCAAGTGGAAACATTTCCTCGGTTTCCAGTAAAATCCCTGAGGTACTGATGTTTCTGGTGAAAGATTTTCGAAACTCAAAAGCTGTCTGGTCATGGTCATCGGCTATTTGCTGGTAGCGGACGAAGATCTTGGTGCGGATGCGTGTGGATTTCCTGTTTTCTGGCCCTTCCCAAAACATGGTTTCTCCTTATGCAGTATTTCATGAGCCTTTTTCTTATTATTCGGAAATAGCACAGTTCAACTTTAGGTGGGAGGGCTGACTTTCGCCTTTTGGTGAGCGATTTATTCGTTATGGCGTTATATCGGCCAATTGTTCCTTTATCTGGCCGGTCTTCGGCTGTCCGGCCGGTTTTTCGGCTATCCGGCCAGTCTCAGCACATCGATAATGGCAGCAGTGCAAAGCACGATGCTGATTACCCCATTAGCGATAAAGAAAGAGAAATTGGCCCTGGACAGGTCTTCGGGACGGATGATCCAGTGCTGGTAGAGAAGGAAAAAAAGAGTCACCATATAACCGGCTGCATAGACAATCCCTAATCCTGCCATTGGCCAGAGGGAGAAAAAACAGACGGCAGCCCCAAGGTGAAGGAGTATGGAAACCCATAAGCCGCCCCGGATGCCGATCCTTGCAGGAATGGAATGAAGGTTTGCCGCCCGGTCGAAGTCATAATCCAGGCAGGCGTAAATGACATCAAACCCGCTCACCCAAAGCAGCACTCCGAGTCCGAGCACTACGGGCACCGGGTCGATCACGCCGGTAATGGCTATCCAGGCAGCCAGAGGGGAAAGCCCAAGGCAGAGCCCAAGAACCAGATGGGCAAGGGAGGTGAACCTTTTGGCAAAGGAATACAGGAGCAAGATGGCCAATACGAAAGGAGATAAAATCAGGCACAACCGATTCAGGCTGTAGGCTGCAAAGAAGAATAGACCGCAGGAGATCAGAAGGAAAAAGATTACCTCGCCTTTTTTGATTTTCCCCGCAGGGATAGCCCGATCCTTTGTTCTGGGATTCCTGGCATCAAAGGAGGCATCCACCAACCGGTTGAAACTCATGGCAGCGCTGCGTGCTCCCACCATGGCCACCAGGATAAAGAACAGCTTCACCGGCGGCGGCCAGCCACGGGCTGCAAGAAAGGCAGCTAAAAGAGCGAAGGGGAGGGCAAAGATGGTGTGCTCGAATTTAATCATCTCAAGGATAATCTTCACATGATCGATCACTTTTCTCATGTTCAAGGTTCTTTCACTCTCCTGGCATACGCCTCAAAACAGGCGGACGCATAGCCGATCTGATCAAGGATCCTCTGGATAAAAAACTCCACCAGTTCCTCGAGGTCCTTCGGATGATTGTAAAATGCGGGGCTGGCCGGAAGAATTACGGCACCCTCTTGAGAGAGAGTGAGCATGTTCTTGAGATGGATACTGCTTAAAGGGGTCTCGCGTGGTACTAAGATCAGCTTTCTGCGCTCTTTCAGGCAGACGGCGGCAGCCCGGTGGACGAGGTTGAGCGAAAGGCCCTGGGCAATGGCAGACAGGCTGTTCATGGAGCAGGGGAGAATGATCATCCCTTGCGTATGGAATGAGCCGGTGGCCAGGGGAGAAGAAAAATCCTGGCAGTCATGGTGCATCACGGGCAATTGCTGAAAATAATCCGGCCCGCATCCCAGTTCCGTTTTCAGGACCGTGGCCGCCTGGCGGGAAACGATCAGATGCACCTCGATTTCAGATGCCAGAAGGTGAGTCAGGAGCCTCTGGGCGTAGATCATGCCACTGGCACCGGTCAGGGCCAGAATGATGCGGCATGACGGATTGATGAGACCTTTTGATGACGATGAAATGGAAGTTGCGGTAAGATCAGCGGGCATATTCCTTTTCCCCCACATGCAGGGCCACGATACCGGCAGTCAAAAGGGAGAAACGAACCTTGCCGTAGCCATTTTCCTGCATGATCTTCGCGAGTTGCTCTGCGGTATAGAACTTCAGCACCGACTCGGGCAGGTAGCGGTAGGCGGAAGCGTTCCCGGAAATCAGCCCGCCAATGAAAGGAAGGATATGCAGGGAGTAGAAAAAGTAAAGGGACCGGAAAAACCTGGACTTGGGCTGAGAAAACTCCAGAATGGCCAATGTGGCGGAAGGCTTTATGACCCGGTTAATCTCACGCAGGCCCTTTTGGCGGTTGATGAGGTTGCGAAGGCCAAACCCCATGACAGCGCCTTCAGCCACATTATCCCGCAAGGGCAGATGTTCGATATCGGCGCAGACCAGGCAGATTCTTTCTTGCTGATCCTGGGGGATTTTCTTTTTTCCCTCAGCCAGCATCCTGGAACTGAAATCCAGAGCCACCACTTTGGTATTGGGGCCGCTGTACTTCATTACCTGGAGGGACAAATCGAGCGTGCCGCTGCACAGATCCAGTATGACCTGCTTTTCCTGCCGCCTGCACTGCCGGTTGAGGGCAGACACGGCTTTTTTCCTCCAGTATTTGTCAATGTTAAAGCTCAACAGGGAATTCAATAGATCGTAGGTAGGGGAAATCGTCTGAAACATTTTTTGTACTTGATCCTTAGTTGCCATTATGATTTTCCTTTAAGGCAAATCGATACCTAATTTCGGCCACAGCCGGTCCACCTTTTCCACGACCGCAGGGTCCATCCGGATAACGTCGGGCCACTCACGCGGATAGCCTTCTTCCCGCCATTTCTTCGTGGCATCGATGCCCATTTTCGATCCAAGGTGGGGGCTCGATGCCGCGTGGTCGAGGGCATCCACCGGACCTTCAAAAAAGATCACATCCCGCCGGGGGTCGATATCGTTTCCCAGTCTCCAGAGCACATCGGACATATTGTGCACATCCACATCGCTCTCGAAGACCACGATGATTTTCGTAAACATCATCTGCCCCATGCCCCAAAGGGCTGACATCACCTTTTTGGCCTGGCCCGGATAGGTCTTTTTGATGGAAACCAGGGCCAGGTTGTGAAACACTCCCTCCATGGGCAGGTTAAACTCCGTAACTTCCGGCAGTTGGGCCTGAATCAGGGGCAGAAAAATCCTCTCGGTGGCTTTGGCCAGATAGCAATCCTCCATCGGCGGTTTGCCTACGATGGTGGCAGGATAAACAGGGTCTTTCTGATGCGTGATGCAGGTCAGGTGGAAAACAGGATAGGAATCGGCAGGTGAGTAATAGCCGGTATGATCGCCAAAAGGCCCCTCGATGCGCTGCTCTTTCGGCTCCACATATCCTTCCAGCACGAATTGGGCATGTGCCGGAACCTCCTGATCGATGGTCAGGCACCTGGCCATTTCAATGGGAGCATTCTGCAAGAAGGCGGCAAATTGAATTTCGTCCATGTCGGGCGGGATAGGCGCGGTAGCCGCATAGGTGACGGCAGGCCCGGGCCCGATGGCCACAGCCACCTCAAGCCGCTGATTCAGCCGCTCGGCCTCGCGATAATGCTCTGCACCCCCTTTATGGGTGTGCCAGTGCATGCCGGTAGTGCGATCGTCATAGACATGCATCCGGTACATGCCCACGTTCCTTTTTCCCGTAACCGGATGCCGCGAAAAAACCGTAGGCAGCGTAATGAACCTGCCCCCATCAGCGGGCCAGCAAAAAAGGACGGGAATGCGGGACAGGGCTGCCTCCTCACCCCGGTAAACCACCTGCTGACAGGGAGGGTTTTTCACAACCTTCGGGGCTAAGGAAAGAAACCGCTTTAATTTGGGCAAGAGCCTCAATTTGTTCATCCAGCCAGCAGGCACCTTTATGTCCATCAATTCACCGAACACGTGCCCGAAGGCTTCTTCACTCTCAAGGCCCAAGGCAAGAGCTACACGGCTCATGGAGCCAAAAGCGTTCATGAGTACCGGCGTGGTGTGCCCCGTAACCCGCTCGAAGAGCAGGGCAGGGCCGCTCGGCCCAGACTTGGACACACGGTCCGTGATCTCGGTGATTTCAAGGTCACAACTCACCTCTTCCCTGATCCTGACAAGTTCGCCCTTTTTCTCCAGTTCAGCCATAAACTGCTTCAAATCGTGAAAGGCCATACAGCTATTTTTCCCCCTTTACCCACCAGGGACTCTCTTTATCCTGAAACCACCAGTCATTCGAATCTGTCCTTAAGATTTCCATGGCCAGACTTTTGGCTTCTTCGGTTTGCAGCCGCTTTAAAACCGCCTGAATCCAATCCTCGGCATATTTATTCCCCAAATCCCCCGATTCTTTCAACTCGAGCAGAAAATCCAGTTGGTCGGCATCACGAGCCATTTTAGACTCAATGGTCGTTTGCTGGATAAACTCATGGATCACATCACGCATCTCATCGCCGAACGGCAGATGTGCAGTCAGGTCAGTCACGGCTTTTTCTTCATCAATGGATACATATTTTTTATTTACATAATTATGATCTCCTGTCCGGGCTTCAGGAAGATCGTGAAAAAGGCACATCTTCAAAAGCCGGTTTTCATCTACCGGCACAGAAACCATCTTGGAGAGCGCATACCCTATGCACGCCACCCGGAAGGTATGCTCTGCCACGGACTCTTCTCCAGATCCCAAAAACTGATAGCCGGTTCTGGGCGTTTTCTTGAGCATTCCTGCCTCGAACAGGAAATTGACGATTTGTTTCATTATCATCATGCTTCTTTCGTTATGTTCTTTGTTGCGTTCCTCGTTGTATTCTTCATTGTGTTCTTTTATCTTTGTCTATTGTTTATCTCCACCAGCTCATTTTTAGAGTCATATCATACTAAAACAGGGCTTATCTGACAAACATTTTCTCATTCTTCTCATATCAGAAAACAGTTTTCCGGTTACAGGAATAACCTGAACCGATACTTTTACCGAGAGCGGTTACAGCAAAGCTCTATTATCATGCAGAGCCTGAATATTGAAAGGACAAGACCGCTGACAGACATGAGTAGTGCAAGAGTTGATCTCGCCTGGAACCGGAAATGGATATCGGTATCTCATTCTGAGGGGGAAGAACGAGCATGGATCACCTGAACGAGAGAATTCAGAGCGCTCTGGATTTGTTTCTCCACGGCTGTCAAACCTGGGCAGAAATTATCCATAATCAAACTTTTCTGGATGAGCTGGAACGCATTAAAGCAGAGTTTCAAAGGATCAGCCATCTGCCCCATGAAGCGGAAACCGTCAAGTTAATAGAAGAAATGACCCTTCGGATATTGTCAGATCTGGATCTGGCTATGAAGGACCTGGGACTGGGCGGTGTGAAAATGAAAGAAGCCCTCCACTGAGCACCGGTATCTGGAAAGATCATACTTTTGATAATGGAAATAAATGTAAGATATCACCTACCGAATATCTTGAGGCAACGAGTCCGGCTATCGTACCTATAGTGACACGGAGACCACGGATACAGGGCTTGCCACCCATTACTTCTGGATTGATTGCTGTATGTTTTAACTTCAACATCGTTAGGTTTCCCCTCGTTTGTAGCTTCAGGTTTCGCTATGCGAGAAAATCTAGTTGACTTTTTGCTGATGCTTTATTATCATAAACTTCTCCAATTGATGCTACGCGCCTGTAGCTCAGGGGATAGAGCGCAGCGCTCCGGACGCTGAAGCCGAAGGTTCGAGTCCTTCCAGGCGCATAAATGTTTGGCTTAGCAGGAGTGGTTAAAAATCCTTTATCATCGCCGTGCTAAGAATTCTGGTCGCTGTGGAATCGAAGTCAATGGTGGTAAGCTCCCTACGAAAGATTGGTTCTTAACCCTGCGTATCATTACCTCTGGAGGCTATACATAGCTTACCTCAAAACCCTGGGGAGTTTGTAGCATTGCAGGGTTAATTCTTCCTACTTAAAGTAATTAATTATTAAATCTACACAATAAAATTATCTCTCTTAGAAAGAATACCACTTTCCGTAGTTCATTCAAGTAAAAACCGCTATAAGCTCCTATTAAGCCGTTCGATAATGTTTGTTGTTCTCATCGGTAATGTTCCAAGGTCAGAAACCTGCACTTATTGTCAGGTGCATAGGCAATCATATATTTTACCTGTGCTTCCCCCGTAAGTTATTGGCTGAACAAAATTGAATTTCCGTGCAAAGTATGTTAGACTGACACAAGAAATATATTATAAGAGGCGATATCCCTAACGCTAAGAAAGTTATAGGTAAATTGAGTGCCATGACCGATCGGAAAATCCCCTTTCTGTTTTTGTATGCCGGTGTGCTGATCGGCGTTTTTCTCTTTCAGTATGGTGTAGCGTTGTGCTCCGCCCAGATCAGCGACGAGAACAGCCTGTATGCGGTAGCTCTTGGCGCGTACAAGGATGGATTTTATGATCTGGCTATCGATCAGTTTTCCCAGTTGCTGAGGGTGTATCCCGATTGTCCCAAGGCTCCCTATGCGCAGTTTCGCATTGCGGAGGCCTATTTTAAGCAGAAAAAATACAATCAGGCGATTCTTCACTACCAGAGGCTGCTTGATCGGTATCCTCAAAAGAGCGAACTCCTGGATAAGGCCCTGTATCGAATGGGGCAGACTTCCTTCTTCAAGGGGGAGTACGAGAAGGCAGGCAGCTTTTATCAACGGCTGCTCAGCGGCTATCCTGACAGTGAGTTGACCGCGGATGCCTTATTCTGGTCTGCGGAGTCAAACAGTCAGGCAGGGGCATGGAAAGAGGCGCTTTCACCCTATCAGAAATTTTTGGGAAAATACCCCGGCCACAGCCATGCTGCTGAAGCACAGTATGGTTTAGGACTGGCTTATCTGAAATTACGGGACTACGGCCGGGCCATAAAAACTTTCCGGGAACTGATGGACAAGCACCCCAAGAATAAGCAATTGGTCTCGAAGGCCCTTTTGAACAGCGCGGATATTGAATACCGGCAGGGAGAGTATGAAAAGGCGGCTTTGGATTATCAAAAATTCGTCCGTGATTATCCTGATTATTCTGATGCCAGATCGGCCCTGTATGGAGCGGGTCTTTCATTCTATCAGGCCAAGCAGTTTCCAAAGGCGGTGGCTCTCTATAAGCAGTTTCTCGGAAAGTATCCAAAGGATGATTTGGCGGAATCGGTTTCCTTCCAGAGCGGGTTTATGCTCTTCAAGCTAGAGGATTACTCTCCTGCTGCTGCCCAGTTGGATGACTTCATTCGCAAGTACGGTGAAAGCTCGTATGTGCCCGAAGCTTATTACTATCTTGCCCTCAGCAATCAGAAACTGGAAAAACGGGATCTTGCTGAACAGCAATTGATCCATATCACGAAAGAGTGTAAAAACAGCCCGATTGCCAGCAGCGCCTGGCTGCAGTTGGGCACTCTCTACTACCAGGCACAGAAGTTTCTCCAGGCTGCCGAGGCCTATAAGAGCGCTTCAGGCTCTGCCGACCGGAGTGTAGCGGCGGAGGCCCTCTATTGGCTGGGGGAGTCGTATGCGAGTCAAAAAAATTACGATAAGGCTATTCACACCTTTTTGCAAATTCCTCAGCAGTATGCCGGGATTGCCAACTGGGCAGTTATGGCACAAATGAGGCTGGCCGGAATTTACGAGCATCTCAAGGAATATTCCAAGGCACTGGAGCTGTACGAGACGGTTGCCAAAAACCAGAAGGAAGATTATTTCAGACAGTCCGCCCAGCAAAGAATTGAAAAATTACGGTCTCAGACGAAAGAGACTCCCTAGCTTTTTTTCAGTTTCTTTTTCCTTGAACCGTAAGCGAGTTGAGAGCCATGAATGTCTTCCAGGCGGAAGAAGGATACTTTTCGGAAGGAGAGGCTCTCACCCCGTTGTCATGTTATCTTATTATCTTTAACCTTAAGACCGTATGTTAATGGACAAAAGCAGTTATTACCATTCGTGGACATCATTTGATAGTCATTATCATCTATCGAAGGGAGGATGAGAGCCCTCTATGCGCGTGAAACAAAAAGGGTCATGGCCCGCACACATAAGCTTGTGGATTTTTTTATCTAGTTTGGCAGTGAGTTGTTCGCTCTTATTGTCTTCATCAATCTGTGTGGCTACGGATGGTGAGACCAAACCGGGTATCACGTTGCCGGAAGTAGTGGTAACCGGCGATTACCAGTTAAAGTTTAAAGAGAATAAAACCCAGCAGTTCCCAACCCTGGCGGCTCTGGGAGTCAAGGAGGTCCCCATCGAATCGGCCAAAGCAGGTCTTGCTCCGGTCATCGGAGAAGAAGAGAAGCTGAAACCTGCGGTCAAGCCCGGCCTGGGCTGTCTTTTCGGTGTGCCGTTAGGTGGGATTTTTTCCCGCGCCGTCTTGCAGGACAGAGGATATTATGAATCCGGAAAACACGAATATCAAAGAGGGAATTTTAAAGAGGCCGTTGCATCCTTCGAGACGGTGATAGCCAAGTATCCGAACAGCCCCTATAAGGGAGTGGCTGCTTATTGGGCAGGAGAATCGTATTTTAACCTCAAAGACGTGGAGAAAGCCATATCCTCGTACAACCGGGTCATTGAGCGATCTACCCAGACGCAGTACGCTGATTATACCATGTATTCCCTGGGATGGATTTACGCCCAAAAGGAAGACTTCGAGCAGTCCACCCGGTATCTTCAGTCAGTTATCGATCTCTACGGTTTAAGCCCTCTGCGGGAGAAGTCTTACTATCTTTTGGCTGGAGGTTACTATCACCTGGGCAAATATCAGGAGTCGGCACGAGCCTATCAGCAGTTGACCAGGGAATTTCCTGAAAGCCCGTTTGCAGCGCAGAGCCTTTTCTGGCAGGCCGAGTGTGCCTTCAATCTCGAGAATTTCCAGGACAGTGAAAGGCTTTACCGGGATTTTCTCTTCAAATACGAGACCGACAGTCTGGCGGATTCCGCCCTGTATGGTTTGGCCTGGACCTATTTCAAAGTGTCACGGTTTCAGGATGCCATTACCTGTTTGCAGTCGCTGCAGGGAAAATATCCGCAAAGCACCCTGATTCCTTTGGCTCTGTATCGAAAGGGGCGATGCTTTTTCATGATGGAGGATTTCCAGAAGGCCAGGGAGACCTATGAGGAACTCTTGACCGCCTATCCCGACATTCCTCTTTATAATCAGGCACTCTTTGGCATTGCCTGGTCTTTATTCAAGACACAGGAGTATGAAGCTGCCTCCTCAAAATTGAAGCAAATTATCGAACGAAAGGGAGTCGATGAGCCCGTGCGGCTTTCGGCGATTTTCATGCTGGCTGAAACCTGGTACAACCAGAAGCAGTACCAGGAGGCCATTGCCTGCTACCGGCAATTGACCGATTCGCAGAATGAATACACTGAAAACGCTTGTTTCCGGATAGGCACCTGCTCAATCCTCTTAGAGCGTTATGCACAGGCTGTTGAGGCTCTGAAGAAACTGATGAGTGAATATCCTACAACCAATCTTGCCGATCAAGCAACCTACTGGATCGGCGAGTCATATTTTCGCATGGGAAATTACCGGGCAGCCATTCAAAGCTATTCCGAGCTCTTGAATGAGTATCCGGAAGGCAAATGGAGTGCGCCGAGCCTGCATGGAATCGGATGGTCTTATTACCGTCTGGAAGACTGGGAACTGGCGGCCAAAGAGTTTTCTCAACTGGCGGTCTATTTCCCGGACAGCCCGCTTTTGCCGGATGCCCTCTTTCGCCAGGCCGAATGTCTTTACAACCTGAAGAAGTATCCCGAGTCTCAGAAATGCCTGGAGGAGTTGATGGCCAGGTTTCCCCAGTCTGCTCTCCTTGATACGGCCGCTTTTCGATACGCCCTCACCTACTCCCGGATGGGGGATATGAAAGAGGCGATCAGGCAATTTCGTCTCCTGCTCCAGCGATTCCCCCAGAGTGACTTGAAAGACCAGAGCCAGTACTATATCGGATTAACCTTTTTCCAGGACAGTAAGTTTAAAGATGCGGTCAGGGAATTTAGAATACTCCTCAGTGAGTATCCCCAAAGCCGCTTTGCCAATCAGGCGCGGATCAAAATAGCGGATTGCCTCTATAACCTTGGACAATACTCGCAGGCCCTTCGGCAGTATCAGGAACTGAATACTCACTTTATCGACAGCTCAGTAGGGGTTGAGGCCGAATACGGCGCTATCTTGTGCTACGACCGGCTGGGAATGACCGGCCAGTATCTTGAGGCATCCAGGAGTTTCATTGAAAAGTATAAAGATAACCCCATCAGCGAGCAGCTTCAGTTTCAGATCGGAGAAACGCTCTTTACTCGCGGAGATCTTCCCCAGGCCGTTCAGAATTACCAGATCCTTATCGAGAAGTTCCCCAAGGGAAAGCTTTTGGATGAGGCCATGTACAAGGTCGCTTCCATTCATCTGCAATCGGGGGAGTACCAGCGGGCTATCGATGAATTCACCCAGCTTCTTTCCGTGTCCCCGCAAACCACCCGGGCGATCGATATTCATCTCGGCCTGGCCAAGGCGTATTTTCATCTTCAGAATTACCAGAAAACGGTTGAGGAATGCAATACGGTTTTGCAGAATGAAAAGCCCGAAGTCATGCTCCACGAAGCGCTCTACTATCGCGGAGTATCTCTTGAGAATCTGGGGAACCCGGCCACGGCCATAAGGAGCTTTCTCCAATTGGTGGAAAAGTTTCCCGAAGGGCCTTTCTTCCATGAGGTTCAATATAAGCTTGGCCAGATTTTTTTCAATGAATTGCGGTATGAAGAGGCAGCACGTGCTTTTAATCATTCTTCAAAATCCTCCAGCAAAGAGCTGCGGATCAAGTCGCTTTTTCAGTTAGGGGAAGCGAATACCCAGTTGCGGGAGTATTCTCAGGCCATTGCCGACTTCATGAAAATCCCCTACCTGTATCCGGAGGAAGAAGAGTGGAAACTTAAGGTTTACTACCGGGTTGGGGAATTATACGAGCGGCAGGGCGACTATGAGCAGGCCAAAAATGCTTATCAAAAGGTGATCAACGATGTCCGCGATACTGAATTGCGCAAAGAAGCCATCAAGAGAATAGGAGTGATATCTTCACTGAAGAAAAAGAAAAGAAACAAATAAATCATTTTGATTTTGAGCCAAGGGAGGAGAAATAATGCTTAATTACATTATCAAGGGAGGGTGGGTAATGGCCCCCATCCTTTTTTGCTCGGTGTTAGGTCTGGCTATTGTGCTTGAGAGATTTTACAGCCTGCGGGAATCAAGGATTCACCCCCCTGAGTTTGTCGCTAAAGTGAAAAGACTGCTCCATGAGGGGAAAATCAGCGAGGCTATCGCTATTTGTGGTAACAGCTCTTTTTCCATATCGAAGATTATCGAGGCCGGAATCTTGAAAATTCATGCCTCACGCGATGAGATCAAGGAAACGATCGAGCATGCAGGGAAGCGGGAATCGATAAAGCTGCAAAAACATCTCGCTCCCCTGGCCACGGTTGCCACGGTTGCACCGCTTTTAGGGCTTTTGGGAACCGTAACCGGCATGATCAAGGCCTTTGAGGTGGTAGCGACGGTAGGAGTCGGCCAGCCTAAGGATCTGGCCGGAGGTGTCGGTGAGGCACTGATTACTACCGCTGCCGGGTTGATCATAGGTATTCCTGCCCTGGTGGCCCACAATTATTTCTATAAGGAGGCCCATGGCTATATCTCGGAGATGGAAAATACCTCTATGGAGCTGTTGGATATCCTGAAGAGAGACGAAGGACAGAGGAGCTTTTCCCAGAGAGATGCTTCGAGATAAAGGGGAGAAAGATGAATTTTTCTGATAACACTGAAAAAGGTCTCAAGTTAGATATCAATCTTACTCCTTTGATTGATGTGACTTTACAATTGGTAATCTTTTTTATGATTACCACCTCGTTTATGGCACAGACCGGCATCGATGTAAAGCTCCCCAAGGCCAGTGCAAAAGATATCAAGCAGGAAAAGGAATTAACGGTAACTATCAGCAAAGAGAAAAAGATCTACCTGAACGAAGCATTCGTTTCCATAGCCGAACTTCCAGACCGGCTGGCCAAGGCTCAACAAAAGGGAAACAAGTCCGTCCTGATCATCAAGGCAGATGAGATCGTTCCTCACGGTCTTGTCGTTCAGGTTATGGATATAGCGAAAAAGACAGGCATTGAGAATCTGGCCATAGCCACAAGACCTGAAGATGAATAACCTTCTGACGATAAATACTCATGTATGGTAGAGAATGGTAGCCAATAGAAGCCTTAACACCTTCATGATCATTTCCCTTCTTTTGCATGCACTGGTCATTTGCCTGATACCAAAATTCAAGCCGGTAGAGACTGAAGAAAGAATCGGTGGCTCTTATACCCAGGTTCAGCTCATCCAGGTTCCCTTGCAGGCACAGGCCCCAGACAACAGGAACGTCTCCCGGCCCGTAGACAGGAACGCGCCGAGCGCGCCTAAACCTCAAAACAGTATCCCTCTTCCCGAAATGGACCCCGCTGTCCGTAATCAGATGAGGGCCGATCACGAAGTTCCGATGCCTTCTTTCGATCTTCCCCGGCCACTCAAGGCACAGGTACAGCCTTTATCCTATTCTGACGCGGACCTGGAAGACGACATCATAGACCGTGCTTTAGGCGATGAATTATTAGATCAGCAAAAGCGGACCGTGCCTGCGACGCAAGTCCCTCCACAGCCCGGGGAAATTGCGTCAAAAAGGAAAGAGAATCAGCCCAAGCCGGTGCCGGAGGAAATGGACTTCGATCAGGTCGAGCCTGTGGAGAAAGTCAGCCGGGCCAGCACACCTTCTGCCGCATCGGATATTCAGTGGTCCGGCAAGCCACGTAACCTCATTGCCAAACCTGACTATCCTCTGCGCTATCCTGAGGGGTATCAGGGGCAGACTCAAGGGAGAATCCGGCTGAAATTCTGGGTTGACAGCCAGGGGTATGTCATCCGAGTCGTACCGATGCAGAAATTAGACCCCCGCCTTGAGGCGGTAGCCAGTGATTATCTGCGGCAATACCGGTTCGAGCCGGTGAGCAAAGGGAAGGGGAGCGAGCATGAATGGGGAATTATCCCCTTCAGTTTTCGCCTCGAATAGCGAAATGGTACTGAAAAGCCACAGCATGATGCTTTCAGTAACAGTGTGATGAAAAAAGAGAAGGAACTGAGTCGTCTTATCTTATACAGCTTGAGCCCGCAAGAGAGCCACCGCCTGGGGCAGATACTGGGGGAGTCTCTTTCCACCGGCTTTCTGGTTGCCCTTTCAGGTGATCTCGGAGCGGGTAAAACCAGCCTGATCCAGGGGATTGCACGGGGGCTCAAGGTGAGGGACCGCTATATTACCAGCCCTACGTTCACTCTTATAAACGAATATCAGGGGATGTGCCCGGTTTACCACTTCGACGTCTACCGCCTTTCGGACCCGCAGGAAATGGAAGATCTTGGATATGAGGAATTTTTTTACGGTGAAGGAGTCACCCTAGTGGAATGGGCGGAAAAAATAGAAAACCTTTTACCTGAGGATCACCTGAAGATAAACCTCGATCACCAGGGACCGGAAATAAGAAGGCTTATGTTTACCGCCAAAGGAAAAGAAGCAAGGAAAGTTCTCGGCAGGTTCCGCAGCCGGATCTTTCAGCCGAAGGATTTATGACACTATAATGAACAGGCAAGAGTTTCTCTGATGAACATACAACGAAAAAAAACCAGACCCCTCTGGTTGAGGGGGGTAAAAATCGGGGATGGCGCTCCCGTCTCCATTCAATCGATGACCAAAACCGATACCCGCAATCAGGAGGTCACAGTGGCCCAGATCGAGCGCCTTGCTCAGGCTGGCTGCGAGATTATCCGGATAGCGGTACCAGATAAAGAGGCTGCTGAGAAAATCCCTTCTATCGTTCAGCACAGCCCCATCCCGGTCATTGCCGACATCCATTTCAATCATCGGCTGGCCTTGATGGCACTTGAAGGCGGTGTCGAGGGCCTGCGCATTAATCCGGGCAACATCGGATCCCCTGCACAGGTGCAGGAGGTGGTCCGGATGGCCAGTGATACCGGAGCGGTTATCCGCATCGGTGTCAATGCAGGATCACTCGAGAAAGACCTCTACCAGAAATACGGCGGCCCGGCCCCGGAAGCCATGGTCGAGAGCGCCCGCCGTAAGGTCGATCTTCTCGAAGGCATGGGATTTTCCAGGATTAAAATCTCCCTGAAGTCATCTTCTGTCATTGACACGATCGAGGCTTACCGGCTGATAGCCAAAGAGATGGATTATCCTCTGCACCTTGGGATCACCGAAACAGGCGATGCTTTTTGCGGAGGAATTAAATCTGCCGTAGGCTTGGGGATTTTACTCTCTGAAGGTATTGGAGATACTGTGCGGGTTTCCCTGACCGCCGATCCAATCCTTGAGGTGAGGGCAGGATACGAAGTCCTGCGCGCTCTGGGGATTCGGCAAAGAGGCCCTGAGATTATTTCCTGCCCCACCTGCGGGCGGTGCGAAATCGATATTCAGAAGCTGGTCATAAAGGTGCAAGAGCGGATAGGCCACCTTACACATCCGCTCAAGGTGGCCATCATGGGCTGCGTGGTCAATGGTCCCGGAGAAGCGAAAGAGGCAGATGCAGGAATTGCAGGGGGGCATGGAGTCGGCGTTCTTTTCAAAAATGGCCAGGTTGTCGAAAAGCGCAGGGAAGAAGATCTGCTCCCGGCTCTTTTCGCCCTGATCGAAGAGATAACGGGTACGAAGCTCTCGCCCAACAGTCACTGAAAGAAGATGAAGAGATAAGGAGAGAAAAGAGCATGTATAAACTTATGGTCAGTTCAAGCTTTGCAGCGGCTCATCAGTTGCGGGGATATGCGGGAAAGTGCGAATCGCTCCACGGGCATAACTGGCGGGTTCAGCTTTACGTCACTGCGGAAAAGCTTAATGAAATTGGACTTGCCCTTGATTTTAAGGACATCAAAAAGTGCCTGCACAATGTCTTGCAAACGCTCGATCACACCAATTTGAATACGTTACCGCCTTTCCAGGATCGGAATCCTTCCTCTGAAAACATTGCCAGGTATTTATTCGAACAGGTTTCCGGTGAGTTGGCCCAAGGAGAGGTGGAGGGATCATCAATGCAGGTTGCCTCTGTCCGGGTGTGGGAATCGGACAATGCTTACGCGGAATACTACATAAGGTGAATAAATTATTTACTGGAGGCACATCGTTCATGGTATTATAATTTAAAGAGAAAGTCGACACCTTATGGGATTAATGTTTGAATGGGACCCAAAGAAGGCTCTTCGAAACATAAAGATACACGGTGTTTCGTTCGATGAGGCGAGCACAGTGTTTCGCGATCCATTGTCAATGACGATAGACGACCCTCTGCACTCCGGGGACGAGGAGCGGTTTGTCCTGATTGGACAATCAGGAAGAGGGAGATTATTAGTTGTCGTCCACACAGAAAGAGGTGACCGAATCCGTATTATCAGCGCCAGATTAGCGACAAACAAGGAGAAATTAAAATATGAAGAAAATGAAGAATGATTCTGACATGCTTGAAGAATACGATTTCGATGGCGGGGTCCGGGGCAAGTATGCACAGCGGTATGCAGAAGGTACTAACGTTGTAGTGATTGATCCCGATATCGCAGAGTATTTTCCCGACCATGAATCGGTTAACGAAGCCCTTCGCAGCCTGGTGACAATTATCAAGAGGCAAAGAAAGGCCGAACAGGAGCATGGAGAGAGACATTCGTAAAATATGGAGTGTAGACTTGCATAATATCCTGACCTGAGACCTTAACCTCATGTATTGCCCGGCTTAACAGCTTCTTATCCAGTCGTCGATATTAATTGCTTGTCAATAGTACTTGTCAATAGTAATTGAGAGTACGATACCCTTGAAACCTTCATGGTGAGGAATAATCCCCTGCAATTCTCTCCTGGCTTTCTTCCAGAAAATGTGTTATTATTTATATCATTTAATAAGTAGTAGTGAAAAATTGATGAGAACTTACAGCCCTTGTAAGATATAAATCGCATAAAAACATAAGTCATACTGAATCATGGACAGCACTGACCTTCAAAAGATCACGAACGACCAGACAATAACGAACGATTGGCACATAGGGCCGGGGGATATATGCCAGCTCAAGGAACTGAGCGAAGAGATTCTCAAATTCGTGCCAATAGGTATTCAGGTACTGGATAGTAATTTTTGCATCCGGCTCTGGAATCCGGCCATGGAGAGGGTAACGCACGTTCCTGCCTCACGGGTAGTAGGCAGGAACGCCTTTGAAATCTTTCCCAATAACACTGCCACGGTGGAGCTTGAGGAAATCTGTAAACGTGTCCTGAAGGAAGGGAGGCCTTTTTTCAAGAAATCCAATCCACGCTTCATGGTAAATGGCTCTCCGGTGTATTATAAACTCAGCGTCTTTCCCCTTCATTCGCTGCATTCCCATCAGGACCAGCAAGAGGATGCTCAGGCTGATAATCATAGTCAGGCTGGTTTTATTTTGATCTGCCTGGAAGATATTACCGAACATAAATCCATTGAGAATGAGTTAGAGGAAGAAGCCCGAAAGCAGGCCAAAGGGATGGAGGAATGGGAGAAGAATTTTTACGACCTGGTGGAAGGCTCGCTTGAAGGCGTCGGGATTTCGAGGGGGGAAACCATCATTTATGTCAATCCAAGTCTGGCCCGGATATTGGGATATAAGGATCCACGGGAGCTGATTGGTCAGAATTTACTGATTACCCACCCTTCCGAGGCATGGGATATTCTGCGGGAGCGGGTGGAAAGGAGACGGCAGGGTAAATCCAATGCCCCCCGGTTTGAGATCAAGGGTAAAAAAAAGGATGGGACAGTTATCGAGCTGGATGTTTCAACTTCAAATGTTTGTGCAAACGGCGAGTGGGTCACTCTGACTACGGTCCGGGACATTACGGAGAAGAAAAAGATCGAAGAGCAGGAAAGAAAAATCCACGAGCATATCCTCCATTCGGACCGCCTGGCAGCCATGGGAAGGTTGTCGGCCGGTATTGCCCATGAAATAAATAATCCCCTGGCTGTGCTCTCCGGGCGGATTCAGGAGCTTCTCACAACGTATGAAGATAATAAAGAATTGCGGCACAATTTCGCCAGCATGAAAAGGGTATGTGACCGTATCGGGAAGATTGTAGACAACCTCCTGTTTTTTTCCAAGCAAAAGGATGAGCCCAGGTATCTCTATGATATCAATGAAGTTATCGAAGACGCTATTTCGATGTTCGCGACACAGACCGTGGCTAAAGGGGTGCGTGTCGTAAAGCAGTACGCTCATGACCTTCCTCCTGTCATCATGATTGCCAGTCAGATTCAGCAAGTCTGCGTCAATCTGTTCATCAACGCCATAGATGCCACGAAGTTAGGGGATGAAATCACCATTTCAACAAAACTGGACAAGGCCAAAAAGTGTGCGATGATCATCTTCAAAGATACCGGAGTCGGGATCCCGAAAGATATCCAGGATAAAATCTTTGAGCCTTTCTTCACTACGAAAGAGATGGGCAGGGGAAGCGGACTGGGCCTTTCCATCAGTTCCGGAATCATCAAGGCCCATAAAGGGAGTATTCGGGTGCGATCCAAAGAGGGGCTGGGCACGATCTTTACGGTCAAGCTGCCTCTGCCTGCGCCGGAAGACCTTCAGCTTTACGGCATGAACCGGGCCAGGTATCTGAAATCTCCTCTCTGAACCCGATATTTTCCCTGATCCTGAAAATAGATGCTCATATGAGATAGATAGCGTGGTTTTTGGCAGAGACTTACTGGTTTCGCTTCGGATAAGGCCACAGGGTTTTGCTTTTGAGATTTTTAAGGTTCTTGATGGCATAGAGTGCCTGGTCAGCCTTATGGATCAATTCATAATCAGTAGCAGCTTCGGTGGGGTAATTGGCGATGCCGAAGCTGATGGAAACCTGCAGTTCCTGCTGCACTCCATCGAAGTGAAAGGATGTGCGGGCCAGTTCGTTTTGTATACGCATCATGGCCTTGGCTGCATTCCCTTTTGAGGTCTCCGGCATAACCACGACGAATTCATCACCGCCGTAGCGGGCTACGGTATCCACCTCCCGCAGTCTATCACGGATGAAGCGGGCTACGGATTTTATGACAAAGTCTCCTGTCTGGTGTCCGAAATTATCGTTAAACTCTTTAAAATAATCGATATCCATAATAGACAGGGACACATCGTGATGGTAGCGTTCGGAAATCTTCAGGATATCGGCCAGGGTCTTGTCGAAGTAATAGCGGTTGTAGAGCTGAGTGACGGAGTCGATATGGACCAGTTCCCTCAAAGTCTGGAACCGGTCTACTTTGGCCTGGATACGGACAATGATCTCTTCTGCGCTGGCAGATTTCAGGATATAATCATCCGCCCCGATTTTGAGCCGTACCATGGAATCCTCGGCGTCTCCCTCCTCCATCAGCAGCACGAAAGGGACTACCGCAGTCAGCGGGTTTTCGCGAACCCGGCGGCAGAATTCGATACTGCTCATGGAAGATAAGTAGGCGTCCGAAATGATAATGTCCGGTATCTGTTCATTTAAGATAGAGAGTGCTTCGGATCCATGATTGGCCTTGAGGACCAGATATCCGGATTTGAGCAGATTTTCTTCCAGGCGTTCTTTAACTGCGGATTCCTCCTCAACCAGGAGAACTTTTTTGAGCATTCCGGGCATATTTTCCTCTCCAGCCAATAGAAAGTTCCCTTAAAGGACACAAAGAAAAGATCTATCAGCTTTTCTCATTTTCCCTTTGAGGGGGGAGCTGTTCCAGGGAATTACCATTGAGCCTGGCTATCTTTACCCGACGAATTCTCCGCGCATCTACTTTTTCTACAGTAAATTGCAGACCTTTAAAAGTGATCTGCTCACCCTGATAGGGGATTCTTTCCAGGAGAGTAAAGATAAGCCCACCTACGGTTTCATAATCATCCTCTTTAAGAGGAATTTGAAAATACTCCTCCAGTTCGTCTATCTCTAATCGCCCATCTGCAGACACAGCCTGCTTATTCTGTTCATCGACCACCAGCATTTTTTCCGTGGTCGTATCATACTCATCCTCTATCTCGCCAACCAATTCCTCGAGAAGGTCTTCGATCGTCACCAGTCCGGCAGTCCCGCCATATTCATCCACCACGATAGCCAGGTGGACTTTTTTATGCTGAAATTCCCGCAGCAATTCACTGATTCTTTTTGTTTCAGGAATAAAGAAAGGTGGCCGCATGATATCGGAAACCCTGAAATTTTCCTTGTTGGGGTGAAGGAGCCGGATAAGATCCTTAACATAGAGCACCCCCACGATGTTGTCAATGCTCTCTTTATAAACCGGAATCCGGGAGTGTCCATCCTCGCTGATAAAGTTTATCACCTGCTCAAAGGATGCATCTTCACGGATGCAGAGCATCTCTATCCTTGGGACCATGACCTCGCGGGCAATGGTATCACCGAATTTGAGGATGCTTCGGAGCATTTCATGTTCCTCCTCCTCGATCACGCCCCGTCTTTCTCCGTCATCTATCAACTTCCTGAGTTCCTCTTCGCTTTGGACTGATGTCCTTTCCCCTCCAAAGCAGAGCCGAGATAAAAACCCCTTCATGGTAAGACGTAACCACTCTTTTAAGCTTTCTTCACGTTCCGAAGGGGGATCGTCTTCTATTTTCTCCATAAATCTCCCTCTAAAAATACATTCATTCGAATAACTATCCTCCTTCATCTTTAAAAGCAGCAACGGAATAAGATAAAAATACCAGCCGTAACCAAACCTCCGAGGAGTGCCCCGGCAATGACCTCTTGACGGGTATGTATTTTCAGGAGCAGTCTGCTGTGACTTACCATAATGCCGAGGAAAAAGGCCAGTACGATAACGATTGCATTGCTGGTTAAAAAGGCTATCGCCGTTCCCATGGAAAAGGCAATAGCAGAATGCCCGCTGGGCATGCCGCCGTGCAGGGGTTCTCCCCTGCCATACATGGCTTTGCCGATTACAATGAGAATAATGACCACCAGAAGGGAAAAAAGGATGGTATAGGCGGCGAATTCATTTTCACTCAAGCGATGGAAAAATCCCACCGTTTTGAAGGCAGGCGGCAAGATATGGGGAATAAAAATCAGACTCCCGATAGCTATGGCTCCGATAGCCGCGACCAGGACGGCGCCCGCTGCAATGTCTTTAATAATTTTCGCCTGAGTATGGTAATCCGGACTGATCATGTTTATCATCTCTTCAATGGCCGTATTAAGCAATTCTGCTACCAGGACAGAAGAAATGACCACTACGATGAACAAAAGGTCAATCTTGGAAATAGGTAAAACGGCACTGGCCACTAATACCAGGGCCGCAGCCAACAGATGAAAGCGAAGATTACCTTGTGTTCTGACTGCGTAAATAATTCCCTCAATGGCATAATTTATCTTTTCGATTAAGGTATCACAAGAGCGATCAGGAAGCATAATTACGATATATCAGGTTGAATGTACTGCCAAAGTTCCTGCTCCTTTGCCTGCATCCTCTTGGCATCTTTATCGGTCATATGATCGTAGCCAGAAAGATGGAGAAGACCGTGGATCAGTAAAATTCCAACCTCCTTTTCCAGGGAATGCTCACTTTCCGCAGCTTGCCTTTGCGCGGTCTCCACGGAAATAACGACATCTCCGAGAAGATCGGGGCTGATCTCTTTGAATTCTCCCTCCTGCATGGCAAAGGCCAGAACATCGGTCGCCGAGTCCATACCCCGGTAGTGGAGATTGAGCTCTTTTATAATCTTATCGGTTACGAATGTTATACTCACCTCCTGGGTTTGAAATCCCAAGGCGCTTAAAATTTTCCTGGTTACCTTCCTCCACAAAGGGTTGTTTATTTTTTGGATCTTTTGCTGATTTTGGATTTGTATCTCCACCTTTTTCCTTTTTCTCCTCCTCTCCTGCGGGTTGAATGGTAGGATAAACAATCCTTTGGTGAAATATTCCGGTCAAGATCCGGTTAAAGCTGCCGGCAATTTGATGCAGGTCCTTGAGCGTCAGCTCACACTCATCGAGCTGACCATCTTTGAAGACATGGTTGATAATGTTCAAAATCAGCCCCTGGATTCGTGAGGGGCTGGGATCTGTCAGTGTCCTCGATGCTGCCTCTACCACATCGGCCAGCATGACAATGCCCGCCTCCTTGGTTTGGGGCTTGGGTCCCGGATAGCGGTAATCCTCCTCTTTAACCACTTGCAGCTTCTGCGACTCCTGGTCTTTGGCTTTTTTGTAGAAGAACCTGATGAGACTGGTCCCATGGTGCTGGCTGATGATATCCACGATAGCAGGACTGATTTTATTCTGCCTGGCTAATTCGACACCGTCCCTCACGTGCGAGATCAGGATCAACCCGCTCATACTGGGAGCCAGCCGTTCATGCTCGTTTTTGAAATTCATCTGGTTTTCCACGAAATAGCGTGGCTTCTTCACCTTGCCAATGTCATGGTAATTGGAAGCCACCCTGGCCAGAAGCGAGTTTGCGCCGATGGCCTCGCAGGCTGCCTCGGCCAGGTTGCCGACAACGATGCTATGGTGATAGGTTCCGGGTGCATCCATGGCGAGACGCCGCAGGATAGGCTGATTCATATTTAATAGTTCCAGCAGTTTGATATCGGTAGTCACTTTGAATAAGGATTCAAAAATCGGCAAAAGAGCAGAAACGAGAGTCGCCGATGCCAGTCCTCCCACCATCCCGAAGATGCAATCGGAAATTCCCTGGGAGCTTATGAGGGACCCTCTGGCCAGATTGAGCGGAATAATCACCGACAGGTTAATCAGACTGACCATGGATCCACCGCGAACAATAGCGGTTCTCCGGGCCTTATACACCAAGCCGTAGATCGCTCCCATGCCGCCGAAAAAAGCCACTAAAAAAAAATAGAAACTTTTTCCTATCAACAGACTGGATAGAATAGCGACTACGGCCGCAACCATCACCGCCACCAGGGGATCGAGCAGGACAGCGGTCAGCATGGCGGCACAAGCAAAGGGAAAGGCATAAAAATAGGATGAATGCTCTATCTGCGGCACGGTAGCCGAAAGGCCATTGGCGACATAGACCAAAATCTTGTTGAAGAAAACGGCCACCAGGATGATCATGGTGACTAAGAGCAGACTTTTCATATTCCTGGCTATCTGAGGACGGTGCCTTTGAATAAAGAAAAACAGCATAAGCAGAGTCAGGAAAATGGTCATGGCCAACCCGGCCAGTGAGAGGAAAATGTTTTCCTGCTTCATGATCTTGATCAGCTCATTCAGTTTGGCTACCTGACTTTCCGTAACCTTTTCTCCCTCACGAATGATCATTTCACCTTTTTTTATCTGGAAAAAGGATGGCTTTACACTCTCGATGGCCCGCACTTTTCTGTTTCGTGTCTCGCTCAGATTGAGGGTCAGGTTTGGATAAATGAGTCCTTTCACGGCCTCCCCTACGAGTTGGGAAGCTCTTTGATCACGGGGAAAAAGAGATTTTGCCGCTTTTTGAGCAAATTCCTTGGCCCCCTGCTCGTCTAATATCTGGCTCATATCGTTTATGATCACCTCATGGCCGGTAACGATGTTCCTCTTGATAAATCCTTTTCTCTCCTCTTCCAGAGGAAAATTCAAACTTCCCAGAACTCCCATGTACATAATTTGATTGACGAGCTGGTTGATGGAGCTCTTAATCTGGCCTTTTTCAGGATAATTGATCAGGTACCTGAATTCATCTAAAGACAAGGTAAGATGAGTTTCATTTTTGAATTGCTCCCATTGATCTTCGATTGTCAATTGAGGAGGTGGCTCTTGCTGGTCCTGCTTTTTGCCGGACTGGGGCATAGGCCCGACGAATTCGTTTTTTTCTTTCGGCTTTTCAGGTTTCTTGAGGGGAGCCGCAGGAGATTCATCCATTAACAGGTCAAAGGCCCGGTTCAGTCTCTGATTGATATCCACCAAAAGCCGGTCGTCGAAATCGTAGATAGCCAGGATACGGCCTTCCGCTTCATGCTGGCGCTTGATGGTGGTGGCCTTGTCCTCCACCTGAAAGTCTTTCGGGGCCTTAATGTCCTGCGGGCTGATATCGCCCTCGTGCATGGAAATGACTGGCACGCTGATAATGGGGAAGGTCAGATAGGTCAGGGCAAGAGTCGCACCTAACCATAACCCGACAACCTGGGCAATGTATCGGGTGTGCGTTTTAGGGGAAGAAGACTTTTTATCCTTTAAGAGAACTCTTTTGCCACTTACAGCTTTTGTGGCTCCTTTTCTCCATTTATCGAACATTTTTTCCTTTTACGGATTTCTCGAAAGCCTTGTTCCTGGAATTTTCTATAGAGCGTTCATGTCCCTCATAGGCCTTGATAATTTTTTGAACCAGATTATGGCGAACCACATCAAGTTCAGAAAAGTAGATGAAGCGGATTCCCTGCACACTCCTCAGGATGGTCTGAACCTCAACCAATCCGGAAGACCGGTCGGCGGGTAAGTCAATCTGGGTTATATCACCCGTAATCACCGCTTTTGATCCGAACCCCAACCGCGTCAGAAACATTTTCATCTGCTCGGAGGTGGTGTTTTGGGCCTCATCCAGGATGACGAAAGCATCGTTCAAAGTTCTTCCCCGCATATAGGCTAAGGGGGCAATTTCAATCACGTCCCTTTCCATAAGCCGGCTCGCTCTTTCGGTGTCCATCATGTCGTAGAGAGCGTCGTAAAGGGGCCGCAGGTAAGGGTTTACTTTCTCCTGAAGGTCACCGGGCAAAAAGCCCAGCTTTTCGCCTGCCTCTACGGCGGGTCTGGCCAGAATGATACGGCTCACGGTCTTGCTCATGAGCGAAGATACTGCCATAGCCATGGCCAGATAAGTTTTCCCGGTACCGGCCGGGCCGATTCCAAAGACGATATCGTAATCTCTTATGGCCTGTATGTATTCCTGCTGAACCTTTCCCTTGGCGCGGACAAACGTCTTTCTTCCCGGCACCTCGATACGGTCCAGAAAAATCGATTCCAAATCTGCATCTTCATTTTCAGTAAAGGTTTGAATGATATATCTGATATCAGTACCTTTACTTACCGCGCCCTCTTTAATCAGGTTAAGAAGCCTTGGGATAAGGATAGTAGCCCGATTAACGTTTTTTTCCTCTCCAAGGATGCAAAACTGATTTCCCCTGGTCGAAATTTGAACCTGGAAATTATCCTCAAGCAGTTGCAGGTTCTTTTCCTGGCAACCAAAGAAATCTGCAAGACTTTGATTATCCTCGTATTCAATCTTTTTCATTACTTGTTCTTTTTTCAATCCGCCTTTTTTTATCCTTTCAAAAAGAATTCTCCTAACCGATAAAACCTTTCCTTTTGTCCTCTGTTCAAAAGGGAATCCTCCCAGTTTATCGTATATAGGTTTATAGCTCTGAAGATAACATGATATTGAACAGATGTCAAGAAAAATAAACGCAATTTATGCCTTATTTTTCAATATGTTATGTAGGGATGGTCATGAACAGGTAGAGAGCGAAACAAAAGAAGATCGCATTTCCCAGCCAGGCAGCTAGGACCGGAGGGATAGCTCCTGCGTGGCCGAGCGATACGCTGATGAAAAAAACCACCCAGTACAGAAAACTGATCAATAACCCCAGTCCGATGTTGAACAGCCGGGCGCTTCTATCGATTTTTACGGCAAAGGATATGCCGATCAGGGCCATGATAAAGGTAATAAAAGACATCGAAATCTTTGAATGCAGGTCTACCCGGTACTTGTTCGTCCGGTATCCAGCCTCTTGCAGCCGCTCGATATACTGGGATAATTCCTGGTACGTCATCTCTTCGGGAAGTTTTTGCAGGCTGAACAGATCCTCGAATGGCTCAGGGATGGGAAAGGTTGCCTGCTCAAACTCCCGAAAGGATATTTTCGAAAGCCGATCAGGGCCAAACGTGCGCTCAATTCCGTGGTAAAAATACCAGGTACCATGGCGATACGCACCTCTTTGCGCATCAACTCTGCGGATCACGTGAAATTGAGAATCGAGTTCAAAGAAGATGATACCATGTATCTCCTGAAATTCAGCGTTTACCAGTTGCACATTAAAAATGCGCTTCTTGCTTCCCCAAAACCAGGTCTGGCTTTTCTTAAGACTTTTCCCCGGTTTTTTCCCTGCCATAAGGTTTTGGTAATACAACGCCATTTGATTGCTTCTGGTCAGTATCGTCTCCCGAAAGACGAAGGAAAGAGCGCATACAAGAGCGGCGATGACTAAGAGGGCGTAAGAGGCTCTATAGAGGCTGATTCCGCCCGCTTTGATCGCTAAGAGCTCCCTGTTGCGCGACAAAAGGCTTAAGGTCAAAAGAACGGCGATCAGAAAGGCCACAGGCAGGATCTGTAACAGGATCTGAGGCATGCTATAATAAAGATACTTCAGGGCATAACCGATACCGTGACTGGACTTGCCCACATCGTCTATCTTTTCGAAAAATTCGATAATGCTATAGATCCCGATCAGGCTTGTAATCGTGAGGGCGAGTGAGCGGAAAAACTCTTTTGCCAGGTATCGATCTAAGATACGCATGGTGAATTCCACTTTTTCATTGCTCCATCCTTCTGAGCAGAAGACCGCTTACTATAAGGAGGATAAGGTTTGGCATCCACATGGCCAGCCAGGCAGGCAGCCACCCTCCATAAACCGCAGCCCTTCCTGCGGCCAGAAGTGAGTAATAACTTAAAATGATAATTAAACTCAAGCCAAACCCGCTGAACCGGCTGCTCTTGCGGTTCTGAACTCCAAGAGGGCACCCTGCCAGAGCAAAGACAATGCAGGCAAAGGGGATAGAAAATCTCGTATGCCATTCGATAAGAAGCTTGTAAGAGGGATCACCTGATTTTTGCTGCTCCTTGAGGTAATGATAAAATTCCTTCATGCTCATGGTACGAAAATCATCCGTATCACCAATACTGTCCCCGGAAATCAGAATATCATACGTTGAAAAGGTAAGACGCTGGTATTCTTTCGGATTTTTGGGGTTATTCCGGTGAATTGTCCCATCCTCAAGACGCAGGACCAATTTAAATACTCGATCATCGGCGATCAGCCGGCCTTTACGGGCAAAAATGGTGACAACTTCATCTTTTTTGCGTTGATCCGAAACAATCACCCTGGACAGACGAGAGCCGGAAATTTCCTCTACATAGGTAACCAGTCCGCCAAGATTATCATTAAAGGTTTTTTCCTGAAGGCTTAAGGTAGCGTTTTTCCAGGTAGCGTGCAGAGCCAACCGCTGAAAAGCGGCGTTCCCTTTCGGAATGAAAACGCAGGAGACAGAAAGGGTAATGCCAAAAACAACAACAGCAAAAGCCAGGACCGGCGCTATGACACGATGAAGGGGTATTCCACCTGCAACCAGGGCCAGAATTTCGTTATCTGACGACATCCGGCCAAAAAGGATGAGAATGCCGAAAAGAAAAGACATGGGGATGATGAAAACCAAAAGGGATGGCAAAAGATAGAAAAGCAAAAGGGCAACCGTTGTCCAGGAAACCTGGCTGTTAACGATCAGGTCGGTAAGACGGAGTATGTTGCCCATCAAGAGGACAAACGTAAAGACCAGTATCCCCAGCACAAATGGAGGGATTAATTGTTTGAGTATGTATCGGTCAAGAACCTTCACCGCGGGCCATTTGAATGACTATTTTATTTATTTAAAAATAAAGGGGTAGAGCAACTCTACCCCTTTCAAATTAAATTCACCCCAATAAAACCTGATTACTCAGCCTTAGCATGACACTCGTTGCACTTGGTAGGAGCCTTTTTGGCAACAGCATCCTTGTTGTTCTTGTGACAATCTTTGAAGCAGTTGTTGTGCATGGCGTCCTTCAATGCGACAACTTTCTTGCCGTCTTTCTCATGCTCTTCTGCACCATGGCAGTCCTTGGTGCTGCATTTATTCGCATTGGCCGTATCGTTATTGTCCTTCATGTTATGATGACATTCCTTACAGCCAGCGGATTCCGCGTGCTTCTTGTGACTCAGCGTAACGAGCTTCGTTGATGGAGGAATTTTGGTTTTCTTGCCATCCTTGAAACACGTTGCAGGACTGTCGAGCTCGAAAGTGTCTTTAACCTTGGGAGCATCAGCAGCCCTGAGAGCGGATACTCCAATCAGCAGCAGAGAAACGCAAAGAATTGCTAATAGAGCTTTTTTCATTCTATTCCCTCCTTTCACTATGAGATTTCCAGGCTCTTTCGGTTATCGAATACGCCCGGGCCGTGACTTCTCACGAAATTATAGTAAAAATTCCATCTTCCTGTCAAGACACACCAGGGGCAAGCCCCCGATAACAAAGGCACTAATAATTTTCAATGTTGACCATATTTACAAAGCCGAACTGATTGAGCGGCTGCTCAAAATGTTCGTCATCTCCCAGTACCAGCAGGATATTGTCCTCCGGTTTCAGATACGTCCTGGCAACCCGCTGTAAGTCCTCCATAGTGACCGCTCGGATAAGATCCTGATACCGGTCAAGATAATCGGAAGGCAGTCCGCGATACTCCAGGGTAATCAACTGACTCACTATTCCTTCCGAAGAGGAGAAGGAAAAGACAAATTTATTTAAGATCGAGTCCTTGGCCCATTGCAGTTTTTGAGGTGAAATCTCACCCGCTTTCATTTTTTCCAGAATCTGATAGATCAGATGAGTGGCCAGGATAGTGGTTGAGGAATTGGTAAAGCAATAAGCGCCGGACACTCCGTAATCGATATTGCCGGTGTAAAAGCTCCCGACACTATAAGCCAGACCGCGGTTAGAGCGGATTTCCTCAGTGAGATAAGAATTAAATCCATCACCTCCCAGAAGATGATTCAGAATCAAAAAGGCAAAGTAATCCGGGTGGTTCTGGGGAACCGAGTACCCGCCGGTAACGATGATGGATTGCGGTATTTTTTTTACGATATAGTTAACCGACTTTACCGTACGGCCCGGTGGAATGGGAGCGGGAGGAACAGGTGCAGGCAAAGCCGGCCACTCGGCGGTCAAATCCTCCAGTTTTTCCATAATCTCTTCCGGGCAAAAGTCACCGGAAATTCCCACGATCATGTTATCGGGATGGAAGAACCGCTCATGAATATTGACAAGATCCTGACGTGTCAGTTTCTTCACCCCTTCAATGGTTGGCTCGTTGCCCCTCGGGTCACCTTGGTAGAGCAGCTTGCGGAATTCCCTGAAGGCGATATCCTGTGGAGAGTCGTTCTTGCGGCGGATGCTCTCGATCAATTTATCTTTGGCCAGGTTCACCTTCTCCTGGCTGAAGGCAGGATTGCGCAGGACATCGAAAAAGAGTCCCAATCCTTTATCCAGATCCTTAGTCAGTACGGACAGGGAAGCAGTACCCGACTCCCTGTTGATATCCGTGCCGAGGTAGATGGAATGAAATTCCAACTCCTCGTCGAGCTGATCTGCGGACAGGGATGTAGTCCCTCCTGTTCGCATGACCACACCGGTCAGATGGGCCACACCGACCTGATCCTGGGGCTCGTAAACACTGCCTGTGCGGATCAGTGCAGTAACATCGACAATGGGAATTTCGTGGTCGGGCAAAAGGTACACAACCATCCCGTTCTTGAGCTGCTTGCGCTCCGCTTTCGGAAAGTGAAGCTGCAAGGGAGGATAGGTGAGGCTTCCGGGATGAGGAAGGGCAGGGGGCGATATCCTGGACGCGGTCGGAGTGGTGCAGGCCGTCAAACAACCTAAAAGGAGAAAGAAGGTGATCACCCGGGCAGCAAAGCTCAGGAAAGAACCGGATGCGGCTTTCTGGGTGAATCTGTGTCTGTGATGGTTCAGTTCTCTTTCTCTTATTCTTCCTTTTATTTTTCCCATATTTTCACTGTCTGCCCGGCGCCGACATATTCGGGTCTTCCATGTTCGGGTCCGCATGAGTGTCCGAACCGTTATCTGCTGCGCTCTTCATACCCATGACCGCAGAAGACCATGCCTGCTCCTTTTTCCCGTCAGTGAGCAGATAAGCCACGGTTCGATTATCCTCGATCAGGTATTTTCGTACATTTTCCTGTATCTGTTCAGGCGTAATCTTGTCAATAACCTCAAGGTGGTTATCAATATATCTCCAATCCCCAGCCACGCTCTCAAAGTAGGAAAGCTTACTGGCCAGGCCGGAGTTCGAATTTAAAGATCGGACGAATTCCCCGGATAATTGATTTTTAATTTTTTGTATTTCCCTATCAGTGACCTGTTCTTTTTTCAACCGTTCGATCTCTTCGTAAATGGCCTGCTCAACCTCCTGAACGGTGTGAGGATAGCGGGGAGTGGCCATAACGGTAAAGAGGTTTGCATATCGCGCTCCCGGCATTCCATTGGCCGTATTGACCTGGACGGCGATTTGATCTTTTTCCACCAGGCGTTGAAAGAGCCGGGAGGTACGGCCACCGGAAAGGATGCCATCGACCAGATCGAAGATATAATCTTCATGACTGGGCAGGGTTGGTTTATGATAGCCGATGACAAGTTGCGGCTGGGCATCAAGACGAACGGTGACTCTGCGCTCTCCGATCTGGGAAGGCTCCCTGGCAGTCATCACGGGAGGGGATTCCCTGCGGGGAAGAGAGCCAAAATAGCGCTGTACCAGAGCGATGAATTCTTTCGCCTGCACATCTCCCACTGCTGTAATGACAGCATTATTGGGTACGTAGTAGGTTTTGAAAAAGTCTTCCATTTCCGCCTTGGAAATGAACTGCACTTCAGATTCCCAGCCTATGACGGGATTCCGGTAAGGGTGAAATACATAGGCGGAAGCTAAAAACTGTTCCCAGAGCATGCTCATGGGCTCGCTTTCGTGCGTTTGCCGCCGCTCTTCCAGAACCACGTCCCGTTCGGCATAAAATTCTCGAAAAACCGGGTTTTCGAATCGGTCGGACTCCAGCCGTGCCCACAGCTCCACCCGGTTGGAGGGAAGACTCACATGATACGTGGTCAGATCCGCACCGGTGCTGGCATTCAGTCCCACGGCTCCGTTCGAAGTATACAAAAGGCTCATCTCGTCACTCACGACATACTGGCTGGCCTGCTTTTGCAGGGCCTTTAATTCATCTTCCAGTTCCTTGAGCACTTCGGGCCGGTCGCCTTTTTTCCTCTCTGAATCAATTTTTTCCCCGACCCGATCGATTCTGACCAGGAGTTTTTCTTCCTCCGGGAAATTTTTCGTTCCAATGCTGGTCGTCCCTTTAAAAAGCATATGTTCCAAAAGGTGAGCCAGCCCTTTTCCTCCCTCATCGATCATTCCGACCCGAAATCGAAGATAGAGGGAAACAGTCGGAGATTGATGTCTCTCCAGCACCAGCACCTTCATTCCATTGCTTAACGTCTGCTCCACCACCAGGTTCTTCAAATGGGTAGCCCGGCTGGCAGGAACACAGACAAGGATAATCATCCCAAGGATCAGGAAAGATATTCTTTTCTTCCCCGGAACAGACATTCTTTTTTTCCACCCGCTCATCATCAAGATGCGATCCAGCCTTCCGAAAAGTTGTTCAGCCGATATCAAAAACGAAAAAATGATCATAAAACACGTCGATCCGGTAAATTAACCTAATCTGAACAACTTGTCAAGCCGGTTCTTAGCATATAATTTATTGCCATTGCAATTTTTTTCCTATCCCCACGTGGATCAATCACCAGATTCACTAAAAAAATCATGCTGTTTTTGGTATGCCTCTAACCGGCATATCGCTTGCATTTTTCTAAAAACCGTAAAGAAACCGTTCTGTTAAGTACCTATCCGAAAAGTTGGGATAGATCCATTTCTGATGCAGTTCGTCAGGACTTTTCGGATAGAGCTCTGAACTGACTGCTGATCCCTGGCACTTTATGTTCTTTCGGCACAAAGCTGATTAACAATTACAGGGCCAGTATGGCAGCCATACTATGGTGACGAGAGAGCGTCCTTTAAGTATCTATAAAGTATCTTGCGAAAGGTTGAAAGAAGGGATTTTATGACAAAAGGAAGACGACCACGACCACTATCCTGCTTTTCCTGTCCGGACCTCGGTTTTGCTCTCTGGGTAGTCCTCGTTTTATTTCTTCTGTGCGGGCATCCGGCCTGTATACATGCCCAGTGGCTTGCACCGTATCTTTTGTACTCCCCGCAGGGCCTGCAATCGTCGTCTTTATTGTCATCGTTATCACCATCGGTAACATCGTCGTCATCGTCATTCACGAACTGGGATCTTTCCCAGGACCTTTCCCAGGGGGCAGGACTTTTCCTGTGGCCCGGCTTTTCCCCTTTTGCGTCCTATCCGCAGGCATCCCTGGCTGCCTCCCCTGGACCGCTTGCGGGCTGGCAGGGGCTTTTGTCGTACAACTCATGGGGAAATCCACTGGCGTCCCTGGCTGCGTCCCTGACATGGGCAAACCCCTGGTCAATCTTTTCCCCTCCTTTCACAGCCTATGGTCTCACAGCCTATGGATATGGAATGGCTCTTCCGCTCCTGCAAAATGCTCTTGGCACATCATGGTTAAATCCTCTTGCTGCATCGCTTCTGCTTGGTGCAGCCTCTAATTCATCTTTTGCGGCTTCCAACGCACTTCTCCCCGGCACAGCCACTCCTTTACCTTTCGCGGCTTCCATCGCGCCGCCTGTCGACAGGCGTACGGTCGGCATCGAAACGGGGGGGATTCTCTACAAACTTCCGGCCCGGCAAAGTGCAGGTATGATCTATGTGCCGGGAGTTCCAGCTTATACGGCAAACCAGGTGATCGTGACCTTCAAGCCCGGAACCCCTTCGCTTGAGGTCGGCAGGGTGTGTGCCAGTAATGGATTCCGTGAGGCATATACCAGCCCTTATGGCGGTTATACGGTCCTGAACACCACGGGTTCGGTCACGGCCCTCCAGGCCGCAAGGCGGCTGCGTGCCGAGTCTTCGGTCTTGTTTGCCGAGCCGAACTATCTGCGCCGTGCCCATTTTATCCCGAATGATCCTTACTATAAGTATCAATGGCACCTGCCGCGGTTGAATTGCAGTTATGCGTGGGATTTCGCTCAAGGCGCGGGAACCCTGGTGGCGCTTTTGGATTCCGGAGTTGCCTTTGAGACGAATGCGACTTTTACTCAGGCACCCGACCTTGCCGGGACGCTCTTTGCTCCAGGGTATGATTTTGTCAATAACGACCCCTACCCGGACGATGACTATGGCCACGGCACGCACATGGCAGGCTGTATTGCCCAGACAACGAACAATTTGACCGGAACTGCCGGAGTGGCTTTCAATGCGACCATCATGCCGGTCAAGATTATGGACAATCTGGGCGGGGTGGTGATTTCTACCGAGGTTGACGGCATTTACTTCGCCGTCAATAGCGGGGCTAAAGTCATCAGCATGAGTCTGGGCGGCCCCGGCACTTCAGCCACCGAGGCAGCGGCCATCACCTATGCCTATAACAACGGGGTAACCATTATCTGCTCTGCCGGAAATGCCGGCTCCAGCACGCCTGAATACCCCGCTTCTTATGCTGAGCCGGTTTCGGTCAGCGCCATTCGCTATGATTATTCTATTCCCTCTTACTCCAATTATGGACAGTATGTCGATGTCTGCGCCCCAGGCGGTGACTTGAGTGTCGATCAAAACGTCGATGGGTTTGGAGACGGCATCCTGCAGCAGACACATGACGGAAAGAACTACAGTTCGTTTTATTATTACTTCATGGAAGGGACCTCTCCTGCCTGCGCACTGGTTTCCGGTGTTGCTGCTCTGATTATCGGAAAAAGCACCGTCCCTCTGACTGCTGCCAATGTGGCTGCAATCCTCAAAGGAAGCGCCACGGACCTTGGCACTACCGGCTGGGACCAGTATTACGGCTACGGCCTGGTCAACGCCTATCTGGCTGTGCTCCAAACCCCCTGATGGGGAGTGTGGGACCAAGGAGGGGGCGGGAGGGAGGGGGCAGTGAGGAGAGGTTTGGAGTATTTTGGGGTATTATAGTGATGAATACGTGGAGCGAGAATGGTATCAGGTTTGCCTGGCATGCAGGTAATCTGCCGGAGGGAGAATATGTATGCCCTTTACCGTTTGGCCATAGTATTTACCGAAATGTCTGATGTCACCGGTTAGTAAGTGTGTGGCCCCGGACTCAATCGCAGCCATGAAGATTGGACGGTCTTTATCTGGAAATTCCATAACTTCCGGTGGGTAAAAGTCCGCTTGCTGTCTGTCGAGGATTTTCAGGGCACAAGCCAGCCTGTCCAGCCGGATATGCTGTTCAGGTTCTTCAAGGTTAAGTCTGGCTTCCTCAAGAGCGTAGGCAGAAGTGACCAGTTTAACGCCTTCCAAATGCCACAACCGGAGAAGACCCGCATCTGGACGGTAGGCAGCAGAAAAAAGGATATTGGCATCCAAAAAGACCCGATCCACGTGTCAGGCCCCTTGCGGCTTATGGTGCGGGATTGTGTCCGGATCGAGACCGAGTTTGCGTACTTCTTCCCTGGCTTGTGCATAGTCTTGGGCATTCACGGCATTTGACAAGAGAAATTCAGCCCGGCGCTCCGGTGTATAGACTTCTAAAGGAATGGCGGCAGCACGACGGATGAGCACTCCTTCTTCCTTTTCCTCAATGATTACCAGAGAGCCTTCCTCTATGCCGAAACGACGGCGCAAACGTGCAGGGATAACGATAGTTCCCCTTTTTCCTACCTTGCCCATTTCTCCTATCATAGATCATAGTCCTTCCCTTGAAAATAGCTATTTCTCAATGCCTGATTATCGGAATATCCATAATTCAGAATTATTTTAGCATCCTTTTTCAGCAAGAGTCAAATAGAATAGATTCTTTTTTAAGAGCATGTCGGATGTATATGTTAACAATATCCGCCCGGCTTCCGAAATGAGGTGTGTCTATGATTAAACTGGAAGTAAGCAAGAACATGAGTATACTGCTCATTCAAGATCTGAACCCTAAACAGGGTAATGTAAACTTTTAAAAAATGTTAAGGCCTTATGGGCTCTATAATTTCCCTCAAGATTCGAAGCAGATCGGCCAGGGCAAACGGTTTTTGAAGAAACCGAAATCCCCTCTCTTGTATAAGAGGCCATTGGGACTTTTGGTCAGTATAGCCACTCATCAGTAAAACCTGCAGGCTGGGTCGGCAGAAGAGAAATCGGTCAACCAATTCAATTCCTGACTGATCTGGCAATACCACATCACTCAGCACAAGGTCAAATACTCCTTTTTCCTGCTCAAAAGCATTCAGTCCCTCTTGTCCATTGGAGGCTTCTGTCACAGTATAATTATTCTTACGAAGCACCCCTGTCACCAGCTTGCGAACCATCTCATCATCTTCCACTACCAATATCCGCTCCCCCTTGCCATGAAACTTCCGCAGGGGAATTATCTCTTCTACCTGCCTTTTTATCCTGGCGGGAATGGCTGGCAGGTAGATCTTGAACACCGAGCCTTGTCCCGGCTCGCTATGGACATTAATCCAGCCCTCATGCTGCTTGACGATACCGTAGACCACAGACAGGCCAAGCCCGGTCCCTTTTCCCACCTCTTTTGTGGTGAAAAAGGGCTCGAAAATCCGCTTAACGGTCTTTCCATCCATACCGTATCCCGTATCGGTAATCGAGAGACAGACAAATTGGCCCGCTCGTGCATCAGGAATATCATGAGAATTGTTTTCATCCAGGAATACATTTTCCGTTTTGATGATGAGTCGCCCTCCCCTGGGCATGGCATCCCTTGCATTAACTGCCAGATTCATGATTACCTGCTCAATGGTTCCCTCATCAGCCTTCATTGGCCAGAGTTCAGGCTCCAGGGTGGTAATAATGGTAATGTCCTCACCAATGAGACGATGAAGCATTTTAAGCAGATTTTCAATTAATCTGTTAAGATCAAGGGGATTAAACTCCATTGGCTGCCTGCGGCTGAAAAGAAGTAACTGGCGAGTAAGATTGGCTGCCCGGCCAACAGCTAACCTGACCTGGTTAAGATCCCTGGAGAGAGGATCGGTATCGGATGTTTTCATCATAGCCAGAGCATTATATCCCTGGATACTGGTCAAGAGATTATTGAAGTCGTGGGCTATCCCGCCGGCCAGAAGGCCAACGGCCTCCATCTTTTGAGATTGAAAAAGCTGAAGCTGGATATCCTGCTTTTCCTTTTCGATCCTTTTACGTTCGGTAGTATCACGCGTAATTGCCATTACCGCGGGCTTTCCTCCATATTGTATCAGGCTGGTAGTTACCTCGACATCTTTTACCGTACCGTCCTTACCGATAAGTTTTACCTCAAAAAAGGAAGGGACCTTTTCCCCCGCCAGATGTGATCTGTATCTTCTGGCGGCCGGCTCTCTGAATTCTGGAGAGATTGTCGCTAAATAAGACGTTCCTATCAATTCTTCGACTGTACAACCCACCATTTGTGCTCCAGCCTTATTAACAAATGTAATGACTCCCTGCTGGAAAATGGCAACTCCATCTTTTGCCTGTTCCACCAGAGTCGAATATTTTTCCTCTGATTCTCTGAGTGCATCCTCTGCCGTTTTCCGCTCAGTTATATCCTTAAAATCCTCTATAACGCCTAACACGGCCCCATCGGGTCTTTTCAAGGGAGTTACGGTCAGAATACAGGGAATTTTCATGCCTTCTCTAACGTGCAACTCCGTATCGCACACTAACAGCCGTTCACTATTGGCAAAGTGTTTTATTGGACAAAGTGGAGTTTCACAAAGAGAATCCTTCAATATTTCCCAGCATTTTTTACCTGTGATCTCGTCCTTATTCATACCCAGCATAGTGCATAAGGTATTGTTAACTCTAAGGATAGTGCCTTCTATACCAATCACGCACATCCCATCGGCCGCAGTATTGAATATCTGATTGAGTTCCATATAGGCGCTTTTGATATCATCCTTGCTTTCCTTCAAAGCATCTTCAGCCCGCTTGCGCTCGACCATAGTACCGATCAAATTTGCCGCAGTCTGCAACCGCTTTTTGGCAAGTTCAATGAGAAAAGCAGGACGGGACGCATATCTGTTGGCCTCCTCTATGAGCTCATCAATGCCAAGATGATACCTTTGTGCAATTTCTTTCAGCTTTTGGCGATCTTTCGGCGGATCGCCGTATCCAAAGTTGATAGATCCGACTATTTCGCCTTCAGCCCACAGGGGAATAGCATAAATATGGATACCTCCACGGCATTCGATATCTACCGGCTGGCCCGTTTCCATGGAAAGTCTGGAAGCTTCATTCCAGCACGACTCATGGCAGTGCCACTTACCGCTTGCTAATGCCTTCCGGTTATCCTGTGTGTCACACAAATTGCGGGAGGCGTTGTCGAGTAAGCGGCACCAGCCGGAAGCAAAAATGCCAAGGGCGTAATCTCCACTCTTCTCATATACTGCCGATGAGGTATCAAGCAAGTCAAGAACATCTTCCGTAATATCAAAGAGAGCATCTTCTCCTACAGCCTCAACCAGGATACGGCAGGTATTGAGCTTGCCGAGGTTACCATAAGGCTGCTCATAAGGCTTTTTTTGGCTCGATCTTGGCTCAATGCTTTTCTTCAGCAGCCACTCGATGCTCTGTGGCTGGTCTTTTGCTTTCTCTTTATCTCTCATGATATTTGCCTTTATATATTTGGCTAACTTTTCGGGAAATAAGTTCAATTTATATTATACACCATTAAAAGCCATGGTGTTAGCGATAAATCAGATGCTTCACATCTGTCAGGAGCGCACAGGAGCGCACAAAATTTGAAATTAAAGTAAGTATCTGGTATGATAAGCACGTATAATGCAATAATGCTGCTCTATGGAAGCAAGGGGGCGCTCGCTGTTAGGATAAGCGGATGCAAGTAACGCATAACTCCAGGAGAATCCATAATACCTGGCAAGGCAGGCTTTGCTGCCCGCCTTAAAAACACTCGCACAATAACAGTATCCTGCGGTGCTATCATGGAAGCCTTGATGGAACAGAAAACTGATACAAAACCAAAAAGCATAAAATTGGACAAATGAGCCAAAAAGCGGCATTATTTACTTTAGGCTGCAAGCTGAATCAATATGAAACCATGTTCTTGCAGGAACAGTTGGAGAAATGCGGATATGACATCGTTCCTTTTGAGAGCATGGCGGATGTGTACGTTGTCAATACCTGCACGGTTACCAATAAGGGAGATTATCACTCCAGGATGAAGATCAGGCAGGCCCGGCACACGAATCCAGACGCTCTGATCGTGGCCACGGGGTGTTCCGCACAGGTGAATCCGCACAAGCTGGCCGGCATATCCGACCTTGTCCTGGGCAATGCGGAAAAAGGGGATCTGATCCACTATCTGGCTTCCTGGAAGAAAAGGGACTGTGCGGATATCCGGGTAAGCGGGCTCGATCGTCAAAGCCGGTTTCAGCCTTATTTTATCAGCCGTTTTTCCGGCTATACGCGGGCTTTTTTGAAGATTCAGGAAGGGTGCGATCAAAGATGCAGTTACTGCATCGTGCCGGCAGCCAGAGGGCGAAACCGCAGCGCCATCCCTGAGGATATCCTTTCGCAGGCCAGGCAACTGGTTGAGAATGGCTATCAGGAATTGGTCCTTACCGGCATTCATCTTGGCACCTATGGCCAGGATTTAGCCCGTGAGCTGGAGAGAAAAATCACTCTTTGTGAATTGCTTGAGGCGTTGCTTGCCTGTACCGCTCGTAGCGGCAATGGATCGCTGCGCCTGCGGCTCAGTTCCATCGAACCGACGGAGTTTACAGAGGAACTGAAGCTCCTTTTGACCACATCTGCCCGGATCTGTGCTCACCTGCATGTACCTTTGCAAAGTGGTGATGACAGCATCCTCAAAGCGATGCACCGGCCCTATACGAGCGCTTTCTACAAAGAGCTGATCGAAGAATTGGTTTCCAAAAGGCCCGAGATGGCCATCGGAGCGGATATCATGGTGGGCTTTCCGGGGGAAACCGAAGAGAGCTTTCAAAGGACCGTTCAATTCGTCGAAGCCCTGCCCCTTGCTTATCTTCACGTTTTCAAGTATTCTCCCCGGCCGGGAACTGAGGCGGCCAGCCTTTCGCATCAGATTGACGGCCAGACCAAAAAGGAGCGGTGTACACTTTTGCGACAGGTGAGCAGGAGCACGTCATACCGTTTCAGACGCCGTTTTCTGCACACTTGCCTCCCGGCACTGGTTCTGGAGCAAAAGGACCGGCAAACCGGCCGTCACATAGCCCTTTCGGGAAATTACATCAAAGTGGTGACCGAAGGGGCAAAGGACCTGGTAAATCAGCAGGTCAGCGTGGAAATAACTGATGTTTCAGAAGGCAGCACGATGGGGAAAGTAGTCCCATAAGGGTATGAAAGCGATAGGGAAAAAGTCTGAATTTTTGGGTCTTGCAAAAGAAATGGCTCTTTGCTACCATTGAGCGAAATGAACGAAGAAGAATAGAGGAGAGTGAAGAAGTGCGATTTTCTCAAGGCTTAATCAATACAAGCAGGGAAATACCGACCGAGGCGGAGATTATCAGCCACCAATTGATGTTGCGGGCCGGGATGATCAGAAAAGTAGCGGCGGGTGTTTATATGTATCTGCCACTGGGATATCGGGTCATTCGCAAGATTGAAAACATCATTCGGGAGGAGATGAACCGTGCCGGGGCACTGGAGGTGCATCTGCCGGTGTTGTGTCCTTCGGAACTGTGGCAGGAAAGCGGGCGGTGGTCCCTGTACGGACCGGAGTTGATGCGGGTGCATGATCGGCACAACCGGGAATTTTGCCTTGGGCCGACCCATGAGGAGGTCATTACCGATCTGGTCCGGCGTGAGGTTCGGTCTTACCGGCAATTGCCACTTAACTTATACCAGATCCAGACCAAGTTCCGTGATGAAATCCGACCCCGGTTCGGGCTGATGAGGGGCAGGGAATTTATCATGAAGGACGCCTACAGCTTTGACCGCGACGATGCAGGAGCTGACATCAATTACCAGAAGATGAAGGAAACCTACCAGAATATCTTTCGGCGGTGCGGGCTGGTGTTCAAGGCTGTTGATGCTGATACGGGGGCAATCGGCGGGAATTTCTCGCACGAGTTCATGGTGCTGGCAGAGTCGGGAGAGGACAGTATTGCCAGTTGCACGCAGTGCGAGTATGGCTCGAACGTTGAAAAAGCGACCTATGCTCTTCCCCCTGAATCACCTGCAAAGGACCCTTCCACTTGGCAGGAACTTAAGTCCGTATCGACCCCCGACCTCAAGTCGGTCCAGGATGTTGCCTCGTTTTTAGGGATCAGTCCGGCACAGCTCGTAAAAACGCTGCTGGTCATAGTCGATGGCACTCCCGTGGCCGTATTGATCCGGGGAGACCACGAGTTAAACGAGATCAAATTGAAAAACCTGACCGCAGCGGCCCAGATCACTATGGCTGATGCGGAAACGATCGAATCGCTGACAGGCGGCAGTGTGGGATTCAGCGGTCCGGTAGGCTTGAACAATGTGCGGGTACTTGCTGACTACTCGGTAAGAGACCTGGTTAATTTCGTTGCAGGCGCGAATCGGAAAGACACCCATTTCGTCAACGTGAACTGGGGAAGGGATTGCCCAAGGCCGGAATTCCACGATCTGCGGACTGTTCAGGAAAATGACCCCTGCCCCCTGTGCCAGGGGCCGATGAAGATCAATAAGGGGATAGAGGTAGGCCATATTTTCAAACTGGGGACCAAGTACAGTAAGGCTTTAAAAGCGACTTATCTCGATCAGAATGGTGAAGAGAAGATTATCGTGATGGGCTGCTATGGCATAGGAGTAGGAAGAACCATGGCTGCCTCGATCGAGCAGAATTACGATCAGGATGGAATTATCTGGCCTCTGCCCATTGCTCCATTTCAGGTCATAGTGTTGCCTACCGATACCACCGATAAAGATATCAGAGAGACTGCTGAAACCATCTATCAGGAATTACTCGCTGCCGGCATAGAAGTGATTATCGATGATCGGGAAGAAAGACCTGGAGTCAAATTCAAGGACTCGGATTTGTTGGGCATCCCTCTTCGAATAACCATTGGCAGTAAGTCGTTGAAGCAAAATTCGGTAGAAGTTCGTATTCGAAAAACAGGCCAGATCATTCAGGTCCCGAAAGATGAATGCCGTCAAAAAATTCAAACGATGCTCGGTGAGATGCTTTGAGTAAGGGATGATATCCTCAATATTAGGCAATGGACGGGATGCTCTTACCTAAAAAGAGGTGGAGTCCTGATTGGCAACCGGTTTTCCTGGCAATGGCTAAAATTCATTTGAGAAGGACTCACGAGAAAGAAGAGGGGTGAAAATATTATGGGCAAAAACAGGGAAAAGCTGAAAGCCATGATACGTGAGCTGGGTGAGGCCATAAGCGACAACCTGATACAATCAAATGCTGTTCAGGATGTGCTGCAAAGGATTAAGGATCATGGGTATCATGTGGATCTGTCTTTGGCCGTTGGAGTCTGTTTATATAAAGACCATTTGGAAGAGGGCCTGACAGCTTCTCCCGTGCCTGAAAAAAAAGAGGAGCTTGCGTTTGAGATGAACCAGAGTGACTTGGAATTTCTCAATTCACTTGGCATCAGGATTGACAAGGAAACTGATTGAAGAAAGAGGAGAGAAATAACCATGCAGGATCGAAAAATAATGCTTTCCGAGGAGGAGATACCTTCGTCATGGTATAATATTCTTCCGGATCTGCCCACTCCCTTGAGCCCGCCATTGCATCCAGGCACGCATGAGCCGATCGGGCCCGAAGCTTTGCAGCCCATATTTCCCGATGCTCTGATTGAGCAGGAAGTAAGCAGTCAGGCTATCATACCTATCCCGGAGGAGGTCCGTGACGTTTACCGCCTCTGGCGTCCGACTCCCCTGGTCAGGGCTTATAACCTGGAAAAGAAGCTGAACACGCCTGCCAGGATTTATTACAAAAACGAGGGTGTGAGCCCGCCGGGAAGTCACAAGCCCAATACCGCCGTAGCCCAGGCCTACTATAACAAACAGGCCGGAGTGAGAAGGCTGGCGACGGAAACCGGAGCCGGACAGTGGGGAAGCGCACTGGCCTTTGCCTGCAATATTTTCGGTCTTCAATGCACCGTCTATATGGTCAAGATCAGCTACCAGCAAAAGCCGTATCGCAGATCGATGATCAATGTCTGGGGTGCGGAAGTGACGCCGAGTCCCAGCACGAAAACCAAGGCGGGCCGCGATATTTTGGCCCAGGACCCGGATTCTTTAGGAAGTCTGGGAATCGCCATCAGCGAGGCCATAGAGGATGCTGCGCAGCACGAGGATACCAAGTACGCACTGGGAAGCGTCTTGAATCATGTGATGCTCCATCAGACCATCATCGGCCTTGAGACCAAGAAGCAGTTGCAGAAGGCCGGGCTTGAGCCGGACATCCTGGTGGGCTGCTGCGGGGGCGGAAGCAATTTCGCCGGATTGGCTTTCCCCTTCATCAGGGATAAAATCAATGGCAAGGATGTACGGATCATTGCGGTTGAGCCGACTGCCTGCCCCTCACTTACCCGTGGGGAATTCCGCTATGATTTCGGGGATACTGCCCATCTCACCCCATTACTTAAGATGTATACGCTGGGACATAGTTTTATTCCTCCGGGAATTCACGCTGGCGGACTCCGCTATCATGGGGCATCTCCTATTGTCAGCAACCTGCTGAACGAAGGAATTATCGAGGCTGTAGGATGTAAACAGACAGCCATATTCGAAAGTGCCCTGACCTTTGCACGAACCGAGGGCATCATCCCGGCTCCCGAATCAGCCCATGCCATCCGGTGTGTGATAGAGGAGGCGGAAAAGTGCCGTGAAGCAGGGGAAGAAAAGGTAATCGTCTTTTCACTCAGCGGGCACGGACATTTTGATTTAGCCTCTTATGACAGCTACCTGGCTCAGCAACTGAAGGATTATGAATACCCGGAAGAGAACATCCGTCAGGCACTCAGTCAACTGCCTGTCCTCGGATAAAAAGTTTTACGGATATGATCGTCAGATAAGAAGCTTTACGGATATGATCGATCGGTACGATCGAGAGAACAAAGCGAGAGAGGGGGAATGAAGTGGTAAGACGAAGATATTTCTATATAGCCTTGGCAGTCGTTATGGTGCTCTTGCTTCTGCCGGCGGCAGGATGCAGCATAAGGCCGAATATCCCCTGCATTCCGTGCCTCTAAGAAGAGGCGAAAAGGGATACTGGCCGAAGAGGGATTGATCCTTTTACATGTGGTCATTCCCTCTTTTTTGTCCAAAACCTTAAGGAGGACAAGACCCCCTTTTTTAAGAAAAAGATGAGAGGAAGATGAATCGATTTAAAACTGCCGTCAAGAGGTGGCTTGTTTTTATGACCTTGATTTTTGGCCTGACAGGGTATTGGGGATGTACAAAACAGGAGAAAGTGCTTTCTGACTTTGATTTATATAAAGGGGGAACCAGCTCGTTCGAAAAGGAAAAGTTTCAGGAGGCCCGAAAATACTTTCAGGATATTGAAGTTATCTACCCTGAAAGCCGATATCTTTCTCTGGCCAGAGTAGGAATTGCCAATACGTACTATGAGGAGGGTTTATACGACGAAGCTATCATAGAATATCAGAAAGTGCTGGAGTTTTATCCTTTAGGCAAACTCTCGGACTGGTCGCAGTATCGGATCGGAATGTGCCATTTCCTGCAAATACTGCCGGAAGACCGTGATCAGGAAGAAACGCGAAAAGCCTGTTCGGCCTTTGAAACATTCTTTTCCCAATATCCAAAAAGTCCGTTGGTGAATGAGGCAAGAGAAAAATACCAGATCTTAAGGGACCGCCTTGGCGGTAATGAGCTATATGTGGCTAAATTTTACCTCAAAAATAAATCGTATCAGGTGGCAATCAGCCGGTTGCAGGGAATTTTGGTTCAATATCCCCAGTTCAGCCGGAAGGATGAGGTCCTCTATTACCTGGCTCAATCCTTCAGAAAAAGTGGCAATAAGGAATTGGAAGAGGAAATGGGTCGTACGTTAACCAGTCAGTATCCCGATTCACCATTTACCCGGAAGCTGTTGCAGGAAAGAATCGACCCGTAACTTAAAGGAAGCGGAATAAAAACGGATCTTTTATCGGGAGAAGGGGCCTGGCATTACCTAAGCCGTTGACTTTTTTTGTTTTTTCTTGTATATTCAAGGCGAGAGGTAAATATGCCTTTCGATATGGGCCGGGAAAAGAAACAATGATTGTGTGGGGTATAAGAAGAAAGGAGAGAATTAAGTGCACGACCCGAAGGATATAGCTGAAGCGTATTTAACAGAGAGCACCGTAGACATTGAAACTGCGCGGCTGACCAACATTAACGGATTGTACAGCCGTACTATCCATTTTTCCCAGGAATGTGTGGAAAAAATCACCAAGGCCTGTCTGGCCTTGCGTGAAATTTTTACGCGTGACCACAAGACCTCGACCTTATTTTTAGCCGTATTCAGAAATGAAATTGAACAAATTGACGAAATACAAAAAGCGGCCTTGATTTTGGAAAAACATGGTGCCAGGACGAGATTTCCACTCTATCAGCGGGGTGATCTCCCCTTATGGGTCCCATCCAAGGTGTACGGGCCGGAAGAGGCAGGAGATGCCCTGAAGCAGGGAGAATTTATCTATAATACATTAAAGGCTTTTTTAGAAAAAGAGATGAATAAGTAGCCGCAGAGGGTGTTATTCATATGCTCTCGAGCAGCCTTATGACACCCATGCGGTGCTGGAAAAACTGGTGACGGGTTAACGGGAGGAGAAAGCTGATTGATTCCTTTGAAAGATGATGTCCCGAGTACAAGCTTTCCCGCAGTTACGGTGGCTGTTATCGGTTTGAACTGTCTTGTTTTTATTTCTCAAATGCTTTTTGGAGCGGAAGGCGGCAGGCGGATTGTCTCGACATTTGGAATCATCCCTTACGAATTGAGCCATTTCACGGATCTCCCGCCGTATACTCCTATCCCTTTACCGTTTACGCTCATTACCTCCATGTTTCTCCACGGTGGCCTGGCCCACCTTGTCGGGAATATGCTCTATCTTTGGATCTTCGGTGATAATGTGGAAGACTCCATGGGACATGTACGGTTTGCAGTTTTTTACCTCTTATGCGGCCTGGCTGCTGCCTTCACCCAGATTATCGTCGCACCTTCATCAACTATACCGATGATAGGAGCCAGCGGGGCGATATCAGGGGTCTTAGGCGCTTATTTACTTTTGTACCCCAGGGCGAAGGTGTTGACTTTGATTTTTTTGGGTTTCTTTATCGAAACCGTGAGAATTCCGGCAAGCCTTTTACTTTCCCTCTGGATCATTATTCAGGTTCTCAGCGGAGCTTCCAGTTTAGTTGCCCATTCATTATCCGGTGGAGTTGCCTGGTTTGCCCATATCGGCGGTTTCCTCATGGGAATTTTGCTTATCTCCTCATTTAAAAAACCTCACAAGGGGCTTAGGATAAGGAAGTGGGCAGATAAAAACGAAATAAGGTGGTGATTTCCTCATGCCTCATGCTCACATCCTGATTATCGACGATGAGATGCGGATACGCTCTTCACTGGCTGGCATTTTAACGGATGAGGGCTATGAAATCTCCATGGCCGCGGATGGTGAGGCAGGTCTGGAAAAAATCCGGAGCGACCCCCCTCCTGATCTGGTTTTATCCGATATCTGGATGCCGAAACTGGATGGGCTGGAGCTTTTGCAGAAAATCAAAGAGTCGGACCTGGATGTACCGGTCATCATGATCTCAGGGCACGGTAATATCGAAACGGCAGTGAAGGCTATTAAAATGGGTGCCTTCGATTTTCTCGAAAAGCCGCTCTCATTGGAAAAGACCGTATTGATCGTAAAACATGCCCTGGACCAGCGAAGGCTTGAGACAGAGAACAAAAACCTGCGAATGCGCATTAACAAAAGGTATGAAATCATCGGGCATAGCCTGATGCTGAACGAATTGAGAAAGCAGGTTCAAATCGCGGCTCCGACCAATGGGCGGGTTCTGATTTACGGTGAAAACGGGACGGGAAAGGAGCTTATCGCCCGTGAGATCCACGAAAAGAGCAAAAGAAAAGATAAACCCTTCGTTGGGGTGAACTGTGCAGCTATCCCTGAAGACCTCATCGAGAGCGAGCTGTTCGGCCATGAGAGAGGAGCCTTTACCGGCGCTGCCAGCCGAAGGCAGGGGAAATTCGAACTGGCCGATGGCGGAACCCTGTTCCTGGATGAAGTGGGTGACATGAGCCTTAAAACCCAGGCCAAGCTGTTGCGGGTTCTGGAAGAAGAAGCAGTACAGCGCGTCGGCGGCGGAGAGCCGATAAAGGTGGACGTGCGCGTCATCGCTGCCTCGAATAAGAATTTAAAGGATGAGATCGATCGCGGAAACTTCAGGGAGGATCTCTACTATCGGCTCAGTGTCATCCCTATCAAGGTGCCGAGCTTAAAAGAACGAAAAGAAGATGTTCCTTCATTGGTCGATCATTTTTTGAGAGAGTTTTGCGCAGAAAACGGCAAAAAACTGAAAAAAATTACCTCCGAAGCCATGGAGCTTTTGAGCCGCTACGATTGGCCCGGCAATGTACGGGAATTGAAGAACCTGATTGAGCGGCTGGTGATCATGGTACCGGGAAACACCATTACCGTTATGGATATCCCCTTATCGCTCAGGGAAAAAAGTCAACCATCCCTGCGCGAGGCCAAGCAGGAATTTGAAAAATATATCATCACTCAGACCCTTCGGGCTAACCGGGGTAATATTTCAAAGAGTGCCAAGATCTTGAAAATCGATCGCAGCCTTCTTTATCAGAAATTAAAAACGTATGGTCTTGAACCAAAAAATGAGTCCCCAGATATGAAGAATGGATCAGCAGATAACCAGCAGAGGAAAAGGTATGACGAATTTATGTAACGAATTAAAACTCGGCCCCGGACAATTGATACCTGCGATTATCCAGGATGCTGAAAGTAAAGATATCTTAATGCTTGCCTACATGAATCCCGAGACATTGAGGTTGACAATTGAAACCGGTATTACACACTTTTGGAGCAGATCGAGAAATTGCCTCTGGAAAAAGGGTGAAACTTCCGGAAACACGCAGGAAGTGCTGGAAATTCTCTACGACTGCGATGTGGATACCCTCCTGATCAAGGTCAAACAAAATGGGCCTGCCTGCCACACGGGGTATCGAACCTGCTTCTATCGGCAATATCAGGGAGATGACAAAGAGCCCAAAATCGTTTCTCAACAGATAGCGTCGTCACATCCCTGACGTGTATACACCGGAACAGACAGAAGGTTAAGGTCGAACTCCTTGAAGGAAAATCAATCGCTTATCTATCACAAGGAAGTACTGGATAATGGCCTTCGCGTGATTATGGTGGAAATGCCCCATCTTCATTCCGTCGAGATCAGCCTGTATGTTAAGGCTGGTACCCGTTTTGAGAATGCCGGCAATAACGGCATCTCTCATTTCGTAGAGCATATGCTGTTCCGGGGAACGAAGAGCATGCCAAGTTCCTATCTTCTGCACAGGCGCTTTGAATCCCTGGGTGGAGACATCAACGCGGTAACCGGTGTTGAGGATACCTGTTTTTGGCTCAGCATTCATCCCCGCTACTTCGAAAAAGGACTGGCCTGTTTTTCCGAAATGTTCCTCTCTCCTCAATTCGCCAATATGGAGACGGAAAAGCAGATCGTCCTGGAAGAAATTTTGAATGAAACCAATGAAAAAGGAGAGGACATCGATATCGACAACCTCTCCTCCAGGATGCTCTGGCCCGATGACAGTCTGGGATTTTCCACTCTGGGAACCAGGGAAAACATCATGCGTTTTACCGAGGAAGAGGTCAGGTCTTTTTTCCAGACTTATTATACGGCCTCCAATATCGTTCTGTGTATTGCGGGCAAGGCCAGCCATCAAAAGATCCTGGCTTGTGTCCGCAAATACTTTTCCGGGCTTCCCACAGGCAGGGAAATCGAGATCATAAGCCCAAAATCCTCTCAGAAAGCCGCTCAGGTCCTTTTCAAGAAAAATCCCGGCAGTCAGGCCAATGTACAGATTTGCTTTCGATCCGTGTCATACAATGCTCCTGACTACTATGCGACCTTACTTGTGCAAAGAATTATGGATTCTGGCAATTCCTCCCGGCTTCAATGGAATATCCGCGAAAAACAGGGGCTGGTATATGACATTTCCGCCAGTGTCTCCTCTTTCTATGATACCGGCACCTTTGATGTCGATTTTTCCGTAGCCCCTGAAAAAATCTCCCGTGTGGTGCAGGAGATATTCCGGGAAATTCAAAAATTGACCCTGTCGCCCGTTTCCCTAGAGGAGTTTCAGCGGGCTAAGCGCCGGTATATGCTCGAATTCGACTTCGCACTGGACAACGTAGCCAAGATGGCTGATCGATTCGGCTGGATGGAACTTTTTCGTCAGGGTGAATCTCTGGAATCAGAGAGGGAAAAGATCAAGCGGGTGACCAGAGAAGAGGTGCTTTTGTGGTGCAGGGAGCATTTCGTTAACGCAGGACTCAATATTGTCGTCCTGGGCCAGTACTCGAAGGAAGAGGAGAGCATGGTCAGAACACTGGCCCAGGAATTTCCACTGTCATGAGATGAGGATATTACGAAATACCCAGGATTGGAGCGATAACGATAGGAATAAAATTGGTGAGAAAATGCAAAACGATGACCATAGCCAGACTCTTCTTCCATAAAAACAGCAGGGAAAACACCAGGCCGATGTAACCTACAGCCATCATGCCCGCTGCACCTTCATAAGCGTGGCCTATCGTAAAAAGAAGGGTGGAGAGAAGAACGCTGATCAAGGGGTTTTCCGTAATCTCCTCAAGCCGGGTGATCAGATAGCCGCGAAAGATAATTTCTTCGGCAAAAGCCACCACCAGCACCAGGACTCCGCCCAAAACGATTTCCCAGATACCCGTGGGCATTAAAGACAGGGGGACCTCCTCAATATGGCTCAAGCCCGCATGGGTGAAAAAATCCAGTATTTCCCCAACTGAAAAGTAAAAGAGGGGGAAGGTCACTATTCCCCAGAAGACATGCTTTTTAAGGTCCTTCCTGGTCCATCCGATCAGAGAAGGTTGCTCTCCCCTCAGCGTCAGGATAAAAAAGATGAGAGCCGTAAGGCCCAGGTTTCGAAAAATAGTAATCAAAGCAGTGATGGAAAAGGGGCAACTGTCCGGACAAAAGAATACAGCCGGAAAAAGCAAAGAAGCAAAAGTGATTGACAGAAAGAACATGAGTTCGCGGAGCTTGCTTCTCCTGGGATCGTTTTGGAACTCTTCATGCACCTTTTGAATAACCTCCTTGTACATACATCCATTTTTCTGACCATGGTATAGGTATAGTATAGGAAAAGATGCCTTTTGTCCACTTTTTACATCTTTGACTTGCCTGGCAATCTTTGACTTTGTGTGGTAATATATTCATTTGACCTTGTGTGGTAATATGTTCAACTGTTCACTGCCGATTATACACCATAAGACATGAAAGATAGGTCGGCGGGAGCGGAAAATACTTTGCTGGAGCCTTACGAGAAGAAGGTATGCAAACCGGGATGGAGACGTTATCATGAAGTGGTCTTTCCAGGTTGGAAAATTTTTCGGAATTCCTCTAAAAATACATGTTACTTTTTGGCTGCTCTTGTTATTCGTGGCCTTGAGCTCAGGAAAGCAGGCAGGGGTGCAGGGAGGAGTGCATGGGGTGATTTTCGTAGCGTTGCTCTTTGCCTGTGTGGTGCTTCACGAGCTTGGCCATAGTGTTGTAGCCCAGCGGCTCGGGATTAGAGTCCGGGATATCATTCTCTTGCCCATTGGCGGCATTTCCCAGATGGAGAAGATCCCGGACGAGCCAAAGAGTGAACTTTTTATTTCCGCTATCGGTCCGGTGATCAGCCTGACCCTGGCCCTCCTTTTCTTTGCCGTGGCCCGGCTTTTGGGGCTCAGCACCGCCATACCTCAAGGCTCTCTTTTGGATGGGAATGTCCTGGTGGGTCTTTTCTGGATTAATCTTATCCTGGGGATTTTTAACCTTTTGCCTGCCTTCCCCATGGACGGAGGGAGAGTATTGCGGGCCCTTCTGGCCCTGCGGATGGAATATATCCAGGCCACCCATATCGCGGTAAGTGTGGGGCAGGTGTTCGCCATTTTCTTCTTCTTTTACGGACTGTTCTATAACTTCTGGCTGGCCTTGATAGGCATCTTTATCTATATGGGAGCAGAGGGTGAGGAGCATGAGACTATCTTACGCAGATCGTTAAGAAGAATACCGGTAGGGCAGGCCATCATTACCAATTTTAATAAGCTCTCGCCGGATGACAACCTGCAAGATGCCATGGATATCGCCTGTCATAGCCTTCAAATGGATTTTCCCGTCATGCGTGACGGGGAACTCATCGGTATACTGCCAAAAGAGCAATTCCTGAAAGCCATGAGGGATTACTCAATGGATACCCCCATCAGAAGTGTCATGAGCACCGATTATATTACCATCTCGGACACAGAACCCCTTGGAGATGCTTATTCCAGAATCAATGAAGTGAAAGGCGGCTTCGTACCGGTAATGCACGGTCAGACCCTCTTAGGATTCATCAATATGGAGCAAATCGGCAAGTACCACATGCTCTGCGGAATGGGCAAACGATAAGGGTACCCCTGTCACAAAAAAACGTTATTAATCATATGGCAAAAAGGCATCAGCCGCAGTGTTGGCAAAGGGCGCATGGCGTGCCAATACTGCGGCCTGACTGGAAATTGCTAAAATCTGCTACCAGAGAGGAAATTGGGAGCCATAGCTGAAGGGAGTTGAATACGTTTGGAATCCATAGCTGAAAGGGGTGCTGAAATTGCTTCCAAGGCCAAATCCGCCTGAAAATGTACTGCCGGTCCATCCGAAATTATTATAAGACGGGCTGAATAATCCAGTCCCCAAACCGGTGAATCCACCCAATCCGCCGCTGAGAGGGAACGTGGTGGCAAGACCAAATAATGTTGTATTATAACTAAAGGTGAATGGGTTACTATAACCAAAGTTAAAGGTATTTCCCAGGCCATACCCGCCTGGATAGGTCATGGAGCCGCCGTAGTTCCCGTAAGATGGGGCATATGATCCATAGCCAGGGAGAGAAGGAGTATAAGGAATTGAAGGAGTGACATAAGGGGTATAAGGAGTGGTAGGCGTGTAGGGCGTGTAAGGCGTATAAGGAGTATAGGGATTATAAGGAGTAGTAGGTGTAGTAGGTGTCGTCGGGGTAGTGGGTGTAGTAGGAGTAGTGGGAGTGGTAGGAGTGGTGGAAGTGATAATCCCTCCTGCCGTGGTAGACAGGCCGGTCAGGTCATCAACCAGGTCGACCAGAGTAAGGGTGGTAGGCTCACATGTGAGCATGGTAAAAGTCAATGATACCACATTACCGCTGACTCCTGCAGCAATGCCGGCTCCTGTATCGAGCCCGCCAACCTGCAGAATGCCGCCTGGACGCTGCCCGACATCGAACATGGTAAAACCCTGAGTCAGGTTCCCCCTCGTGAATTGATGATACATAAGGACATTTTCATCATAGCTGATTTTAAATCCAAGGCTGCTTACGTTATGAGGAGCACTACTCAGAGAAACCGTGAACGTTACTTCTCCTCCTGTGCTAGGACAGGGCTGGCTATTGATAGCCAGGTTGCTGGCTGCGGCAAACACTAGAGAAGACACGCAAAGAGCTGTAATGAACGAGATACTGCCTACGACATGCTTTTTTTTCACTTTCCTAAACCTCCATATTAATTTAAACAAGATGGCTACTGATATGAGCGGTGATTAAAGAAGATATTACCCTATCCTGGACGCTTCCCCTTCTCGAAAAAATCTCCCTCCAGGAAGAGACATTCAGTATAATTATAACATTTATCCTTATCTATTTACCATTGATTTTTCACCTTTTCAGGAGATTTTTATTGCCGTAGGGCTTTAATTTCGGGTTCCTCCTGATATTTTTTCACCGGTTATCACCTGTTTTCCTTATCACTCTTATCACCGTCACCGGCATCACCTGCCACTAAGCACCATAACCTTACCACCACCTTTGTTATTTCTCTCGTCATCGTGCCTGTTGCCCTTCGATTTCGCCTATTTTCTCAAGGAGGGACCGTGCCTCCTGGTTATCCGGCTGGAGGCGGACACTTTCTATCATCTCATCATAGGCAGATCGATAGAGGCCCTGCCGGAAATAGGCTGCACCGAGCCGGTAGTGCAGGGCTGGATTTTCCGGGTCAAGATCGCTGGCCTTTTGCCAGGCGGTGACAGCCTTTGCATCCTCCCCTCTTTGAGAGAAGGCCAGGCCGATATTGAAAAGATGGGTGGAAAGGTCAATGCCTTTTCCGGCCAGGGCTATCTTCCACTCTTCCAGAGCCTTGTCAATGAGATTTCTTTCGAAATAGGCATTGCCAAGGTTAAGATGCGCTCCCGGAAGATCGGTCTTCAGGGAAAGGGCTTTTTCGAAGGAGTGGATGGCCTGATCGGTTTGCCCAAGGCCCTGCTGGGCCTTTCCCAGTGAGTAATAGGCTAAAGGATCATCGGGGCGCAAGGTGACTACTTTCGAAAAAGCGGGCAATGCCGATGGGAAGTCCCCCTTCTCCAGATATAAAAGTCCGAGCTGGCTGTAGCCATCTGCATCATCCCGGTCCATCTCGATCGCCCGGCCAAAGATATCCTTAGCCAGATCATAGTCTTTCAGGCCGCAATAGGCCATCCCCAGGTTAATCATGGCATTTTTGTACCCTGGCCGGAGCGTTACGGCCTTTTTAAGCTCAAAAAGAGCATCCTGAAGTCGCCCCTGGTTCAGGTAAACACATCCCAGGTTATTATGTGCTTCGGGGTTATTCGGATCAAGAAAGATGGCTTTTTGGCAGTACTGGCTGGCAAGCTCTGGTTTCCCCTGGCTGTTGTAGACTAATCCTAAGTTTTGGTAGGCGCTAGGGTGGTTGGGATCGATCCTGATTGCAGCTTCGAAATGGGCAGCGGCCTTGTCGAAATTTGCCCCGTTCAAGAACAGGTTCCCTGCCTGGTTGTGGGCATCGAGGTAGTTGGGGTCAAGTTGCAGGGCCTGTTCTACTGCGGCCATGGCTTCATCCTTTTTACCCATCTTATCATAGGTAAGGCTCAGGTTATAGTGGATTTCAGGATATCCGGCCCAGGTCAGAGCAAGCCTGAACTCTGCCAGAGCCAGATCGTAACTTCCCTTTTGGTAATAAATCAGGCCAAGCTGGTTGTGGGCATCTATCTCGTCAGGATTAAGGCTCAATGCCTTCTTGAATTCATATTCAGCCGGATCCGTCAGCTTCTTCTCCTGATAGACGCGGCCCAGATTAAGGTGAGCCGAAACATTGTCCGGGTTAATCTGAATGATCTTCTGGAAGCAGAGCATGGCCTGATCGTAAAGGTGAGCGTATAGATAGGAAATGCCCTGGTCCAGATAATCGATAAGAAAGATCATTTCCTTGGGGTCCTGACCACCCCCCTCTTTTACCTCACTCCCCTTTGGTCTTGTCCATACGTATCCCAGGCTTCGCAGCCGGTCCTGAACATCCCTGCTCATCTGAACCTGTTTGACTGATTCATGATCTGGCGCATAGGATTTTTTCAATTTCTCAAGGTCATCCTTTAACTGGCTATGGATTTTTGCCTCTTTCTCATTGCAGGCTTTTGTATCCTTCACAGCGCAGGCTCTTGCCTCTTTCCCGATCAGGTTCTTTTTCTCACCGGGATCAATGGCGAGACGATAAACTTCGGGGTGAGGTGCCTGTATATATTTCCAATCTTTTTTGCGCACGCCTTCGAGCCTGCTCCAGCCGAAATTGAGTTTCGGACTGAGGCTTTCTAAGAGTATCTCCTGATGGATTTCCCTGCTCTTGCCGTACATCAGGGGCAATAGACTTTTTCCGGCAAGGTCAGGAGGCTGTTTAATATCGAAAAGGTCACAAACCGCAGGGAGGATATCCAGGTTGCTGACCAGTGCCTGAATCTTTTTCCCCCTGGGGAAAAGGCCATTTGGCCCTTTGATGATCAGAGGAATCCTGAGAGTTGATTCGTAAATGAAAATGGCATGGGTGGCTTCCCCGTGCTCTCCCAGGCTCTCCCCATGATCTGCGGTCAGGATGATGATTGTCCGGTTAGTCAGCCCCAAAAGGTCCAGTCCTTTTATTAAATCGCCAAGGCACTGATCGGTATAGGCGATTTCTCCATCATAGGGGCATTTTTGATAGTCCCGGGCAAAGGGAAAAGGGGGCGAGTAAGCGGCGTGGGGGTCGAAGTAATGGAGCCAGAGAAAGAATCGCCGGTCGCCGTTTTCCTTCAGCCAGTCGAGTCCAAGACGGGTGATTTCTCCGGCATTGCGCTCGTTGTAGAGGATATCCGTCGGCTTTCCCCGCACAGGAAGCTTATCCTCGTAGAAATCGAAGCCCTGGTCCAGCCCGAAAATGGAGTTAAGAACAAACGATCCTATACAGGCACCTGTCCGGCAGCCATTTTCCTTCAGGATTTCGGCCAGGGTGCGGGCTTTGTTTTCAAGAATGAAGTTGCCGTTATTGCGTACACCGTGCTGAATGGGGTACTGACCGGTCATGATGGAGGAGTGTGCAGGCAGGGTGATTGGGACAGGAGTGACGGCTTGAGTGAACAGCACGCCTTGAGCGGCCAGGGCATCCAGGTTAGGTGTTTTTACCTTTTCGTATCCATAGCACCCCAGATGATCGGCTCTTAAGGTATCGATCGTGATGAGCAGTACATTATAATCCTTGTAATCCTTTTCCTTTGGCCCGGCCCGAAGGGCACAGGCCGGGCTGATCTGGAAAAGTGACCAGGTCAGGAGTAAAGTAATTGCCATGTCAAAGAGATAACGCTTCGTAAGGCAAGTCATGAGGTACATTTTTGCGTGAGTCCTTCCGGTTCTTTGGCTTTTTTGCGGCATTTGGTTTTTCCCTTACTGTTGCGGGGAAAGAAAATTATCCATGATGAAATAGATAATTGATTCTTGAGGAGACACACCGATGTTGGCTGCATAGTTATAAAGATTCGCTCCGATATAATCGGCTGTCTGATCGTATATATAAAGAAAAGGTGTCTGACTGGCCAGTTCATAAAAGTGAAGGGCATAGTTCAGGTAGTTATACATTTCATTCAGTTGCATTATGGGATTATAAAACGTATAGGAATTCAGTGCTGAATAAGAAGGAGCATAGGCTGACAGCGGAGAAAAGAGTGATCCATTTCCATAGTATCCCCCAAGAAAAGGATTAGCGAAATTTAAGCCTGTAAAACCTGCCCAAGAGCTGTAATAAGGAAGGAACAGCCCGCTGAAGGGGTAATTTCCATACAGATAGGGTGAATAGATCCCTTGAGCTTGAGCTAATGTGAAATAGACACTGACTATGATTCCCCCCGCCAAAAGCCCGGCAAGTGCCCTGGCAACTATAGACTGCATTAAGGATTTCAATTTCATACCTCCTTTAGAAGAATGTTGGCCTTGGTTTTCCCCCCACCCGAAAGGAAGCAAGGAGGAGGACCGGCAGGTGAGGAAAGTGCTCTGACCCTTTTGCCCTTTTTCCTCACCCACCGTATCCCCCTTGCTGCCTTATCCTTACTTGGTTCAATAATGCATACAGCCGATACGTTCTTTAGGTTACCAGCCTAAGAACTTTTATCTTCTTCTCCCCCTTGTCATATCGCCGGCAGCCCGAATACCTGGGACGCGGTCAAGAGTGATGACGGACTTACCCCCAGAGCATTCCCGTAGGCCAGTAGATACGAGAGATTAGCCAAATCAAACAGGTAAATAGCCTGAGTTGTGGGCAGCGTGGCCGGCGTTGGAGCCAGAATGGAGTAGCCCGGCAGCAAACTGATAGGAGCAGGGGCTCCGGTAACAGGATCGAGGTATTTGGCCGGAGGCCAGGGATTTATCCCATAGAGCACATCAAAATAGACCAGACCGGTCGGGCTGTTGTAAAAGAGCCAGGGCGGCTGCTCTCCCATGGGCCAGCCTGTGGCCGGACCTGCCAGGGTCCACCAGTCGGGGTCCCAGGCCAGGGCAGGCTGCACAGGAAGAATGGTATTCCGGGTAAGTGAAGTTACAATGGGTGTCGGAGTTCCCGCAGCATTGGACGGCGATAGGACTGGAGACCAAAGCGGCCAGAGGATATTATAAGGGGGCAAGGGCACCCAGTTCTGGGCCTGCACGGTCGGCTGTCCTGTTGCTAAAAACGAAGACAGAACCATAAGTGCTAAAACCGTATAACAACTTTTTTTCCTCAACATGACTATTTTCCTCCTCATTCTTCTGCATTCACCGAAGGTTATATAGGCGGTAGTCCCCATATCTGAGCTGCGGTCAGCAGATTGAGAAAGTCCGCTCCTGTGACACCGTAAGACAATGCGTAGGTTGCATTAGCCAGAGGTATGTAGTACTCCAGATGGGCCAGGGATGTCGGTAAGAGGAGGGTCCATGTAGACAGCAAGGTAATCGGAGCTGGAGCACCGGTAGCAGGGTCGAGCATATAACTGGGCGGCCAGGGATTCATACCGTAAACCTGATCAAAATAAGTGAGACCGCCCCCAAAAGCGATTGGAGTGTTATATATGGCCCAGGGTGTGACTTGGGCGGGGTCCCAGACCAATCCCGGCTGTGTGGGGAGCACGGTGTTTTTGGTTATGCTGCTTACCAGAGGAGTAGCTAAGCCGGTAGCGGGATTGACCGGAGACAGGGCTGGTGACCATAAGGGCCACAGGACATTATAAGGAGGCATGATTTGCCAATTGGCTGCCCCAGCCGATGAAACAATCAATAAACCCAAAATGCACAATACGATAAAGGTAAATGTTAATGCAAGGGATTTCCTTTCTTTAAACATAGGTGAATCTCCTTTTGGATCTGAACAAATCAAGTCTTGAGAAAATGTCGTTAAGCCGTATTTTTTCCGAGCTAAAAACAATCCCCAAATCCATAATCTTCCTAAAAGATAAAGAGACACCTCTAAATGGGAGGAAGACCCCAGATATCGGCATAGGTCAGTAATGAGGATGAGTTTACACCAAGGTTGAAACCGTAACCGAGCAGGTAGGTCAAATTGGCCAATTCTATCAATGCCAGGTTTGTCTCTTTCAGCAATGGTAAGGAGAGAAAGGTATAGTCGGGTGGCAGGGTGAGGGGAACGGGTGCTCCCGTCGTTGGATCGAGCAGCTTGGCAGGAGGCCAGGGATTGAGGCCATAGACAATATCATAAAAAACCACGCCCGTTGGAGTGTTATAAAAGAGATAGGGGAATACCGTACCCATCGGCCCGGTGTAGGTAGGGGTAGGATTCATGGCCAGCACAGGCTGCACTGGGAGTATGGTATTGCGGGAAAGTTCGGGGATCAGGGGAGTGGGTAAACCGGTAACCGGGCTTTTCGGCGACAGGGTGGGAGACCACAAAGGCCAGAGGATGTTGTACGGCGGCAAAGCCTGCCAGTTCTGAGCCCAGGCAGAAGAAATGATACCTGCCCCCAGAATGATCGAAAGAACAGCGAGAAAGGTCACATATAATCTTTTCATACGCATAAGCTGTTTCTCCTTTTTTAGCCTACAGTGGAGGCAATCCCCAGATAGAAGCGCTGGTCAAAAGGCTCGTTAACGGGACTCCATACTGATACGAGTAAACGGCATTGGCCAGGGGGACATAATATTCAAGTCCCTTTAAAGCGGTTGGCAAGAGAACTGACCAGCTCAGAGGCAGGGTGATCGGCTTCGGAGCCCCGCTCACAGCATCGACCATATAGCTTGGCGGCCAGGGATTCAGACCATAATACAGATCAAAGTATAATAATCCGCCTCCAAAAGCCGTCGGAGTATTATAGAGTGCCCACGGAACCCCGGTACCGGCTGGCTGAAGCGGGTCCCAGGCCAGGGCAGGCTGCACCGGAAGTATGGTATTCCTGGTGAGATTCGTTACCAGAGGAGTACCTCCCGGCGACAGGGCTGGAGACCAGAGTGGCCACAGGACATTATAAGGAGGCATGGCAGCCCAATTGGCCTGCGCCTGCACCAGGGCAGGAAGAAGGATACTTATGCTGATTAAGGTAATAAAAATAAAGAGAAAAATGACAGCTTTCTTTCCTTTAAACATACGTCACCTCGTAATCATGAACGTAAACCTTGTGAATCGATAGTTATCGATAGTTAATGGTTGTCATAACGATGAGAAACATGTAAAATATTTATTCATTTTTGAAAAGTTGACATTCCCCCTTTCTGGATGCTTCGATGATGCCTTTGGTCGGGTCCTTACGGTATCTGTAAAGGTGTCCGGAAGGGGGTCTAAGCCTTCCTTGCTGTTTTACAAAGATCATCATGTGCAATTACCTGTGAAATGGTGGTTACATGAAGGTACAAGATAGAAAAACGAAGGGTCTCTTATGGCCTCACCTCCTTTTTATCATGATCACCTTCAGGCAAATCAGCCAAAAGGTGTTCCCTTGAGTAATTTCCGAGTACCGGGTATATCTGTACGAATTTTTTAATGACGAGTTTTTTCTTGGAAGAGGAGCGCGATGTACGGAACACCGCCAGTGTTTTTAAATTCTCAGGATATGAGGGAAAAAGAGTATAGAAGCTTGACGAGGTTTTTTCAATTGCATTTTAAGGATAGAAAAAACATTACTCAGAGCGGGAGAACCAAGGGCACTACATTCCTTTCGTGCCCCCAAATCCTCCTTTTTGCTTTTTATGATACCCCACACGGTGAGTAATGGGACTACCACTTGAGGATACCCTTTTTGTCCGGATTGGGTCAAAAGGCAGTCTTGCCAGATGCCTCTTGACGACAGGGATTTGATTTTGCCCCCCCTCATGAGAGCATCTTCGA
>JBFMGO010000022.1:0-63911 GCA_040752695.1 bacterium
TGACAGCGGTTTTTGGCAGGAATCCTCTCTTCAAGCCATCCGTTTTTTTCAGGTCTTTATATCTCCTGCGGATGGTGACCGCTGTCCCATGTATCCTTCATGCTCACACTATGCTGTGGAGGCCATCCGCACCTATGGACCATGGCGAGGGTTCATTTTAACCTCGGACCGTCTCTTGCGGTGTGGGCGGGAGGACAATTACCCCCTGGTTCAGATTCAAGGAAGACCTTATTATTACGATCCTTTGGGAGATAACACCTTATGGCCCTGAGCATGAATGCTGCCAATAAATTGACGCTCTTCAGGATTCTCTTGATTCCCTTTTTCGTGATCCTGCTCATCTATGATTATATCGCCGGCGCTCTTTTCATTTTCGGCCTGGCCAGTGCGTCTGATGCCATGGATGGATTCATTGCCCGCACCTGGAATCAAAAGACCCGGCTCGGCTCTTTCTTGGACCCCATGGCTGACAAGGCCCTTTTGAGCGCTTCTTTCGTTACCCTGGCTATTTTGCATTTTGTGCCATGCTGGCTGGCCGTCATTACCATTTCCCGAGACCTCATTATTGTTCTCGGCGCACTAATTGTATATATTTTGACAGGAAACGTAAATTTTTCCCCAACCTTATTGGGAAAGACAACGACTGCGGTTCAAATTTTGACCATTCTGACCGTCCTTTTGAGCCATCAATTTCAGAAGATACGCCTGTGCATGCCCCTTTTTATCTGGCTGACGTGCATCTGTACTGCTGCTTCTGGTTTTCAGTATCTTTATATCGGTATGGAAATGTTTAATGAAACATCATAGCCTTTCGGTTCAGCAAATCTACCTGGCCCTGCTTTCGGGTGTACTGTTCATGGCAGCCTTCCCTAAATTCGGCCTATCGGTGTTAGCCTGGGCCGGGATGATTCCCTTGTTTTTTGCCTTGAGGAATGCGCCGCCGCGATCCTCCTTTTTCCTCGGGTGGATATGCGGCCTTTTCTATTTTGGAGGGACACTGTACTGGATTGTCCAGACGATGTCCGTCTACGGTCATGTTGCCCTGTGGCAAAGCCTGCTCATTTCCATGGCGCTCATAAGCTATCTATCAAGCTACATCGGAGCCTTCGCTTTTTTGTTGAACTGGCTTCGCCGGATTTTTCCCGCTGCGGTCACTCTCTTGAGCGCTCCTTTCATCTGGACGTCTCTGGAACTTATCCGTTCCCATTTTCTGACCGGATTTCCCTGGTCTACCCTGGGCTATACCCAGTATGCCCAGGTGCGGCTTATTCAGTTTTCTGACATAACCGGGGTCTATGGTGTATCATTTCTTATCATTCTGGTCAATTCATGCCTGGCTGTCCTTTTAGAACATGTCCTGGCCGGGAAAGAGAAAAAGACCGCGGGCACGGGGAGAGAGACAGGGAGGAAGATGATCAAGATTTCTTCCACCATCTGCGTCACCCTGATTCTCATTGCCGCAGTGAGCCTGGTTGAGGGGTATGGGGGATATAAATTGTATTCCCGCAAGCTCCAGCCGGCACAGACTTTGAATGTTGGCATTGTCCAGGGCAATATCCCTCAAGAGGCAAAGTGGAACGACCATATGCAGGATGAGGTCTATGGTTATTACCAGTCTTTGACTCTTCAGATTGCTCAAATGGCGCCGGATCTCATTATCTGGCCCGAAACCTCTGCACCTTTCATCAACGAGCAGCGGGGAAATTATCTGGACCGCATTTCACCCTTAGCTCAACAGGCCAAAGTGCCTCTTTTGGTTGGGAGCCCCCGGCTAGAGCGGGGGGAGAGAGGGAAGATAACCCTGAAAAACAGTGCTTTTTTTCTTTCACCTCAGGGGGAAATCTGGGATTATTATGATAAGATACATTTAGTCCCGTTCGGGGAATATCTTCCTCTGGGATGGATTCTTTCCCACCTGGGATCTGTCGTCAATGAGGTTGGGGAATTCAGCGCAGGGGAGCGGTACACGATTTTCCATCTTGACCGCTGGCGGTTCGGACTGGTCATTTGCTATGAAATCATCTTTCCTGACCTGTTTCGCAAATTCGCCCGGCAGGGAGTGGATTTTATGGTGAATATTACCAATGATGCCTGGTTCGATCGAAGTTCCGCTCCATACCAGCACTTTTCGATGGCTGTTTTCCGGGCTATCGAAAATGGCGTAAGCGTAGTGCGGGTTGCTAATACCGGCATCTCCGGCATTATCGACCCTTTCGGCGAAATTTCTGTCGAAACACCGCTTTCTTCCCGGCTGGCCCTGGTCAGGCCTCTTGAGCTCAACAGAGGAGACACCTTTTACGTTCGACACGGAGATCTTTTCGCTCAACTGTGCCTTTTTGTCCTGGGTTTTTGGCTGATTCTGGGGTATTACAAGACTTACCAAACAAAAAAACTGGAGGGATAAATCCGTTATGTACTACGAGGAATATGATTCCGAGTACCAAAAATTGAAAGTCAAGATCGAAAACCTTCGAGGTTACCTTTGACATCGAAGGTAAACAAAAACGGCTGACGGATCTGGACCAGAAGATGGGGGCCCCCGATTTCTGGTCAAATAACGAGGCAGCCCAGACCGTGATTCAGGAGCGGTCGGCCCTCATGGAGTGGGTTGAAAAAATCACCCTGCTTGAAAAAGAACTGGAAGAACTGGAAGTGGCCATTGAGCTGGGTCAGGAAACAGACGATGCCGCTATGGCCGAGGAAATAAAAGATCTTCTGAAATCGGCTCAAGAGGGAGTGAACGAACTGGAAATCGAGGCGCTTCTGAGTGATGAAGACGATCACCGCAATGCCATTATATCCATCCACTCCGGTGCAGGGGGAACCGAATCCCAGGACTGGGCAGGAATGCTTTTGCGGATGTATCTGCGCTGGATCGAGAAGCGGAAGTTCAAGGTTCAGCAGGTCGATTTACTGCCCGGCAGCGAGGCAGGAATCAAGAGCGTCACCCTTATCGTCTCCGGCCAGTATGCCTACGGGCTCTTGCGGGGAGAATCCGGAGTCCACCGCCTGGTTCGGATCTCACCCTTCGACGCCAATCGCAGAAGGCATACTTCCTTTGCCTCGGTTGCCGTGTATCCTGAGGTGGATGAGAACATCGAAGTGGAAATCGAGGAGTCGGACCTCAGGATCGATACCTTTCGATCCAGCGGCGCCGGCGGGCAGCATGTAAATGTCACCGATTCGGCGGTGCGGATTACCCATATCCCTACCGGAATCGTCGTCCAGTGTCAAAACGAGCGGTCCCAGCACCAGAACCGCGCAGTGGCCATGAACATTTTGCGGGCCCGGTTATATGAGCTGGAAAAGGAAGAACAGCAAAAAAAACGTGATGCCCTGGAAGAGGGAAAACGGGAGATCGCCTGGGGGAGCCAGATTCGCTCCTATATTTTTCAACCTTATCAACTCGTGAAAGATCACCGCACCAGCCTGGAGATTGGCAATATTGAGGCGGTCATGAATGGAGAGATTGATCCCTTCATTCAAGCGTATCTGAGACTTTAAAGGCGAAAAGGAAAAGGCTTACCTGACTATGAATATGCCTTATGAGCTCTTAATCGGGCTGCGGTACCTGCGGGCAAAACGAAAGCAAACGGTGATCTCGGTCATCAGCATTATCTCGATCTGCGGGGTGGCGCTCGGCGTTATGGCCTTAATCATTGTCCTGGCGGTCATGAGCGGTTTTGAAATGGATTTAAGGGACAAGATTCTCGGCACCAATTCCCATATCGTGGTGCTTGAGTATAATGGCCAGGGGATTGAGAACGGGGCAGAATTGATGTCAAAAATTCTGAAGATTAAAGGGGTTACCTCCTGCGCTCCCTTTATCTACGGGCAGGTTATGCTCTCCTCCAGCCAGAGTGCTTCCGGGCTGGTCCTGCGGGGGATCGATCCAAAGGAGGAGACACATGTCACGGATCTTGCCCGAAACATCGTGGCCGGGGACCTCCATGAGCTCGTTGCTCCTCAATCTCAGGGGCAGGGCCGGGACGAGGACACTCCCACGCCGCAGATGGCAGGAGTCGCGCTTGGCCAGGAGTTGGCCAGAAACCTGGGCGTTTTCGTTGGAGATGTCATTACTGCCATATCGCCGGTAGAGCGTATCTCTCCTATGGGACTCACCCCCAAGTTTTTGCGCTTCAAAGTGGTGGCGATCTTTAATTCGGGGATGTATGAATATGACACCAGTCTGGCCTATGTCTCCTTGAGGACAGCTCAGCGCCTTTTTAATATGAAGAACACGGTTACCGGCATTGAAGTCAAGGTTGCCAATATCTTTCAGGCCCAGGATATATCAAGGGATATCCAGAAAGCTCTGGGGTTTCCGTACTGGACACGGGACTGGATGGAGATGAACAAAAATCTGTTCTCTGCTCTTAAACTGGAAAAATTTGCCATGTTCATTATTCTGGTCTTGATCATCCTGGTAGCTGCTTTCAATATTATCAGCACCCTGGTCATGATGGTTATGGAAAAGAACAAGGATATCGCCATACTCAAGTCCATGGGTGCTACGGCCCGCAGCATCCTTTTCATTTTTATTGCGGAAGGGTTGATTATCGGCCTTTTAGGAACACTGATCGGCTGCCTGGGGGGAACCTTTGCCTGCTGGATTGCGGATACTTATCATCTCATTAAGCTTCAGGGGGATGTATACTATATCAGTTATCTGCCGTTCAAAATGAAATTTCTGGATGTCTTCGCCGTCTGCTTTTCCTCAATCCTGATCAGCTTTCTGGCTACCATGTATCCGGCCTGGCAGGCTTCAAAGCTTGATCCGGTCGTATCCTTGAGGTATGAATGACTTCCATCCAGGTTCGGGGTATTTATAAATCTTTTCTTAACGGCAGAGGCGAGTTGCGGGTTCTGGAGGATATCAGCCTCGATATCGAGGGAGGAAAGGTTTACAGCATTGTCGGCGCTTCCGGAGCAGGGAAAAGTACTTTTTTACATATTTTAGGCGCGCTTGACCGGCCATCCCGTGGAGAATTATGGTATAATGATAAGAATCTCTTTACCTTAAACGATCGTGAACTGGCCCAGTTCCGGAACCGGAAGGTCGGATTCGTTTTTCAATTCCATCATCTGCTTCCGGAATTCACTGCACAGGAAAACGTTATGATGCCGATACTAATTAGCAGGCAAGATCGCAAAGCAGCCGAGGAGAGGGCTTACCAGTTAATGGTGGAGGTCGGATTGCAGGGACGGGAATATCATAAACCAGGAGAACTCTCCGGGGGAGAGCAACAGCGGGTCGCCATCGCTCGAGCTCTTTCCAATCACCCTGAGCTGCTCCTGGCCGATGAACCAACGGGAAACCTGGACTCAAAAACAAGCGAGATGATTTACGCCCTGCTTCAGCAAATCAATCAGGAACGTAATATTACGATAGTCATGGTGACACATAATGAATCGTTAGGAAGTAAGGCAAATTACCGTCTCCATTTAACAGACGGAAAGTTGCAGTTTATCTAATTGGCTTTTTCATTGAAAATGCATGTGTCACAGGAAGATTTAATTGAAATCAAACTGCTTTTGTCGTAGAATATAAATCAAAGAGGTCTGGCAGATGAAAGAGGTCAGATTCCTTGAGCGAGGGAGTAAGAGAAGTATATTCCCTGTGGGCATTATGAAACTACTGAAAGAATTGGCAGGTTTGTAAAATGTTTGAACGGTTTACTGAAAGAGCAAGAAGGACTATTGTCCTGGCTCGAGAGGAAGCGATTAGGTTAGGGAATCCATATCTGGGAACAGAGCACGTCCTTTTGGGTTTAATCAAAAAGGACGATAATACGGCGGTAAAGATCCTGAGGGAAAGCAATATCGAGTTGGATGAAATCCGGTTCGAGGTTGAGCGGAGAATCTCAAAACAGGTAGCGAAACCCGAAATAGGAGAGATCCCCTTCACTGCCCGATCCAAAAAGGTACTGGAGCTGGCCATCGATGAAGCAAAGCTCATGGGCCATAACTATATTGGAACCGGGCATCTGCTGTTGGGTTTGATGCGGGAAGGGGAAGGGATCGGCGCCGGAGTGCTGGAAGATTTAAGGCTCGAACTCTCGGAAGTACGGAAAAAGGTGATGGAATATGCCAATGCCTCCAAGTACGATCTTAAGGAAACGCCCAAAACCGAAACCCTCGACGAATTCGGCCGGGATATTACCAAATTGGCCAGGGGCGGAAAGCTGGATCCGGTTATCGGCAGAGATGACGAAATCGAGCGGGTTATTCAGATCCTGAGCCGGAGGACCAAAAACAATCCAGCTCTGATCGGAGAGCCGGGAGTAGGCAAGACGGCGATTGTCGAAGGGCTGGCGCAGCGCATCATCGATAATTCAGTTCCGCAGATTCTTTCCAATAAAAGAATCGTGACCTTAGACCTGGGTCTTCTGGTTGCCGGAACCAAGTACCGGGGCCAGTTCGAAGAGAGACTCAAGGCCATTATGAAGGAAATTTCCCAGGCGGACAATATTATCCTTTTCATTGATGAGTTGCATACACTGGTAGGCGCGGGGGCGGCTGAAGGCTCTATCGATGCTTCCAATATGTTGAAGCCTGCCCTGGCTCGTGGAGAATTGCAATGCATAGGCGCTACCACCCTTTCGGAATATCGAAAGTATATCGAAAAGGATGGAGCTTTAGAACGAAGATTTCAAACCGTTATGGTGAATCCGCCAACCGTGGAGCAGACCGTGCATATTATCCGGGGACTGCAAAACAGGTATGAGGAGCATCACGGTGTTCACTTTAGTGAAGAGGCTATTATCGATGCAGCGAAACTGTCCGATCGGTATATCACGGATCGGTTTCTGCCGGATAAGGCCATTGACGTAATCGATGAGGCGGGCTCCCGTGCACGGGTAAACAGTACCGCCTTGCCCGCAGAACTGAAGGAAATCAAAGCCAAGATCGAAGAGACCAAACGGGAAAAAGAAATGGCTATCCGTGTTCAGGACTTCGAGAAGGCTGCCTCTTTGCGGGATATGGAAAGGAAGATGCGGCTTAAGTTCGAAACCTTAAGCAAAAAGTGGTTTGAAAAGCAAAAGAAAGCCACCCTGGTCGTAACAGGAGAAGATGTGGCTTATGTCGTGTCCAAATGGACCGGTATCCCGCTTTTCAAACTGGAAGAGAAGGAATCGACCAGGCTTTTACATCTGGAAGATGAACTGCACCGAAAAATCATCGGGCAGGATGAAGCCATCCGGGCCGTGGCCAGAGCTATCAAACGGTCAAGGACAGGGGTAAAAAGCGTGACGAGGCCGATAGGCTCCTTTATATTCCTGGGGCCGACAGGCGTCGGGAAAACCGAACTTGCCAAGAGGCTGGCTGAATTGCTCTTCGGCAAGGAAGACGCTATGGTAAGAATAGACATGTCCGAGTACAGCGAAAAGTTTTCGGTCTCCCGCCTGGTCGGCGCACCTCCGGGATACGTAGGCTACGAAGAAGGCGGACAACTGACCGAAAGGGTGAGGAGAAAACCCTATTCGGTAGTCCTGATCGACGAGATCGAAAAAGCCAACCCGGAAATATTCAATATCCTCCTGCAGGTCCTGGACGAAGGTCAACTGACCGACAGCCACGGCAGACATGTGGATTTTAAGAATACGGTCCTCATCATGACCTCCAATATCGCGGCGAGAACCATCGAGCAAAAAACAACCGTCGGATTTCAAAAGGGGGCAGATGAAGTGCTGTCATATAACCGGATGAAGGATACCATCATGGAGGCCCTGAAGAAGACCTTCAACCCGGAATTTTTAAACCGGATTGATGAGCTCATCGTCTTCCATACCCTGAATCAGGATCATATCCGGAAGATCATGGGGCTGGCCATTCAAGAGCTGAATCATAGACTGGAAAGCAAGAGGCTTTTTCTGGAATTGAAGCCGGAAGCCGAAGAGTGGCTTTTAAAGAAAGGGTTTCAGCCTGACTACGGCGCACGGCCAATCAAGCGGATTATCCAGCGCTATATCGAAGATCCTCTATCGGAAGAGCTCCTTAAGGGAAATCTGAAAGAAGGAGATTTCCTGCAGATCGGGATTGAAAACGGAGATATTACCTTTGCCAAGAAATGCCTCCGTAAAGAACTGGTGCTTCTCTAGGTCATATTCCTCACCCTCTTCCTTATTGAAGAAGGAAGAGGGTGAAGATTCTCAATAAACAAATAAAAAGAACAACACGCCACATACAGGGGGGAAATGTCTACAACAGCCACTTTAGGATTATCATTTCGAGCCGCTCCCGAGGAATCTGGTAAGTAGAGCATGCGAGTTCGGAACAGCGCTGTCTACTATGTTGGATTATGTATACTGACGATTCTCATATCGGCTTCCTTTTGCCTGGGAAATGGATGGGACAATATCCCGGTGAAAGAGATTGCCGTTGAGGGCAACCGGAAGATCGAACGGCAGGCTATTGTGCATAAGATCCAAACGAAAATAGGAGAGACATTCGACCCCCGGAAAATCGATGAAGATATCAAAGCCATTTATGATATCGGATACTTCGAGAATATCAAGGTAGATGTCAAAGAAATCGACGGCGGGGTGACGGTAACCTATATCGTCAGTGAGAGACCTCTCATCAAAAAGATCTCTTTCCGGGGAAACAAGAAGATCAAGACAGAGACCCTAAAGGAAAAAACCGATATTACACCCGGAAGCATTTATAACCCCTATCTGGTCAAAAAAAATATCCAGAGCTTAATGCAATATTATAAAGACGAGGGATACTACCTTGTCCAGATCAGTTCGGCACAGGAGGCGGTTTCCGAAGAGCAGACCGAACTCGTCTTCGATATCGAGGAAGGCAAAAAGGTCAAGATCCGGGAAGTGAATATCGAGGGCAATGATTATTTTCCGGACAACCAGATCAAAAAACTCCTGAAGACCAGGGAGCACGGTCTTTTTTCATTCGTTACCTCGTCAGGATACCTTAAGAAAGAAACCCTGACTCAAGACGTACAACAAATCGAAGACCTCTACTATAATCAGGGCTTTATTCAGGCATCCGTTCAAGAGCCAAATATTGTCTTCGATCCTGAGAAAAAGGGACTGATCGTCAATTTCCCCATATCCGAGGGTGATCAGTACCGGATTGGAAAGATTACCGTCAAGGGGAACAGCGTTATTCCGGCATCCGAGATCCAGGAGCAGGTTCAGATCAAGGAAGATGAGGTTTTCAACCGGGCACAATTGCGTCTTGACATCTCTGCCATCCAGGATCTGTACGCCAATCAGGGGTACCTGTTTGCCCACATCTCCCCTTTGACTCATGAAATACCCGAAGAAAAAAAAATCGATGTCACTCTCGATATCGAGGAGAATGGACTGACCTACGTAGACAGGATCAAGATTTCGGGCAATGTCAAGACCAGAGACAAGGTCATCCGCAGGGAGATCAAAGTTCAGGAGGGAGAAATTTTCCGCAGCCAGAAAGTCCGCCAAAGTTATAATAATATCAATAACCTGGGGTTCTTCGAAGAGGTCAACCTGGACATTCAGCCAAAGCCGGAAGAGAGCAAGGTGGACCTGTCCGTCAAGGTCAAGGAGCGGATGACCGGGCAGGTGAGCGTAGGCGGAGGCTACAGCTCGGTGGATAAACTGGTGGCCACGGCCGATATCAAGTTCGGAAACCTGTTCGGTCTGGGGCAGCAGCTCAATCTCTCAGCGGAACTTGCAGAAAAAAGAAGCACTTATGATCTTGGTTTTACCGAGCCGTGGCTCTTCGATATCCCTTTGAGCGCCGGTTTCGATCTTTACTATACGGATAAGCAGTACGACGCTTTTACCAAAACTGCCAGGGGCGGAGACCTACGCCTTGGGTATCCGGTGGCCGAGTACAGCCGTCTTTACGGAACCTATTTATATGAAGCGGTGAATATTAAAATCGATGACCCCTCCACAGCCCCTTCAATATATATGGATGCCAACGGCCCGTCCACGACCAGCAGTCTGCGTTTGGCACTGGTCCGGGACAGCCGGGATAACCGGATTAAACCGACCACCGGCTCGCTCAATAAGATTTCCTTTCAGGTGGCCGGAGGCTTTCTGGGGGGGACCAACTACTTCACCAAGACACTGCTCGACAGTGGCTGGCACTTTCCGGTCTTTAAACAACTGGTTCTGTCCCTCCACGCGAAAGTGGGTTATGCCCGGGGATTCGAGGGAAGAAGTCTGCCGATATTTGAACGCTTTTATATGGGAGGTCTGGACACGGTCCGGGGCTACAGGGAGCGCACAATTGGCCCGGATGAGACGAAAGATGAAAATGGCGATCCCCTTGGAGGAAACAAATCGGTGGTCACCAATGTGGAATTTCATTTTCCCATCTATGATATCATTCGAGGCGTCCTGTTCTGGGATGCGGGAAACATTTACGCCCAGGGGCAGGAATTTTTCGATGAGCCTCTCAGGATGGGAGCAGGAGTCGGAGTCCGCTTTTTTACCCCTGTAGGCCCCCTGCGCCTTGATTATGGATGGGTATTGAACTATCGCTCCGAGGACAGGAGTCGCTCTCAGGTACACTTTGCTATCGGTACCTATTTTTAACAAGGAGTCGAAAGAATCAGAATGAAGCTTCAAAATGGCCCTTCATTCTGAAGTCTGGATTTTATTACCACTTACCTTACTTATTACCAAACAGGAGAAAAAAATGAGACCTAAAATCATTCCCCTTTTTATACTCGCCCTGGTGGCGGCAATGGTGTCTTTTGGTTCCGCTCAGGCTCTCGCTGAATCCTCAGCAGGTATCGCTTATATAGACAGTCAGCGCGTGGTTGATGAATCTAAAGCCGGCAAGGCATCTCTCAAGGAATTGGAAGAGTTTAAAAAGAAAAACGAGGCTGAGTTAATTCAAAGGGATAAGGAAATGAAGGAGATGGAAGATGAATTACAGAAGCAAAAACTTGCTCTTTCTCCTGACGCCCTGAACAAGAAAGAGGATGCTATAAGGCGCAAGGGCATTGAACTCAAGCGGTTTAAAGAGGATAAGGAGCAGGAGTTGAAGGATCTGTATTTCAAACACCTGAATAAGATCAAAGAAGAGATCATCCAGATTGTCCAGAAGATCGGGCAGGAAAAAGGATATACGATGATTATTAATAAGGATGACAGTATCATCTATGCCAGTCCGGCTCATGACATCACCAATCTGATCATCGAAGCCTACGACAAGGGCTTCGACAAAAAATAGACTGCAATCTTAAAGAGTGATTCGGCATAAAGAAGTCAGGTGATATATCCTTATACTTCTTGAGGAGGAAGGGCGGTAACAATGGAAAAGACACTGAAGGAACTGGCAGAATTCGTAGGTGGGACCGTAGATGGAGATCCTCAAATCCTTATCCGGGGTGTGGCCGGAATCAAAGAGGCAATAGAAGGTGAAATCACCTTTGTTGCCAATCCAAAATATTTGCCGCTCCTGCCATCAACCCGGGCCTCGGCTGTAATCCTATCGGATAAGGTCAAGGGGGCCCCGGTTCCCTCTATCAGGACATTTGCCCCCTATGTTGCCTTTGCCAAAATACTCCACCTGTTCTGCGATAAGCCATATCAGCCTTTGGGAATCCATCCCCAGGCATGGGTTGACCCTTCAGCCGTGATCGGAAAAAATGTATCCATCCATCCTCTTTCGGTAATCGATAAAGAGGTCAGGATCGGGGATAATGTTCAAATTTACAGCGGGGCTTACATCGGGAGTTTTTCCCGGATCGGTGACAGATGTGTTATTTATCCGAATGTCACCATTTATCACCATACCCTTATTGGATCTGCGGTTACCATCCATGCTAACACAGTGATCGGGAGCGATGGTTTCGGCTATGTCTGGGATGGTCATGAACATTACAAGATCCCTCAGGTTGGCAGGGTGGTCATCGAAGATAACGTGGAAATTGGTGCCGGAACTGCCATAGACCGGGGAACGATGGGAGATACCGTTATCGGTGCCGGAACCAGGATCGATAACCTCGTGCAGATAGCCCATAATGTCGTGATTGGAGAATCATCGATCATTGTCAGTCAGACCGGTATTTCCGGGAGCGCGGAACTGGGTAAAAAGGTAACTCTGGGTGGTCAGGTAGGTGTAGCCGGGCATTTAAAGATCGGTGATAACACGATCGTGGCTGCCAAAGGCGGTGTCAGTAAAGACATTCCTTGTAACAGCATCATTGCCGGTATGATCGGCCGCCCCATTCAGGAGTGGAAGAAATCCGAGATCGGCATCCGGCGACTGCCCGAATTATTCGAGGAAATCAAAAGGCTTAAAAAAAAGGTGCAGGAGTTGGAAGCCAGGGGAGGCGGCCAGATCCATGATTACGGGGAAAAAATCCAGGCCGATGAGCAAAAGACAGATGAAGGCCCGCTGTCAGACTCCCGATCCTGATCAGGCAAAGAGCTCTTCCATCGAAAGCGTCAATCCATCGCAGCAGGCAATAACCTCGATCCCGCTCTTTTGCGATAATTCTTCGGCCAGAAGTTCCGGTCCTGCCTGCAGCATCATGGAACCAAAATGGGTCAGGAGTACTTTTCGAGGCCGGATTTCGTTCATGATCCTTTGTGCATCCTCGATGCACAGATGATAAATAATCTTTTCCGAAGGGGTTGCCTCCAGGCGGACCACATTGATGATCAGGCAGTCGGACTGATGATAATGACTGGCAAGCTCTTCGAAAAAGAGCGTATCGGCGATGAGAGAGAGTACTTTTTCGGAAAAGGAAAACTTCAATCCGTAGGTTTCCGCAAGGTGCACATGCCGCACGGGGGTGGAAAACCGGATCGATCCGAGTGTATAAGACCCTCCCTCACGGAGTGTTTCAATATTGGCCAGATAAGCCCGAACGTACTGAAGCACGACAGGATCGGTTTCCATGGCGTCCGGCGGAGCGAACAAGGTCCCCTTGCGCCGGTACCCCCCCTTCGTCATGGCTTCGATCATAATATTGACATCGGATGCATGATCCAGATGCCGGTGGGTCAGGATAATCCCATCGAGTTGTGAAGGATCGAGCCTGGGGTGAGCGGAAAGACACCGTACCAGGGCTCCCGGCCCCGGGTCGATATGAACCTGCGTTCCCTGAAAGGAGAGCCAGATCCCTCCTGAAGCCCTCATCTGCTGGGAAACGACAAAGCGGGCTCCGCCGGTACCCAGGAATTTGATAAAATCAGGGCAATTCTTTTCCACTGCTTCCACAACTTCTCCAGCTTTCACAATTTCTCCTTACTCGGGTTTTTCTTGCGGATGAAAATAATCATAAATCCGGCGAGCGACCCCGCTGTCAAGTCCCGGAACTTCGGCCAACTGGCTCAGACTGGCCTCCTTGACGCGGGAAAGGCTTCCAAAGTGACGAATCACCGCCTTTTGCCTGACCAGACCGACCCCCTCGATTTCCAGCAACGGGGAGTGTAAAAGACTCCTGGACCGCAGGCTCCGGTGATAGGTGATCGCAAAGCGATGCGCCTCATCCCGGATTCTCTGTAAAAGCTTAAGAGTGGGAGAATGCCGTGACAGACGCAACGGCTCCTCACGTCCGGCCAGAAAAATCACTTCCTCACGTTTGGCCAGGCTCGCTACCGGAATCCCGGAAATATGCAGACCTTCGATGGCCAGAAGACCAGCCTGCAAATGCCCTTTTCCACCGTCGATCAGGATGAGGTCAGGCAGGCTCTTTTTTTCTTCAAGGATACGGCTATACCTGCGTTGAACGACCTCTGCGATCATGGCATAATCGTCAATGCCGGTAATCCGTTTAATTTTAAATCTGCGGTATTCGGATTTGGTGGGTTTATTGTCAATCCAGCAAACCATCGATCCGACCGCTTCTGCCCCTGACAGGTTCGAGATATCAAAAGCCTCGATCCTGGATGGCACATGAGGAAGACCGAGGTCCTCCCGCACACTCCTTAACACCGGGTCTTCATGGAGATTCCTGGTCAAATGGGAATCGAGGAGAATCCGGGCGTTCTGCATAACCATATCAAGCTGTCTTTTTCCCTCTCCGCTTTTCGGAAAGACCAAAGTAACCGCAGAACCTCGCTTTTCAGACAAATAAGCCTCGATCACCCCTGCTTCACTCGTTGCCTGCGCCAACAGGATGGTTCTGGGAACGCCGACCTCTCGATCATAAAATTGCTTGATAAAGGATTCGAGTGCCTCTTCGTCCGGGACATCGCGGGAGACCGAGAGGAGAAAGTCCTTTTTGCCCATCAGTTGCCCGTAACGGACGATGAAAACCACAAAACAGATAAGGTCCCCGGATCTTGCAAAGCCGATAATATCTTTATTCTTCAACTGAGTATTGAACACGTCCTGCGGCTGCAAGGTCTTTTGAATTGCCCGTATCTGATCTCTGATTTTCGCTGCCCTCTCGTACTCAAGCCGCTCTGCTGCCTCCTGCATCTGCTTTTCCATCGAGGCCAGAAGGTGGTCTTTCTTTCCCAGAAGGAACAGTTTCACCTCTCGAACCACGGCCTGGTACTCTTCAGGATCAGTCACTTCCGCACACGGTCCCCCACATCTTTTCATCTGATGCTGCAGGCAGGGCCGCTCCCTCTTTGCTACTGCCCGGCACTGGCGCAGGGGGAAGAGCTGGTTGATGGTTCTCAACGTCTTTCGGAGGGCGCTGGCCGGGATGTAGGGGCCAAAATACAGATTGCCGTCCTTTTGGACCTTGCGGCTGACGATCAGGCGAGGATATTTTTCAGTCATGGTCAGGCACAGATAGGGGTAATTCTTATCGTCCTTCAGGATGATGTTGTATTTTGGCTTATGCTTCTTGATAAGGCTATTCTCCAGGATAAGGGCTTCCAGCTCCGAAGAGGTAACAATGTAGTCGATGGTGTGAACCTGCGGAACCAGTGATTCAACCTTGAGGTCTTTGGCGGTCTTTCGAAAGTAGGAACTGACGCGCTTTCGTAAAGATATGGCCTTGCCGATGTAGAGAACCTTTCCGCTTTCCTCTTTCATGAGGTAAACGCCGGGCAGCTCCGGCAGATTTCTCACCACATCCTTGAGGGATGTTTTCTCTCCGGCTGTCAGGGTTGCCTTATCTTCTGAAACAAAGACCATAGACTGATTTTCCTTTCTGTATGATGGTTATCGTCCAAGCTCTCCTTCATCCATTATAGGTGTTGTTCTATCTTATTGCAATCCCGAACTTTATTTTCAAAGAATTAAGGATTTTGACGCAGGAATTCCCTTTCGCTCATACCCTTGGCAAGAGGCACTACACCGGAAAGGGACTGCCGGAATCGATAACAAAACAAATTTTCTCCTTTTCAAATGCAGTAAAAAACTAAAAAACGTCGATTATGTATTGTCAAAGTTAAAAATGCTTCTATTTGGTTAAGGGGAAGTAATAAGGCTACTTCACCATGGTTTGGTAATATAAATAATAACTAATAAAATAATTATCTGTTTTATTGCATAGTTTTATAATGATATAGTAAAAATGTACGAAATAAAAGTATTTTTTGCGTTGAATTAAATAACTACTGAATGTGAAAATGACAGGAATTGGGTAAGATAAGGAAGAGATACTTTGTATAGTATAAGCATTTTATGTATCTTGCTGATCAGTGAGATAAGAACAGGAAATTGCACATCTGCAACGTATCAACCTACGTATTCACCACTCCCAGACAGGAACTGGTAAGAGTGGGGAATTCACCTCGAAGTAATGAAGTCATTTTCCGTCAGGAGATAAAACCAGCAGGAAAACTAAAGGGTTTTTATAACATAAATGATAGATCAGAAAGAACAGGATAGAGACATAATTCTTAAAGATATATTCACAACGCCAGATTATTGAGGGAAAGCAATCTTATGCGAACATTTAGAATGATCGTTCTGACTCCGGCTGGGAAGCCAGAACCTTCCCTGGCCATAGCGGCAAGCCGGGCCGGGGAACTGGGAGTCCTGAATCTTGAGTATTCCCGCAGCCTGCCGACTGCTCGAGAGAGTATTGAGCACCTGACCAGACATAGCAGATGTGATTTTGGGATCAAGCTGGATGGCCAATCCGGTGATTTCCTCTTTGAGATGAGCTCTTATCTCGCGGAATTCATGCCTGAGCGGCTTCATTATATCATTTTAACTTCCGGGCCGATTCAAAACTTGCGCAAATTTATGCGCACGTTTCATGACCTGGGTCTTTTCATTTTTTACGAAAGCATTTGTCTTCGTCAGGCACAGATTGGAAAGGAACTCGGTGCTGATGGAATTATCGTCAAGGGCCATGAGGCGGGAGGCAAAGTCGGTGAAGAAACATCCTTTGTTCTGCTTCAGAAGGTACTCTCTTCTCTGAGCCTGCCCGTCTTTGTTCATGGAGGAGTCGGTCTGCATACCGCAGTGAGCTGCTATGCTGCCGGGGCGGAGGGAATCGTTCTGGATTCGCAGCTTTTGCTGACCAGAGAATCCCCGCTTCCCAAAGAGGTAAAATTTCGTCTGGCCTCGATGGATGGCAGTGAAGTGACCTGCCTGGGAGAACGGCTGGGTGCACCATACCGTGTTTATTCAAGGCCCAATCTGCCGATCCTGAAAGAGCTTCAGGCTCAGGAGGAGCGGCTTTGCCGAAACGACTCTTTGCATTCTCCCTCGACGGTCGCAAACGTATATGACCGGCTGTCAACCTGGAGGGAACTGATCTGCCAGCAGGTAGGCTGGCAATCCCTCGAAAAGGATCTTTTCATATTGGGGCAGGATGTATCGTTTGCTTCCTCGCTGGCTCGAAGGTTTGGAACGGTGGGAGGGATTTTGCAGGGAATCCGCCAGTCGATAGACTCTCACCTTCGGGCTGTAATGCATTCATCATCATCACTCACTGACGAATCAACAGCCGCTGCCGGAATGGCTGGCGATAAGGAAGAAGTTCAGGCTGAGGATGCGGTAAGCCGGGATGCGGATGCCGAATGCGGCATGGAAGATACCGGCAGTCTTGAATGGGAAACCACAAACCGGGCAATCAATTTTCCCTTCCGTGAGGGGAGCAAGCTGGCCAGGAGCCACGGCACCCGGTATCCGATTGTCCAGGGACCGATGGCCAGGATTTCCGATGTCCCTGAATTTGCCACTCAGGTAGCTGCAAAAGGTGCCCTGCCCTTTATCGAACTGGCCATGATGCGGGGTAAGAATGCCAAGAGCCTTTTGGAGCGTTGTGAAAAGGCCCTGTCCGGTCTTCCCTGGGGCGTAGGGATACTGGGATTCATCCCTTTGGATCTCTTCAAGGAGCAGGGAGAAGCCATTATGGCTCACCGGCCAAAGTTCGTTCTCATTGCCGGGGGGAAAGCGGAGCAGGTTAAATCCTTTGAACGGCAGGGGATTCCCACCTATATTCATTGTCCTTCTCCGGGAATGCTCAAATTATTTCTCCGTGAAGGATTGAAACGCTTTATTTTTGAAGGATTGGAGTGCGGCGGCCACCTGGGGCCGCGAAGCAGTTTTACCTTATGGGAGAGCAGCCTTGAGGTTCTTCTGGATTTTTTGGGGAACCGGCAGCAGGGCCAGGGGGCAGGGACCGGTCCGGCTTTGCAGTCTTCGTCCGCTGATGCATCAGCGTATCAGGTACTGTTCGCGGGAGGAATCCATGATGCGCGATCTTCCCTCATGGTATCGGTGCTGGCCGCTCCCCTGGCTGAACTAGGGGTTCAGGTGGGTGTGCAGATCGGCTCTGCCTACCTGTTCACGGAAGAAGCCGTATCTTCAGGAGCCATCGTCAGGGAATTCCAGCAACAGGCTCTGGCATCGAGGGGCACGATCAGACTGGAAACCGGTCACGGTTATGTGACCCGCTGTTTATCCACTCCCTTTACGCAGCTCTTTATTCAGGAGCGGCAAAAGATGCTTTCCGAGGGCCGCTCGGTTGAAGAGATCCGTAATGCGTTGGAGGAGTTGAACCTTGGACGTCTTCGGATCGCGGCTAAAGGTATTGACCGGAGCCCGGGGGGCGGTGCTGATCCGTCCTATGTTCCGGTAAGCGGGGAGGATCAAAAAGAGAGGGGCCTGTATATGATCGGCCAGATTGCAGCGCTCAGGGACCAGATCAATACGATCCAAGAGCTGCACCAGAGCATATGCAGGGGAGGGGAGGAGGAGCTCAGGAAACTGGTTCACGGTACATGGTCCAGGGTGTATGGTTCGCCAAAAGACACGGGCTCTTGGCAGCCAGTCACCGCCTCTGAGTATCCGGCATTGGATGGTCAGCATTCGAATTTCCGGAATCCGCCCGTAGCCATTATCGGCATGGCCTGTATTTTACCCAAGGCTCCCGATGTGAGAACGTATTGGTCGAATATTCTGGACAGGGTCAACGCCATTGAGGAAATCCCTCCTGACCGCTGGGATTGGCGGCTCTACTACCATACGGACCGCAAGGCAAAGGACAAAATTTATTCCCGGTGGGGCGGGTTTATCGATGATGTCCCGTTCGATCCCATGGATTATGGCATGCCGCCCAATACCCTGCGCTCCATCGAGCCTTTACATCTCTTGACCCTCGAAGTGGTCCGGGAGGCGATGAAAGACGCCGGATATTTAAACCGCTCCTTTAACCGGGACCGCACCTCGGTCATCCTTGGAGCTGGAGGAGGTGTGGCCGACCTTGGGATCACCTACAGCATCCGCTCCTTTCTCCCACTCATGGAGCATATGAGCGCCTTGCGTGCTCCCGATGGCCCCGCTCACGATAAAGCGATGTTCGATGCGGAAAAGCTCATCGCCCGGCTGAACTCCACTTTCTCGAATCCGCCTCCCGTGGGGGAGAATGCCAAAGGTGCCGGACAGCGAGCTGTCAGCGATCACGGAAGGCCCTTTTTCCCCGAGTGGACCGAGGACTCCTTCCCCGGCATTCTCATGAATGTGGCTGCCGGACGAGTGGCCAACCGGTTCGATCTGGGAGGGGCGAACTTCACCGTGGATGCTGCCTGTGCTTCATCCATGGCCGCAGTCTATCTGGCGATGAAAGAACTGCAAACCTATAGCAGTGATATGGTTGTGGTAGGCGGAAGCGATACCATGCAAAATCCCTTCACCTATCTGTGCTTTTCCAAAACACAGGCCCTGTCTCCTACGGGACAGTCCCGTCCACTGGATGAAAGTGCTGACGGCATCGTGTTGGGGGAGGGTGTAGCCATAGTGGTCCTGAAAAGGCTTGAGGATGCCGAACGTGACGGGGACAGGATCTATGCGGTGATCAAAGCTGTCGGATCGTCCAGTGACGGCCGTGATAAGTGCCTTACCGCGCCCCGGCCCGAGGGACAGATTCAGGCACTCAGGCGGGCCTATGCTCAGGCTGGCGTCAGCCCCGCGACCATCGGCCTGATCGAGGCTCATGGGACAGGGACCGTAGCAGGTGACCGGGCAGAAGTCCAGGCGCTCAGCAAGGTATTTAAAGATGCCAGCGCCAGGCGGCAGTCTTGCGCGATCGGGTCGGTCAAATCCATGATCGGCCATACCAAGTGTACGGCAGGGGTGGCGGGCTTGATCAAAGTGGCTCTGGCCCTTAAGACCAAGGTCCTGCCACCGACTCTGGGAGTCAATCAACCCAACCGGAAAGCCAATTTCGAGCAAAGCCCCTTTTACGTAAATACCGAAGCCAGACCCTGGCTCAACGCTGCGGAATCGAAAGAGGCGGGTTCCCGTGCCTGCCCGCATCCGCGACGGGCGGGAGTGAGCGCTTTCGGATTTGGGGGAACCAATTTCCACGCCGTATTGGAAGAATATATCGAGGATCTTCCCCGGCAGGTGCCGGAGATGCTGTATCAGAAATGGCCCGGAGAGCTCTTTCTGTGGGAGGCGAAATCGAAAAACGATCTTCTGGACCTGCTCAAGACGATGCGAAAGACCCTCGATGCGGGAGCAGGCACAAGCGCTGACTTAGCCAAAGGGCACGGACGGCCGCTGACCGCCGCCCCTTTTGCTCCATCAACGCTTGCAGACCTGGCATCGAGCCAATGGGAGCAGATGAAGTCGGTGATGAAATCCTCTTCGATGGTCACTGAGGGGTCCATAGCCGCCAAGGAGACCCCCGCTGCCTCTCAGCGGCCATCGAATGGATTCCGTCTGGCCGTGGTAGCAACTTCCATTGAGGATCTTCAAAAGAAAATAGAAAAGAGTATCGAGGTTCTGTCCTCTGCAGAAAACGACAGCCAGAAACCGGCATCCGGAAACCGGATCTATGATTACTATGACCCAAGGGGAATTTATCTGGCCGGACCCACAAGGCGGGTGGCGGGAAAAATCGCTTTTCTCTTCCCTGGTCAGGGTGCACAGTACCCTGGCATGGCCAAAGACCTTGTACTGCATTTTCCCGAGGCACGATCCTGTTTCGAGCGGGTAGACCAGATTTATTCCCGGATCTATTCGATGAACGCTAACGCCTGCAAAAGCGGGAACCCGGCGGCGGATCCGGAAAAGCTCAGCGATTACATTTTTCCTTTGCCAGCCTTTAGTGAAGAGGACACAGCAAGCCAGAAAAAAAACCTGACCAGGACCAGTATTGCACAACCAGCTATCGGTGCCGTCAGTATGGCTCTTTGCCACGTGCTACGCGGGCTGGAAGTCTATCCGGATATGACGGCTGGCCACAGTTACGGCGAGTATGTGGCCCTGTGGGCTGCCGGAGCGCTCAGCGAAGAATCGCTGCTGCGGGTGTCAGAGGCCAGGGGGCGGATCATCGAAGAGGCTCAAGGAGTCGGGAGTGCGGATACGGGAACCATGGCTGCCTTAAGGGCGAGTGAAGAGGCGATTCCGGAATTGATTGCCGGCATCAAGGATGTCTGGATCGCCAATTATAACTCTCCGCAGCAAATAGTCATTTCGGGCACAAAACCGGCTGTGCAAAAGGTAATCGACCGTTGCGCGGGCCGGGGGATAGAGGCACGGATGCTGGATGTATCCTGCGCCTTTCACTCTCCTCTCGTCACTCCTGCCAGGGAAAAGTTTGCGGAGTTTTTGAGCACGCTGCCATTGAATGAGCCAGAAATAGCAGTTTACTCAAATACTACGGCTTATCCTCACTCCACTGATCCTGCGCGGATAAAAGACCAGTTAGTCAGGCATCTGGTTAGCTCCGTTCGTTTCAGACATGAAATTGAGGCCATGTATGAGTCCGGAGCACGGATTTTCGTCGAGGTCGGGCCGCGAAGTATCCTGAGCCGACTGGTTACCCAGATTTTTCCCGCAGCTTGTGACAGCGAGAAGGACAGCGAAAAGAGCAGTGCAAAAGGTGAGGTGCAAGGTTCTGAAAAGAGCGCAGGGCGCAGGCCACAGGATGCGCACTCTGTAATAGGCGCCCTCCCATCACTGACCGCTGACGGCCAGGACCGGCCTATCCTGAGTATTGCTTTGGACCAGCCGGGACGACCAGGATTATTACAACTGCAACATTGCCTGGGGCAATTATTTGTCCAGGGGGCATCCATGAATCTGGACCGGCTCCATTCAGGCCGCAACGCCAATGACATGGATTGGATACGTCCGGGACACCGCTCATCCGGCAGAACGTTCACTCCAACTACGTGGTTCATCCGGGGAGACCGTATCCATCCGTTACAGCAAAAAGTTGTCCGCAATTCCCGTCCCCTGGGCCGTCACTTCCAGGAAACCGGAAATGGAGAAGCCAGAAGGGAAATGCCTCCGAAAGCCGCTGGCAGCGAAAAGAGCAGTACGGGATACGAGGTACGGCAGGCGGAACAAATCGCACGACACACGGCGCAGGACTTACAATCTTCAATAACCGCAAAAGGGAAAGGCCACTTTTACGCCTCCAGAGAGGAAATGCCGAAAGAGGCTGTCGAAAACCGGATGCGGAATGTGGAATGCGCAATGCAGGATGCTGAAAACCGCAGCCAGCATCCGGCTCCCGGAAACCAGGCGGCTCAGGAAAGGGATAAGAACATGGCACTGCATGAAGAGGCCACCCAGGACAAGAGCAGGGGAAATCAAAAGGCTGTATTCGACCGCACCGATAATGCCGGCGCAGAAAAGAGGCAGGGACAGACCCAGGGGCCTTTCCATTTACACGGCCAGCATCCGCGATCCGATGCCGGTGCTTTTGGCGGGGAATCTTTGACCCGGTCCTTCCCTCAAGGAGACTTTCCCGCTATCGCTGATGGCTCTCGCATTGCTGATGGCGAGCCTTCGCACCAATTGGGGGGGGAAAGCCAAAAGGGGTATTTCATGCCGGCAGCAGAGGATCAGGTTATGATTCAATTCCAGGAAATCATGACCCGGTTCCTGGACACACAAAAAGAAATAATGCTGCGGTACATACAAAACAGGGGTCAGGATTCAGCTACAGGGACAGGCTGCTATCCGTATCCTTCTTCAGGGACAGCGCTCACCGAGCCGTGGGCAGGCAGGGATGCCCATGGGTCGAGAGTCGAGAGAGCGAACGATAAAACCCTCATGCCGGATACCGGATACCTGCCACTGGATCAAGGCAGCCAGGAGAGCTTTTCCGGCGGCCAGGCGTTTGATGCCAGTTCCCCGGCACCGGAGGCCGGGTACCCGACTGCGGCTTTCGACCACCAAGCACCCGGACACAGCCACCTGACGCCGCATGTCGATGAGCAGCCTCCAAAAAGCAGTTACCAGGCACCGGATGCAAGCTTTAAGGCGCCAAAGACCGATGAGCAGGAATTCGAAACCAGCAGCATCCAGACAGACGGTGCCCAGGAATCTGAAAAGCTGAATGAGGAAAAGATCCGTGATGTTTTGCTGAATATTGTCAGCGAACGGACAGGATACCCTCACGAGATGCTGGACCTGAACCTGAACATGGAAGCCGACCTTGGTATCGACTCGATCAAACGGGTGGAGATCCTGGGGAGTTTCCAGCGGGAGTTCAGTGCTTCCATGGGACAGAGTATGGAACAGGATATGGAAAGCCTGAGTGGAGCGAAAACTCTGCAGGAGATCATTGACTGGGTGGTCAGGAAAACCCCGCAAACTGATGCCGATATTTCACACTCCTTATCTGGCCCTGACAACAGCCCTGGAGAATCCACTGTGCCCGAAGACCCTGTGCCGGATGCAGGATACGCAGAAAGTTCAAAAGAGACTTCACCAGATGCCGGGGGAATCCAAAGGTATATCCTGGAGAAAGTGGAATTCCCCTGCATCTGCCAGGGGCAGGCTGTTCTTGACAAAAGCAGGGTGGTGGTAATCACCGAAGATCAGGAAAGAAAACTGGCCCGTTGTCTGGCAGATGCGCTCAAGGGACAGGGATATGAAGTGGCCCTGATCCGGATGGCGAATGCCAAAGAGGAGCACGAGCCTGAACACCTGAGTCATGCGTCCGAGGCCCTGGGGAATGTTCCGGTATATGGAGCAGATCTTGGTTCCTGTGAGAGTGTGGAGGCTGTCCTGAATATCATCCGGCAAAAGCAGGGCCGGATCGGAGGTCTGATTCATCTCTATCCCTTTGCCTCGTCCGGTCAGGCTTTATCGCAGATGGACCTTTCCCAATGGAGACAGCGGCTGCGACTGGAAGTAAAAAGCCTTTTCTACTGCGCCAGGGCATTGGAGCCTGATTTACGAATGGAAACAAGCGGCCAGCATCCGGAAACCATGCTCATGGCAGTTACGTCGATGGGAGGATTGTTCGGCAGCGTTCCCACGTATAGCGATCGCACCTTTTCACCCTCGCAGGGAGGCTGTGCCGGACTGATCAAGAGCCTGAAAGCGGAGTGGCCGGAAGTAAACCTGAGGGCGGTGGATCTTGATCCTCGGGAGGATGCGGACCGTCTGGTTCATTACCTCCTGAAGGAAATGCACTGCCGGGGGGAGGGCGCCTCCTATGTTGAAGCCGGATACTGGCGGGGGAGCCGGTTCACCTTGAGACCGAAAGCCGCACCGCTCAAGCCGCACGGCAGCGCATCTTTATCAAAGAACCGGGAAGGGGAGGGACAGCCGGGTTTTGCGATCGAGTCCTCCTGGGTCATACTCGTCACCGGAGGGGCCAGAGGGATTACCGCCGATGTAACCAGGGAACTGGCACGACGCTACCGCCCCGTCTTGATCCTGGCCGGAAGCTCTCCTTTGCCCAAGGAAGAAGAGGACTTTTTGACGACCGGTTCCCTTCAGGAGGTGAAATCACGCGTTATTCAAAGGATGAAGCAAGAGGGGGAGGAGGTCACTCCCGCCCGTGTAGAGGCCAGATACCGAAACTTGTGCAAGGCGGCGGAGATCAGGGCCAGTATCGGAGCCATCAAGAAGCAGGGCGCACGGGTGCACTACTATCAGGTAGATGTGCGGGACGACAAGGCACTGGCCGGATTCATCGATCATCTTTATGAAACGTTCGGCAGGATCGATGGAGTAATCCATGGAGCGGGAATCATAGAAGATAAGCTTATTAAGGATAAGACAGTCGAGTCCTTCGACCGGGTATTTGACACCAAAGTCGACAGTGCCTTTGTCCTGAGCCGCAAGCTTCGCTTCGACTCCCTGAAATTCCTGGTCTTCTTCTCCTCTGTGGCTGCCCGTTTCGGCAACCGGGGACAGGCAGATTACGCTGCCGCCAACGAGGTCATGAATAAATTAGCCATTTATCTCGACGATGGCCTGGCCGTGCTGCCGCCAGGGCAGAATTACTCTTCTCAAGGGGATAGGAGTGCGAATTTCCCGCGGATCGTTTCCATCAACTGGGGTCCCTGGGAAAACTCAAATATGGTTCCTCCGGCCTTGCAGGCGGAATTCCTTAAGCATGGCGTGCAGCTCATCTCCCGGTCTTTTGGTCCCATGCTGCTGGATCAGGAACTGCACTATGGCCGTGAGGGTGAAATTATCCTCGGCGGAGGAGGGTGGGAGGCGTCTTTGGACAGCAGGGGAGGCAGGAGAAAAGACGAACACCAGAAGATGCCTGATCATGGATGCGCAACCGGGGGTGGGGAATACTCCTCCAGGGCTCCGGAGAAAGAGGTAAGGGGGATGGTTTTTCCCCTCTTTGCGCCGGGAATCGCTTTTCCTCCGAACGAGGAAGGCGTGATCGAGATTGTACGGGAACTGGATACGGCCAGGGACTTGTACCTCTGGGACCACCGTCTGGACGGGAAGCCCGTTTTACCCATGACCATGGCGCTTGAATTGATGGTGGAAGTTGCTTCGCTTGGGTGGCCTGATTGGTACATAGATCATATCAGTGATCTGCGTGTATGGCAGGGAATCATTGTTTCCAAACCTGCCAAAGTACGTATCGTAGCCACTCCCTCCAGAAGTCCAGGGGAAGCCGGAGCCCAGATGGTGCTCAAGGTGGAAATACAAAATACGGATAAAGTCCCGCGATGCCACTACAGCATTGTCATGGAGATGACAAGGCTGTCATCGGCTCCTGAAGGGGGAAGGGATAATGGTGATGAGAGTGCAGCGCACGTGGCACCTTCCATCCAGCTTGACTGGCAGCCGCCAGCTCTTCTGGATGCCAGGCCATTTCCCATGAGCATCGAGGATGCGTATCAAAAGATGCTGTTTCATGGCCCCCTGATGCAGGGTATTACCGAAGTGCATGAAATCGGTATTAATGGTATCGATGGAATATTGGTTCCTTCCGATCCCCGGCAGCTTTTGACTGGCAGTCCTTCGGGAGATTGGCTGATCGACCCGGTGATCATGGATAGCGGATTGCAAATGATTATCTTATGGTCAAGAACCTATTGGGATATGATGCCCCTTCCTTCGCGCTTCCGGCGTTTTCGGATCAGTGCTCCCCTCTCCGGCAAGACACAGCCCTCCCACAAAGGGGGGAGGGAAGATCACCGCCGGATACACTTTAGGGGCCGGATCTTACCTCAGTCCGTTGGCGGCAGCTCCCTGGCAAATGGAATCCTCCATGCGGATCTGGCCTTTTTCAATGAAGAAGGGGTCTTGATCGCCTTACTGGAAGATATGGAAGCTGCCTGCAGCAGGGCTCTGAACCGGCTGGCTGAAAAGGCAGAGCGGATCGGTTGAATTTTTTTTTTGCCGGGTGGAGAGAGGAAGGGGTAAGAATGCGGCAGGCAGAAAAAGGTGTGGAGGGACGCTTTACGTGACTGCCATCGAGAATGAGAATTCGGGAGTCAGATGGGAATATGAGGTCGGCATCTTCAAGATAAAGTGGGTAAAAAGAGAGAGGATTAAGGATGCTTCCTCTTGTTCCTTTTTTGGAGGAAGCAAGCAGCCGAGAAGACTGCAAGTCAGGAGGAAAACCGCCTTCGATGATCGACGACGGGTTGTGGATTTCTGTTTTACTCCGATTCCTGCTGGATTCTGGTTCCTGCTTTACCGTGAATCCTGCTTTATTCTGAATCCTGTTCCTTAAAAACAGAGCGGATGAGGTGATGATAATGAGTATAGCTAGCGCCTGCGGCAATAGCGAAAATAACGAAATCGATAGCGCCAGGAATAAAGCTGACAGGCGGGGTTTTCCAGCCCTGCATCCGAGAGGAGCAAAAGACCCCGCCTGTCTATCCAGGCTGACGACCGTCCGGGGTGATGTAGCCATCATAGGCATGGCCTGTATCTTTCCCGGAGCGCCGGATCTTCGGGCCTACTGGCGTAACATTCTTTCCAAAACGGATGCGGTTATCGATGTTCCTCCCGGACGGTGGGATTCTGGATTGTATTTTTCGGAGGATGCGAACGATATCAATAAGGTTTATTGTAAGCGTGGCGGATACCTGGATGAATGTATGAACTTTGACCCTTTAAGACATGGGGTGATGCCGCTTGGCGTAGAGGGAGGGGAACCTGATCAGTTTCTGGTTTTACAGGTAGTTCAAGAAGCCCTCGAAGATGCCGGGTATGGAGACAATGGATTGCTGTCGCTGAATGCGGGCAGCCACCATCCGGCATCAGGCAGACAGAATCCTGAATCCGGCAGACAGGAGGCAGCGGACAGCGCCCGGCATCCAGGTAAAAGCCAAAAGCGGCAACAGGCACCTGGCAACCAGAAAACGGAATTTATCCTTGGCCGGGGAAATTATCTGGGTGTGGGAGCCTCTAACCTTATCCAGAGGAGTATCGTTACCGAGCAGACCCTGCAGATCCTGAAAAGCCTTCATCCGGAGTATACAAAAGAGGATCTGGCCGGGATACGACGGGAACTTTTGGCTGGTCTGCCACGGTTCAGTGCCGACTCCGCCCCTGCCTTTATCCCCAACCTGACGACGGGCCGGGTAGCGAACCGGCTGGATTTCATGGGGCCGAACTTCACGGTGGATGCAGCCTGCGCCTCTTCCCTGATTGCCACGGAAATCGGTGTCAATGACCTTTTGACCGGAAAATGTGATCTGGCCATTACCGGCGGAGTTCACATATTCGCCAATGTACCCTTTTTGCTCATCTTCTGTGCTTTTCAGGCCATGTCATTAAGCTCCCGGATTCGCCCCTTCGATCAGGATGCTGATGGAACGCTTCCCGGTGAGGGTGTGGGAGTAGTGGTCCTCAAGCGGCTGGCCGATGCCGAACGTGATGGAAATCGCATCTATGCCGTCATCAAGGGGATCGGAACAGCCAGCGATGGCCGAGCGGTCAGCGTGGTTGCCCCGCGTCTTGAGGGTGAGGAACTGGCCCTGCGCCGGGCGTATGAGATAGCTGGAGTATCTCCCCGCACCGTGCGGCTGATAGAGGCCCATGGTGTAGGCACTCCCGTCGGGGATGTAATTGAGGTCCAGGCCATGAGGCGGGTTTTTGGCGAGCGCGGGAGGTCAGGCCCCCGGTGCGCTCTTGGGACCGTCAAGTCCATGATCGGTCATGCCATGCCTGCCGCCGGGATTGCCGGATTGATCAAGGCTTCCCTCTCCCTTTATCATAAGGTGCTGCCCCCTACCATCAACTGTGAGAAAGTCAATCCGAAGCTGGAGATCGAGAAGACGCCCTTTTATGTGAATACCGAAACCCGCCCCTGGATCCATGGAGAAAAGGATTTTCCCAGAAGGGCAGGAGTAAACGCCTTCGGTTTCGGAGGCATCAATGCCCATGCGGTCCTCGAAGAATATACCGGGAGCCGGAGAGCAAAAGGTAGGAGTCAAAAGCCGGGAGTCAGAAGCCAAAAGCCGCAGGCCGGCCTTCAGCCTCCCGGATCCGCACCACAGAGGCAGATGGAGCCGGATTCTTTCCTCACTGAGCCGGGGCGGAATCAGCCCATGGAGAGTGCCTCTTTGGAAAGTACTCCCTCCCAGTGGGAAACGGAGGTGTGTATCTTCGGTGGAGAATCACGTCCGGAATTAATCCGGCAAGTACAGGGCGTTCAACGGTTTTTGAAGCTTTCTCCTCATGCACTCAAGGATCAAAAGACGCTGCTGCGGGATGTGGCCTTCAGTCTCAGCCAGGCCCTTGAACAGGGACAAAAGGCGCATGATCTGCACGGGCAGAATAAGGACAACAGGTCCCATGACGGGCATGCACCTTTTACAGGGGCGAAAGGCTCTGAGCTTTCCCTTAAAACAGCATCAGGCGAAAGCCCGGCAAGGCCCTTCCGCCTGGCTGTCGTTGCTGCAACGATCGAGGATTTGCAGCGCAAACTGGACTATGCACAAAGAAGGCTTTCCGATCCGGCCTGTCAGCAAATCAGGGACGTGCAGGGAATTTATTTCTTTGCTACTCCGTTCAGCAAAGAGGGGAAGATCGCTTTTCTTTTCCCTGGCGAGGGCTCTCAGTATGTGAATATGCTGGCTGACCTGTGCATCTATTTCCCGGAGGTTCGCGCCTGTTTTGATCGCACCGACCGGATACTCGGAGAGCAGAGCCAGGTCGATGCTTGTTCCCACCCATCTCAAAGTCATCCGCAGGAGGATAGCGGGAAGCCTTTGCCGGATGACCTCATTTACGAAGAAAGCGGGAATCCTGAGGCGGATGGGGATTTACCTAGCTTTAATATTTTCCCTCCTCCTTCTTTTTCCAGCCTGGATCGTGTAGCAGCCGCAGATAGACTCTTTCGAATGGACCGGGCCACGGAGGCTGTCCTGACCGGCAATCTGGCCATGCATACCCTTTTGACCTCCCTGGGGATCAGGCCCGACCAGATGGCGGGGCACAGCGCGGGAGAATGGTCTGCCATGGTTTTTTCCGGCATCATCGATGCCGACGAATTTCTCCATAACACAGGCAGGTTGAACCGGATTTACCGGAAATTATCTCTTGACCCGGATATCCCGAAAGCCACCCTGATCGCTGTAGGCGCCGGATTGTCTCAAATCACTCCCATTCTCGGTCAGCTCCATGGTATCACTTCGAATACGGCTGCCGTCACACCATGCAGCGGCATAGGCAGGGAAGGATCACTGCACCATGGCGGCGCTGGTGGTTTTCAGCCTGGGAATGATGAGCACCCAAAGGTTAACCGCTCCATGCAGAATCAGACATTACTCTATGTAGCCGACGATAATTGCCCTCATCAAGTCGTGATTGCCGGAGAAGAGCAGGCAGCGGAGGAGGCTGTCCGGCTTTTACGCGCCGCCGGTATACAATTCGAAAAACTGCCCTTTAACCGCGGTTACCATACTCCGTTATTTGCTCCGATTTGCCAGCACTTGCGGGAATATTTCTCCTCTTTCTCGCTCTCTTCCCCTCAGGTCGAGGTCTATTCCTGTACCACGATGACCCCGTATCCGAAGGAAACGGAAGAGATATTGGAGTTGGCCGTAAAAACCTGGGTCATGCCTGTGGCCTTTCGCCAGACCATCCTGAATATGTACGATTCCGGAACCCGGATTTTTATCGAGGTAGGTCCGCGAGGAAACCTCACCGCCTTTGTCGAAGACATTCTGCGGGGAAAGAAGCATCTGGCCATAGCCTCGAATGTCTTGAGGCGGTCCGGTATTACCCAGCTCAATCACCTGGTGGGCCTTCTGAGCGCTCAAGGGGTCGGTCTGAATCTTGGATATTTATATCGATACCGCTCACCTCGCCTGATTACCTGGGCAGAAGATGCGGGCAGTGAGGATATGGCCGATGAACATGATTGTTTAACCCCGGAGGGGGATACCGGCATCAGGCGGAAGTCTTCAGCCAATGAGGGAAAAATTCGAAAGCAGGTGTCAAAAAGTACGCCTAAAGGAGTAGAACTCAAGTTGCCCCTTGGGCTGTATTCTTTAACGGTAAAGGAAAGAAAGGCTAAGTCATCGGCCAACCAGATGGAAAGTGCTGACGGAAAGAAGGTACATGCTGACGGAAAAAGAATGCAGGATACTCCAGAAAGACAGATGCTCGATGCCGGACACCGGATGCCGGATACCGAAAGCGGGCAACCAGTCGCCGGAACCAGGCATCCGGAAAATCCCATCCAGGAACCGGGATTCGGAAGACCCCATCCGGAAACCAGGCCGCAGTATCCAAAAACCGTAGCCTCCGACGGGTTCAGGGCAGCGGATGTTCCCCGCTCTTTTCCCGAAAGCAAGAACTTGTGCCCAGCTCCTTCGGGCTTTGTGATGCAGGAGTATCTTAAGACCATGGGCCGCTTTCTCGATACTCAAAAAGAGATGATGAACGCTTACCTGCAACAGAAAGGGAAACTCTGGCAGGCAGGCATACCTGCCCGGCAGGCACCCTCTTTTTCAGATCAGATGAAGGATACCGGATACCCGGTGCCCGATCCCCGAAACCATCTGCCTGAGCCTCAAAACCAGCATTCAGCAGCCAGTTCCCTGCATCCTCCTGAAGCCGGCATCCAGTTACCGGCTGCTGCCGGCCGTGAGCATCCTTTTGCCAGTGAACAGCCATCATATGACAGCATCCAGCATCAGGAAACTAGCCATCAGCTCCCGGCTGCCAGCATCCCGGATCAACCGCCGGGCACTCAAGCCCCGGCACCCGGCCTATGGAACACTGAATTGAGCATCACGGATCCCGAATCCAGCACTCCAAAAACCGATGAACAGCCTCAGTACGGGCAGGCATCAGCCAATGCCATGACAGAGGGAGAACTCACCCGGATCATGCTCGAGTTGATCAGCGAAAAAACCGGGTATCCGATCGAGATGATCGACGTAAACCTGGATATGGAAAGTGATTTGGGAATCGATTCCATTAAGAGGGTGGAGATTATCGGATCCTTTCGCAGTCAGTATGCCCAATTGGAAGAGGATGACATCGAGGCGATCTCAAGCCTGAAAACGATACGGCAAATAATCGACTTCTTAGGGAAAAAAATGGAAACCGCAGCTCAGCCGGCCGAAGGAGCGGCAGCCGATGCTCAGGAGTCAATGGCGGGCCAGCAGTCATCGAATCCGAAACCACCCGGAGCCATCACCCAGGCACCAGAATCCAGCTCCCTGCAATCGAAATCCGGCTTTCAGACCCCAGCCGCGGAGAAGCGGCGGGACGGGGTTCTTCCCTTTACCGGGACGGTTACAGATTTAAAGCCTGGCAAAAGCGTTACTCTTTTGAGACAGGTGGATTTATCTGAGGATCTTTTTCTGGATGATCATCGGTTTGGGCAAAAGATTTCCGAATTAGATGACTCTTTAGGTGCCCTGCCTGTGGTTCCCATGACCGTAAGCATTGAGATAATGGCTGAAGCCGCATCTTTGCTGTTCCCCGGGCAGAAGCTGATCCGGGCTGAACGGATAGGTGCCAGCCAATGGATCTGTCTGGAAAAGGAGGAGCCTGTAACCTTGAGTATCAAGGCTGAGGTTACAGCCCCCGGAGAGGCTCTGGTTCAGATCGGCATCATTCGTTCAGGTCTTCAGGAAAAGCCCCGGCAGCAGGTGGTTTCAGGGCGGATGATTTTCGGACAGGCATACCCTTCTCCGCCCTCCCTGGCTGAGTTTATCCTTCAGGATGAGCGGGTGCCTTCCCATACGGCAGAGCAGGTTTACAGCGAGCACCGGATGTTTCATGGCCCGAGGTTTCAGGGAATTGCTTCCATGGACAGCGTCGGGAGGAACGGCCTCAAGGCGCACCTTAAAACCTCTCCCGCATCATTCCTGCCGAAGATGGAAGACGCATCGGGAGAAATCGCCTCTTACGGCACGCTTGGCAGCGGATTTTTCCGGTCCTGGCCGGTACCGCGGCTTTTGACCGATCCCTTTTTGCTGGATGCGGCAGGACAGTTAGTAGGATATTGGCCGGTAGAGTATCTGGACAGCGGATTCGTCATTTTCCCGATTGCCCTTGAGGCTCTCTGCATTTATGGGGACACTCCTCCTCCTCTCTCGTGCCTCAGGACCCGGATGCGGCTTCGGGAAGTAACCAATACGCAGGTACGGGCCGATCTGGATATTCTGAACGATGACGGACAGGTATGGATGCAGCTGATCGGCTGGGAGGATTGGCGTTTTTACTGGTCCAGGCAACTCTATGATTTTTGGAGATTTCCGAATCGCGGTTTTATCGGCCAGATCACAGAGCTTCAGGTCAAAGCGACCGGCTATGGAGCAGAATACATTCAAGGGACAAAAGCGGACCAAGGGACAAAAGCCTTGTCAATTTCCCTGATTCAACAATTCTGGCGGGGTGAAGCCGATATGTTCAGGGATGTCATGGCGTATATGATACTCAGTCGCCGGGAAAGAGAGATTTACCATCGCCTTCCCTCGGTGAAGGAGCAGGGAAACTGGCTGCTTGAGCGAATGGTGGTCAAAGATGTCATTCGAAATTTTTTGGAAAAACATGGGCAGGGAGTCAACCATCACGCCCGGCAGGAGGCAATAGCCTATGCCCGGCAGGGAGATGCGGAGTATTCGCCGGCGGGTATTGAAGTCTCTGCGAGTGACCATGGGAAGGATTTTTATCCGGCGGATATCAGCATCGGAGAAAATGACCGGGGACAGCCGGCAGGGGAGGGGAAATGGGTACATGAGGTATGTGAAGTTCCTTCTTTCTCGTTTGCGCATACGGACAATGCAGCCGTAGCAGTGGCAGCCGGAGCAGGACTGGCTGTTGGGGTCAGCATCGGATCACTGAATGACGGGTGCCGGATGCCGGATGCCGGACGCTCCGCACCGGTGACGGAGACGGATGGTGCTCTGGTTGCAGGAAGCCGCCTGAAAGCCGCCGGCAGCAAGACCAAAAATCCGTGCACTTTTCTCACCCCTGAAGAGGTCGCACTTTTGTCCGGTCTTTCCGATAGATCCAGGCTAGCAGAAATAGCCATGAGAATTCGATGTGCCAAGGAGGCAGTCATAAGAGCCCTTGGCCGCAGGGGTGAAGGCAGGGATATTATTGTTCAAGAGTTTGATCTGCACACAGGAGGCATGAAAGTATCTCTTGAGGGGGGGCACGAATTTCATTCCGTGAACGCTCCTCGGGCAGCAGGCATGGAAGACGGAAAGGTCGAGGAGACCGGGAAAAGGCCCATCCGGGTACATACCGCTCTTGAGCGGGAATACATCATTGCCATAGCCATTATCGAAAAACAAAGGGTAAAGGAGCCAGGATAAAGGTTAAGGGAGAGATACTAAAAAATCAGATACTGGATAGTGGTCCTCGGGAAACCAGCTTTCAGCAAAATGAGGGGTTCATTATGGAAGAAAAAAATCAGGAAAATATTTTTCGATCAGTGTCAGTAATCATTAGCAGTTTGAAAGATGAATGGGAATATTCCGGAGAGATTACTCCCGAGACTTCACTTTTTACCGATCTGGATTTCGAATCGATCGATGCTGTGGTCCTCGGGTCAATGATTGAAGAACATTATAATCGTCCCTTTCCTTTTGCCGAATATCTGGCGAGCATAGGGGAGCAGGAAGTGCGGGACATAAAAGTCAAGGATCTGGTCAGTTTCATTTATCAGAATCTCTCCAATGGCAGCTAAAAGGAGAGTAAACCAACTCAAACCCTCCCCCCAACCCGGACGGGAGGGTTTGAGCGAGAGAGGCCAAGGTGTACATGTTGAGGAAATAAAGCGTACTACGAAATACATGAAAGGCACGAAAAAGGCTTCTTCCAGTATCTATGCCGCTGATTTCGCGTATTTTGTGTATTTCGTGGTTAACATTTAAAAGGGCTTTTCAAATATGCCCTGATACATCGGAATTCCCTCATAAAGGGGGAAGATATTTACGTGAAAACGCTCTATCTCTATGGAGAGCATGAAGGAAACCAAAAGCATGAAGGAAAAAAAGAGCACGAAGGAAACGAAAAGCGCGAAGGGGAAGAAGAGCATGAAGGAAACGGAGAGTATGAATGAGTGTGGGAAGAGGACATGTGAAGCTGGCAGAGAAACGCACAAAGAAGCGGGCGGAACAGGAGAGGTAAAAAGGGGGCTCGATAGACGAACGGTACTCATTGGACTGGACGGGGCATCCTTTACCGTGCTTGATCATTTGATGGAAGAGGGGACGATGCCTTTTCTGAAAAGATTTCTGTCATTGGGGTGTCGTGGAGAGTTGACCTCAGTAGTGCCGCCCCTGACGCCACCAGCCTGGATTTCGCTGGTAACGGGGTGCGCGCCCGGGGCACACGGAGTGTTTAATTTTCTGCAATTCGAGTCGCCGAAGAGTCGCTACATCAAGTGGCTTTCCTTTCGGGACATCCGGCGGGAGACAATCTGGTCAATCGTGAACCGGCACGGTATGCGGGCCGGGAGCTTGAATTTCATAGGCATGAATCCCCCCCCGGCGATATCGGGATATATGATACCAGGTTTTGTGAGTTGGCGGTGGTTGAGGAAGAACAGTCATCCGGAGGATCTTTTTGACCGGTTGCGTTCCATTCCCGGCTTTGATGCCAGGGAGATGGCGCTCAACTTTCGGGAGGAGGAGAAGGCGGTCAAGGGATGTCAAAGGGAAGAGTATGAGGATTGGATCAGGCTGCACATCCGGCGGGAGCGGCAGTGGTTTGATGTGGTACGTCATCTGATGAAGACGGACCCCTGCCATCTGACAGCGGTGGTATTTGACGGCATGGACCGGATACAGCATGTATGCTGGCGTTTTCTGGATCCTGCCTACGCTCTCGGTACCCTCCAGCCCTGGGAAGAAAAGGTGAGGCAGCTATGCCTGGAATACTATCGTAATCTGGATGGATTCCTGGAGGAGATCGTCAGCATTGCGGGGTCTGAGGCAAGCATTTTCATGGCCTCCGATCATGGATTCGGTCCGACCAGGGAAATAGTGTACATAAATCAATGGCTCCATGATCACGGTTACCTGGAGTGGAAGGGGAGTGTCAAACCGGCCGGCGGTAAATCGTCCGAGCGTCAGCCCGAACATTCCCCAAAGGACGGGAAACCAGCATCCAATCAGGCGAATAAAGGGAATGAAGACCTGGAGAGCCTTGGAGTAGAGTCTCCCTACCGGAGTCTTTTGCATCTGGATTGGAAAAAGACCAAGGCGTATGCTGCGACTGCCAGCAGCAACGGAATTATCATCCAGGTAGCGGGAAAGAGGGGAGAAGAAGGGATCAGACCCGAGGAGTATGAAACGTTTCGTGAAGAATTAATGCATAAGCTGTTGACAGATTGCCGCGATCCCAAGACGGGTGAGGCATTGATCACCAAAATCTGGACCAGGGAAGAGGCTTTTGCCGGTGATTATCTCGACTGTGCACCGGATCTGACACTGGTTTTGCGGGATAGCGGCTTTATCTCCATTTATCCCTCGGATGTGTGGTGTCGCCCCCGGCAGCAGGTAATGGGGACGCATCGTCCGGAAGGTATTTTTGCCGCCGTGGGGCCGGGTATTCGCGGCGGAGGTCAGACTCTGTCACCCTTATCGATCATTCAGGTAGCGCCGGCCATGCTCTATACGCTGGGGATCCCGATCCCATCGGATATGGACGGAGCAAAGAGCGCAGACCTTGTTATGGCCCGGATGTTCGATCCTGAGTATCTCCGGAAACGTCCGGTGGAGAAGGGAGAACCGAGTCTTTTGCCGGAGCGCTATCAGGATCCCCCGCCTCAGACTGAGGATGCGGAGGGGCAGGAGCAGATTATGCTGAGACTGAAGAGCCTGGGATATGTTTAGCTGGATTTCGGATATTGAGTTTAAGGCTGGCAGATGGCTGTCTTTTAGCTCGATACCGGGAGTTAGGAGTGCCGGATACCGGATTTTGGATTCCGGTAACCGGATGTTGATCAATCGTCATTCCCTCGAGAGCGGGAATCCGGAGTAAGAAAAAGGAGAAGGAATGCCGAAAGTTTTCGTGGGACAATTAGCTATTCATTATCAGCAGCACGGAAGTGGTCCTGATGTTATTCTGGTTCATGGAATCACGGGGAATTTATCCCTTTGGTTCATGCGCATTTTGCCTGCTCTGGCTAAAAAGTACCGGGTCACCGCCTATGATCTGCGGGGACACGGATACAGCGACCGGCCTTCGACCGGGTATACTTCGGACGATATGGTTAACGATATCGAGGGGCTTATCAACCACCTGAATATTGAACGCGCCTTTGTGATCGGGCATAGTTTCGGGGGAGCCATCGCTCTTCACTTTGCGGCCCTTTATCCCCAGAAGGTGGCAGGATTGGTGATTCTGGACTCAGGCATTCCCTCCCTTTTGCATCTTCGGCGATTGGATGACTGGCAGGGCTGGGAGCTTTATAAAGATGATCTCGATCAGTTGGGCGTCCATACCGAGGAGGAATTGCTGAATGTGGAAAATGCCGTGCGAAAAAGCTTTTATGTACCTATTCAGCACGGGCTTCGCATCGGAGGAAGCAGGAAATCGGACCGTCTTTCGCGATTAATCGAAGAAACCACCGTCCTAAAGGAGTTCCGGTCGATCAAATTTCTGACGGAGGAAAAAATTTCCCATATCACCTGCCCGACACTTTGCATATACGGTGCATTTTCGCCCTATCGCGGCATTGGGGAACGACTGAGCAAAATTATGCCTGATTGTGAATTTCTATCGGTTTCTGACCATGGACATTTTTACCCGATGCAATCACCCGATATCCTCCTGGAAATGCTGGATGCCTTCTTTCAAAAACAGGAGGCAGGAAAACAATAAATCAGGGAGTCGGGATAACTGAAAATCAAAACCGGGTCGTCAACAATCTTAATGGAGATGCAGACCCTTTAGGGCCTATTCCCAAGTAGTTGGGATAATAAGGAGCGGAAGGTCCTTGCGAGGCATCATTATTCACCATGAGGTATTACTTTATAATCACTTATCGTTAATCGTCACTCATTATCAGGAACCAGGAGGTGGTGAAGAGCAAAACTACGTTATCAGTCGTTCCCTCAAAAAAGCGGGAATCACCAGATATTGATTTTGCTGAAAAGCTGTTGCGGAGGATGGAGAGGGGACACAAGGGTACAGGTTCTTTTTTTCCTGTTCTTGGCAGCACAACCGGATCAAGGGACCGGTGTCATCTTACCGAAGTATTTTATATTTACTGAAGCATAAGCGTCAAGGGTTGTATACATGCAGGGTCTTTACGGGTATTCAGACCTTTTTGCTGCATGTATACTGATTGAGGAGGCTAACAGGAGGCCAACAGGAGGCTGACAAAGATGGCGATCGAGTGAGCGTGCGGCTTCATTGCAGGCCATACAACACTTAGATGCGTCATCCGAAGATAGCCAAGGGGGGCTAAAGGCCATGAGAAAAAAACATTCAGCGGTAATGTCATCGGGCAATAATGTCATTGAAAACGGATCATGGGGCATCGATGTGGGAATATCATCACCGGCTGTTTCCAGATCGGTTATTTCAGAAGTTTCAGATAGTTCGGGTGTTTTTGCGAAGGGAGTCAAAAGAGCGCTCATGGCGCTGGTCGTATTGACCTTCATTTTGGGATACATAAGCTGTCCTGTCGTTGCCACCGCGGCTGCCGGGCAGGAGAATCAACAGAGCATATGGAATGCGATCGGATTAGGTCATAGAGGATTCCAGCAAGTCAATAAGGATGGATTCGGATCTTTCCACAACAGCTATGCATGGTCATCCGCATGGTACAAGGGTAGATTGTATGTCGGCACGAACAGGGACATGCTCTGCTATCTATCAGTGGTTTTTGGGACAGATCCAGCGAGCCTTCCGGATGTGAATTGTGACGACCCTGACTATTATGGCGAAATCTGGGCATTTGATCCCGAAATGATCAATGATCCTGAAAACGCCTGGGAGCGTGTTTATCGGTCCCCTGAAGCAGCTTCGCCTTCGGGTTCCGGCTCGGTGCCGAGGGACCAGGGATACCGGGGTATGCAGGTGGTAGTGGAGCCCGATGGGACAGAGGCGCTCTATGTCGGGGGGTACATCAGCAGGGAAGTGGTGCCGGTGGATCTTCCGGCCAGGCTTTTACGATCTGTCGATGGCAAGACTTTCAAGGAAGTGAGAAGCTCTGATGGTTCGGTACTGGGAAATATCGACACCTTCGGATTACGTTCATTCACGCAGTATAAGGGAAAGCTGTACATGACAGCTAATATGAATCCTCCGCAAAGGCCGAAACTCCTCGAGGCGGATCTGGCCACACTCACTCCGAGCGGCACCAGTGCGTATACGATGAACATTCGCCAGGTGAATAACACTGCCGAAGTTCAGCCATTCGAGATTGAGGTATTTAACAACTATCTGTACATCGGGACAGTAGATGCCGATAACGGTTTTTCCGTGTTGAAGACGGACTGCACGGGGAACCCTCCCTACACCTTCAAGCCCGTAGTCACGCATGGGGCTTACCGCACGGACCGGGTCGGGAAGGACAGCTATAATTTAAACGAATATGTCATCAGCATGCGTGTATTTCAGAACCGGCTGTATATCGGAACCGGGTGCGGGCTTGGGGGGTTCGATTTTGTAAGTAAGGTAGGCCCTGCCGCAGCGGAGATGATACGGATAAATCCTGACGATAGCTGGCAGCTTGTGTGCGGAAAAAAGCGCAACACGCCGGACGGGTTAAAGGTGCCGATCAGTCATCTGCCTGCCGGCATGGGGAATCCCTTTTCCGGGTATTTCTGGCGGATGGCGGTTCACCGTGATTGGCTCTATGTTTCGACCATGGACAGCAGCATCGCCCTGCGGAACCCCGACGTATTGGCCAGCCTGGATCCGTCGAAGCTGCTGGCTTCAGATGACGACAGTGGCCACAATCTGATTAATATCGCTGACTTACTGCTGCTGCCCGGACTCATGGGAGACGGTATCAGCAATCTCCTTGGTGGATTCGATCTGTGGAAAACGCGCAACGGTGTGCAATGGTACCCGGTAACCACCACCGGCTTTGGTGACAAATTCAATATCGGGGCCCGTATCATGGAATCCACACCATTAGGATTTTTTATCGGTACGGCCAATCCCTATTATGGAACACAGATATGGCTGGGAGACGATCATTTCCCCCTGGCCCGGAATCTCCAGGCGGAACCTGATGAAAATGGCGCGAAGTTGCGCTGGACTGCACCCCAGGGAACAACAATCAGCCATGTTTACCGCAGACAGATCCTTGGAGGCATAAACGGCCTGTTCGATGGCCTGGGCCTGTTGAACGGAGAGGTGGGAACCGGCCAGTCATCGTTGAGCACTGACGGGTTCGGTCTTAAGGAGATCGCAGCAACGCAGGATCAATTTTATATCGACACCAATGCAAGGGCCGGTACCCTCTATCTTTACCAGGTGAGCTGTGAAGGAGAAGGCGGAGGACTTTCGGACCGATCGAACCTGGCTCTGTGCCGGATACCTTCGATGACCGAGGATGGAATATTCTGGAGCGGCAGCACGCGAATCCTGGAGCAAAGGCTGCGTCCGGACCGTCTGCGTGGGCAATGGACACAGTGGATAACGGTGATCAACCAGACAGATGAGACCATGTCATCACCACTGAACATAATCCTGGAAGGACTGGCCAATGGTCTTTCGGTGCTGAACATGACAGGCACAGCCGAGAATGGCAGCCCGTACCTGAGTATCCCGGTCGGATCGGGAGGTCTGCTGCCGAGAGAGAGGGTACAGGTCCAGCTTCGCTTCAGGGGTAAAAACTCATCCCGCATCAGTTATATACCCTTTGTGACCAATCCTCCTGTGGAGCCATAGAGGCTTTCGGAAAAGGCGTGATAAGAAATCCTTTCCGATGATCGCTAAAGGGATTCGATTAATCGTTAACGCCCTGAACGATCACCGGTAAGCCGCTTAGAGGCATGGACGCTTATGGGGCAATGACTGCCCAAGGACGATGATCTTTCATCATCCCCGGATGACGGGCCTTTAAGTCATCCCGACCCGACAGTACTTCATGCGGCATGCCGACGGCTTCGATGATTGCTTAAGGGTTACCGCTCTCTATATGTCTTGCATCTTAAGATTGCCAGGATATTTCTCAACGTATTCATAAGGAATGTGCAGGCAGGGCGTTATTCTCTCCGGAAGAGGACACCAGAGTTTGGGGAGAATATGCCCTGTCTGTACAAACCAAAGCCAGCCTGAAACGAAATCCATTTCGACCTCTTTTTCCCTGTAGGTCTTTTTCTTCATAGTTCCGAATTATCTACAGCATATTAACTTACTTATTAAAAATTATAAATAAGTGTAAAGCCTACTCTACACTGTATTCGATGATTGCTGACAGATGAATACCCCGTGCCTCAATAATCGAGTATGTTTAAAGCGGGCTACCCATAGGGAGGAATACTGTATGAATTTTTTAACAGGGACTACGAAAAAACTTTGTTTCATCCTGGGAGTACTCTCCTTCTGTTTATTTATTACTACAGCCGCCAAGGTGCAGCTCACTGAGGCAGCCGGGAGAGATCTTGAGAGTGCATTCCAAGGAGCAGAACAATCCCAGGATGGCTTCCTTGAGGATTTTGATCGGGGCATGGCTGATAATTGGATAGATGATGAGTCGGGGGTATGGTCTATTACGGATAAAGTCTACAGAATGACCGGTACCGGAACCGGCGCTTTAAGGGCCAGTTGCTATAATGCAACTTTTGGCGATTTTGCCTATCAGGTAGATGTCCGGCGGATGCAGGGAAACCTCGATGCTTCGCAGGGTCTACTCTTCCGGTTGAACACCAATGGAGACTTTTATGTGTTTGCATTAGCGAGCAGTGGTTACTACAGTGCTTATAAATTCGACAGCCGAAACGGGACCGAGGTAATCCCCTGGACTACCAGTTCCGCTATCAAGCAAGGCGCCGGGGTATGGAATACCATGAAAGTTGTTTGCAAAGGCCCTGCCATAGATTTTTATATCAACGGTACGCTCTTGAAAACGGTGAGGGATAATAACCCCTATTTAACCGGTATGGTCGGCTTAGTGGCTGTTGATGAAAAAAGGAGTGATCAGGGCAATCCTATCGTGGATTTCGATAACGCAAGACTCAGTATCTCCGGCAGGCTTTCCCCCCCGGATTCTCCGGTGAATTAGACTTCAAAAGGCGGCTTTCATGTTCCATGGTTTTTCAGTGAATACCCATTTTTTCAGAAAAATGGGTATTCACGGGTCGCTCATGTTTGAATTTTCGTGTTTTACCAGGCATGTATCCATCAATTATCAATCCGATAGCATTTCCAGGCTTATAAGCATTTCCAGGCGAATTTTTACTTTTTTGTACCTTAAGGTGAAAGAATCGAGATAAAAAAAACCGAAATAGTACAGAAAGTGCAGGCCACAGCCTGCTTCTTCCTCATTGAACCCGCTTAAAAAATTCTTACAGAAAATGGATCTTTTTCAAGGCAGGAAAGGGAGGATGGATAAAAATCAGTGAAAAAGCTGAAAATAGCCTTGATCATGCCGGCTATCGGTAAAAAAGACAATCAAAAATATATCGCCTCATGGAAGATGGAACCGTTGGGAATAGCAGCTCTTGCTTCCCTGACTCCACCCGATGTGGAGGTTGACTTTTTTGATGACCGGCTGGAGAGAATTCCCTATGATAACCGGTATGATCTGGTTGGAATCACGGTAGAGACCTATACAGCCCGCAGAGCCTATCAGATTGCAGCGCGGTTTCGAAAAAGAAATACCCCTGTGATTCTGGGCGGGTTTCATCCGACGCTGATGCCGGATGAGGCCATCCACTTTGCAGATGCCCTTCTTTTGGGTGAGGCCGAAGGGGTATGGCCGGGGGTGCTGGAAGATGTGAAGCACCACCGGCTGAAAAGGATCTACAGGGCCCCGGGCAGGTCTCCTCTTTCAGGGGTCCGGCCCAGGAGGGAGATCTTTCAGAAAAAAAAATATGTCTCTCTCGGTCTGGTTGAGGCGAGCCGGGGATGCACCAAGGGGTGCAGTTTTTGTTCCGTAGCCGGTTTTTTCAACCGGACCCAGAGCCAAAGACCTCCTGCGGAGATTGCTGCCGAAGTGGAATCTTTGGGAAGAAAGTATATTTTTTTTGTGGACGACAACATTGCCCTTAACCGGTCATGGGCCAGGCAGCTTTTTCGGGAATTAGCTCCGCTCAAGATTCAGTGGATCAGCCAGATGAGCCTTGACTTGGCGAGGGATGAGGAACTGATCAGCCTCATGGCTAAAAGCGGGTGCTGCGGAGTATTGATCGGTCTTGAATCTTTGAATCAGAAGAATCTGGATAGCTTCGATAAGGGGATCAAGGGGAGTGAATTCAGCCTTAGCTTAAGGCGGCTGCGGGAATATGGGCTTTGCGTGTATGCGACCTTTCTTTTCGGCTATGACCATGACACCAGAGAATCTTTTGAAATGACCCTGGAATTTGCCCTTAAAAACCGCTTCTTCTTTACGGCCTTTAACCACCTGACTCCTTTTCCGGGTACTGCACTGTATCAAAAGCTCGCCAGGGAAAAAAGACTGCTCTACCAAAGCTGGTGGCTGAATCCCCGCTATCATTACGGAGACCTGGCCTTTATTCCCCGGAATATGTCACCGGAAGAGGTCTCGGAAGGCTGCCGGGAGGCCAGAAAGAAATTTTACAGCCTGAGCTCGATCTTCCGCCGCGGCCTGGACTGGCGATGCAACTGCCGGTCCTTTCCTCTGGCGGTCACTTTCCTGGCTCAGAATTTACTGGCCCAGAAGGAAGTAGAAAAAAAATATGGACTCCCCCTGGGAGAGGGATTGGACTGAGTATGAAAATTACTTTCATAAGACCAAATATCGGAAGCAAGGATCATCGGCAGTATGCTCCTTCGGATAACCTCGAGCCTCTGGCCCTGGCCATCCTGGCCGGATTGACACCGAAGGATGATGAAATCACCCTTTTCGATGACCGGATCGAGGAAATCGATTATAACTATCCTGCCGACCTGGTCGCAATTACGGTTACCACCCATACAGCCAGACGTGCCTATCAGATTGCCGGGCAGTTTCGCCAGAGAGGAATCCCGGTCGTCATGGGAGGAGTCCATCCTTCCCTGCTGCCGGAGGAGGCCAGCCGCTATGCTGACGCCGTTGTCGTCGGTGAGGCTGAAAACACCTGGCCGCTGGTGTTAGAAGATGCCAAAACCCATCGCCTGAAGCCCCTCTACCGGGCCGAGGAGCTTCCCCGGCTTGAGGGCCTGAAACCTGATCGGAGTATTTTTGCTCATAAACCCTATCTGCCCGTTTCGATCGTAGAATTCAGCCGGGGCTGTCCACATACCTGCGAATTTTGTTCCGGAGCGGTTCTTTTCCAAAGAAAGATACGCCACCGCCCGCATCGGGAGGTCATTGAGGAAATCCGTAATCTGCCTAACCGATATATTCTCTTTGCCGATGACAACCTCTATGCCTGCAAGAAGGCTGCCGAAGAGCTCTTTTTAGCCCTTATTCCCTTAAAGAAGAAGTGGCTGACCCAGATTCATCTTGATTTTACCAAAGATGAAAACTTCATAGAGCTGATGTCTCGCAGTGGCTGTGTCGGTGTATTTGTCGGCTTTGAATCCCTGGACTCGAAAAATCTCGGTCAGATGAACAAAGGCGGCTCCACGATTCACCGCTATCAGGAGTGTCTGGCTACCATTCGCAAGTACGGTTTTTGTATTTACGGATCGTTCCTGTTCGGATATGACGAAGACAGAGAGGAAACCTTCACGGAAACCCTGCGTTTTGCAGTGAAGGAGCGCTTGTTTTCGGCAGCCTTCAATCATCTTGCTCCCTATCCCGGTACACCTCTTTATCAGCGCATGAAAAACACCGATCGCCTGCTGTACGATTCCTGGTGGAACAACCCCGGTTTTCAGTATCACCAGTTTTCTTTTCGCCCCCGGCATCTTTCTCCTGAAAAAATGGCTGATCTGTGCCGGAAAATCAGGCGTCAATTCCATAGCTGTCCCAATATCCTGCTAAGGGCCCTTGACATGAAGACAAATGCCAGAAACCTTCGTAACCTTACCTTATTTCTGACTGTTAACTTCATCTCCCGCCGGGAGACAAGAGGAAAGCATGGACTTACATTCGGCAACTAAACTGTTAAGCATGTAATTTTAGGGGGAAAACCCAAAGGCGAAGATCAAAATATGAAAATTACCCTGATTAGACCGGACATGGGGATCAGAAAGAAAATATGGGGGATATTTTCGGATAATGTGGAGCCTCTGGAGTTAGCCACGCTGGCCGGATTGACGCCAAAGGAAGATGAAATAACCCTGTTTGACGACCGTATCGAGGAAATCGACTATGACCATCCTGCCGACCTGGTTGGCATTACGGTCATAGCCCATACGGCCAGACGTGCCTATCAGATTGCCGGACAGTTTCGCCAAAGAGGGGTCCCGGTCGTCATGGGAGGTGCCCATCCTTCCCTGCTGCCGCAGGAGGCAAGCCGCTACGCGGATGCAGTGGTCATCGGCGGGGCTGAAGATACCTGGCCCCAGGTGCTCAAGGATGTTAAAGCCCATTCCCTCAAACCGCTCTATCGAGCCTCAGACCTTTCCGACCTTAAAGGGTTAAAACCCCGGCGTGACATTTATGAAAAGGGCCGCTATTCACCGGTGTCTATCGTAGAATTCAGCCGGGGATGCCCTCATACCTGTGAATTTTGTTCAGGAGCCGCTTTTTTCCAGGGAAAGGTGCGACACCGGCCGGTTCAGGACGTCATTGAAGAAATCAGCTCTCTATCCCGCAGCCAGTTCTTTTTCTTCTCTGATGATAACCTCTACGCCCATAAGGAGGCATCCATCGAGCTTTTGAAAGCGCTGATTCCTCTGAAGAGGAAATGGATGGCCCAGATTCATCTTGATTTTTGTAAAGATGAAACGTTTATGAAGCTCCTGGCCGAAAGCGGCTGTATCGGAGTATTCATCGGCTTTGAATCCTTAAGCTCCAAAAATCTCAAACAAATGAAAAAGGGCGGCTCCATGATTCAGCGGTACAGGGAAGGTCTGGCCAGAATCCGCACCTATGGCTTTTGTATTTACGGCGCATTTCTCTTCGGATATGATGAGGACAGAGAAGAAACCTTCGAGAAGACCTTACGTTTTGCCGTCCAGGAGCGCTTATTTGCTGCTGTCTTCACCCCCCTCCAACCCTTTCCCGGCACACCTTTATATGAAAGGCTAAAGAGTACGGGGAGATTGCTGTACGATTCCTGGTGGAATGACCCGGACTTTCACTACCACGGATTTGCCTTTCGCCCCCGCTATCTTCACCCAGAATCCTTCGATCTTTGCCGAAAAATCCAATGCAGTTTCTACAGCTATCCCTCGATCCTGCGCAGGGCTTTGGATTCGAAAACAAATGCCCGAACCATGAGCAGCCTCCTTTTCTTTCTTGCCTACAATTCCATTTACCGGAGATTGCTCAAAAGGAATCCATGGTCTGAAACCTGGCAAAGCTGGTAGTGGGGAGGGGGGAAGGGGAGGGGGAAGGAGCTGAAAGCGGGTTATTAATCTTAAGGGGGAAGGAGCAGGCTCGATTTTTAGGGTTCGGAAGCAGCGGGTTGGATTTATCGAAAGGGTAAAGAATTTGGACTTCGTAACTCCCCGGCGCCAGAAATGACCAAATTCCCTGGGTTGGATTTATCGAAAGGGTAAAGAATTTGGACTTACCGGAATGGTAAAGAAAAGGATTTAATCTGAGGCAGACATTCCCCGATCTTCGCATCAAGTGCAATCGAAACCACCCGCACGGGACGGGAATAGTCCGGTAAAAATCCCAGAGTCAGAAGAGCCATTCTTTCCGATAGCCGAAAGAGGGGAAAAATACTCATGATCATTTTCTTTCCCTCCCTTTTCATGGCCGAAATAAAAAGCGCCAGGCAGGTACGCAGGTGAAAGGGCCTGGTCCAGACCTGCTCGATAACCACCGAGGGAATCAACTCCCCTCCCCGAATTGCAAGGTCCAGTATTCTGACGATTCCGATTCTCTCACCTTTTCTCCTGATTTCAAATAAGCGAAAAAACCGGCTGAAATCCGCTCCAGGAGGGCAATATTGGCTGAATTCGTTTATGATTTTCAGGTCATAGGCTTTCTCATTCAGGATATCCTCATAAAGACGCTGTCTTGAGAGGGGGATCTCTTCGACTTCACCGCTACCTTTACCTTGATCATCACCGCCATCGTGATCAGGCGGCTTTTCATCCTTCCACTCTCTTTGAAGGAGCCTGAGCAGGAGCTCTTCATGGCGGTTCAAATACATTTTCTCCAGCATTTTTTTCGATTCGATGCTGGCCATGGCCACAAGAGGCTTCGAGATGACAGGATAGACCCCTTTAGATTTTATCCTGGCCGCATTCAGCATGGCCGACTGTGCATCCACAATCCCAAGGACCAGATCATACTTTTTCATTCTTGCGGTTTCAACCATGTCCATGCACATTTGAACGACTCCTGTCAGTCTCAGTGCCTGACTCATACTGCTGGCAGTCTCCTCAACCACGGAAAACCAGCTTATCAGCACGACCCGAAGGGACCTTGAGAAAATTTCCGCTCTATATCCAAGGTTCAGACATAAACAAACAGGCTCTTTGCGGTAATACGTCGCCAAACCGTAAAATTCCAGGCTCGACCCCTGAACGGCTTCCAGATATTCCGGAGAAAAGAAATCCAAAACCAGGGTCTTTTGATACATTTTATCCCAGACCGGTCTGGCCAGAGAGCTGAATTCTCTCATTGACCCCGTGAACTGTGCGGTATAGAATATTCTGCCCATCGGCTTTTCCTCTCAGGTATCGAAACTTACTAAAACAGTTTCACCGGCATAGACCGTATCCCCAACCTCAACCTGGATTTTGACGGCATCCTGTTCGGGAAGAAAGAGATCCACCTGTGAGCCCATCCGAATAAGACCAAACTCTTCGCCCTTAGCCAGATATTCCCCTTCTGCAATACGGCAAATGATCCGGTTAATCCAGGCATCTGCTATCTGGGTCACGGCCACCGTGCATCGTGTTCCCTGGATAACGATCGTATTTCTTTCGTTTCTTACGATATATTCCGAGTCCTGCTCGTACGGCTTCAGGTTAAAGAAAGAAGTAAAGCCGATCTTGAGCATGGTTATGTTTCGCGGAGCCCTCAAATAATGCTTTTTGATCACTCTTCCGGCAATGGGGGACCGGTTCCGGTGGACACTGAAAGGAGATAAAAATATCCCGAATAGATACCCATCATGATCTTTAAACTCCTCAAGACCGATGATTTCATCCAGCCTGATGGCACTTTTCTTAATGGCCAGGGGAACCTGCCCCTTTAAAACTTTCTGAATATAGATGACTTTCCCATCCGCAGGGGCAACGATGGCATCCCCTTTAGGGATATCCCTTCGAGGATTTCTGAAGAAATAGAAAAACCTCCAAAAAAGGAAAAAGGCCAGATAGATTCCTCCCGCCAGGAGAAAAAGTCTCAGCATTTCTTCCTCTTCTCTCCCCCATTTCTCTTCATTTCTCTTCCCTATTTACTACTAATCAATACCGAAAGTATCAATACCGAAGCTCTTCTTGTGCTCCGTGAAGTTCCGGGCGAAAAACCCGGTTGTCTGCCGGAGTATCTTTTCATGCTTTTTGGCTGGCAAAAAGAACCTCAAGAGCCACAAACCAGCAAAAAGAACATAGCACAGCATGACCAGGGTAAAAAGATAGAAGTCGCGCCCAAAAAAAACCAGAGACATCACGCGACCCCTCATAGTATCTATACCATTTGCTGGACGCATCATTTAAACCCTCTCGAATATTCCAGCCAGGTCAAAAGGGCGATAGCTCTGCTCCGCTACCGGGATTCCCGGCTGACAGGCAATCAACCCTGTAAGAGAATCAAGCTCTATCACCAATGAGTAGACTGTCTGGGAGGTGCTCTTTGATCTTTCTGACAGCCTTTTCATGAATGCTGCCACATCGCTGACCTCTTGATTTTCGGGGTCATGGGCCCAATAATCTTCAAAGATCCTTTGCCGGGAATCGATGAATGGGTTTCTCCCCGCTCTTTTCCAGGAAGCCCTCCACAGATCCTTTGAGAAAAAATGATTGGCTGCATATAAAATATCTTTCTCTTCCAGGCGCTGGGTCCTGTAATCCAAAAGAGCAAGTTCCAGATGAACCGCCCGTGCTCGATTAGCTAAAAATACGTTGAATTCACCGCTTCTTTTTTCTTGAATCAAATGGCTTTGCAACTCCTCTAAAGATCCGGCCCGCTCCAGTGCCCGGCGAAACAAAAAAACCGCCGGCATGGCTTTCGGATCTGTTCTGGAACAATCGATTGAACTCTCACAAAAAAAGACACCTTTTTCCGAATAGGCGGTCAATACCCCGATAAACCCTGGAAAGGTTATCGTAAAAAAGGCATGCCCGCCCTTTGGCCGGTAAACCGCGAACCTTATAAGTTTCTGGAAGATGGCGGCAAAGCCAAAATCCAGATTTCTCCCGATCAGTATCCCTCTCTCCCTTGTCCTCCTCCCCGATAAGGCCACCAGCGAACAGGCAGCCACCTCAGGCACCAGATTCAGAAAATATTTCCTGATCATAGTCACAGGAAGACAGGAGGCGACCGTAGGCAGTAAATTCAAAAAATACACGGTTTCAAAGGGAATTTTACCTCCCACAGCAATTCCTTTCATTTCCTGTACGTATTCATCGGGGAGGCAGGGAAGCATTTTTTCACCCAGATAACGAAGAATGAACCTTTTCAAGGAGGCAAATTTAACGATTCTCCTGAGTACAATGTGCTCGATATCCTGTAATTCTTTTCTGAATGCCTGGCCATGCTGCAGGCCAATCTCATGATGGTTCCCGCTAAAATGATGAAGTGAAAAAGGGACAGCAGGCTTCATTCGATTGCTTTCAGGTGCCTTTTTGATAGATTATCCTGTTGATATTGGATACTTATCGGTTTTTAAAACCCTTCATCATTACTTCGAGGAACTTCCGGAGGAAAAACTTAAAAAATAGCGGCAGAAATAGGTTTTATCCAGTGACAATACAGATTTGTCATGCCTTAAACGAATGATGGGCTGCAACCATATGCAGTATTTACGTTTTAAAGCGCTCTTACAGCATACCGCATTCAAGATAGGGGAACCTCTCTGGTTCCAGTTTGTCAACAACCGATCCGGATTTATTCCAGTCTACAAGGTAAATCCTGCTCCTGTATACGAGGTGTGGAATCTTTCGAAGGACATTCCTGAGGGGATTTTTCTCGTGGAGGCCGATCAGAAAAAATGGATAATCATGCAGGCTGGCTGAAAATTGGTTTAAAAAGCTGGTAAACAAATAAGGATCGTTATCCCTTACCGCCCAGAAGGAAAGCGTAAAAAATTTCAAGATTGTTCCCGGCCTGACGAGGGCAGGGTATCCCAGGCTGGCCAGAAGTGACGAGAGGGGAGAACAGAATTTGAGGATTCCCTTATATCCCTGGATGATATATTGTTTATACTTCTTCTGGTCCCAGGCTGCTCCGGCTGCCAGGATCTCGCCTCCTTGACCGTACAGGATAAAAAAATCTTCATAGGTTAAGCCGGGATATTTTTCATGGGTACAGTCTTCGCTTATAAGCTCTTCCCTCTCGATAACGGGGAAAAATTGATACTTTTTCCCTTGATAATTCAAGAACTTGACCAGCGCCGGAATATCGGTTTTTTCCGTCCTTTTAAAGTGGAAGGGATGCTTTTGCTTATCCTTTCTCTTTGTCTTGATGGTATATACCTCATAGAGCCCGAAAGGCTCGTATGCGGGCATACATGCTCTTTTTTTCTCAAGAAGTTTTTGCGCATAAAGGTTTTCTTCCAGAATGGTAGTAAGGAACAGCGGAACATCCTGATGAAGGGAATGGAGAAAATGATAACCCCTCGAAAGGAGGGCATAGGTTTTTTTATATTCTTTTCTCTCCCGCAAGGCAAAAAGATACCCTGCTTTTTCTTCTTTTCCATTGATGTACAGCTTTCGCACTCCGCAGGCGCCAAATCCTACGATTTTATTCTTTTGGGAGTCTTTGCATACTACAATGCTTACTTCATCGCCCTCTTTTTTCAAAGAAGCATAGGCATTTGGTCTTCTTGTATAAAGGATCGATATTCTCCCCTTGAAATCGTTTTGTTCGAGGATTTCGAGGATCTGCTCTTTATCTTCGGGCTGGCCAAGCCCAAAGGAAAATCTTCTGGTTGATTGACTCATCACACAACGCTCCCTTTCAAAAGATCTGCCGAAGACTGCTTTCCTGTTAAAGGAACCTGCCGGGACCGGTGGACATACAGAGGCCATTCATATGATGCCCCTTTTTGCCCGGCATCCCTCTTTGGTTACAAATCCCAGATGCGGTGAGCGATACATCTTTTCCCAGACCGTCCTTAACCTTTCGGTTCTTATGTTGCCGAAAGACTTCCGTGAGCATTCACATGGCGTGATATCACCATAAGGGGAGATGTAAAGCCTGGTGGCACCTGCCGTACATCCAAAACTCACATCACAGAAGAATGGGTAATAAAATATGCCAAACCGATACTTATTATTCCTGTTTACTTTTTTGACCAGGGCATAAAATTCGTCATCGAGGAAGTCATGGTAAAAAGCCATCTTTTCAGGATCATATTCTTTACTCAAAAATACTTCGCAAACCCCTAAAGTTTTGCAGAGTTCAAAGATGCCGGATAAATCCTCAACCGTTGTCTTTGGCGTTATGGTAGTAGACACGCCAAGAAGCATCCCTTTCTTTTTGGCCTGGATGATCCCCTGGACTGCTTTTTCAAACAGCCCTTTTTGTCTTCTGAAGGCATTGTGCTTTTCCGCCTCTGGAAAATCGATGCTGACCATGATTCTCTTCAAACCTGCCTTTTTCAGGCCGGAGGCATTTTCTGTCAGTAAACTTCCATTGGTAAAGAGAAGGAGATTGACCTTTGCCGTATCAGTCAACTGGATTATTTCCATGAGGTCACGGTTCATGAGCGGTTCTCCACCAAGCAAATTTATGGTGGAAACGCCAAGTTCCTGACATTCGGTAATGCATCTTAAAATCTCTTCCCGGCTCAAGGGAATTTTATCCTGCCTGATACTTTTCAGAATGCAATGTTCGCAATGACTGTTACATAGATCGGTAACAGCTAAATTAACCCCAAAGGGAATCCGGACATTGAGGAGCGATTCAAACGTCATTCTCATTAAAAAGTTCCTGTACTGATCACTCAACAGCGCTGGCATAAGTAACGAATAAACCGGTTTTCCCTTTTCAAATCCTATTATTTTCTTATGCCCTAATTGTTTTTCATACATTTCATCAATAAACGTATTATAAAAACTCAATCCATTCCCTACGACCGACAGTTTTTTTCGTGCGCTGCTCCACAGTTGAGTCCACATTATTATAAGCTCCGTTCAAGGCTGTTTTTCCAAAAGAATATCCTAATTATCATCAAGAATATTCTTTTATCCGGTTGGCAATACATCCTTGCTGGTGAATGCCATCTTTATTCCGGTAAGCAGTACCGCATCTTATGGCTCTTTGCTCATCCTGAAACCTGGAATACATGAACTGCTCGACTTCAATCAGTACCAGACAATCATCTCCTTTGCTCCGGATAAAGCCATGGATAGATCTGAGTAATTTGGCCCTTTTCCCTTTATAGGCGCAAGTGAATAAAAGATACAATATGGTCAGGTAACTTATCCAGCCCGGCAGGCCCGTCCTTGTATAGCTGGCTAACCTTTTGTAGAGTAAAGACCTGTCTACAAAATCGTCAAGAGGATACAGACCACCGTTTTCGATCAGGATAGCTGTCATGACACCGCAATCCGGGTGGATCTCCATACTCAGCGGCCTGAATCTCGGTATCGGCCAGAAAAATTCGGAGCTTAATACGGATGATAGTCCAGGATACGACTCCAGCGATCTGAGGGTTTCTTCCCGGTTCACTATTTTATCCTCTTCAATCTCGGTGTATCCAGTAGGGAAATATGGCTGAAGGATTACCATATTGAGATGGGGCCTAAATTGAAGGCAAAATTGAATTAATAGCCCTAACTCTTTGAGATTATATCGGGTAACGGTAATCACAGCCGATATTCTCAATCCAGCCTTTTGGCAGTTTTTGAAGGCTTCGATTTTTTCCTCGATAAACGTGTTGTTTCTATGCTTTTTGTGAGTAGCGGTGTCGATGCTGTCCAGTTGTATCCCTATGCCGCTTAAGCCATTCTTTTTCAAGGCCCTTGCCAGACCCGGATCCTTGGCCAGTAAATATCCGTTAGAAGCCATGTTGACCATTAATCCGAGTTTTTTTAATCCCCGGATGATCCGGAGTAACTGCCTGTGCAAAGTGGGCTCCCCACCGGTAAGAGTCACTTCGTAGCCCCTCTCTTTTTTGATGGTCTTACCGATCTCGATAATCTCATCAAGCGGTTTGTAGGTTTTTGGTCCACTTTTATTGGAACTGCAAAAGCAAAATTTGCATTGAAAATTACAGTCATTGGTTATTTCGATGAGGTTGATATGGCGATAGCCGATAAAATCAGCCGGTTCATTGAAGTCATAGTTTGCTTTAGCTCTGATTTTCCTGAATAGTTCCGCATCGGTAGAGACGAGTTGAGTAAACTTTTTTTGAGGGCAATCGACTATAAAATAAACTGCATTACCCTTTTGCTCGTATCGCGCCGGATGGGTCAGGCAGCAATCCGGGCAGAAGGAGGTAGTTTTATTAATAACGTGAAAGTCTTCATTCACGGTTTTTATCCCTCATGGCTTTTATCCACAAACCTTTTGTCCACATGCCTTTTATTCGAATGCCTTTTATCCGCACGGCCTTGATCCTTCCTGGTAGTATTGTCCAACAAATACCGTATCCCAATCTAACTCCGTTCTGAGATAGCTTGTTTTTATATCACCGGCCTTTTTGCCTCTCTTTACGAAATAATCACGATACGTTCGATCCGCGGTGCCTTTCTTGATTAAAAAAAGCCTGAGCGGCTTCAACTGAGAGAGATTTCTCGCATGCTGATAATGAAAATTCTTAGCCAGTTCACGTTCGAACATCTCTATGATTCGCTCATACTCATAAAGCCTCCCCGGTAATGGCTCGATAAACAGGCTGTAGTGAAAGTACGGGCCATGTCTTACGGGAGCCAGCAGCCTGAAACCAAAACCAACATGAAGAGTTTCTTCTAAAAGCGCGAAAGCCCTTGCAACATGTGATTCATTGATCTTCTCCCCTACGGTATCCGAAATAATGTCCCCTTTTGAAAGGAAATCGAAACAGGGGATCTTCCCTGTAAAGCCGGTTACCTTTACAAGATCGCAAAGTTTGTATCTAAAGAGACCACCACCGGTTGTAATAACAACATTGTAGACATGATTCTTTTCCAATTCCCATGCATTTCGTATCAGACCTTTTGATTGCTGATCTATAAACTCAAAAAAATGTGACCGGTACGCCAGAGCTTTTTTTCCGGCTTTTCCAAAGGGGATCGATACGATTCCCTCGGTGGCTAATAACCCCTTGCCTTCCCTCTTGACCCCTGGGAAATAATCATCCAGTTTTTTGGCTGCTGCCGAAGAGTTACCATCGGTCCAGCAGCTTATCACCTTGAGCTTAGGCCATATTTTTACCGGAGCCTTTCGGTCTGAGATGTTAATTTGGGAAAGTTCCTGCGCTCTTTTAGGGTCCGGTTTCAATTTCCTTTCGAGTTTTGACCTCAACTCCCTGTCGATTTTGATTGTTTCATCGATAGTGCCAGCCTTTATATCACAGACGATCCGGCTGTAATACCTGCCGAGCTTATCCATCAATATCATCAAAAAAGTGGGATTCCAGACGGATATCAGTCTTAGATTCCGCTCTGCCACAAGAAACAGGACGGTAACGTATTCAAACCCCTGCATATCATGAATCCTGCTTACCTCAGAAGGTACGGCAAAGAGAATTTGCGCGAATAACCTCTTGACCGGATCGAGGTATTCCGCATCCTCGGCAAACCCTATCCTTATGCAGCTATCTGCTGCCTTAGGTATGCCACTATCCGGGCCGTTACCGTTACGTATACCTCTATCTATGCTGTCACCTATGCCTCCATCCGTGGCATCCTTTACACACGCATCATCAGTGCCTTCCCCAATGCGTTCATCTGTGCAATCACTGAATTGCGTGTTTGGACTGATCGACCAGTAATGCTTACCGAAAAGCACTTGGTAATTAAACAGGAACATGTTGGCTATCCATACATCAATGGCTTTTCGAAACTGTTTTTGTAAGCTTCTGGTATAAGGAATAAGTTTTGATCCACCTGAGGAACCGCCTGTCGGTTCAAGGAGAAGAACCTCATCTTCGGTTAAGATTTTTCTTTCCCCTCTCCTGATATCAAGGATATATCCGGTATAATCTTCATAATCGCTGAGTGGAAGCTCTTTGTATGTTTCGAGCATGGATAAAGGGCCATCACTGAGCATATCACTGAACGCATGGGCAAGACCATAGCTCGTACGGCTATTCTCAGTAATGATTTTTTTGATCACTTTCACCTGTGTGGCTTTCAGTGTACGATTGCCTATACGATACCTGCACCATTCAGGAAACGAGGCGGCAAACCACAGGAAATTGGCCAGAGGTACCCTCAAGATCATGCTACGAATCATGATGCGATTCATGTTGCGATTCATGCTATGATATCCATTCCACCGATACGGACCTGATTACCCTCTCCATGAGATCACTTTTGAAGTTTTCCTTCTTCAAACTGGCTATGCATACCAGTTCATCTCCCAGATAATAACGAGGATTTTTTTTCAAAAAATAACTGATATGGGGGTTACTCTGCCGGCCTTGCCTGATTGCAGCCATATGCGGCTTCAGGTAATCACTTTGTCCATCGGTGAGGACCAGCCCGCTCTGTGAATCATAGCGGCTTGCGAATTTTATCGAGCAGATATGGTCCATCAATGCCTTTACGTTTTCCGGAGTCTGCCGGTCATAAACGGGGTAAAATTCCTTATAGTAAAGAGACAAAAACCGGTAGGTTCTGAATCCTTTTGAAATCAGCAGCCAATATAACTCATGGTGAGGAAATTTCTGGTTTAAATACAGAACAAAATGCCCAAAGGCACCCGTCAGCAGGTTATCTCGCCAGTTCTCCTGAGCTACGAGAGTATCACCACTGAACAGGAATTTGCACTGCTTTCCATCAAATGTCGTGTCAATAAGCTGTAGAGAAGAATATCCCTTTATCGATTTATCCTCATCACCAATCAGTATGCACCAATCTTTTTCCTTAAGGTCATGAACGAAATTTTCCATCCTGGCCTGATCAAAATACTGGGTATGGAGGAGAAACATCTTTTCTATTTCCGAACGGCTTATTTTATTTACCCTTTTCAGATACACCGCCAGGGTATCCTTTAATGCTTCTTCAGCCATTCTCTAGCTCCTTTTTCTTTTCGCTTTCACCTGAATTTCGCAGGAGAAATAATTTTTAGCTTCTTTTCATACTCCTGTCCATAGTCCAGTCCATACTACAGTCTCCAGTCCATACTACAGGCTTTACAGGCTTCAATCACTCTTCACTCTTCTCCAGTTTCCAATCACTCTCCATATAATCAGCGCCGAATTTATCATGACTCCTGGCATATTGCCGGTAGCCAAAATTGGCCAAAAAAACGAATTCTAAAAAGCATCGCGAAGAAAAAATTCGCCTGGCAATTTGGGGATACTGATAAGATGCAGTCCATATCCATCGGTGTCCCTCTTCCAATTCATTTACACTCATTTTGCGAGGGCGAAAAACTACATGCTGAGCATCATAAAGAGTCCAGTTCTCGGTCAGGATTCGGCCTTCATTTTTAAGCCTTTTAAAAAATGGCGTACCTGGGAATGGTGTACAGATAGTATAGCGAGGCAAATCTATTGAAGCCTTCTTGACAAATTCCCATGTCCTTTGAAAGCAATCTTTATCGTCTTCATCGAGACCATGAACGAAACAGCCCATGATAGCTATTCCCCGGTCATGTAATTTTCTCACTAGGGTATAATACGTGTCTACATTGTTGAATCTCTTTTGCATCTTGTTATTGCTCGATTGCGACAGTGACTCAAAGCCGATGAGTAACCCCTTGCAGCCGCTTTCTGCCATGACATCCATCAATTCCTCATGCTCCACCAGGCGGGTCGTAGCTAAGCCCGTCCACCTCTTTTTTAAAGGGATCATGGCCTGGCAAAGCTCGACTGCATAGCGGGGATTTTCAATCGGACTCGGATCGACAAAAGTCATATACCTGCCCGGCATGAGCTTTATCTCCGAACAGACATCTTTGATGGGCCGGTGTTCATATTTGTTCCGGCAGGTTACGGGGGTAACGCAGAATTCACACTTATTGGGACAGCCGAAAACGGCCTGGATACTATTGAGACTGATAAATGGCTTGTTTTTCAGGTATCTCCTGTCAGGATGGGGAATAGTGCTAAAATCGATACATCCGGGAGGATAATAGAATTCCTTCAGGTTATTGTGCGTAAAATCCCGCAGTAATTGGGGCCAGGTCTGGTAAGCATGCCCTATCACTACCGCGTCGACATGCTCTTTGGCCTCATGGGGCATAAGCGTGGCATGAGGGCCGCCCATAACTACCGTGATGCCTTTTGATCTAAAGTAGTCTGCATAAGCATATGCTCTCAGGGATGATCCGGTAATTGCCGTTAAACCAATAATATCCGCGGATATATCCTCCCTTTTAATATGCTCTACGCTTTCATCATATATTTCTACCCTGCCTTTTAATTCTCCTGGCACAAGAGAGGCAAGCGTCACCAGGTTTAAGGGTGCATACCGGAGAAAGAGGGAAAAAGCACCTGTTTTATACCGGTACATACCGGTACGGGGTGATATGAGAACGATTTTCATTCTTCTCCTTCCATACCGTACTGTTTTAATGTATTTCTGCTTACTGCGTACCGTTTTCGCGACGATTCAGTTCTCTCTGGAGGGTCTCAAATTAAATTCGATTAAACATATCGGGATTTTTTACGATTTACTTTCTATGGAAAGTAGAGTAATATGCACCTTTGGAAGAGGGGAGGACAGGGAAACTGTAGTCTGGTTAATGGCGAGGAACTCTTCACAGCTAAGAGCCCATCCCAAAACCTCCGGCAATAGGCGTAATCACTCGTCTGAAATGAGGTTTTGGAATAGCCTCTAAGTTTGTAGGTTTTTATCATTTCGAGTGAAGCGAGAAATCTTCAAGATTCCTCGGAGCAAGCTCCTTTAGAATGACAATTTTAATTGTGAAGAGCTCCTGGTTGCATTGGCTTATCATATTGTGTACTATCTCAATAGAGAAGAGAAAAATAACTTGTTATCTTTAAAACTCTATCTGCTGGACTAAAAGTTCAAGCCAAATTTAGCTTAGTACGCTGCATCTAAAATTCGCGGCCACTGTCGATAGGGGCAGGTCCCCGTGCTAAACCCTTGGCAGCCACAAGGGGCTACCCTTACAAGATTGAACGTGTAATTAAGACTGCCTGTACTTAAGGAGGTAAATTTTCAATGCCCGCGATATCGGAAAAAATTTCTCAGTTCATCGATCATTTGGAAGAATCTGGAGGAGATTCTGAATCAAAGTTAAAAAAAATTTTAGAAAATGAGTATCGACGCAGGCTAAACAGATATCACCTCGTAGATAGACTTTTAAGAAAAAAATATAAAATGAGTTTTGAAGAGTTTAGAGACCAGGAACTACTGAAAAAATTAAATTACTCTTTAGATGCTGAATCTGACTTTTGCGATTGGGAAATGGCCATAACCGGAATTGAATACTTGCAAAAAGATTTATCGGAATTACTGGAAAGAGACGCATGAGGGTTGAAGATCTGGAAATAGAAGCGATAGAGGCCACGAAGAAATTCCCATTCCTGAAGAGAGTAGAAGTGGTTGATAAACACCCGTGTGCTATCAAGCTCAAACTTTATATTGAAGAAAATTTCTACGTCCAGGCCTACTGCAATACAGCAACAAAAACAACTAATTTTGTTGCCATAGTTGGCAATCAAAGGATTTTTGGAAGAGATTGCATTCGGGAAAGTTGGCACTTGCATCCATTTCACGATCCTGATACTCATGATTTCTCTTCAGAAGGAAGAAGAAAGATCAGCTTGACTGATTTTTTAGAAGAATTGCAGGAAATTATTGAAAAAGAAGAATTGCTCTGATTCCAATCCGCTCAATTCCATAACGGCTTTTATTCCCATTTCGGTTTTCAATTGAATTCATAGAGCGATTTTCAATTTGCATTCAATGCGAATTTGTAAGCACTGCATATAATGCTCTGCCCTCTGTGCCTGGACACCGAAGTTCACGTCGAGGTTAACTTCATGCCTGGCGCACTAAAAAATAAGAGGTAGACCCCGATCGGGCCTACCTCTCATCTACTTCTACGGGCTTGTCAAACTTACCCTTATCAAGAAAATCGAGATTACCTGAAGCTTCTCATCAATGAATTGATAAAGCAACCATCGTCATCACCTTTATCGTTATCGGTGTTAGTCACTGACACAGATTTTGTCTTGCCTTGATAGTCTGTGTCATTAGAGGACGCGGTCAGATTAATTGTATAAGTAATATCACCATCATCACTCTTGTCATTGACTCCTTTTACCGTTACGGTTTGTGCAGTATTCCAGTTTGCAGCAGTAAAGGTAAGGCTGGCAGGTGTTGCCGTCCCTTCGCCTGTATCAGAACTGCTCACAGCTATGGTTACCTCAGCAGTTGGCTCTGTAGCCAGTTTAACCGTGAAGGTATCTTCGTCGCCTGTTTCCGATGTTTCCAATCCGCTTTCTTGACTGACAATTATGCCTGCCCCACCAGTAGGTCCGTCATTATCCTCATTGATTACTGTCACATCGTTTGGATCTATAGCGGCGTATTTTGTATCGGTGGACGTTGGTGCTGTCAGGATGATTTGATACTGGACATTACCATCATCTACGGTATCATCTACACCAGTTACCGTTACGGTTTGTGCAGTATTCCAGTTTGCAGCAGTAAAGATAAGGTTTTCTATCGCTACTGTCCCTTCGGTTTCATCAGAAGAATCTACTGGAATGGTGACTTCTGCCGTCGGCTCACTGTCTAACACTACGGTGAAAGTAGCTGTGCCTCCAGCTTCGGTGGTATTTCCACTGATCGCACTTACCGTTATACCTGCGGTATCGTCGTTGGTATTGGTCACGGCTACGTTATTTGGATCCATGCCACTGTAATCTGTACCAGTGGTCACTACGGCTCCCAGGTCGATCGTGTAAGCTACATTACCATCATCAACGTTATCATCCTGTCCGGTTACGGTTACGGTTTGAGGAGTATCCCAGTCGGTGGTAGTGAATACAACCTTATTCGGATCTACTGTCCCCTCAGTCAGATCATTACTGGTCACTGGTATGGTGACAGTAGCATCCGGCTCGCTGTCTAACACTACGGTGAAAGTAGCCGTGCCTCCAGCTTCGGTGGTATTTCCACTGATCGCACTTACCGTTATATGCGGAGTATCGTCATCATCGTTGATTACGTCTATGTCGTTCGGATCAAAGCCGCTATAATTTGGATCTGTGGACACTGCAGCTCCCAGGATGATCTTGTATGCTACAGAGCCATCCTGGTCAGCGTCATCGACACCGGTTACGGTTACTGTCTGGGCTACATTCCAGTCGGTAGTCGTAAATATAACCTTATTCGGATCTACTGTCCCCTCGCTGAGATCGTTACTGCTCACTGGTATGGTGACAGTATCTGAAGGCAAGGTTTTTAATACAACCGTGAAGGTAGCTGTGCCTGCATTATGCTCTTTTGTATGCCCACTGATTCCACTTACCGTTACGCCTATTTCATCATTGTCCGTATTGGTTACGTCTAAATTAACAGGACTGAGGCTGCTGTAATTTGTATCGTTGGAAACGGGAGTTCCTAAGGTAATGTGATAGCCTACATCACCATCAACTACATTGTCATCCTGACCAGTCACGGTTACGATTTGATTCTGATTCCAGTTTGTAGTAGTAAATTCAACTTTGTTCGGATCTACTGTCCCCTCCGTTGTATCATCACTGCTCACTGCTATCGTGACGGTATCCGTCGGTGCTGTTTTTAACGAAACCGTGAAGATAGCCGTAGTTCCGTCTTCGCTTGTATTTCCACTGATAGTACTTATGTTTAAACCTGGAATTTCGTTATCGGTGTTGGTCACGGTTACATCGTTAGGATCAATTGCGGCGTATTTTGCATCATTAGACGTTGCTTGTGCCAGGATGATCGTATACGTTTTATCACCATCGTCATCAGTATCATCTTGTCCGGTTACGGTTACGGTTTGAGCAGTATTCCAGTTATCAACCGTAAATACTACTTTGTTCGGATCTACTGTCCCCTCGGTTGTATCATCACTGCTCACTGGTATCGTGACAGTATTCGTTGGCTTGCTGTCCAATACGACCGTAAAAGTAGCTGTGTCTCCATCCTCTGTTGTAGATCCGGAGATTGTACCTACGGTAACCCCTGCATCGTCATCATCTATATTGGTAACGTCAACATCGTTGGGGTCCATGATACCGTATGCTGAATCAGTAGAATTCATACCGAGGATAATCTTGTATGATACATCATCATCATCGACCTGATCGTCTTGACCTGTTACGGTTACCGTCTTGGCAGTATGCCAGTCGGTAGAAGTAAATTCAACTTTGTTAGGATCTACCGTCCCTTCGTCTTCATTATTACTGCTCACTGGTATCGTGACAGTTGCCGACGGAGCGCTCTTTAACTTAACCGTGAAGGTAGCAGTATTTCCCGTCTCGGTCGTATCTCCACTGATTGGACTTACTATGATATCCGGTGTATCGTCATCGATGTTGGTTACGGTTACATCGTTAGGGTCATAATTGTTGTAAGCAGTATCATTTGACACTGCCTGATAGAGAATAACCTGGTAGGTTACATCGCCATCCTGGTCAGCATCATCGACACCGGTTACGGTTAACGTTCTTGCGCTCCAATCACCAGGAGCAAATACAACACTGTTAGGATCTACCGTCCCTTCAGTTGGATCAGAACAGGTCACATTTATCGTAACCGTATCCGTTGGCTCCTGCGATAAGGTAACAGTAAATGTAGCTGTACCTGTCTGATATTCTTCGGTAGGTCCGCTGATTGCACTTACTGAAATACTTGCAGCCGTCGCGTAGCTTTGGAAACCTAAAAACAGAGCAAAAAAGAGAAAAAACCCTATGGTTACTACTTTTAATGACTTCATCCTTCTTTACCTCCAGTATTTATTAGATTATGCTTTATTGCCCCAAAATAAAAGCTCTTAACTTTTTTCAAAATGATAATTGTAATGGTTATCGTAATGAGTATCGTATCAAAAGCCAAAAGAATATCATTACATTAATTATTTATTACGAGTACATGTTTTCCGCGCTGATGTCCGATAAATACTAGATCGAGCTCGTCTTACAAAAGTAAATTAGCAAAAATCTTATGTGCCGAATCTCGGATGATGATGTCTAATTTATTGTGTATACACTCCTTTCTAGGTATACTTTCTTATTACCTTAGCTATGGACATGTAAGAAGAGGTGGGGACAAGCATAAAGGAAAAGGATAAAACTCAAATCGAAAGGACTCCTGAATCAGAAACAAAACTTGTATCATTGTATCTTTCTTAGTAAGACGATCCTTGATAGACCATGAATGACTATTAGATAATAACAAGCTCATATAACGTTGCTGATGTCACCGAATAAGAGTTAAGGAATTGAAAATAAGAATATGAACAAAACCGGTAAATTTTTATCTTTATTAATAAAGATCAATAAAATTTATTAAATTTTACTTATATTATAGCCTACTAAATTAGGATAAATAGAATATATCTGCATGAAATGTGCCAATAAATAAGCTATTATTAACTCATGTTAACTTAAGCAGATATCTTTAACTTTCAAGTAGATATTCTTATTAATTAATGGTAATACCCAGTAATATCAGATAATAGATAACCTGTTAAAAATGGCCTGCTATGAATAAATTTTCACACCGATTTGTTTTTATATGCTAACATTTTGTATAATAAGTAAAAATTTGTATAAATACAATGTGAAAAAAAATTCATTGTTATATAATTCTAATACTCTTTTATCTCGGCTCGCCAGTATATCGTTATACCGTATCGGAAGTCTCTCAGTAGTTTCCTATCCCATAGGGGGGAACATGAGGGGGGAGCTGTCTCAATTCCTCGTCACCACCTAGCCTTCGTTACAAGGGCAGGTTTTTCACATTCATTAAAAAATTTCAGTATCTTAAGCCATTCCTCACGAAAATTCTCCATCATTCAACACCATAACCATGAAAGAGAAAACAGACTCCAGCACCAAAAACCGCTATCGTCTTATCCTCTTGCCAGTTCGATTTTCGGAAAAACAGCATCAGGAAGGGAGCGCTTTGGATGTATACGATGACACAATGCTCTCTCTGCCTCACGCTTCTTATCGTCACGCTAACCTGACAAATGCGGCATTAAAATACATTTTTTAGAATTAATATCACTCCCAATTCGGCGACTTGAAGATTCTAATAAACTAAAACACAGTTCCATATCCAGCGGACACATCATCACGCTCAGATCTTTGATCTTTCCATTACATTTTGAATTTCAGTCTTTTTATTAGATTCAGCCTTGGGCCATCCCAAGGGCTCTTTACCGCAAAAGGGAACCATGCAAGATATTTTTCCTTGCGGGTCCACAGGATCTCCCTTGTGAGTACTTTACTTTTATCCAGCCGAGAGTATTACTCGCTGTATATGCGGTCCAGTAAAAATCAGCTCGTATGGTTATGTAAAATATGGGTGGGACTTTGCCCCACTGTTACCATCGTTTTGGCAGGGCTTCAAGCCCATGTCCGTCAGTTTATGGTGCAAGGCATTCATTTGAGAAAGTAGGCCATTTCAAGAAACAAAACGATAAGAAAATTCTCTTGATGTTCGCTGACTCGCTCTGTTCCGGTCAAGATTCACCTCTTCAAGATTCCACGTCGTTCGTACAAAGTGACAACCCACTGAGAAGAAGGTTCTTTCAAGTGCTTGATAAAACTGACAGCTATGGTACAAAAGTCATGTCCTATACAATTTACATAGGAGCTACCACGAATCTAGCCAGGAAATTTTACCCAATGTGCAAGGTAAAATGAACAAACCTGATTTCAGTCAGCATCATTTATTACTACAATTTATAAACAGCTAATTCTAAACCAAAAATGTTAAATTGTCTACCATATTTTAGCGATTTTACACTAAAGTTTGTTACTAAATTGTAGATGATCATTTTGAAAGTATGATATCATTAATTCTGACAGACATACATTTCGTCGATCGTCTCTTTACTGCTCCTAATACTTGGGTTAATCCTATAGATAAGTGAATGTATTGTCAACTTCTTTTATCCCTGCCCACCTATATTTTTTTACTATTTTAAATAATGATCTGATTTAATTAACATTTTCTGCAAGTATAATTACAAGAAGGGAGAGTGTAAGGTGCCTTTTAAAAAGGAAGATGATTCTCTATGTGTTTTAAATCCCCATAGGAGTCTGTCCGATAACGAAAAAATTTGGCAACATTTTATAAACGAAGACTAAAAACAATGCCTCGTCGGTACCAAGCCGGCACTAATCTTCGATTACTTCAAAATCGGCACCTAAAGAACGGGCTTTTTCAGG
>JBFMGO010000023.1:0-63817 GCA_040752695.1 bacterium
AAGCTCTTTTCCTTTCAGCACAACGGCCTTAGCCTCGTACCCGGCTGGATCTTTCACTCCCAGCAATTTAAGAACCGCCTCCCCGCCAATAAGCATCAGGTGGTAAAAAGCATCATCCGTGCCCCGCCTGCCTGTACCGGTCATTCGTCACTCTTCCTCCTCTTATTCCTTAGAGTTCTCTATTGGGGATAGGCTCATGTATCCAATAATTGCTTGCCTTAAGATATAATCCAGCGACTGCCTCACATTCTCCTCTGCTCCAATAGTATGTTATCAACCAGCCATTTGTGTCAATAGTAAAATTGATATTATCCATGAAGAAATGCCAATTGCTCAAAAGGGAGGGGATTTGTGGTGGACAATTGCATGAGAAAAAATACCCGACCGCATAATGAATGAAGTATATTGATGACTGGGTCTTCATTGCCTGCCTCTTGTCTTTTCAGTTCAATTAAGCTAATCTTTATACTTACTCATGATACTTACTCATAATGCTCTCTCATGATATTCACTCATGATGCTCACTCATGGCGGGTGATATCCCTGAACGGGAAATCAGTAATCGCCGCCAGCAGCCCCCCCCTTTAAGGATTCGTGAAAAGGTATTGAGGAAAGGGAGACAAGTGGTTCGAAAGTCTGAAAACATAGTTCTCATTGGAATGCCTGGAGTTGGCAAGAGCACTATTGGTGTGATTCTGGCAAAGGTGCTATCGCGGGATTTTCTCGATACGGATGTCTACATCCAGGCAGAGGAAGGAAGGACCCTTCAGGAGATTATTGATAGAGAAGGCATGGAGAAATTTTGTGAGCTCGAAGAGCGGTATGTTACCTCTGTAGCCAGGAGGGGGGCTGTTATTGCAACCGGCGGAAGCGTGGTCTATAGTGATCTTGCGATGGTGCACCTGAAGTCTCAAGGAGTAGTCTTGCACCTTTCTTTGCCCATTCATCTTTTAGAGAAAAGATTGACTGATTTTACCACGCGCGGTGTAGTTAAAAAATCCGCTCAGACATTCATTGAGCTCTATGATGAAAGGATACCGCTCTATGAGCGGTATGCAGACAGTACCATTGACTGTACAGGGATGGGGCATGAAGAAGTGGTAAAGGTAATCCTCAGCCGGTTAAAAGAGCGTTCAAATGAATAGAGAAAAAGATTTACGATGATGATCAAAGTCATGGCTGTGGCTGTCCGCTGGTTGCGGGCGCCACAATACTGGCACACTATAGGAAAGAGGGACATAGTTATGAAGGCAATCGTTACCGTAATAGGTAAGGACAAAGTAGGAATTATCGCCCAGGTAAGCGCTGTTCTGGCAGAAAATATGGTCAATATCCTGGATATAAGCCAGACAATACTTCAGGATTATTTCACCATGATTATGCTGGTTGATCTATCGGGTATGAAACTCTCTTTTTCAGAGCTCCATAATAAATTGGAAGAAAAAGGAAAAACCATAGGATTACAGATCAGGATACAGCGTGAAGAGGTGTTTAAGGCCATGCACCAGATATAAGGTTTTTCATGCTGCCATCCGAAGGCCATTTATCCGGAGGCCATTTATCCGAAGGCCATTTATGCGAAGGCTATGAAAGGAATATGCAAATAGGGCACTGCCATAATCGTGCCTGACTGAAAAAAACAGCCGCTGAAAACAGTCGAGGATCCCTGGCCGGGCTACCAATAATTCATATTAATTAACATTATCTATAACCAAAAGCTATAATCAAACGCTCATTCGTATTAATTAACATTAGCTATGACCATACGTTATAATCAAACGCTATAATCATACGCTATAACTATACGCTATGATCAGGTGTAAAAATGATAAATCAGAGTGAAATAACAGAAACAATTCGCATGATTGAATCTGAAAAGCTTGATATCAGAACCATAACCATGGGTATTTCCCTCAAGGACTGTGCCGATTCCGATGGAGCTGCAGCGAGGAGAAAGATCTACGATAAGATTACCTATTATGCAGAAAATCTTGTTCGCGTCGGTAATGATATATCCATTGAATATGGTATTCCCATAATCAATAAGAGGATTGCCGTCACACCTATTTCGATCATTGCCGAGCCATCGGGTGATGAGAATTATGTGGCCTTTGCCCAGGCCATAGACCGGGCAGCACAAACCGTAGGGGTTAATTTTATTGGCGGGTTTTCAGCTCTTGTCCACAAGGGATATACCAAGGGGGACATGAAGCTTATTGCGTCAATCCCTGAATCCCTCGCTGCTACTGAGAGGGTCTGCTCATCGATCAATCTGGCTACGACAAAATCCGGCATCAATATGGACGCGGTCAGGCACATGGGTGAGATTATCAAGGAAACCGCGTTTCTTACCAGGGATCAGGACAGCATCGGGTGCGCAAAGCTTGTGGTATTCACCAATGCCGTGGAGGACAATCCATTCATGGCAGGAGCGTTTCATGGGCCTGGCGAACCCGAGTGTTCGATAAATATCGGCATAAGCGGCCCTGGTGCAGTTAAATCGGCTCTTGAAAAGGTAAAGGGTGCTGATTTTGACCGTGTAGCTGAGACGATAAAAAGGACTGCCTTTAAAATAACAAGACTTGGACAACTGGTGGCGCAGGAGGCATCCAAAAGGCTCCATGTGCCTTTTGGCATTGTCGATGTTTCACTTGCTCCGACGCCGGCAATAGGTGACAGTGTCGGCAGGATACTTGAGGAGATGGGGCTTGAAAGCTTCGGGGCGCCGGGATCGACGGCAGCTTTGGCTCTTTTGAACGATGCAGTCAAGAAAGGGGGCACCATGGCGTCATCCCATGTGGGAGGATTAAGCGGAGCTTTTATTCCTGTCAGCGAGGATGAAGGGATAATAGATGCGGTTTCAAAGGGTGCGCTCCGCATAGAAAAGCTCGAGGCAATGACCTGCGTATGCTCCGTAGGGCTCGACATGCTTGCTGTCCCAGGGGACACGAGCGCTGAAACGATTTCGGCCATTATTGCAGATGAGGCGGCCATCGGTGTTATAAACAATAAAACCACTGCTGTCAGAATTATCCCTGTTTGGGGTAAAGGCATTGGAGAAACTGCGGAATTTGGAGGTTTATTGGGAAGGGCGCCTATCATGGAGGTAAGCACATTTTCAAGCTGTGAGTTTATCAAGAGGGGGGGCAGGATACCGGCTCCGATTAACAGCCTTAAAAACTGACAGCCGATAAGAAATCCCTGATCGTGGCTGGCATTTTTAAGGCCGTATGTTTTCTCGATGAAATAATTCAATGAGGAGAGCATCAACCTTGATCCAAATAACTTGACAATGTCGGCGATCTTGTGTTAAATATTTATGAAGACTGAAATTGCCGGAGTGGTGGAATTGGCATACGCACGGGACTCAAAATCCCGCGGGCCTTAGCGCCCATGAGGGTTCGACCCCCTCCTCCGGCATTGACCTTGTATCTTGTGTCTTTAGATATAGAGTCTTAAGGTAGGTTGCTTCTCATCTCGCTACGTATTTTTAACTTGACAACAGGGTTCGTGTTGAGCTAATATTTTAGTAATCAATAATGATTATGTCATGTATTTTGCAAATGAAATATTTTTAAGATGGATTTTCCAGTAACTTTCATAGCCAGGTGTCGGTGTTCCAGTATGACCTTCAACTTGATGTTTTTATGAAAAAGGCTTACTGTTCCTGAAAAACCCTAAACAGATATGTGATCTGAACCTCCATAATATTGAGCCCAGTGGTCAATCATAATCTTAATCCCGCTGATCGGTAATGCTCAGTTGGGAGAACGACCGTTGTAAACAGGTCGTTTTTATTTTTATCCTTCCCAGGCTAAAAAGTGCAGGTATATATCTCCCCGGCTGGAAGATAATTTAAAAATATTTCGGATATGAGCTTATAAAACAATGACATTGCTTATAGTTATCCTCAATTAATCCACTATAGTGCTATACGCAGGAGTTCTCTATGACCAAGGAAGAAATTATTAGAGCCATCTGGGACCAATTTCCAAACATTACCGTTAATGAGGCTCGGCGAATATATGAGACTACCATAAACCTTCTGAAGGAAACCCTGGTGAAGGGTGAATCTATTGAAATCAGAGGGTTCGGGAAATTCACGGTCCGGGAAAAAAACAAAAGAATGGGGAGAAATCCAAGAACTGGTGAAGAAGCAGTAATTGTCGAAAGAAAGGTAGTAACCTTTAAACCTTCGAAGATCTTCCGAAATATGGTCTGCAATAACGGGGAAGCCATAGAGGAAGATGATGATGAGGAATGAGGTATATTCTGTAGTGAGAATCCCTCCATCCCCCTTTGGGAAAAGGGGGGAGTAAGGTTACTACGCTCAGCAGTTTGGCAGGATGAGCTGTCGGCATTGAGCAAAACAATGCACCCCGCTCCGCTTGTATATCACCTGCCGATAGGCAACGTAAAGTGGCGGTTTTAGGCGGATGATTACCTGATTTTCGAATAATGCCGAATTTTTTTTGCCGCCCTTGATATCCGGAAGAAGAGGACAATCAATACGGGTAAATAGGCAATAAGAAAATCAACGGTTTTTCTTCCCCTCGCCTAGAGCAGTTTTGAGTCAAGGTAATCGCAGAAATTCCTGTCCTGGGTACTATCCCTTAAGATAAAACTGAAATTACGATTATGTCTGGCACTCTCAATGGTGATTTTGCCAAACCCTTCCGGATAAACATCAAATATTTCCTTATAGGAAAATTCATTTACCTCGATCAGACATTTTTTCCTGATAAAATATCCTGATTCAGAGGTAAGATACACTTTCAGAACCGTAATGAGGCGTTGATTGGTAAGGATAATTATGCCTCGCGAGAACCCATCGCTATCCGAAGCTTCGAATGCCTTTTCAATCGTCTCGTTGTCCCACAAAACATCGGCCAGCCAGGTGATCTCCTCCCGACTGGCAAACTGTGCCCCTCTCTTCAGTTGACTAATCTGAGCCTGAACCGCTTCTAACTTATTCGTCTCCATCGATGCTCACCCCGGCAAAGGTTAGCGTGTGCCAAAGCCTTTAAGAGTTTTCCACGTCAGCCACCTTTAAGAAAAAGTTTCAACCGCTGTCTCGTTCATAATACTTGGTAGAAAATGAGAGTTATCAGATACTATAAAAAGTATACAAGAAAGGGGAGGGAAATATCAAAAATATCTTAAAAACATCGTGAGCCTATCGTATGGGAAAACACCGTGAGCCTATCGTAGGGGAGGCTTTTGGGCAACTACCCTTGAGCGGAAGGAAGGATTTTCTATGCTCCTTTGTTGGAATCACCTTTGTCGGAATCACCTTTTTTGACCACATCTACCAGAAAAGCTTTTGTTTCGGGAATCATGGTATTGGCATCACCAATGGATGGTGTCAGGATATTGGCGCTGTCTCCTCCTCCTTCAAGCCCCAGCCAGCCAAAATGCCAGGGGATGCCCACCTGGTAAATCTTCTGATCATTGACGAGCAGCGGTTGGAGTCGATTGGTAACGACGGCTACGGCTTCCAGGTTGCCCCGTGCAGACTTGATCAGGCACACTTCTCCATTCTTGATTCCTTTATCCTCAGCCAGTTCTGTGCACATTTCAATGAACACGCGGGGCTGTAACTCTATCAGCCAGGACTGACGGCGGGTCATGGTCCCGGTCTGCCAATGCTCACTGAGCCGGTAGGTGGTGCAGACAATGGGAAACTTTGGATCGCAGGTCATGAATTGCTTCTCGCCGCCTTTGATTTCCTTGCCGCTTAACAGCCTAATAGTAGGACTTAAGCGCTGGGAGGAGAGCAGGTTTTTTTCAATAGGGCACTCGAGGGGTTCATAGTGTTCGGGGAAGGGTCCATCTGCCATGCCAGGCCCAAAAACTTGAGCCAACCCTTCTGGCAGCATACAGAAAGCATACTTTGCGTGCTCTTTCTGCTCGTTATTCCCTGGATGGCCCATGTTCCTCTTATATGCCGTCAGCGGCAGATTTCCGCCCATTGGCGGCCAGTCACCATCCGGAACATCTCCTACCCATTGCTGTCCGTTCCACTCGATAACCGATTTTTTCCGCTTTCTTGGCAGGCCATGCTCGTTGGTCGATGCGCGGTTATGCAGTATCCGGCAATTGTTCGGCCAGGACCATGCCCAGCCAGGATAAAGGCCGAGACCTGTGGGGTCGGTCGTGTCCCGTCGGGTTGCCAGCGCCCCTTCTTTCTCCGTGTAGCTTGAGCAATACAGCCAGTTGCCGCAGGCTGTGGAGCCATCCTGTTGCAGGCAGTTTTGATGGGGGATGAGAGTTCCTTTCTCGAAGAGTTGCCCTTCAATCTGCACGTTTTTGAGAAAATAGCCGTTAATCTCTCTGGCCACCCGGTGGGAGTCGAAAAGTCTGGTCTTACCGTCAGGACCGGTCGTTTGAAAGTCCCAGGACAGGTTCACAATGGCCTCATTGTTCCTGCCCCCTTTTTGGCTGAAAACTTTCTTGAGCCTTAAGACCAGTTCGGTCATGATCTCACCATCGGGTTTGGCCTGACCCGGCGGATCCATCGTCTTGGAGCGCCACTGCATCCAGCGGCCGCTATTGGTCATGCTTCCCTCCTTCTCAAAAGAGAAGGCTGCGGGAAGCAGGAAGACCTCGGTATTGATCTCCAGAGGGTCGATATTCGGGCCCCGCCAGAATGAGGAGGTTTCGTTATCGAAGAGGTTGACATTAACCAGCCAGTCCAGGCTGGCCAAAGACTTGCGCACCCTTGTAGCATTGGCCCCGCTGCAGGCAGGATTTTGCCCCCAAACGAAAAATCCTGAAATTTCCCCTGAATAGATGGCGTCAAACAGCATAAGCCAGGAGTAATTCTGGCCCTCATCGATCTTTGGCAGCCAATGATATCCAAAGTCGTTATCAGCCCTAGCTGCATCGCCGAAGAAAGCTTTGAGGAGGCTCACCATGTACCGGGGGTAATTTTGCATTTCATTGGCACTGTTCGGGCTCAGGCTTTTCGGAGTGTTCTCCTTGAGGTAATCCTCCAGCCTGGCCTGGGAGGCAAAAGGGACTTTCAGGTAACCGGGAAGCAGCTCATATAAAAGAGAGTGGTCCGTGGCACCCTGGGCATTGGATTCTCCCCGCAGGGTATTGATTCCGCCCCCTGCAATACCCATATTGCCCAACATAAGCTGGATGATGGCCATGGCTCTGATATTTTGCGTCCCCACCGTATGCTGCGTCCAGCCGAGGGCAGAGAGGATCGTTCCTGAGTGGTCGGGGCCTTTGGTTGCTGAATACGTCTGATAAATCTTCTGCAAAAGATCCTCTGGCGTGCCGGTGATCCGGGAGACAATCTCAATAGTATATCGGTAAAAGTGCTTTCGCAAAAGGGTAAAAACGCAATATTGGTCCTGCAGTGTCAAGTCCTTCCTGATCATCCCGTTGGGTTCTGTCTGGAAGGCCCATGTGGATTTGTCATAGCTTCGGTTTTTTGGATCATATCCGGAAAAGAGGCCATCCAGATCATCGGGCAATTGAATCTGAGGGTTAACCAGAAACGAGGCATTGGTATGCAGGACTAAAGACCTTTCACAATACAGCCGGTTTTCGATAATATAATTGATCAGCCCACCTAAAAAAGCCAGGTCCGTACCCGCCCGGATCGGTGCATAAATGTCCGCTTTGGCTGAGGTGCGGGTAAAGCGGGGGTCAACGTGAATGAGGGCTGCACCTTTTCTCTTTGCCTCCATGATCCATTTGAAAGCAAGAGGATGATTTTCCGCAGGATTGGCCCCCATGATCAGGATTACATCCGAATTCTTCAAGTCGATCCAGTGATTGGTCATTGCTCCCCGGCCAAAAGACTCAGTCAGGGCAGCCAGGGTGGAAGAGTAGCAGAGCCGGGCCTGGTGCTCGACGTACACAAGCCCCAAAGCCCGAAGGAGTTTCTGGTAAGCGTAACATTCCTCATTATCCAGAGCAGCACTGCCTACGGAGGCGATCCCTTCGGTCCGGTTGACCACCTGACCTTTTGCATTCTGCTGGACAAAAGTCCTCTCACGGGAATAGAATACGTTTTCGGCAATCTTATCCAGAGCCCAGTCCCAGGAGACCTCCTTCCATTCCCTGCCCTTGGGCGCACGGTATAAGGGCACGGTCAGCCGCTGCGGGTTTTGGACCTGGATAAGCGCCGTACCCTTGCTGCAAAGAGCGCCCCTGTTGATCGGGTGCTCCGGGTCACCCTCGACATACGTCACCCTGCCCTCCTGGACATGGATGATAAGGCCGCATCCTACGGCACAGTAAGGACAAATGGAGGGGACTTCCCGGCCGTATTCGACGCGCCGGTCCCTGGCCTGGCTGCCCAAAACCGGCCTTTTGAATCCCAGACTTTCCAAAACCAGGACAGCGGCCGCACTTCCTGTTACTTTCAAAAAATCCCTTCGATTTATCTGCATGATACCTTTATATTCCGGGATCAGGGGTTACGGGGAAAAAGTGTAAGACGTCCGGCAAAGCATAAGATGTCCGGCAGTGAATTCTCTATCCCCTTTCTCATATACCTTTTCGCCATATTCCCGGTTGAAGATCAGAACGCTCATGAAGTCACGTATGCACGATTCGATAAACGACACCATGAGTTAATAAAACCAAAGATATTGACACATCAGGATATTTATGATAGAAGTGATAATGAGAGGCATGGCCTGGAGGATATGCATAGCCGAAAGATATACATAGCCAAAACATATGCCTATCTTGAGGAGGATTGAATTGAAAGGCAATGCACCTCAAATAACAGGGGAGATAAAGGCAATGAAAACCGTATTGATTGTTTATTATTCCCGAAGCGGACATACGAAAACTCTGGCCCGGAGTATTGCCGAGGGTGCAGAGGGGAAAGACATCCAGGTCAGGGTAAAAAAAGTGGAAGAGGCGAGTAATGATGATCTTAAAGAAGCTGATGCCGTCATTATCGGCTCTCCCGTTTACTTTGGCAGTATGGCAGCGCCAATCAAGGAATTTTTTGACCGAAGCGTAGCTATCAGAGGGGCACTGAAAAACAAGATAGGAGCCGCTTTTGTCACATCAGGCCATCAGACCGGTGGCAAGGAAACGACCATCTTATCCATCATTCAGGCTATGCTGATCCATGAAATGATCGTCGTAGGAGATCCTATTTCGGCAGGTGGCCATTACGGAGCCGCTGCACTGGGAGAGCCTGATCAAGAGGCGATCAAACAGGGGAAGGCTCTTGGAGCCCGTGTCGCAGAACTGGTCAATCGCTTACGATAGTTACGATAGCATGAAAGATAATGCCTGATTAATCCGCAACACAATCTTTTCTCTTGACTTTGCCAAATAATAACAGAACCGAAAGCAAATATCAGCGCATCCTGGTTGTGGTCCTGGACAGTTTGGGAGTGGGGGCCCTGCCGGATGCGGAAAAGTACGGGGATGCAGGAAGCAATACCCTTTTGAACATGGCCGCTGCCGTCGGCGGGATTCATCTGCCGACCATGGAAAGACTGGGTCTGGCAAGGGTTTGCCCTTTTGCGGGCCATGATCCTTCTATCCAGCCCAGAGGAGCCTATGGACGGATGGCCGAAGCATCCTGCGGAAAGGACAGCACGGTGGGGCATTGGGAACTCATGGGTATCGTTGTTGACAGACCCTTCCCGGTCTACCCTCACGGGTTCCCTGATGAGGTTCTTGACCCCTTCCGGCAGGCTGCCGGTACAAAAATCCTGGGAAATGTGCCTGCCTCAGGGACTGAAATCATCGATCGGCTCGGCTCAGAGCATGTCCGGACGGGATATCCTATCGTTTACACTTCTCAAGACAGTGTCTTCCAGATCGCTGCCCATGAGGAGGTTATCCCCGTTGAGCGGCTGTATGAAATCTGCTCCATCGCAAGAGCTCTCCTGAAGGGACCGCACGCCGTGGCACGGGTAATAGCCCGCCCCTTTATCGGCGGCCCCGGCACGTGGAAGCGTACATCACGCAGAAGAGACTTCTCGCTGGAGCCTCCGGAGGCGGATGTGCTGGACCTGGTAAAGGAAAAAGGCATAGCGGTTACAGGCATCGGCAAGGTAACGGACATTTTTGCCGATCGGGGATTTACCCGCAAGATCCCTGCCAAGGGCAATACTGACACGATCGACAAGATCGAGCAGACCCTGGCAGAAATGGAAAAAGGCATCCTTTTTGCCAATCTGGTCGATTTTGACATGCTCTACGGCCACAGGAACGACCCGCAAGGATATGCCGAAGCTCTTCGTTTCTTTGATCATCGGCTGCAAACCATTCTGACCGCCCTTAATTCCGACGACCTTTTGATGATCGTCGGAGACCACGGCTGTGATCCGACCACTCCGTCTACGGACCATTCACGGGAGTATATCCCGATTCTGGCCTATACGCCGGCTGCAGGCGAGGGAGTCAATCTGGGAACCCGATCTTCTTTTGCCGATGTAGCTCAGACCATAGCTCAAAATTTTTATGTTTCCGAATTAGCAAAGGGGACATCTTTTTTAGATGAAATTGCATAACAAGAAGGTGGAATTGCAAACAAGAACAAGAAGAGGATAGAAAATTGTTCATAGGAGTCGATCTCGGTGGAACAAACATGAGGGTAGGCGTGGTGAACTCCGGCGGCCAGGTGTTCCACCGCCTTTCACTGCCTACCAGAGTAAATCTTGGTCTGGAAGAAGTAATAGAAAGGATTGTCAGCACAGTTCTGAGGGTCGTAGATCAGGCGCGGGATGGAGGGAACCAGATTGAAGCGGTAGGAATCGGTTCTCCAGGTATCATCGATATCAGGACAGGCACGATCGTTACCTCTCCGAATTTTCCTGAATGGAGGCGGGTACCCCTCAAGCAGACCATGGAGAAGAGACTGCCTTATCCCGTCTTTCTGGATAACGATGCCAACGCCTTTGCCTACGGAGAAAAATGGGTGGGAGTAGGCAGGGATGTGCAAAGTATGGTCTGTCTGACCTTGGGGACAGGGGTCGGTGGTGCCATTATTCTGGGCGGTCGGCTCTGGCATGGGGCCGATGGCATGGCTGGCGAAGTCGGGCATATGACCGTACAGCCGAACGGATTGAAGTGTAATTGCGGCAATTACGGCTGCCTGGAGTCTTATGCCTCTGCCTCTTCCGTTGTCCGAAGAGCTTTAGTTGCCAGCCGTACCGGCACCCCGAGCATGATCCTGACTCTGGCCGGTGGCGATCCGGAAAAAATCACTTCCTCTCTCGTCTATCAGGCCGCTCTGAAAGGAGACACGCTGGCTATGCAGATCATGAAAGAAACCGCCACCTACCTTGGTATCGGCATTGCCAATCTCATCAACCTCCTGAACCCGGAGATGATTGTCGTAGGAGGTGGCCTGGCCAACGCCTGGGACCTGATTTACCCGACCGTCGAAGACGAAGTCTGCCATCGGGCCTTCCTGACACTGGCCCAAACCGCCAAGATCCGCAAGGCATCTTTGGGGGACGATGCAGGAATCATAGGTGCTGCCGGAATCGCCTGCTTCAGCCTGCGCGATGTATCCTGCGCATTCTAGGAGGCTGTCCGAGAACAGGGATTTTTCAACCTTAGCTACAACATGCGGTATCCAAACATGGTCTTGAACACCATATATTGTATATAAAAAATCAAAACTTCATTCTCGGACAGGCTCCTAGTGCTTCTTCAGAGTCTGGCCGAGAACCTAGCTATGGTAGCTGGGTTTGTCAAGACCGCTTTTAGTGCTTTTTAAGATGCATTCCTTCTGGCATTCACTTGACTCCTGACTCCGTGCACTGGTCACTGGCTTCCCGTGCATTGGTCACTGTTTTCCTGCAACAATCATGGTTATTTCTCCCTTGATGCCGGAGCGGCTTCGCAAAGATTCCAGGACAATGGAGATTTCTCCTCTGATGACCTCCTCAAATTTCTTGGTCAATTCGCGGGTTACACATATCTGGCGGTTGCCCAGGATAGACAGCATGTCCTCCAGGCAGGAAACGATCCTGTGCGGGGACTCAAAAAAAACAAGGCTTCGCTTCTCTTCCTTCAGCAGCGCCAACCGGTCCTGCCTGCGCTTTTTGCGGCCATCCAAAAAACCCTCGAACACGAACTGATCAACCGGCAGGCCGCAGATGCTGAGTGCTGCGGTCAGCGAAGATGCACCGGGAATCGACTCCACCCTTATCCCTTCGGCTACAGCCTCGCGCACAACCCGCACACCCGGATCGGAAATACAGGGAGTTCCGGCATCCGATATCAGGGCAACGCTTTTCCCTTCGGCCAGGTAATCGACCAGCCTCTGAGTCCGCTGCCGCTTGCTGTACTCATGATAGCTGAAAAGGGGAGTGTGAATGTCGTAGTGCGACAGGAGCTTTCTGCTCCTCCTGGTGTCTTCGGCAGCAATAAGATCAACCTCCTTCAGTATCCGCAGGGCCCGCAGGGTGATATCCTCCAGGTTTCCGATGGGAGTACTCACAACGTAGAGGGTTCCTTTCATACTGCCTTCGATATGAGCGCTCGTCCCTTTATTTTCTTCCTGCATACCTTTTTTTGTTTCTCCCGCCAAGCGGCCTGCGTGGTTTAATCATACTCTTATGCATATTCTTTCGTGCCTGTTGCCTATGGACTATTATTGCCTGCTCTCACAACTCTCAAATCATAGATATTCCCGCAGGGCTTGTCAAATTGAAAATTCTTACTTGACAATTCCCTGTGTCATCGTCCATTATGACAGCATGGAGTCACGGCAATATGGCGACAGGACACTATGGCATTATAACCCCGGGATTATAAGGGACAGATTACTTGAGGCAGGGCATGGAAGATAAGGATGTTCAGTATTGGATTGATATATCAGAGTATGACCTGAAGGTAGCGGAATGCTTATTGGAAAGGGGATATTACATTTATGTAGGATTTATGTGTCACCAAAGTATCGAAAAGATACTGAAGGCAATCTATGTAAAGAATAACAATCAAACTCCTCCATATACTCATAAACTTGATAGATTAATTGAAGAAGCCAAAATCAGCAATTTGTTTTCGGAAACCTGGCTATCTTTTATTGATGAGCTGACGCCTTTGAATATTCAGGCACGATATCCAGTCTATAAAGATTCAATCTGTAAATTGGTCAAAAAGGAAAGGGCAGAAGATATTTTGCAAAAAACTCAGGAGTTATGGAAATGGTTAAGACAAAGGATAGAGTAGACCAGATATTAAGAGAATATATCACTATATTAACCAAGCAATTTAATATATATGCTATTGTCTTTTTTGGTTCTTATGCTCATGGGAATCCTAATGAATATAGCGACATTGATCTTGGTGTATTTGCTGAATCCTTTGGTAAGGATCCTCTGAGTGAGATGACGCTGCTTTGTAAAATGAGAAGGCAAGTAGATACAGATATTGAGCCATTACCGTTTGGTAAAGATGAGTTCTTCAATCATTCAGAAAAGGATTTTGTTCATGAGATATTGAAGACAGGGAAAATAATCTACAAAGATGGAAAGGTATTAATTTAAAAGACAGGAAAAGACCAGTGAAAAGGAAGGAAGAATCATGAAAGGAAAGGCCGCGACAGAAAAACGCACATTCTCTTTTATGCTGTTTATGGCACCGTTCGCCATGCTCCTGATCATTTGGGGGGCCAGCGGCTGTTCCCGGCACCCATTTCCGTTCAATCTCTTCCCTGCCTCCCGGCCTGAAGGGGGCGGTCCTGACCGGTCAGCCGAGCGGCTGTTCCGTGGCCGCTTGCCTCATAACCTGGTGCTGATCACGATCGATACCCTGCGGGCCGATCACCTTGGATGCTACGGGAACCCGAATGCCCGGACTCCCGCCATCGACGCACTGGCCAAGCAGGGGATACTGTTCCGTCAGGCGTTCAGTCCGGTCCCTCTCACGCTGCCTTCTCATGCCTCCATCCTGACCGGCCTTTATCCTCCGGTGCACGGCCTTCGAGACAATGGATATTTCATCCTGAACGAGGATTATAAGACCCTGGCCGAGGTTCTCAAAGAAAATGGCTATACCACCGGCGCAATTGTGGCCTCCTTTGTCCTGAATTCCCGCTTTGGGTTGGATCAGGGCTTTGATTTTTATGAGGATACTATTGATCCTGATCCAAACCGCAGCGATCCATTCCGCTACGAGCTCAAGGGGGACAAGGTGCTGGATCTGGCTAAGGAGTGGCTGGTAAATCATCAAGGAGAAAAATTTTTCCTGTGGCTGCATTTCTATGATCCTCACGACCCGTACGATCCACCGGAGCCGCAAAGAAGCCTCTTCAGCAAGGGCGGGCCAAGAGCGCTCTATGACGGTGAAATCGCTTACACCGATGCCTGCCTTGGGCAGTTTATCGGGAAAATGGACGAATTGAATCTGCGGGATAACACGCTGCTGGTGCTGACTGCTGACCACGGAGAGGGTCTTGGAGAGCATGGGGAGAAAACCCACGGGATTTTCATCTATGACAGCACCTTACAGGTTCCCCTCATTATCAGCAATCCAGGATTACACGCCGAAAATCAATCGGGAAGTCAATCTCAGATAAGTCAGTTATCCCCGGATTTTCTGGTACGTACGATTGACATCCTGCCCACCACCCTCGGCCTTTTGGGGCTCGTCAAACAGGGTGAAAGCTACGGGCAGGGCGTAAACCTGCTGCCCTGGCTGCTGGCAGAGCAAGAGCGGCGGACCGCGGAGCCGGACCTGAAGCTTTATGCCGAATCCCTGTACACTAAATTGAATTTTGACTGGTCTGCCCTGAAAGGGATTCGCAGCAGGGACTGGAAATATATCCAGGCACCAACCGCAGAACTATACCGGGTATCTTCCGATCCCGGAGAAACCGAAAACATTCTCCTTACAGAGCCAAAGGGGCCAGATATTGCCGGGAGCCGGGAAAGGTGGGAAAAGTACCTCCAGGAGGAAGAAAGCGGCTTTGCCTCCTTCCGGTTAGCCGGGAGTGCGTCCGGGGCACAGGTGGTAAATGACCGGGAAATCCGGCAGCGGCTGGAAAGCCTGGGGTATCTTTGCGCTCCCAGAAAGGAGAAACCCGTAAGGGAGGAAAAATCCGCCGGTGCGCAAGACTCCCGGAACCCTCTTGACCCCAAAGACATGGTGGAGGTTCTCGATTCTCTGGATCAGGGGCAGACCCTCTACGCCGAGGGAAAACTGGAATCAGCGGCCCGTCAATTTGAAGCGATTCTCGAACTTGACCCTGGGAACATTTTCATTCATTACCTTCTCGGAGATGTCTACAGCAGGCAGGGAGATTTCCGTACGGCACTCAGTCATTACCAGGCTGTACTTCAAGAGCAGGAAGATTACCTGGAAGTGCAAAACAAGATAGGCTCGGTGTACGATCATCTTGAAGAGTATGAAAAGGCCATAGAGCACTTTCAAAAAGCGGCCACCCTGTACCCTGATCAGCCCCGCGCGTATATTAATTTCGGTATTATCTACATCAAGACCAACCGGCTGGACGAAGCCCAAAAAAACCTTCTCAAGGCCCTCGATCTGAGCCGCGATGATGACCAGGAAAAGGCCGTAAGCCTGCGATGTCTGGGAGATACCTGTCTTCGGATGAACAACGGGACAGACAGCGAAGAAAAAGCCAGGCAGTACTATCAACAGGCACTCAAGCTCAAGCCTGACATGATCGAGGTTTTCCTGGAACTGGCCAGGTACTATACCAGCCAGAGACGCTACTCCGAGGCTATCCCCAACTGGGAGAAGGTGATTTCTCTCCAGCCTCAGGACAACCAGGCCGCTTTTGCTCTTGGCCAATGCTACCTTTTGAGCGGCGATCGTCAGAAGGCCGAGCAGCTTTTCCGGCAATGCCTCCAGATTCAGCCTGACCATGGCCAGGCGCGCAGCATTCTTGAGAGGCTGGAACAGGGGCAGTAACCATATCTGTGTGTTTTATCAAGGGAGAAATTTTAAGGATAACGGAGCCGAACATTCTTTATTTTCCCCCTCCAAGGATACCGGATTATGGAATAATAAGTCAATTTTTCCCCTGGCATAAGTTTATATCAGATCCCCTCTCACCTCTGGGGTCACTTCACCTCTGGCGCAGCCAGGGTTTTTCGACCGGTACGGCATAGAACTCCTCCATGATATCCTGCACCTTATCGGGCTGGATCTTTTGCCTGTACAAGGGGCCTGCCTGCAGGACCGGGGTCTGCTCCTCAAAGGTCGGCTTTTGATGCGTGTAGAAGACACCCAAAGGGATGAGATCCCCCCATTCCTGAGCTTTGTGGAAAGCTTTCAACTGGTTTCCCGGATCGAACTCGCGGTCCTCTTCCAGATGATAGATCCGTTCCTTATAGTACTGGAAGGTATTGACACGGTTAAAACTGGGGCAGGGCTGGAGGATATCGATTAAAGAGAATCCCTTGTGCTGAATCCCTTTTTTGATGAGTTCAACCAGGTAGTTCATATCTCCTGCAAACCCTCTGGCTACAAAGCTGCAATCCATGGCCACAGCAATCGAAAGCGGGTTGAATGGATCATTGATAACTCCGTGGGGCTGGACTTTGGTATGGAATCCTTTATCCGACGTTGGCGACGCCTGCCCCTTGGTAAGGCCATAGACTTTATTGTTATGCACGATGCAGGTAAGATCAGGATTCCGGCGAATAGTATGGAGAAAATGGTTTCCTCCTTCTCCGTAGCAATCCCCGTCTCCGTTATGGACAATGACGGTCATTTCAGGATTGGCAATTTTGGCAGCTACAGCTACAGGCAGGGCCCGGCCATGCAGGCCGTTAAAAAAATTACACCTCAGATAATGGGGGAATTTACTGGCCTGCCCGATGCCTGAGACCATGAGTATCTTTTCAGGCGGCAGTTGTAAATCGACTAAGGCTTTTTTGACGGCATTCAGGATGCCGAAGTTTCCGCAGCCCGGACACCATGCCTCCTCGACGCCTTGATAATCTTCCTTGGTTATCATTAACTTATCACCTCCTGGATAGCTTCAAAAAGATATTGTACCGAGAAAGGACGGCCATCGGCCTGCAGAATCCTCTGCCCCACCTCGATTCCGGTTTTCTCGCGAATGAGGCTGGCCAATTGCCCGCTCGCGTTATTTTCTATGCAAATCAGCTCCTCACGATCCTTGAGGAGATCTTTCACCTGTTGTGAAGGGAATGGCCAGATTTGTGTGAAATGGATCATAGCTACATCTTTTCCCTCGTCCAGTAATTTTCCCATGGCTTCATGCACGATTCCCCAGGTTGAGCCCCAGCAGATGACAATATTTTTCGCTTTTACATGGCCGTAAATATTCGGCGGGAGGATGTCCTCTTCCATCATCTGCTGCTTTTTCATTCTCTTGACCACGGCCTTGCTTCTGGTCTGTCTGTCCTCGATAATATGGCCTGACTCGTCATGTTCGTCCGAGTCCGCCATGACCAGCTTGGAGCTTTGCCCTGGAATGGCACGGGGGGAAATTCCGGTTTCGGTGAAGGCGTATCTGCGGTAATCTCCTTCCATACCGTTCAGTTCCTCTTCCGAGAGCAGATGGCGTTCGATAGTGATTTTCCCGGGGTCCAGTTGCTTATCGAGGGTAAAATAGGAGTCGGCCAGATAGGTATCGGTCAGAATAAGGACCGGGATTTGATATTTTTCGGCCTGGTTAAAAGCATGGGCCGTGAGATAAAAGCACTGTTCAGGTGTTCCTGGTGCAAGGACAAGGCGGGGAAATTCCCCGTGAGACGCATGGATGGCATATTGCAGCTCAGCCTGCTCGGTCCTGGTTGGAAGTCCGGTGGCAGGGCCTGGCCGCTGACCCAGGACGACCACAATTGGTGTTTCGGTCATCCCGGCCAGGGAGAACCCTTCTGTCATCAGGTCAAACCCGCCGCCGGAGGTAGCGGTCATGGCTCGCGCTCCGGCAAAGCTTGCTCCAATCACCATATTGATGGCAGCAATCTCGTCTTCAGCCTGCTCCACCACCACCCCAAACTGTTCGGCTTTGGATGCCATGTAAGTGAGAATACCGGTGGAAGGGGTCATTGGGTAGCCGGAATAAAACTTACATCCTGCGGCCAAAGCACCGAGGGCTATCCCTTCGTTACCGCTGATCAGCATTTTGGCCCGAGTGCCGAGAGGATGGACCGGGAAGGGACAAATACCGCTTTCTCCCCGGCAAAGGCGAAGGGCCTCCTCATAACCTCTTTGGGCTGCCTGTATATTCTCGTTCACTACCCGGTCCCCCTTATCGTGGAAAGCCGAGCGCAAATAATCTTCAAGATACTTGATTTCATAGTCAATAAGCCCTACAACGGCTGCCACAGCCACAGTGTTGGCCAGAATTGGGCCTCCGCTCTCTCTGGCGATCCGGTCCATGGGTATGTTCATGAATTTCGCTTTCTCTGTCGGCGGCACCTTGATCTTTTCTCCGTCATAGACGACAACACTGTTGGCGTGCAGTTCAGGAAGATGAAGATGCAAGGTCTCCCTGTCCAGAGCGATTAAGATATCCACCCGATCAGACATGGCCCAGACAGGATCTTCAAAAATCCGGATCTGGAAAATATTATGCCCGCCCCGAATCCTGGATTCATAATCCTGGCTGGAAAAAACATACCAACCTCCCCGGCTAAAGAGGTTGGACAGGACATTGCCGATAGTAACCAGCCCCTGTCCTGCCTCCCCTCCGATTTTTATCGTTAACTCCTTTTGCATACATTCTCTCCTTAACAATGGGATAGGCTCTCGTACGTCGTTCTATCCCTTAAGCTTTCCCTCTGACAATAGCCTTAAGCCAAAGATCGACATTTGAGGGGAACAACCTTTACCCTTGAAAGGAGGGCTCAGGTCTGGCACCTGAAGACCTGAATATGGTTCGAAAAAAAATTTAGACTTATTTGTCCCGTTTACCATAAAAAAATTTGCCGAAGATAAAATGTACTCTTATTTCAGGGACTGTCTGATAAGTATACGCATGGAGGCGGGGTTAGAAAAACGCCAATTATTCAGGTTCATAATTGATTTCAATGGCTAACACTTAGCCATAGCTTGCTTGGAAAAGCAGGCTCTTACCGGTTCAAGCAGGAGCCATAAGTGCGTATTTCAAGGGAATCGTGGAAAATCGGAGCGTGTGTCACAACCGCATCAGTGATTATCGGGATCGGCTGGACATTAAACCATTTGAAATTTCAAAATGCCGTGGTTACCCAAACCCAGCAGCAACTGTTGACTATAGCCAGGACCACAGTCAGTGGATTGGAAGAGTTTTTCATTGAGTATTCGAACGCGCTTAAGAGTATCTCAATAAATCCATTAATCCAGGAGATGGTCGCTAAAAGGATTACCCATAAGGAATCCGACACTGACCATTGCCCCGTTAAGGACCTCTATGAAATCCACCGGGACGGAGTCAGCAGTCTCACCATTTTCGATGCCAATGGACTTTTATTGGACATGCATCCCTTTATAAAAGGGATGGTCGGCGTTGATTTTTCATCCATACCTGATGTCGCATCTATCTTACGGGAACATAAGCCGTGCGTCGGCGACATGTTTTATAACTATCTCGGTAAGCCAGCCATAGCTATTTCAGAGCCAGTATTTCATGACTATGCATTTGTGGGTATAGCTCAATGGATGATCGAAATCGACAAAATCTCGGAGGTTTTTTTTGAACCGGCCAGGATAGATGGAATAGGGCATGCCTGGGTTTTTGATGATAGAAATATTCTTGTTTCACATCCAAGGAAAGATCTGGTAGGATGTTCGGTCTTCGAAGCCATAAAAAAGATACACCTGGAGATGGCAGGGGGGGGCTTTGATCAAGAGGGGATAAAAGAGCATATTAAAACCGATCATGATTATCTGAATAGAGTAAAGATAGAGGGCGAAGGCTATGGAACAGATGTAAATCATCTGTCTCGTAAGAATGACCTCATTGCTTTTAAAAAGATTCCGATAGGTAAGGGAACCTGGTATCTGATAATTACCGCACCCTATGCTGATATTGCAGGCCCTATTCAGGAAAATGCAAGGAACACACTCGGACTGGCTGGTCTGCTCATCCTTTTTTTGACTGCCGGAGGACTGATTATTTTTAAGATCCAGAAGAGAAAAGCCCAACTCGAGATAGAGACAGTCTACCTGAAACAACTGGCTGAATCAGCAGAATTACTGCGCGAGAGTAAGGAGAAACTGGCAGGAATTATCGCCTCAGTACCGGACCGCATCAGCATCATTGATGAGGAGTATACTCTTGTCTGGGCAAACCAGGCTGTCATGGATTTATTCGGGCAAGAGGTAATCGGCCGCAAGTGCTACGCTGCTTATCATAGACGTGACAGGGTTTGCGAACCGTGCCTGGTCAGGGAATGTTTTGAGGATGGAAAAATTCACGAGCAGGAAAAAGAAGTTGCCCAACCTGGGCAGGAAAATATACACTTGTGGTTTATAGCCAATGTGGCTGCGTATCATAAGGACGGCCAGCCAAGGCTGGTGGTCGAGGTTTCCCGCGATGTCACTCAGCGTAAATCAGCCGAGGAGTTATTGCTTCGGGAAAGAAATAAGGCGAAAAAATACATTGATATTGCAGGAGTTATGTTGGTGGCTATTGGCATCGATCAAAAAGTCACTCTTATTAATAAAAAGGGCTGTGAGATCCTGGGATATAGAGAAGAAGAAATTATCGGCCAGAATTGGTTCGATACTTTTTTACCCGAAGAGATAAGAAAAACAGTAAAATCGGTCTTCGAGAGCTTGATAGCGGGAGAGATTGAGCCGGTTGAATATTTTGAAAATCCTGTTCTAACCAAAACAGGTGAACAGAGAATTATTGCCTGGCATAATACAGTCATAACGGATGAACATGGGGAAATCATGGCCACGCTCGGCTCCGGAGAGGATATCACTGACCGAAAGCGGATAGAAAAGGAGATGATGCGCCTTGTAACAGCCATTGGCCAGGCGGCCGAGGGTATCATGATTCTCGCACCTGATTGGACTATTCAATATGTTAATCCTGCCTTTGAGCACATGAGCAGTTATAACCAGAAAGAGGTGATTGGACAGAATATACAGATTTTTAATGGTCAATACGACCAGGTCTTTTATAAAGCCCTCACCGGCATACAGGCCGGTGGCAAGGCGTGGAGTGGCAGTATCGTTAACAGGAAAAAAGATGGCACCGCGATCGAGCTTGAGACAACCATTTCACCGATTAAGGAAAAATCTGGTAACATTATAGATTATGTGATTATCCAGCATGACATAACCCATGAAATTATCATGGAAAAGCGTCTCAGACAAGTCCAGAAGATGGAGGCCATCGGCACTCTTGCTGGAGGCATTGCCCATGATTTTAATAATATCCTCTCAGCCATTGTCGGCTACATGGAGCTCAGCCTGGACGAGATTCCGGCAGAAAGTGCAGTCAGGGATAACATCTTCGAAGTGCTCAAGGCCAGCCATCGAGCAGCAGAGCTTATCAAACAGATCCTCACCTTCAGCCGCCAGAACGAGTCGAAAAGAGAACCTCTTCAACTCGCTCCTATCGTTAAAGAAGCCCTTAAACTACTGCGGGCCAGCTTGCCATCCAGCATCCAGATTCACCAAAACATCGCCATTCGCTCTGGGTCGGTTTTGGCTGATCCAACTCAAATTCACCAAGTGTTGATGAATCTTGGCATCAATGCAGCATATGCCATGCGTGATCAAGGCGGGGTGCTGGAGGTAAATCTGGTTGAGATGGAGCTGGGTGAAGAAGTTGTGGATGGCTATTCAGATTTGGCGCCAGGTCCATACCTGAAGGTAACGATGAAAGATACAGGGCATGGGATAGCCCCTGAAAATCTGGATCGAATCTTTGATCCCTTTTTTACTACCAAAAGGCCAAATGAAGGGACTGGCCTCGGGCTTTCTGTGGTCCAGGGAATAATTAAAAGTCATGGAGGCATGATCACTGTTTCAAGTACCCTGGGCAAGGGATCTACCTTCTGTGTCTTTCTCCCTCAAATCAAGGAAAAGGATACTCAGCCAGAGGGGACCCTCGATCACATTCCTTCAGGCCGGGAGCGCATCTTATTGGTTGATGATGAAAGATCCCTGATCAAGGTTGGTCAGCGAATGTTAAAACACCTTGGTTATGAAGTCGTAGCTACTATCAGCAGTCTTGATGCCATGGAGATTTTTTGCGCTAACCCTGAGCAATTCGATCTGGCCATAATCGACCAAACCATGCCCATCATGAGCGGGACGGATTTGGCCAAAAGACTTATGGCCGTCCGACCGGAAATCCCCATTATTCTCTGCACCGGATACAGCGAGGCAGTAAATGCACAGAAGGCAGCGGAAATGGGGATCAGAGGGTTTATCATGAAACCTGTCGACAAGCACACCTTAGCCAAAACCATTCGTGATTCTTTGTCCATGCGCTGAAATAAAGCATTCCGACCTGTTTCTCATGTACTGGACCTGTTTCTCATGTACTGTAGGTACGCTGCATACGGGCGGGCATAATCTCTGGCCTGAATACATGAAGAGTATGGGCGAGGGATTATGCCCTCTTGGGATGTAAAGAAAAGCGCTCATGAAATTAATGTACTTTATGTCCGTTGCGGATTAACTGCTGCAGTTCCCCTCCAATGCTCAGCGGTTTAAAGAAAGGATACTGATCCTGAAGGGCTCCTATAATCGAGTAGATGGTCATGCAACTTCCTGCGGTAGGATGCTGACCGGATTCCGCCAGATGCTCACTCCATTTCTCAGCCCAGGAGCACAGAACCCGCAGTTCGTGCCAGTTAATTTTAACGGTTACATCGTCTTGAAGAGAAAGTGGCTGGCTGGTGTCGCCACATGACGGGCAGGACGTTACTCCATTCAGTTGACCAGAGGTAAACTCCGAGCGGCAACGAATGCAGCGGGCTATCTTTTCTCTTTTCGATTCATATTTTGTCATTATCTTTGTAATTCCTTTCTGTAATAAAAAAAATCTTTTGCCGATAATCGACAAAATTTACAACATGTTATCATGCATCATGACCCATGTCAAGAGTGTAAAGGAATGTAAAGCGGCAAATTGTGCAAAAAGGGGGGAAGCAGAGGGTTAAATCTGCAATCAGCCCAAATGGCCTTCTCTTTTTCTCCTGCCGTCTCGAGATTGAGCTCTTACTGGATGCTTATTCCAACGATCAGAGGAAGATGGTCTGAAGCTATACGAGTCAGCCGTGTGCGCGGGGCATCGACGCTGTGGACCTTTATCTCAGGGCTGACAAAGGCATGATCAATGCGGATAAAAGGATAGATGGTCGGCCAGGTATTGAGGGGCCGATAATCGGTGAGGCAATGCTGGGCATCAAGCAGCATCCCCAAAAACCTTTGATAGACGAGAGAGCCGGGCCTTGCATTGAAATCGCCACAGATGACACATGGCGGCTGGCAGGTCGGATGGGCCAGCCAGTCCGAACCAAGCAGGGCGTCGGCCTGAGCCAGGCGTTCGCGGCGGCCAAGCCCCAAGTGGGTATTGATGATCTGAATGTCCCGGTCACCGATGCGGATCGTGCTCCGCAGCGCCCCACGCCTCTCGGTGGAACGCAAACCCGGAAACCCCGGCAGTGCCCCTGCTCCGGCCAGGTGCATCGGATGCCGGCTTAAAATAGCATTCCCATAGCGCTCTTCCTCGATCTGGATGGAGGGATGAAAATGGAAATCCATATTCAAGTGGTCGGCAATAACCTGGGCCTGGTCGACCCACCCTGTACGGGCACGGCCTACATCGACCTCCTGTAAAGCCACAATGTCAGGCTCATACTGTGCAATGACCTCGGCAATCCGAAAGGGAGAAATCTTTTTATCCGTCCCTCTGCAACTATGGACGTTATAGGTCATAATACGAAGTATGTTCGAGGAATCAAAGGCTACCATAGGTGAGAAATACGATAGCAGATCGGCATAAAATTGTCAACTTTTTAGCACGAAAAATGGCGGGAAGAGAAATCCCGCCGTTTATTTACCAAAACATCTACTTATGGTGGCGGGAATGTGTGGGAATCGAACCCACCGCAGACCTTGTTAGGGCCTGCCACTGGATTTGAAGTCCAGGGAAGCCACCAGTGCCCCATCCATTCCCGAAACTCTTCTCTCTATCTCAGTTTACTATATCTCAGTCTATCCTTAAATTCAAGGGATCAATTGTGGGGACAGATGTTACCTCTGTCCCCACAAGGATATTCTACCATGCCCACCATTTTACCTGCTCGCTGGTGAAGACATGCTTGATTGCGGAAATAAAGCAATTGCCGCTGCCGCCGGACCCGCCGCCTGTGTTCTTGCTTGGGTCCTCAGTTGTTACTTCCACCGGATCAGAGAATGAACTGAATGTCTCCGGTTTGTTCAGGCTGCGGATTGTGCAAACCTTATAGAGGTAGGTTGTTTTTGCCAGGAGTCCTGAATCGGTATAGCTCATGACATCGGTATAGCTCTTGACATTGGAAAGGACTCTCGACACCTTCTGGTATTCCGCTTCACCTTTCACCTTTCGCCAGATCTCGAATCCTTCTTCCGTAAGGGAGCGGTCCTGCCAGCTCAACATGACTTTGGTGTCGGATAGAGCTTCGGCCAGGAGATTTTTCGGCCTGACCTGAAATACTGCCAGTCGTCTGCTTTCCCGAATAGAGAAGGCAACCACGCAGTTGTGCCTCTGCCCCGTACTATTATTGGCCGGATCTGCTTCCGTCAGCCGGATATTATCGATACCACCGGTTTTCCAGGAGGAGGAGGAGTCCAGGTATCGGATTTCAATATCATCCAGGATAGTTGAATTGGCATCCTGATATTGTTGGTCCTCACTGGCCTGAGAGTCAAATATCCGGTTCATGTCGATCTGGATGGAGACAGTCACCGGGTTGTCGGCGTTTATCCGTACCCACGACGAGGCCGTGGTATCCTGAGGCTTGCTGGCGGTGAGGGGCTCTAGGATCCGTAGATCGTAAATCGAACTCACCACATCTTCTCCAAGACTTCCACTGATAGTATTGGGGCTGCGATTCATACAGACTCGCAAAGGTCTTACATCCTTTACGGCATTGTTCGTATCCGCCTCGATTGGGTATAGTGCATAAGGAGGAATATCGATTCCTGAGAGGTCGACAGCACGGTCAGGAGAATCGGCGGCATCGGTATAGCCCATGGGGCCTGCGTGACCGCCCTCGACCATGGTCGTACGCACTTCAGTCTGGCTTATCGGGAATGACGAAGATGAAAGCCCGGTGCTCTTCGGATGGATAATGAAGCGATAGGGGATTTCCCGGATACCGCTGCTTCCATACGATATCGTACACAGGATAGCTGCGCAGGCTGTTGTTGTGGAGGTTTTTTCATAGTAATCGTAATAGGTGGCTTCATAATGGCCGAATTTATTCCCGTATTGGTCTTGACCATCGTCTACCCAGAGGGCTTTGTAGTCCACTTTCCCGATAGCGACAAAGTTTGGATCATGAATCAAATCGACCTGCTTAATCTGCGACTGGTCGGCCTCTTGTGGATAGAAGAAAAGAGTGGTGACAAGGATTGGGTGACTGACATCCGACCTGTCCCATTTCTCCATGGAGGTGATCCGTAAATCAGGCAAATTTGACCAATTCACATTGCGGCCCACCTTGAGTTTCAACCGGTCGCGGGAATTGGGGTCAACGGGATTTTCCGACTGATCGGGATTTACGGCAAATCCTTTCCCAAGGTTAATCTCTACGACAGGATCGAACTGACCGTTCGGATCAAAGGCTGCCAGTTTAAAGGTTCCTTTGGGAAGGTACAGTTGATATCTGCCATCGGAGTCGGTCTGGGCAAAATAAGGATAGACAGTTCCCAGCAGTGAGGTGGCTGTCACCATGATATTCCTGTGAAGAGGAACTTCATATTGCTCGTCATCCTCTCCGACGAGCTCAAGAATCTCACTGGCCACTTTCCCCGCCTGGTGACTGAGCTGAATATCTTTTACCACAGTCTTACCGGCGCAGAGCGTAGTTTTTCCGGTAATTTCTCTCGCATATTCCGGAGCCGAGACGATGAGACTGTATTGGCCCGGCGGAAGATCGGGAAGCGTAAACCTGCCGGATGTATCCGACTCAGTGTACTTACCGCGCATTCCCTTAACCTGTATCACGGCATTGGCAATTGGGTTACCGCTTTCTTTCCCGGTAACTTTTCCCTGAATGGTTCCCAGGCCAGTAACCATAATCAAAACCTTCTGACTGGACAGATTATCGCACGATGAGCTGTTCTGGCAGTCGCAACTGTCCTTTGCAGTAACCGTTACCCAATGGTTGCCGACATCGTTCAGACCCGTGGTACGGGAATCGCTTGTCATCCAGCCGGAGTAGGAAATATCTACCTCGTCTCCATCCGCATCATCTACGTCCGGGCAGAAAGTAACGGGCTGACCGGCATAAACCACCTGTGGAGGAATAAATTGCAATTCTGGTGGATGATTATCCGGGGTGCTGGAGGTGCAATCGTCATCCAGACCATTGCAATGGATTTCCTGTGCCGAAGGGTTAATAGCGCTGTTGCTGTCATTACAATCCCGGGCATTTTCAACATAATTCGGATGCCCGCTGCATTCATTAAAAAACATCGAATCGGACGGGTCACCAAATCCGTCATTATCTTTATCATGATAGTATCTTTTGACGCTGCCATTATCTGCGATGCCGTCACAATTGTTGTCGATACCATCGTCACAGATTTCCGAAGCTCCGGGATGAATATCTGCCCGAAGGTCATTACAGTCATCAGATGCATACCTGACCCACCCTGCAGGCTGAACACCCGGGCAGAATCTTCGGATACTGAGAGCGTTCCCGTATCCGTCACCGTCCCAATCTTCATAATAGATAATACCATCTCTGGGGTTGTCGTCTTTCTCGCCGTTGCCATCATTATCCTTGCCATCGCAGATTTCCGGCGCACCGGGATAGACATGGGAGTCGGAATCATCCAAATCGAATTCCCCCATTTTGGCAAAATCAACGTAACCGGTTGGGACGTTGCACTGTTCGATGAAGTGGTTCGGGTCACCATAACTATCTCTATCCTGATCCAGATAGTAGCGGTTGTTCACCTTGACGGTATGATCTTCGGTGGGATCATCGACATCAGGCTTTCCGACGGCTAAGGAGCCCTGGTCCTTGAAGGCCATCTTGTACTTCAAGGTCCCGTTTCCCTTGCAGGTTAATGTTTTTTCAAAGGTAAAAATCACGCCGTTAGGATCGGAGTAATTGAGAGCATCACCTTTCGGAACCATCAGGAAAGCCTCGTCAGAACCGTACTGGCCGTTTCCATTGACATCTATCCAGCAGATTTCCTGCACAGGAGAATCACCGTCCGCGTCGTAATACCTCACTTGAAATTCATAGATCCATTTGTCAGAGTCGATTAAACGGGCACCTGTAGTAGCATTGGCTTGCGGCCAGCTCAGTTCAGGAGCATGGTTTATAGAGAATTTCCCTCCCTGTACAGGTGCGCCTGTAGCGAAATTTTTTCCATCCGAGGCCCAGAACCAGTACGTGAAGACCCCGTCCCCGCCGCCGCGGCTGAACTGCTGGTTTTGTAAAGAGTAGATCCTGCCTGCGGTAATGGGGTTTTGAGACGAACTGGTGAGCAGGAACTTTTCCGTCACGGCAGTCGATGGATCGGTATTGTGTTCGACCCACAGCTCTACTTTCCCATTCTCCGGAGCATCTCCGTCCGCGTCCTTGTAGAGTACCTTGAAGCTGAAACGAGTGTCCGTCGGACTGGAATTTGGATCGACTCCATCCTGCTGATATCCCGTGCCGCTCACCCAGCTCAAAACGGGCTGCGACCCCGATACATTTACCTTTACGCGTAATTCCTCGGTCTTAACCTCACTTCCCGCACTGGTCCTGTCAGAGAAACAGAACAGGAACGGGATCTGAGCTCCTCCAAGGGAACGCAAGTTTATCTTCTTCTCGTAGAGAACCCCCTCACTGTACTTTTTATCTATCGGATCCTTGCGGAGTAAATTATATTGTTTTTCGTTATCCTCATAGGTTCCGTTGCCGTTTTCGTCTATCCATACCTGATACACCCTCGGAGTGTCTTCATCCTGGTCGTAATAGGTAACTTGGAAGGTGAAGGAGGTTCCTCCATTTCCCTCACCTGGTGTAACCTTCGCAAATTTCAGCTCTGGGCGGTGGTTCAAGAATAGATTACCATCCTGAGTAGGCTCGCCCGTGGCCAGGTTTTTCCCATCATGAGCATAGAAGCGGTAGAGGATCTTTGCCTGACCGTTGTTCGAAAGCTGGCCGGACCAGCTATAGTACTTGCCATCCTTGTACTCGGTGTCTGCCGAATCATCTTGAGACATGGCATGCCGCTCGGCAGGAAACTCATAGACGCCGTTACCATTTTCATCCACCCATACCTGCATGGCACCAGGAGGATCACCATGCGCCCCGTCCACGTCTGTGTACCGTACGTGGAAGGTAAACCGACCGTCAACATCCTCAGACTCGGAGGCGGTTCCCTCGTCCAATGTCGGAACATTCCCGACCTTTTTCACCTCGACGATGCCGGTTGGAGAATTGGCATCACCCATGAAAAACTGATAGGTGAAATGATTGGATGCTTCTGAATCATAGAAAATTATCAAAGCAGGATCAAAGAGAATCGTCGGCTGCGAAGCGGGCCGGTATTCCTTTCCCTCTTTGTAGCTTTTTTGGGCAGCATCCTTTTCAGCCAGAGAAAATTTTTCACCCTCCTGCCTGAACCCATCGTCATTGAAATCAATCCAGAGAAACCCTAACCCTGAAGGAGGAGGATCATTATCCAGATCCTTATAGGTAGTCTGGAACTGAAAAGTGCCCCCGCCATTACCACGGTTCGGATCAACGGATGCCGTCAGCGTGGGGAGCCGGTCGATCATAATGGTTTTGGCAAGGGTGGGTGCCCCGGTGGCTGACCTGAAGCAGTTATTAAAATAGAATCGATAGGAAAATTCTCCACCCCCATCGACATTCATCACTTTAGAGAAGGTGTAGACATCGTTCTCCACCTTATCGGGATTCAGCTTTTCACTCGATTCATACTCGCTGTTGTTATTCGTATCAATCCAGAGTTGATGCCGTATTTCTGTCGTCGGGTCCGGGCAGGAATCCGATCCTTCCGGATTCTGATACCGCACTTTAAAGGTAAACGTATCACCACAATACCCCTTGCTCGGCTTTACTCCATTGGTGTATCCTGCGTCCTGGGTATATGACAGGGTCGGTGCAGCGTGAGTGGAACTCACGGTTATGGCATAGTCTTCGGACTCGGCTATGAGCACGTTGCTGACATACGAGCGGAAGCTGTACTGCAACACCCCGTCTCCGGCGTAGGAAATCGACTGATTCCGCCAGTACTCCTTGCCGTTGGTACAGTCCGGATTTGAGGTAGAAGGCTGCATGATCAGTTCTTCACTCCCTTGCGCTATGCCGTCGTCATTGAGATCCAGCCAGAGTATTTGTTTATCCGGCAACTGTTTGTTCGGGTTTGTGTACTTTACCCGAAAGGTAACGACACAAGGTGCGGTGACGCTGTCTGGGGTGTTTACCCGCTGGAAGGTGATCAGATTGAAGGGGACGGTGCGATCCCCTGCCGCATTACCCCTGGCCATATTTTTCCCGTCATGGAAAAAGAACCGGTACTTTAAATTTCCATCCTGCGGAGCCGTTTCAATGTAAACCGGCAGCGTATAAAGGCCGGTATACGTGCCGCTGCTATTGTGCGAGTATTCGTCCATAAGGAGCCTTTCGGTGACAGGCTCGTATATTCCATCGTCATCTAAATCCACCCAGACTTCATAGCCCGGATCCAGCCATGTTTCATAGCCCGAATCCAGCCAGTCCCCGCGACGCGGCCCCGGAGGGTCATTGTCAACATCAGTATACCTGACCCGGAAAGCGAGCATATACCCTATGCCGCCGGGCCCTGGAGTCACCTTCACTCCGGCGCTTTGATAACCATCCTCACCGGTCCAGTCAATGACGGGTGAATTGCCGTCATGCAGAACATCCAGCTTGCCGACCGGCCGGTAATCCGGAGTACAGGATACCCCGTTCGGGTCAGCCTGGTTATGAGAGTCACTGAAATCAAATTTGTAGGTAACTTTCTGGGAAAGCAGGTTTTCCGGCCCCTCATACAGCAAAAATACGTTCGTCGTATAGTCGCGGCCGACACTATATTCGGAATCGTCGTTCGGATCGGCTGCCCTGAGGTCGTATTTTTCCTCATCCTGGACTTTTGTATCATTATTCCGGTCTATCCAGAGCTGACTGACAGAAGGCGGATCATTATCCTGGTCCTGGTAATGTACGGTAAAGGTGTAAAAATTCTCTCCTCCCGGTCTAACATAACCTCCTTCTTCCACTCCGCACAGCACTGGCAGGGAGTTCACCACCACCAGCCTGTCCGCGGCAGGATCCCCGGTTGCAAAGCTGCTGGGATCGTAGCCATAGAAGCGGTAGCGGTATCTTCCATCACCTCTATAGTCCAACGTTAATTCACGGCTGTAGATATCGCTGTTCGACTGAACCGGGTCCATCGAGTACTTTTCCGATCCCTCGTAGATGCCGTTATCGTTGGAGTCGATCCATACCTGAACCTTCATGTCGTAGGAAGCGGAAGGATAGGAGGAAGTGAATTTTACCTTGAAAGTTCTTTTAACCTCCGGTGCCGTTATATTGGGATCCACCCCGTCATTGGTATAACCTTCGGTTCCAACCCACTTCAACCTTGGCAGGGATTCAGGGGGAGGGGAAGTAACGGTGAGTGTCTGATCAATAGCCGGCTTTCCCGTAGCAATGTTACCACTTGCCTCAAAATAGAACCGATACCGATAGGAGTGGTCTGAATTCGGGTTGTACTTCAGCCTTAAGCTCGGGTTTGTGGAGTAGATGCACCCCTGGCTGAAAGTCTGGGTATCTGTCCACAGATCATGCTTCTCCTCGATTTCGTAGATGCCGTTATCATTTTCGTCCACCCAGATCTGACGGGCGGAGGGCGCGATATTCTGGCTGTTCATGTACTTGACCTTAAAGGTAAAATAGCTTCCTCCTGCCCCACTGTCAGGATCTACACCATTTGCATAGATACCATCCTGCGCGATCCAGTCCAGGGTCGCATAGGTGCTGATGGAATAGTTAAAGTAGGCGGCATTCTCGTTGGAGTCCAGCCAGGTCACATAAATATCGTCTTTGGTCTCGTCACAGCACAATCGTGCATTGGCTGAGGAAGAAGCACTGCTGTTTGTCTTCTTCAGATAGATCTCATTCTGCCAGAGCTCACCGGAATTCAATGAGTAATTCACGAAAACGTTCAGCCCCATTGAAGACCGCACCTGCCTCCAGCTCACTGCCACCAGCCCCTGGTTGGTGCAGCCGATACTGGGATCATACGATGCATTGGTGTATCCGCCGTCAACCCTCCTCGGCACTCTCCAGGTTATCTGCTGACCGCTCACAGCGATATTGCACTGGCTTTCGTAAACATGGTCAGTTCCATTACGCTTATCGAGCCAAACCGCATAAACGTTTTTTGCTGAATCACAGGCAAGACGAAGATTCTGGCAGTTACCCGAATTTATATCGTTTACCTGCATAGAACCTGTGCTGTCATCGCTGGCGTTTTTGAAATAGATTTTTTTCCCATCCTGAATCCAGGCTATATAGACATTATCGCTCTGGGTTTCCCTGATCATCTGCAGGTCGGATAACGACGTGCCGGTGGCCAATGGACGCGGCGTCCATGTCTGGCCGTAATCCGTAGAGCGGCTATAATAAGCGCCCGGGCTCGCCGTCCCCTGATCGATCCAGGCCACATACACCATGTTGCCGGCTGCGGTTATCTGGAGGAACCGGCAATTGGCATTATGGTTCGGGGCAGAGTCAAGGCGCAGGTCCTCCGACCGCCAGGTCTTGCCGTAATCCGTAGAATAGTTCAGGAAAACCTCCCCTTGAGCGCCATAGCGGGAATCCGTCCAGATGACATACACTTCCCCCTGCCGGTTACAGGCGATCTGAGGGTTTGTGACTCCGGCCGGACCATTGTTAATACGAATATCGTGGCTTTGCCAGGTCTGGCCATGATCCGCTGAATAGTTGAAATAAACTTCCCCCCCTGAGCCGTTGCGGATATCCACCCAGACTCCATAGACATGACCGGTATCATCACTGCAAACCTGAAAATCGGCAGATGAGGAGACTGCCGCGTTCTGGCTGTTTATGGGAATGGCGGGGGAAGACCAGTTTAATCCGCGGTCATTGGAAGAGCGTATGAAAATCGAATCCCTGGTTCCTGTATTCTCGATCCAGGCCAGGAAAATCTGGCTTTGACGGTTGCAGAAAATTTTGGGTTGAACCAGTTTTACCGGACCGGTACTCATCTTTTGTTCGGCAGAAAAACTAACCGTTGCAGAATCAGCCGGCGAACAGTTCCACAAAATCAGGACTGATATCAGCAGTAAACAGATTGGAAATCTCCTTCTTTTCATAACACCATAACCTCCTGATTGTACAGAGAAAAAGCCGTAGAAGTAACAAGTGGTATTGACCTATCGTCTCGAATGATCTCTCCTGCAGATTATTCGAGCTCTCTTTAATTATAACTTATCCGAAAAGCGGGTACAAATTTAAGGAGGCCCTGACGGAAATTCCCCACTTTTCCGTCAGGGCCTAAAACGATCCGATCCAAGAGAGCAGAGTGGCGGCATTCAACCCGCTGCCCTGGTCAGGTGTCTCAAAAGATGATCTTTGCTTTCATTACAGCTTTATTTCTGATATATACTAAAATGGTAACATGACCAAACACATTTTGTAAATAATTATATTCTGTTTACTCATTTTTCGGAAGCAGGCAAACTGCTTTTTTCCCTCTTCCATACCCCTTACTTGCCGTCCTTGTTATCAGCAGGTGAAAGCTTCGAGCCGCACCATGGGCAATATTTCCACGAGCCGTTTTCCTCTTTCCTGCACTTGGGACACATCCTGGCCGGCACCAATGAGCTCAAGGGTAAGGTCCACTCAAAGACCTGATCTCCTACGTCGGGAACGTCCTTGAACCGGATCGAGAATGCACCCTCTTGCATAGCCTCGTATGCTTTCGTTTTTTCTTTCGTTCGAGACGGGAAAAGAAAAAAATTCATATTATCTCCCATACGTCCCAGCATATTCGAAAATATCGGCTTAATCATGATGATTGCGTTCCGAACGCCCGCCTCGACATTATCCTCGTCTATGGGCTTATAAAGGTTGCCTGCCTTGTCCTCAAGAAAAACATGCTGCTGGAGCAATGACTTTGATGTAAATGTCGGGAGCCCGGAGGAGGAAATCCTCCCATGAACCATAATAAAGGTCATATAAGGGTCGAAAATCTCCAATACTTCTTTGATTCGCTCGCCGGGGACACCGGCGCGCTCCAGAGTCAATTGCCACCACTCTCTGGGTATCCACTGAACAATGGCGATTACCCCCGGATCACTGGACATTTTCTGGCATTCATTCATCAGACCGATTAAATCATATCTTTGTTTTGCCTGACAGCTCGTAACAGCCATGTCCGGCATAAAGCCAAAAGTCAAAATAAGGCCGAAAGTCAAAAGAGAAATAATGATTACCCGCTGTCGAAATCGCGCTTTCATGAGCCGCTCCTTTTACACCCCTTTTTATCTCTCCTTCCCTTTGGCGAAGGCAGATTTTCCAATCTATTGTAAAAAGGAGGTGAATTTTCGATTGTTAAATATACGCTTAAGGCAATAATAGGCGGGATTTCCCCCCTCCTTAACAAGGCGGGCTTTCAAAGCCCAACCTTACCGAAAATTTTTTCACCACAGATACCATAAAGTCATAGTAATCTGCTGCAATTTTAGTAATTTCTTACTCTTATCCTGTATCGGGTCTTGAGTTGAATTAGGCTCAGCAACTCTTTACCTGCTTCTGAATGAGGGAAACGTAAAAGGAGGACGAGAGAAAAAAGAATGGAAGGAACTTTGATTAATTAACAGTCTTTTAAAATCACCTTTAAAAAATAGTCTTGACTATTTTATATTTTTATGGTACTAATTTTTAAGTGTAATCCTCTTCTTCTTTTGTAGGCGGGTCAATTTTATTGACCTGCCTACCCCTTTTTTAGATTTTGTAAAAAGACCTGCCAACTCCTCTTAACTTTTTCGAAACCACATCCACTCTCTTTTCCGGTGATTTTTCGACCGTACCAATCGGCGAACAGGCAATACCGAATCGATTGCAGATGGTCCTGACTGAATCAAAATCGTCAGGATGGACAAGAACGCAAAAACCGACACCCATATTAAAAGTCCGAAACATCTCATCGTCACTGATCCTGCCGAGCTGCTGCATGAGGGGAAAAATAGGCGGGGGCTCAGGCAGGGAGGTGATGGAGAATTTAACATCGGCCTTGACGCGCAAAAGATTCAGCAACCCATCGCCGGTAATATTGATAAGTGCTTTGATTCTCAGGTCTTGAGCTAACAATTCATTGACTGCCGGTACATAAATAACCGTCGGCGTCAATAGTTCTTCCCCCAGGGTCTTTTGCAGCTCCGCAAAGGAACTGTCCACCTTGTAGGCACCTTTTCCAAAGAAGATCTTTCTGGCCAGGGAGTAACCATTGCTGTGAAGGCCGCTGCTGGCTAAACCGGCAATAATGTCTCCATCGTCAAGATCGCTGCCTTCGATCACCTGGCGAGGGTCCAGGGTGCCTATGCCCATACCGGCTATATCGAATCCATAGCCTGGCCGCACTCCCTGGATCAGATCCCTGACCTGGGCGGTTTCCCCTCCCGGTATCGTGACTTTCGCCTGACGGGCTCCTTCCAGAAGGCCCTGCCCCAATTGGTCGAGCAGGTCTTCATGGGGTTCTTGAAGAGCGATATAATCGAGAAAAGAGACCGGCTTTGCCCCGACGCAGATAATGTCGTTGACATTCATAGCCATACAGTCGATGCCAATAGTGTCGTATTTATTCATCATCTGGGCGATCAAAACCTTTGTCCCTACGCCATCGGCAGATACAGCAAGACCCATAGTGTCAGTGATCCTGATGATGTTGGCAAAATACCCGATGGAACTGAGTACCTCGCCAGGGCCGTGCTGAACGAATTGAAAGGTTTTGGTCATGTATTTTTTTATGAAGTTTCCCAGTGATGCTTCCTCCCTGGAAATATCGACTCCTGCCTCCCTGTAGGAAAGACCCTGGGAGGGGTGGGTATGAGTGTGGATCTTTTCACTTTCGGATCGGTTTTTGCTTTCCATGGCTTCCCTTTAAATATTTTAAAAATTCGTTATCCTCTGAAAAAAGAAAGATGGTATTCTCTTTTAAGGTTTTTCTGTACGCATCGAGAGTTCTCACAAAGGAGTAAAAATCGGGGTTCTGGTTATAAGCATCAGCGTAAATCTTCATGGCTTTGGCTTCCCCTTCTCCCCTGATCTTTTGCGCTTTTTTGTAGGCGTCAGCCAGAATGATCTTTTTCTCTCTGTCTGCCTGCGCTCTTATCTTAAGTGCTTCCTCTTCTCCTTCCGAGCGGTATCTCCTGGCCTCCATCTGCTTTTCCTCCTGCATCCTTTCGAAAGCGCGCTTTTCGTCTTCAGGGGGAAGGTCAGATCTTTTAATGCGGATATCCAGAATCTCGATTCCATAACTCTGCACTTTTTTTCGGGACGCTTCGGTTACTTTTTCCATCATGGCTTGCCGGTCGTTTGTAATGACATCGGAAAGGTCTCGAAGTCCCAGTTGGGCCCTCAGCTCGGCATGGATAATATCATCCAGCCTGCTTTGCGCCTGGCTTTCACTGCCGACGGATTCCAGAAATTTGAGGGGGTCGGCAATTCTCCACTGGAAGTAGCTGTCGATCTCGATGTTCTTGTTATCTTTCGTTGAAATTTCGATAACGCTCGGGTTGTATTCCAACATGCGGTTATCGAATCTCACGACGCGCTGAACAAAGGGTTTCTTTGTCCTCAATCCGGGAGTAGTGATGACGCAGACAGGCTTTCCCATTTGCACCACTATGGCCTGCTCAGTCTCATCAACAATGAAGAAAGACTGGGCCAAACCGAGAGCGGTCGCAACCAGGACAATAATACTTATGATCAAAAGCCTTTGTTTTTCCATAGGGATTCTACTTTATTGGTCTCGTTTACAAGTCTTATCAAAGAGGCTGCTTGTTTATTGCTGCACCCCGATAGTGCTGTTCGGGTCCGTTCTGAGGCCGTTACGGTTTTTGTCTCTCAAATCCTTGTTGGGCGTCATCTTATCTGCCGATGCTTCGTCTGTCAAGTTGCCGGATATCTCCTTCCAGAAAGGGAGGACTCCAATCAGTTCCCGCCCGGATTCCAGGATATACTTTTGAGCCTGCGGCAGGATCTGCTCGATAGTCTCAAGGTAAAGCCTCTTACGGGTAACTTCTTCGGCACCCTTAAATTGAGCACAATTCTGCAGGAAGCGAGCTGCATCTCCCTCAGCACGCCGAACGATTTCATCGCGATAGCTTTCTGCTTCGTCAATCATCTGGTCGGCCTGTGCCCAGGCTTTTGGCAGTTCAGTATCGCGGTAACCATGGGCCTCGCTGATCACCTTGTTTTTATCGACACTGGCAGTCACCACACTCTGAAAGGCATCTGCTGCCTCAGCCGGAGGTTGCACCTTCTGAAGCTCTATGGTTACAATCTTGAGACCGGATTGGTAAAGATCCAGAGTTTGCTGCAAAAGGGTGCGGGCTTCCTGTTGAACCTGGTGTTTTCCACTGGTCAGAATATCCTCGATCTTATTTTTACCGGCAATTTCACAGAGAACGGATTCGGCTGCATCCCGGATCGTCCTTTCCTGGTCTCGAATATGAAACAGGTAAGCCCGGGGATCTTTAATCTGATACTGTACCGTAAAGCTGATGTCAACAAGATTCTCATCTCTGGCCAGCATCCGGGCCTCCAGAGGGATCTGCCGGTATCTGGCCGGAGGTCCCTGATCAACGGTCCGAAAGCCGATTTCCAGGGATTTGATTTCCTTGACCTTAGGGCATGTTACCTTCTCGACAGGCAGAGGAAGATGATAGTGCAGCCCATCCTCGGTGATTTCCGTCATCTTGCCAAACCGCTGAACAATCCCGACTTCACCCGGCTTAACGATATAAAGGCCGCTCGCCAGCCAGATTACTACAAATCCGGCCGCAATCAAAAAGATCGTCTGCCAGGTCGGGCCTGTCATCTGCGGCGTTCGAAATTCGTCTCCCTTTTGAGCGGAGCGTTTTTCCTTTTCTTTATTTCTCTTAGCACTTAAATCTCGCCATTCCATACCAAGGGGTCCTTCTTTAAAACTGCGGGCTTCTTTTAAGGATTCACGTTCTTTTTTTAAGTCGCGGTCTTTTCGTTTCTTCCTTAAGTCGCGGTCTGAAGTCGCGCTTTTTCAAGCTCTCATCTCATGGTTTTTTTTCAGGCTCCAAAAGAAGATGCTCGTCTCGAAAGATACTCATCTCATGGGTTTTTTAAGGCCCTTTTGAAGCCGTTCAATAGCCATGGGCAGGTGCTCGATAAGATCAGCGGCTAAAAGGCCGTACTCTCCCTTGTGCTCCCGCACCAGATCACCGGAAAAGCCATGCAGGTATACGCCTGCCAGCACTGCCTGCAATTTGGGAACCCCCTGCGCCAGGAGCCCTCCGATTACACCGGTGAGAACATCACCTGTTCCTCCTGTGGCCATACCCGGATTTCCGGTCGGATTGATGAAAACATTCCCTTCGGGGTCAGCAACAAGTGAACGGAATCCTTTCAGGAGCACATAGCAGTTCAATTCCATGGCAGCCCTGCGGCTCATCTCCAGCCGGTTCCCGATGATTGCCTGAAGATCGATCCCCAGCAGCCGGGAAAGTTCTTTCGGGTGAGGTGTCAGGACGATCGGCTGTTTGGCCTCTTTTAAGATACCGGACTGTGCTGCCAGCACATTGATACCATCCGCATCAAGAACGACAGGGATGCTTGCTTTATGAATAATCCATGAAACGAGCTCCTTCACTTCCGGATGCACGCCGACCCCAGGGCCAATTGCCAGCGCGCTCATGCGGGGCAAAAGCCCCTCAATGGCGGTTAAGGCACTGGCCGAAAAGGTCTTTTCATCCGTCTCAGGCAAAGGATAGGTCATCACCTCGGTGAGCTTCATTTCCATGATTGTGTTCAGGCTTTCGGGAATACCTAACGTAACCAGCCCTGTGCCGACGCGGGCGCCGGATTGGCTAGTCAGATAGGCTGCACCGGTTTTTCCTAGAGAGCCAGCCAGAACCAGAAGATGGCCGTATGTACCCTTGTGGGATTCAAGTGGACGGCGCGGCCAGCAGTTTTGGAGTGATGGCGCATCGATCAGATCAAGCTGGATCTTTTCCTTTTGCACGGCCACCTCCGGAATGCCGATATCTACAATCTCCAGCTTTCCGCACGACAGACAGGCAGGAGGAAGCACATGGGCCAGCTTTGGCAGGGCGAAAGTGACCGTCAGGCTAGCGTCGATGTGCGGTCCCGAAAAGTAAGCCAGATCTGCACTCAAGCCCGAAGGAAGATCGATGGAAACAATCGGCTTTCCAGCGCCGTTGAGAAGCTCGATCACTTCGGCAGCCAATCCGCGAACCGGCGGAGTCAGGCCGGTGCCGAAAAGAGCATCCACCAGGATGTCTGTATCAAGCAGCGCCTCTTGCTGATTGTGCAAATCTTCAGGGGTAAGAATGGTGCTCAACGCCAGGTTCAGCTTCTGGATAATCCGGATATTGGTTTTCGCATCACCTGACAGGGATTCCGGCTCAGCCAAAAGGAAAATACGTACATCGGCAGCCATCGCCGATAAATGCCTGGCCACAACCAGGCCATCCCCCCCATTGTTTCCCTTGCCACAAACGATCGTTACCCTCCGCTGTGGCAGATCCGAAAAGTGCTGAAGCATTTTGGCCACTACCTGTCGCCCGGCGTTTTCCATCAGCACGATTCCAGGCAGGCCGATCTCTTCAATGGTATACCTGTCCAGTGCCTGCATCTGCCTGGCTGTAGCCACTTTCATTTCTCTCCCCCCGTTTTCTGTCCCAATAACCTTTTAAGACTCCTGCGCATCTCTACCCAGTGTGTTCCCCGCCAGTATACCTTGCGGCAGGCGGGACACACGTAAAATTCCTGCTCCGTATCAAAAATATAGGCTGGAACACGGGTTTCGATTTGCGCCTTGTCTGCTTTTTGCAGCACCGTATTGCAATCCAGGCACCGGCCCAAGGCCGAAGGGTGATCATCGATATTAGCTTCCTGAAAGATCTGATCCTTGATATCGGCGACATCAGCTTCCTGAAAGACCTGCTTCAATTGCTCCTCGTAAAGATCATGGGCAATCAGAATAGCCCTTAAGCTCCTCTTCCGGCTGAGGTCAAACAGTGCGCGGTCTCGGGTTAACAGTATCCGGTTTTCCCTTTTAGCCCGCTCCAAAAGATCGGGATCACTGACCTGGCGAAAGTACAGGGTATCGAAGCCGCATATTCTCAGCCACCGGCTCAGTTTTCCCAGCATGCAATCTGCAATGAATCTTATCTCTGAAGCCATATCCCTTGACTTCTGACTCTTGACTTACGGACTCTGATTCCTGGACTTTGATCCCTGAACTTTGATTTCCGACTTTTGACTCCTGGTTCCCGACTCCTCAATGTATAAGATGTATAATCCGTATACCTTAGCATAGAGCTTCTTTTCAGGCAACTTTAATCTTTCGTGAATTAATCATTGCAAGGATTATAGAAGCCGGAAACCGTCAAAATGCGGCTCTTGAGGGCATGTTCACTCACTGTAGCCTTATTTTCTTGGATTAAGTCGGAATTGTGGATATAATTATATGAAAACCCGTAAAAGAAAGCTGTGAATTCAAAGAAAAAGAATACTATCATTGATACCCTGGAGGAACGAGATGACGAAGACGATACATGTTATCTTTGATGGCGAGGTACTGCGACCTGAAGAAGTAACCGGTTTAGAGCTTAATACTCGCTATTTAGTAACTATTGAACAAGAAGAAACATCAAGGGGAAAAAACCTTTGGGATGTGCTCAACGAACTTGCCGGGACAGTTGATGGGCCTGAGGACTGGTCAAGTGGGGTTTCGAGCATTGCTTTGCTGACATGCAGGACAACGAATGTCCTGCCCATCTTTGCCATAGGCAGGACATTTCCACTTCAGCTTGCAGGATATTCTAAGGCAAGTATTTAAAAAGCAGATATCCTGAAGGCAGATATCTTAAAGCCGGAACCACTTTCTGAGATACTCTTCAATCTTTTCCTGATCGATCCCTACGATTCCTTTCCCCGTCAGACTGATCCGCAGGGAAATGGTAACTTCGTCATTCCATGGCCAGCATAAGGCAAAGAGGAATACCTCCCGGTTTGTATCCATAGCGAACACAGTTTGCCTGGGCTGAATACCGAAGGTCTTATCCAGCAATTTTCGGATTGGCGGTGGTGACGATTTAACGGAATTTATGTCCCACTGATTAGGAAATCGGTGGTTAATCACAGTCAGGATTTCTTCTTCCATATCCTTCGGGAAGACCAAAAGGGGTACATCAAACCGGTCATCCCATTCCCACAACAACCCCGGGGGCAGTTCAGCCAGAATCTGTTGACTGTAGGACTCAAGATCCTTTTGTATTTCCTCTCCTATCATTAATTTTTCCGGAGCAGACATAAAATTATTTCTATCGTTCTTAATCATTCTCCAAACTCTCTTTATGGGATTATAAAAAATACCTCAACGTATAGGACTCTCACCCAGAAGGCTGCTTCTTCTGGAGGAATCACTCGATCAGGGTAGAAGTCCTATCTCCCTGCCCTTAAGAGATCCTCACCTTCGGTCAGCATATGGAGCATTGAAAGCTAAAAAAGCACCCGTCTTTTTCCACGGCATTGTCATTACTTTCCGAGCTTCCCAAAACTCCTTTGAATATATGCTTACTGTAATTTTTCCAAAAAACTTCTTAAGGCCTGGTACCCTCCTTGCTCAATGGTCCGAAGAATAGCGCTCCCGATAACAGCAATATCCACCTTCCCGGCCAGGTATTCAAAATCTTCTCGACTGGAAATGCCAAGTCCTATAGCCAGGGGTAAATCCGTTGCCTGACGGCAGCGGTGGATAAACTCGATGGTTTCCTGTGACAGATGCGTTTTGGCGCCGGTAACTCCTTTGCGGGCCACACAATAGAAAAACCCATTACCTGCTCCGGCAATACGGCGAAGCCGCTCCGGACTGGTGACAGGAGTCATGAGCAGGATAGGGGAAATCTGGTGGTTGTGGCACGCCTTAAGATACTCATCGCCTTCCTCCGGGGGGATATCCGGAACGATCAGTCCTGATCCTCCGGTTTGTCGTGTTTCCCGGACAAAAGTATCTACACCCCGGCTAAAGAGAATGTTGTAATAGGTCATAAAGAGAAAAGGAATGGGATAGCGGCTTGATGCCTCTTCCATCAGGGACAGGCAATCCCTGACCCGTGTGCCTTGCTGAAGAGAAATTTGATTGGCCTTTAAAATCACCGGGCCATCAGCAATGGGCTCGCTGAAGGGAATCTGCAGCTCAATCAGATCCACGCCCGCCTCGACCATAATCCGGATAATTTCTTTATTTCCTTCAAAATCCGGATACCCACACACCAGATGGGCCATAAAAAGAATTTCTTTGCTTTTTCTTTTTTCTCGGATATATTCAGTGAGATTCATATCTCTTTGCCTTTTCGATGATAAACTCCTTCCATCGGTCATCACCCAAGGCATCAGCTATGGTGAAAATGTCTTTATCTCCCCGGCCGGATTGATTGATGACCAGAATCGTATCCTTATCTAACGTTGGGGCTTCACGAAAAGCATAAGCAAAGGCATGTGCGGATTCCAGAGCAGGAATGATGCCCTCCTTTTTCATAGTCAGCCTTACCGCTTCAACGACTTCATCGTCCGTAGCTGCGTGGAACTGGACCCGGCCGGTTTCCTTCAACTGGGCCAAAATCGGGGATACTCCAACATAATCCAGTCCGGCAGCTACGGAATGAGTTGCATTCATTTGTCCTTCCTCATTCTGCAAAAAATAAGTCTTATATCCTTGAGCCACTCCCAGTCGGGCATCTTTGGATGAGAGCCTGACAGCATGACGTCCGCTTTCCAGACCTTCCCCGCCGGCTTCAACTCCATGCAGCTCCACCTGGCTGTCTTCAAGAAACGCATAAAAAATGCCAAGAGCGTTGGACCCTCCACCTACGCAGGCATAGATCCGGTCCGGCAGACGCATCTCCCGCTGGAGCATCTGCTGCTTTACTTCCTGGCCTATGATGGATTGAAAATAGGTAACCATTTCGGGGAAGGGGTGGGGACCGCATGCCGTACCCAGCACATAATGAGTTGTCTCCATGTTGGCACTCCAGTCACGCAGTGCCTCATTCATAGCGTCCTTCAGAGTACGGGACCCGTCCTTCACCGATACTACCGTGGCTCCCAATTGCTCCATCCAGAAGACATTGGGCCTCTGGCGCTCTACGTCCACCTCTCCCATATAGATAGTGCACTTAAGGCCAAAGCGGGCAGCCATGGTGGCCGTAGCTACTCCATGCTGACCTGCTCCGGTTTCGGCAATGACCCGCTCTTTGCCCATCCGTCTGACGAGCAGGCCCTGACCCATGACATTGTTGGCCTTATGGGCTCCCGTGTGGTTTAAATCTTCTCTTTTGATGTATATTTTTGCCCCCCCGAAATAGCGGGTTAAATTTTCGGCCAAAGTTAGAGGGGTAGGGCGGCAGGAGTAGGTTGACATCAATGAAATGTATTCAGACCAAAAGCCAGGGTCACTCTTGGCTGCATAAAATTCACGCTCTACCTGGGACAGTGTAGCCACCAGGATTTCCGGTATAAAAGCACCTCCGAAGCGTCCATAATATCCATGCTTATCGGTCATCATTTGTCCTTGCAATTATTGTCTTCATCGTCTATCCTTGCTGTTATCCACCACGCTTTTGTTATTCTCCTTATCCTTTGTTTTGATTCTTTTTGGTAAAATCCCCATTATCCTTCATATTAAAAATATTTGATGATATTTGTCAAGTACGATTTCAACTTTTTATGGCAAAAAAGCCTTCATGCTTGATATATCGTCAGGAATCAGACTATACTTCACAGGCTATTTTTGCTATAGTAGCGCATTATCCAGTATCTTAGGATGCCCGGTATTCAGTGCCCGGTATTCCAGAAACCGGCATCCGGAAAACCGAGGAGATCCAAAAAAACCGTCATCAAAATTTGTATAAAAATTATCAGCCTATGGACCATTTCTTGATTTGCCATCGTGGCGCTCTTGGTGATTTTATCCTTACCTGGCCTGTATTGTATACTCTCAGAAAGAGTTTGCCGGATCTTCCCTTTATGGGTATAGGTCGCCCGGAATACATGCGGCTGGCTGTCAGCCTGGGTCTTTTGGATTCTTTTTGCCATGCCGAATCATCCGAATTGGCCGGTTTTTTTTCAGGCCAGAGTGTTCCTCCTGTGTTTGGCTCTCCGAGAGGAGCCGTGCTCTGGCTGGCTGAGGGACAGGCGGTGGCGGGCCTTTTAAAAAAGTCCGGAGCGTCTTTGCCTGTAGCCGTCATTCCCCCTTTCCCCAGAAAGCGAATGCATGTAAGCCGCTACCACTGGCTGGCTGTCCAATCCTATTTCCCGGCGGTAGAGGGGATGTATCCTTGCTCTCTTTGCTTTTTTCCTGGTGAAAGGAAGAGCCATTACGCTTTGATTCATCCAGGCAGCGGCAGCCAGGCCAAGAATTACCAACCGAGGGTTTATCGTGAGCTGGCTGATGAGCTCAGGCAGCAGGGCATGGCTGATGTGCGGTTCGTTCTGGGGCCAGTAGAAACGCAGGACGGCAGAACGGCGCAATACCTGGCAGGGGAAAGGGTAGAGATGCCGGAAGATGTGGAAACTCTGGCCCGTTTACAGGTCGGAGCATCACTGTATATCGGGAACGATTCCGGGGCAAGTCACCTGGCAGGGGCTCTTGGCACGACTACTGTAGCCCTGTATAAAGTCACGGATCCCGAGGTCTGGGGTGTTATGGGCGAACGGGTCACGAATCTTAAGGCCGAGAGTGAGGATTCCGCTCTTTGGCAGGTACGGGAATATATGCGAAAAGCGGGCAATCGGACCTGCTTGACGATGTGCATAGGTGTGCATCACCAAGGTGACTATCATGCTCGTGGCAATAAAAAGACCGAGGAGAAGATACCGTCAGAGACATCCACTTGACTTGCTTGGTGTGCAGCAGCGCTACAAAAGGTGGCGCCGGATATGCATGCCGAATATGCACATAGTTTGAGCAGGAAAACATTATCCACCTGAAAGCAAACCTTAGATCATACTTTAGGTCATAATCTGACTGGGACGATATGGATCAAATAATCGAAATGATAGTTGGAGAGCCGGATGCCATGAATGTACGGACTATGGCCCTGCTTATGGAAGATGCCGGAGTGCAAAACCCGCAAGATCTGCTCGATTCAGCGGTGAAGAGCACGGTTCTCAATAGGATGGATGAAAAGGGGTATGGCGAGCAAAGAATCTGTTCGCATTACTTCGGGAGTGATCCCTTTGACCCTGAAATTACGCATCTGCCTAAATCATTCGCCTTTATGGGACAGAGATTTACGGTTGACAGCCACGTATTTTCCAACGTGGTTTATGACCGGGTCCTCGTTAACGGGAAGAAAATTGAGAGATTTATGCCAAATCCGCTTGATGCCATGTTTGTCCTTGGCAATAACAGGGCACTTCATCATCTGGAGGCGGAAATGGCACGCTGGCCATATGAGGGGAACCTATCCGTTTTGCGATATCTGGCTGACCAGTACGATGAAGAGTTCTGGAAGTCGAATATGTATAATAGCTGGCTGTATGCCCTGCAAAGCCTTTCCGGGCCTTTTCAGAGTGAAGAGGGGTATACCAGGACCATGCTCACCCCCACTTACCGGGATAAGCTTCTTCATACTCAACTTGCCTCCTGGGCTGAACTACGGCACGATACCATTCTCTACGCCAAGCAGTCATATACAATGGGGGCGACCTGCGAATATCCTGACGGCTATGTCGAACCTGTACCGGAGTTTTACCGGAGGTTGAGGGACTTCTCCACAAGGGCAAAGGATATTTTGAGCAGCCTCAACATTCCCGCCGCCCTGAAGCAAAGGTATACGGCCCACTATCAAACCTTTGCCAATACTATGAGTATGTTGGAAACTCTGGCTCAAAAGGAACTTGACAGCCAGTCCAGAACTGAGGAAGAGACCCAATTCATAAAGGACACGATTATCAAAAAAGCGGTTTCGTCTGGTGGATGCGCGCCGGTCACGATTATCCTCCACGAGGGGTGGTACCCAAAACTATTCTATGGAGATGGCGAAAGGTGTGTCGAGCCTGACCTCATTGTAGCGGATGTGCACACAGATGTTAACAACGAGCAGATGCTCCACGTAGGTGTAGGAATGATAGATGTTATCTATTTTACTGCCGAGACATGTGCCGGCCCTTCTCTGTATGTGGGGCCGGTTTTCTCTTACTATGAACGCATCGAAAATAACATGAACCGGCTTAATGATAGTGAATGGGCTCCTCTGGTAAGATCGCATGTTCTCCATGCTCCTCAGTGGACACAAATTTTTCTCATCGATAGTGCAGGAGACACAACCATGGCACAGGAAGCACAATGAGCACTTACAACACCTAAGTAGTCCTATCGCCAAGTAAATGCTAAGGACATTAACTGAGCAGTTTTGGGTAAACTACTCAACCCCTCACCCCAGCCCTCTCCCCGAAGGGGCGAGGGAGTTAAAACGGGGCACTGCCCCTCCCGGGGCCGCTATTATTTACATAGCGAGAGGATCACTTAGAAACAACGACCACTGAAAGGTGAAGGAGGTTATCTAATACTATGTCTTCGTATCACTTTGTGGGGGTGGGAGGAAGCGGCATGAGTTCTCTTGCCCAGGTTTTGGCTGCCAGGGGAGTCAGGGTCAGCGGATCGGATCGCAACTATGATCTTGGAATAAACCTGCCCCTGTTCGACTGGCTCTCTTCATTCGGCATTCAGCTCTATCCCCAGGATGGCAGCGGAGTAACACCTGACCTGGAGGCTTTGGTAGTTTCCACGGCGGTGGAGGAAAGCATCCCTGATGTAGCCAGGGCACGTCAGTTGGCGGTTCCTGTTCGTAAGCGCGCAGATGTTCTGGCCGATCTTTTGAACACAAGTTACGGGATCGCCGTTGCCGGAACAAGCGGCAAAAGTACGGTCACCGGCATGATCGGCCACATCCTGACCCAGGCAGGGTGGGACCCGACGGTTATCAATGGCGGGGCCATGAAGAATTTTCCGCTCGATGGCAGGCCAAACAACATGCGCCTTGGCTCGGCGGATGTGATCGTGGCCGAAGTCGACGAAAGCGATGGATCGATTGTCAACTACTGCCCCGGCCTGGCCGTTATCACGAATATTTCCAAAGATCATAAAGACATCCCTGAACTTCAGACACTTTTCGGAATTTTTGCCAGCCAGACGAAAGAAAAGGTTGTGATTAATGCAGATTGCCCCAATAGTGCTGCCTTGAATCTTTCCCCCGACCATGTCATTCCCTTCTCCCTGAAGGAGGTTTCCCCCTTTAAGGCGCATCACCTTCACCTTGAGCCTTTCGGCAGTACATTCGAGTGCCAGGGGCAGCTTTTTCACCTGCAAGTACCAGGACTGCACAATATTTACAACGCCCTTGCCGCTATAGCCACAGTCAGCCATCTGGGGATACCGCCGGCATCCATTCAGGAGGGATTGGACAGTTTTCAGGGAATAAGCAGAAGGTTTGACCTGATCGGAGAGGTTATATGCAGGGGAGAAGTCTGGAGCGAAGGAGAAACCGGCAGCCAAGAAGAGGGCAGGGGTGAAGGAAGAGCCAGGCGCGAAGGAGGAGGCAGGGGAAAAAGTATACGAAGGATCAGGGTGATTGACGATTTCGCCCACAATCCCGATAAGATAGCGGCTACGCTCAAGGCAGCAGCCTTGCTGAACTCAAGGCTCATTGTCGTATTCCAGCCCCACGGCTTTGGCCCGACCCGGTTTTTGAAGGATGAACTGGTCGAATCACTGGCAAAAGGCACCTCGGACCAGGATGTAATCTTCCTGCCCGAGATCTTTTACGCAGGAGGCACCACGACCCGTGATATTTCCTCGCTGGACCTTGCCCGGGCCATTGCGGCCAGGGGACGTGATGCACGGTATGGAGAAAGCAAGGATGCCATTCTCAAGCCCCTGGTTGAAGAAACCCGGCCCGGTGATACCGTGGTGGTTATGGGTGGCCGCGATGATACCCTGACCCTGTTTTGCCGGAAAGTAGTTCAATTATTGGAGGAAAGATACGCACATTGTGCTATACTGTAGAGAGAAATTGACTATCTCACACCGATCGTCTCACTTAGTTTCTTTAAGCAGGACAATTTCTCATGGCTGTATTTCTTTTTTGGAACCTTAACAATAAACCTCTCCAGGAAACTGTCGGGTGTCTGGCAGCCCGACATGAAGTTGATGTACTCATGTTCGCTGAGTGCGCAATCGAACCGAGTATATTATTAAATACTTTGAACCAAAGTCAGGATAATATATCCCAATATTACTACGCACGAAGTGAAGGGTGTGAAAAAATTAAGATATTTACGCGATTTACTGATCAATTTATACAACGTATATATGAGGAAGACAGGCTTACCATACGGCATCTTAAAATCCCTGAGTTGACCGATATTTTAATAGCAGTGATCCATTTCTCCAGCAAACTTCACTGGTGCAATGATAGTCAATCTTTTGAATGTGTAGAATTAGCAAGAACAATAAAAGAAGCAGAAGAAGAAGTGGGACATTCAAGAACGGTATTGATTGGAGACTTTAATATGAATCCTTTCGAAAGCGGAGTGGTGAGTGCGAATGGATTACATGCTGTTATGAGCCGGTATGCTGCAAAGAAGAAAACACGGGTCGTCAATAGGAGAGAGTATCCTTTCTTTTATAACCCGATGTGGAGTCTTTTTGGTGATATGTCACCTGGACCCCCGGGAACCTATTACTTTTCTAAATCAGTTCAAAAGGTTTTCTTTTGGAATATGTTCGATCAAGTATTGATTCGTCCTGATTTACTGGATCTTTTTAGCAACGAAGAATTGAAGATATTAGATTCTGATGGAAATAAATCACTTCTATCTTCGCGGGGAGTGCCTGACGCTAAGGTTGTCTCAGATCATCTCCCAATACTTTTTAAACTTAAACTTTAAGTGGAGGTTGAATATTATGGATATGTGGCCAGAGAGTATAGGACAAAACATTGCGTTAAAGCCACCATCGGCCATCCTTAAAGAGCAGGCAGCACTATTGGGAAATAAAACAAAGAACATAGTTACTGCTGAAGTTAAAAATAGGGGGGAGTCTGGTCTGGGATCGTTTTCTTACAATTTTAATTTAGTAGCTCCAGCTTATGGCTATAGATACAAACTATTCCAGGTTTGGTATGGTCTTGAATACTACCCTATCCACTTTACTGTTGAAGAGGAGATAGAAAAAGTTTTATCTGAGCATCTATCAGCACTACCAATCCCAACCCAACCAGCACATAGAGAAGTTAAGCACCCTGTAGCCAAATCGGAAGAAGAGTTTTTGGAAATATTGGGGAAGATTTTCAGCGCTGAAAAGACCATAAGGATTATCAACGCACTGATAGCTGAGAGCGAAGCATAATGATAGAAGTGTTATCTACAGTTTTATGCGCATAAATGAAATCCGCTTCTTTGTAATGACAGAGGAATTTCCATGATTATAGCCACGCATCAGCCGATCTTTTCCCCCTGGCTGGGTTTTTTCTTCAAGGCCCTGCACTGTGACCTTCTGGTTCTCCTGGACGATGTGCAATTCCCACGGGGTACTACCTGGATCAGCAGGAACCGGTTCAAGTTTCATCAGGGCGAATTATGGCTGACGGTGCCGGTATGGAAGAAGGGGAGAGGGCTGCAAAAAATCAACGAAGTGGAAATCTGCTATGAGGAAGATTGGCCGAGGAAGCATATTGCCAGTCTGAGCACTGCTTACCGCCATGCTCCATACTGGGAAGATCACCGGCCTTTCTGGGAAGAGACGTACGGGCAAAAACCCCGGAAACTGGTTGATCTTAACCTGCACATTATTGAATATCTGAAAACCACTTTAGCGATTTCCACAAAAGTAGAGCTCAGCTCATCATTGGCCGTAGAGGCCGCAGGGAACGAGCGGCTGATCGAGATCTGCCGCAGGCACAGGGCTTCTGTCTATCTTGCGCAATACGAGGCCAGAAAATTTATCCAGGCAGACGCCTTTGCCAGAGCAGGAATAGAGGTCAGGTATTTCCGGTTCCATCATCCTGTTTATCCCCAGTTGTGGGGGGATTTCTTGTATAACCTCTCGGCCTGGGATCTGCTGAATACCTGCGGCCCACGCAGTTATTCCATCCTGGCCGGATCGCCTTTGGCGATGATCCTGCCGGAAGAGGCAGAGTCAACAGACTCCTCATCCGATCCTGGACCGGCTGAAGGCACTGAGACCGAAGGCAAACGATGAGACCGGATAGAGAGACATAACGAGCCGGGCACGGACATAACTGAGCCTGCCACGGGCAACTGAGCCTGTTAAGGATACACTGAGAGAGTAGGACTAAGAATAGGGATAGGGATTAAGGATAAGGATTAGGGATTAAGGATAATGAAGCAAGTAGAGATATATACGGACGGGGCCGCTCTCGGTAATCCGGGGCCGGGAGGTTATGGGGTCATTCTGCGTTATGGAGAGCATGTCAAGGAGTTTTCCGGCGGATTTCGCAAAACCACCAACAATCGGATGGAAATTCTGGCAGCCATCGTAGGGCTGGAAAGCCTCAAGGAAAAATGCCGGGTTATTATCACCAGCGATTCGCGCTACCTGGTGGACAGCGTGACCAAAAGGTGGGTCTATCGCTGGAAAGCCAATAACTGGAAGCGAGGCACCAGGGATCAGGTGCCGAATGCAGACCTTTGGGAGCGGCTTTTGAATCAGCTTCAGACGCACTCTGTGGAATTTCGCTGGATCCGCGGGCATAATGGTCATGAGGAAAATGAGCGCTGCGACGAATTGGCCACAACCGCTGCCAGCCAGTCCACGCTGCCGGTCGATACCGGCTACGTGTCATCATCAGCAAGAAACGGCACCTGACTCACTGGGGTGGTTCCCTTTTAAGGTTAATCCCCTCCGACTTCCCTTTGCTGGATCCAGCTTGTATCTCCCACACCCTGTCGGACAACCTCGATCTGATCATTTACCAGCTCAATGATAGTGGAATCCCGAGGGAAGATGGCTCCGCCGTCAATAATCATGTCTATCTCATGCCCGAAAATTTTTTCCACTTCCCAGAGATCTACAGGCTCATCCTCCTCCATCCCCGGAAGCCCGGCGCTTAAGATAGGCCCGGCATATTCTTTGCCCAGTTCGAGTAAAATCGGATTGTCCGGTATGCGCACTCCGATTGTTTTTCGCTTGGTCAGGGTGATCTTGGGGAGAATTCTGGTTCCGGGCAGGATAAACGTGTACGGCCCGGGGAGAAGCCTCCGCATGATCTTGTAGGCCAGGTTACTTATCTGAGCGTATTTGCTGAGCTCGTGAAAGTCGGTACAGATCACGCTAAACAATTTCTTTTTATCTGCATGGGCGATCCGGTAGAGTCTCTCCACAGCCCTTTTATTGAACAGATCGCATCCTATGTCATATTTGGTATCTGTAGGAAAAAGCAGGATATTACCATCCCGAATCACCTGGGCAGCCTGCTTGATCAGCCTGGATTGGGGATTTTTCGGGTGTATTTCGATTATCATAATTTCACCATACCTAACTCTGTTGTCAGGTTAATAAAATATTATACTATCCATACTATCGGTAGAAATTATAAAATTTATGAACAAAAATTTCCAGTATTTTTTCGATTGCGTGGGAAGCTATGGTGGTTTGGAAATTATGACATTTTAAGGATCGGGGTCATTATAAGCAAGTCATTATAAGCAATGGAACGGCTTCTGCCCCTCTCCCCTCCACCTTATTTCTTTTCAGCTCCAGCTTGCTTGAGCTTAGGTATCAGAAGAAGGGTTTGGAAAGCATAATCGATAAAAATACAAAGAAAATCCAAAATGCAGAGCCAGCAATGGCTCTGCATTTTTGTTGCTTTTATTACCGTTCGTCATTGCCTTTATTGACTTACAGCACGGAAGAAGTGCCTGGTTTTATGTCATATTTGGATAAAACATAAATGGATCTTATTCTTGTTCTTACCGTTGAATCGATGTTTACCGCTAAGTCGAAGGATAATAATCCTTTCTGATCTCGAAGTAACAGGCGTTGTTAATTTCCTTCACATCGAAGTATAGCACATAAAAGATGCCACCCGGTTTCAAGACCCGGCATACTTCTTTCACAATAGCCTGTTTAAATTTGAAAAGGATAGCCGAATAGATAACGATAACCCTGTCTAAAAAAGCGTCCGGCAGGGGTAGTTCCGTCAGGCGGGAGTAGAGAAAAGTCATATTGCGGCTTTGGGTCCATCCTGAGATTTGTCTCCCCTCCCTGTCACCTGGACCCACGACTACATACAGTTGGCCATTGGGATTTCTCTTGACGATATCCTGAGCAGATTCCCAGGTGCCACGGCAAAGAGTCAGCACCTTTTGTCCATCAAAGATGGATAATTCCCTTATGAGTTGATTGTAGGACTCCTCTAATCTGCTCTGATCTACGTTTGATAACAGAGGTGATTCCGCTCTTGACTTTTCCTGTAACGGCATATCCGTCTCCTAATGTCCCAAACTTATACTTCATAGGTAAATAATGAAGATTGTTCAGAGAGAAACGAGGATCTCTCATAGTGAAATTTGATCTTAAGGATACCAGGAAGAAGAAATTCTGTCAAAGTATCAAAGACCTCTTTTCTATCACTCTCCTTGAGGCTATCCCCCAAATCACTCTCTTTGGCCACAATATCCCTTCAGAATCATACTATCGCGGTGATAAGAGCCGATGATATCTCAAGTGGAGGAAATTGCATGCAGCGAACGGAAAAGTATCACGATCAGAGGAAAGATTCTGAAGTGCCCAAAGTTGAATCTGAAAGGAAAGCTTCGAAAGAAAGTACCCCTTCCCCACCCAGAAAAGAAAGGCTCCTGCCGTTGGACGCGCTCAGGGGTCTTATCATGGTTTTAATGGCCCTGGATCATGCCAGCTACTATATCGCCGAAGTACATCCGGAGGAGTTCTGGGGCACACCGCTGCCGCTGTATGCGAGCACCCTGGCCTTTTTAACGCGGTGGATCACTCACCTGGCTGCACCCGGCTTTTTCTTTCTGATGGGCGTCAGCATGGTTTTATTTGCTGAATCACGCCGTAATTCAGGATGGTCAGAGGGGAAGATCAGCCGGTATTTGGCTTTTCGGGGTCTTTTACTTATTGTAATCCAGGAAGTGCTCATCAACCCGGCGTGGACACTGGCTTCTTCATCTATCATGGGAGAGACAATGCCCGGCGGAGGAGGTAAGGCTTTCTGGCCGTACCATGCTGGAGTACTCTATGGCCTGGGCGCATCGATGATCGTGTGTGCATTCCTGCTCAGATATAGTTCGGCCGTGCTGACATGTGTGAGTTTTGGGGCCATTCTGGCAACACAGGTTCTCATCCCGCCTCCCGAAAAGGCGGCTGTACTGTACTCTCCGCTGATTCGTCTTCTGCTTATACCGGGACAGACAGGCGTGTGGCAGGTATACTATCCTCTCATCCCCTGGCTCGGTTTGCCGGGGATGGGAATAGTCTTTGGCAGAGAGCTCTTACGGGATCGAAGGCGAGCCTATACCAGTGCGCTTATCTTCGGCCTGGGCTCCCTGTTCCTCTTTGCAGTCCTGCGATATTCAGGCTTTCCTGTCGATTTCCATCCCCTCTCTGGCAAGTCTCAGTGGATTGCCTTTTTGAATCTGACCAAATACCCTCCCAGCCTTGGGTTTATTCTCCTCACCCTCGGCATGAATATGGTTCTGCTCTACCTTCTGTCCAGGGCAGGCAATGGACTGGAAAAATGGGGAGACCCGCTTCTTACTTTTGGAAAAACAGCCCTCTTTTTTTATATTTTGCACCTCTATCTCTATGCCCTTATCGGCAGCATCTCTCCAGGCAGGGCCAGTATTGCCCTCGTGTATCCCTGGTGCCTTATTGGCCTTCTGTTGCTCTATCCCCTGTGCAAATGGTATGGGAATTTTAAACAACGGACTCCACCGGATTCTGTGTGGAGGTTTTTCTAGTCTGCTTGGTACGGATCGCCTTAATTCCGCAACCAGTTAGTGTGTAGTAATCCTTCGTCATTCTGAGCGAAGGCTTAGAATCCTCCAAGCCCTTGAAAAACCTGGATTCTAATCTCCCCGCTTAATGCCTGCTCAGGACAGGCTCCGCTCAGAACGACGTTTGGCGGACTTTTTCGTAAAGGTGTCCGCGAAAAAGACAAGGTCAACCGGACGCGTATTTGTGGCGACCTGTACTTAGCGTTCTGCATCCAGCACCAGTCACCGGCGCCCAACCACCAGCAACCTGCATCCGGCCACCGACTGCCTGCATCCAGCGCATCAGCTACCTGCACCAGCGCCTGGCCGTCAGTAATCTGCATCCAGCGCATCAGCTACCTGCACCTGCACCAAACCACCAGCGTCTTGCTAAAACACGGCATCAATTTTCATTCTCAGCTTTTCAAAGTCAAGCGGTTTGGTGAAATAGTAAACTACTCCCCACTCTTTGGCCTTTTGGTAGTAGCTCTGATTATTAGAGCCGGTCATAATAATATTTTTGATTTCCGGATGCATATTTCTTACGATTGCCAGTAATTCCAGGCCATCCATGTGGGGCATATTAATGTCTGTAATAATCATATCCGGTTTTTGGTGTTTGATTGCCTCCAAGGCGGTGATCCCGTTATCTGCTGTAGAAGTGTCGTATCCTGCGTCCTCGAGAATATTCTGTAAGATGAAAGAGATGTGCTGCTCATCGTCAACAATAAGAATTCGCTTGCTCGCCATGTGGACCCCCCTTGAGTATAGTTTGGATGAGTAGAGAGTTTTACTGGTCCATCGGATTCTATTACGCTTTGAGTTCTTCTATAGCAAACGAAGTGCCAACGTACTTTTATTATTCATTTCACCGGCTCAATTCCTGGAGGAATCCATCTGATTCATGCTACAAGACAGTATAACCAATGGTTCATGTCTCACCGGTTCTCATCCAGAGGTTGAACACGAGAGCAAGACCCTCATAGGAAATGCCTCACTGCTGAGCGACCGTACTCCGGAGTCATCATTTGCGCGTCTGCACCAGCCCTGTGCGGTTTCAGGTACTGGAGCGAGCATGTCTTTTCCCCTGGATGGGAGGAGTGATCAAGATGTTTGATGAGATTGGTTTTATTAACCTTTTGGTGCTTGATAAAATATCTCAGGATAAGCTCAAAACCTTTACAGGCTGCACACTCGATAAGCAGCAACTCATATCATTTCTCAAGTGAATTCCTATGAGGGGGTGGGATTGGGAGGGTTTCCCTGTGAGTAGAGTGAGTTCCCATGAGAATGGTGTGGTCCTTAAAAGGGGAACTACCCTGATCATCCGCTCCATCATGGTAGTGAGAGGGAAAGAGAAAGATCGGGATTTTTGAGATCCTCAACAAAAACCTGCCCTTGTAAGCGGGGGGGAAAGGAAAAAACACAATTTGCCTAATAGTTATGCAATGCCCCCTCTTGAGTGAAGAATGAAGGCTCAGGTGGTTACAGAAACATTTGGATGCTGGATATTCATCCCAGGTGTTCATTTGATTAACAGATAGCAAAAACCTGTCCGAAAATCAGACACATTACCGTACCGTGTTATCGTACCCGTATTAAAGTTATCGTACCCGTGTTAAAATTTTTCCCAATGCAAGACCTCGGTTAAGGGGCGTTTGGGGTGACGTTGGACCTCTTGGCCATCATAGCCCAGGGCGATGAAGGAAACCAGTTTATAGCCTTGTGGAACGCCGAGCAGATGGCGGATATCTTCATCATAGGGCTTTTTATCTCCTGCAACCCAGCAGGAGGCGATACCGAGAGCAGTGGCTGCAATGAGGATATTTTCCGTAGCTGCACAGCCATCCTCGAGATAATACTTGGTATCCTGACAAAAAACCACTATGCAGGCGGATGCCTGGGCAATGAATTTGCCCGTAGTTGCTATCTCGGCAATTTTTTGCCTGACTCCCCGGTCAGTAACTACCACAAACTCCCAGGGCTGAACGTTTCTGGCCGTAGCCGCCAATCTGGCGCAATCGACAATCTGCTCCAGGTGTTCACGGGGGATGGGCTTATTATCAAGAAAACTCCTCTGGCTCTTCCTGCTTTGTAAGATTTCCAGACTCATGTATCTGTTTCTCCTTTCTGTTTTTTCCTCTTACAAATCTGTTTTTTTCTCTTACAGATCTGTTTTTTCCTTGCAGAGGTATAACGGTTGAGTGCATAAGCTCGTTTCCTTTTCAGCCATATTTCTATCCGACGGTTTTTCCCCCGGCCCTCCTTCGTGCTATTGGATGCTATAGGCAGTGTCTGGCCGAATCCGGCCGCAACAATGCCGTTTCTGATTCCTTCCTCCTTAAGTGCTTGTTCGGGTTCTTGCTTGACGCTGTTGGCGCGATCGATTGAAAGGTCAAGGTTCGAGTTGCGGTTTCCCAAGTTGTCAGCAAAACCGATTAAGATAATGCATCGGTCATGGTATTGAGAATCAGCCAGCAGTTGAACAATCCGCTTTAGTAAGTGTTTGAAATACCAATAACTTCGTAATGACAAAAAGTACAAAAGTATAGTTATTATAGTATATTTTTAATCCACGTACACACTCAGTTTAAGCTATTTATGAACATTTACAGGGGATGAGGGATACGGCCTTACTTTATTACTATATTCCTGTCTGAGGCGTTGATAATCCTTTGGATAACCTGCTCAAAGCTTAAGCCCGCCTGTTTTGCCGCGGCTGCAAACCCGCTGTCAGGGGAGATGCAGGGGTTAGCGTTGATTTCGAGTATCCAGGGATTCCCTTCATGGTCTACCCTGAAATCGACTCTGGCGTATCCGCGCAATTCAAATATATGCCAGCACTTTCTGGCTAATTCAGCCAGCCGCTCAAGGAGGGGACAGTCCTGGGAGGGGAAGTCAAAACATCGGGGTGTATGGCGATATTCGAAGGAATCCTCATCCCACTTGGCCCGGTAGTCCACGATCTTCAGTTTTCCGGCAGGATAGTCTTCAAATAGGATTTCGGCAGGGGGAAGCACCTCAGGCCCGCTGTCGTCCGCTAAGAGAGAGAGATTAAATTCCCTTCCCTCGATGTAGATTTCAGCAAAGCAATCCTGTCCGTCAACCTCCCTTCGATGCTCCATTTTCTGGTGCACATGATGGAGATTCTGGTTACAGCGATTCTGGTTATGGAGGCTCCGATCGCGGGAACTCCGGGGGAACTGGTCCACGGCAATCACTGAGGCATCGTCCAACCCAATGGATGCATGCTCCCAGACCGATTTGATAATGTAAGAGGTGCTGCCAGCCATGGTACCGGTACCTGATACCTCGTTTACCTCCTTGCCAGCCGTCATCACGGGAGCCCCAGTGCCAGCCATCGATTCTTTGCCAGCCGTCCTGCCTCTCCCTTCGGTGTCTGTTATCGTCGTGGCCGTGGTTTCGGTACCGGATTTTGTAGTAATGGCTTCGGCAAAAGGTGTCGTCGTGGGCTTTCCCTGAGTGTTTTCCAGGGATATCCATTGTGGTGTTGGAAGGCCCAGGGGCTTCAGGATTTTCTTTGTCAGGAGCTTGTTTGTAGTCAAAAAAAGGGCCTCTGTTCTCGATCCGGTATATGGCAGTCTCAAAGAATCCAAAATGGCAGGTGCAAGACAGACAAACCTGCCTTTGCCATCTACCGTTTCCACGAGATTGAAGACCATATCGGGCCTGGCTTTCTGCAAAGCAGATATCGCCATTTCGAGGTTGAGAGAAAAAGGGATGGTAACGGGCTCAAATCCCAGGACGGAGAGCGCCTGGGAAACGACCTCAACCTGCACCATGATATCCTGCTCATCCCTGCTCGCACCCTCGTTGATCCGGCTATGTAAAACAGCAATCTTCACGTGCAGTCATCCTTTATTTATCATTACCTTTGTTTGTAATTACCTTCTCCTTTGTACAACAGTCGGTTGTACAACAGTCATTTTCCTTACTTAAGCCGAGAGTTGGATAACATCAGGAAATTGTTTCCAGTTGATTCGCTTCTGGTCGATCCGCTTGAGGGCGGATCGCATAATCTGAGCGATCAACTCACGGTATGTGATGCCAAGAAGAGCGCCGAGAATGGGAAGATCAGAATGGTGGGGCCGTAATCCAGCCAATGGATTGACCTCCATGAAGCAGGGCTTGCCATGAGTGTCCGCACGCAAATCGATTCTGCCTGCATCTCTGCATCCGAGGCCGCGCCAGGCTGCCAACGCCACCGCCTGGACATCAATGGCCATAGCATCATTCACCAACCGGTATTCCACCTTTCCTTCCCACACTTCCTTGTTCGCATAGGAGTAAACATCAGGCTCGGCATTGTGCAGGAGGATAATTTCCAGTGTACCGATGGCCCTTGCATCCTGGCCGGTTCCAATAATCCCGACGGTGAATTCCCGCCCGGGGAGAAATGTCTCGACCAAAACCGGCTGTGTATATTCTCTGAGGAGCCTCTGGCATACCGCATCGAGTTCGGCTTTTGTCCGGATCTTCGAAGCTGCCGTTATCCCCTTGCCGGTCCCTTCGGCAACCGGTTTGGCAAAAAGAGGGAAAGAAAGGTTAACCCGTGACAGGTCATCCTCTGTTTCGATAATGGCGAAATCGGGAGTAGGGATACCCAGGTCCCGGATGATGCGCTTGGTTATGCCTTTGTGAAGTGCCAGGGAAAGGACCATTGGATCAGAGAACGTGTAGGGTATGTCATAAGCGTCCAGAAGGGCGGGAATCTGTGCCTCCCTGCCGAATCCCCTCAGCCCTTCGGCAATATTAAAAATCATATCCCACCGATCCCCTCTGGCCAGCCGCTGAACGAGGCTCTTTACATGGCCGATGCGGTCCGTCTCATAGCCTGACTCCTGCAAAGCCTGCTCAATGGCCTCTATGGTTATCGAACTGTCGAATTCGGCGGTTTCCTCTTCCCCATATCCTTCGGCGAGGTAGTCATCTCGAAGATCGTAGGTGATTCCGATTATCATATCATTTTACCTTCTATCATTCCTCTGCACCGTTTCTTTATCGGGGTGCAGCATAAGAGAGAATGCGATAGAGAATGCGCCATGGTGACATTTTTCAAATGGTCAGGTATCGAAATAATGCGCTTTTGGTTCTCGTTTTTGGGTCTATGTATGTTGTTTATTTTTATTGTGAAGTGGTTATTTGCCCCACCAGGTGCCGGGCCGCACAAGGAGGATACCGACACCTGGCGTTTATCTCAAATGATTTTCATACCGTTAGGCAGGTGAATGTATTATTCAGACTCAGGGGCCTGATGCTCCTGCTCTGACTCACCTTCGTGTTGATGCTGGGATTCGCCCTCGACATCGGCACCTTCTGCCGGCTGGCTGCTTTCATAGTTGCTTTCGGGAGCTACTTCAATTTCAGGTGCACTGTTTTCATCAATATTCTCAGAGTTCAGATCCTCTGCTGGCTTTTCATACCCATGATCACCTTTATCTCCTTCACTTTCATGTACTTCCGGTGGAGTGAGTTTTTCCTCGGCAGGCATATCTGTTTCGACGACAGTATCCGGAGCTTCAGCAAATTGATCGGCTTCGGCGATGACTGTTTCTGTGGACTTATCTACAGCTAAGGCACGATTACTGGAAACGAATACAAATACTCCAAAAGCAAAAAAGAAGAGGACTGCAATAAAAATTTTTCGTTTCATTCAATTTCTCCTAACTTTTCCTTCTCAGAACTGCCCTTTTCCCTACGGAAGATACGGCGGCTGATTATAGTGAGAAAACATACTCTTTGCAAGCTTAACAGGCTCAAGAATGTATCCCCTTAATTCTCTCTCACTCCTGCTTCATTCTCACCCCCCTCCATCCACATTTCCAATACCCTCTCTATACATACTCTCCCTCATAACTTTCTATTCGCGTTTTCCATCTATTCGCGGCTTCTATCTATTCGCGGCTTCCATCCGAATCCGGGTAACGATAGAGTTTGCCTTCATAGTTTCTCAACAGGAGGAACCCTTCCTCCCGGCCAACGACATATTCAGGAACCAGGGGGATCTTACCTCCGCTTCCAGGGGCATCAACAACGTAATTCGGCACCGCATAGCCGGTAGTGTATCCGCGCAGGCCCCTGACAATTTCCAGCCCTTTTCTTACCGATGTGCGAAAATGACCTGATCCTGAAATAGGGTCGCACTGATAGAGATAGTAAGGCTTTACGCGCACCTTAAGCAAGCCATGCACCAGCCGTCTCATGGTTTCCACGTTGTCATTCACCCCCGACAAAAGAACAGTCTGGCTGCCCAGGGGGATGCCTGCATTGGCCAGTCTCTCGCAAGCCTGGCTGGTTTCGGGAGTAAGCTCGGCCGGATGAGTGAAATGAATACTCATCCAAAGGGGGTGATAGCGCTTGAGCATACGGACAAGGACCGGAGTGATGCGTTGCGGTAAAACAACCGGAACCTTGGTTCCAAGGCGCAGGAATTCCACATGAGGGATGCGGCGCAACCGGGCAAGCAGCCACTCGATTTTCTGATCCGGAAGGGTCAACGGATCACCGCCGGAAATAAGTACATCCCGGATGGTTGGTGTCGCTTCTATGTAAGCCACAGCCCGTTCCCATTGTGCTTGATTAAAGCGGACATCGCCTTGATGACCCACCATGCGTGAGCGGGTGCAGTACCGGCAGTATGTCGAGCAAAAGCCGGTAACCAGAAACAGTACCCGGTCAGGATAGCGGTGTACCACTCCCGGAACCGGGCTGTGAGCATCTTCGCCAAGAGGATCGTCAGATTCCCCTGGTGTACAAACATATTCGGCACTCGCGGGCACCACGGTGCGGCGCAGGGGCTGTTGCGGATCCTTCGGATCGAGGAGACTGGCGAAGTACGGTGTGATTCCCAGGGGCAGCGGACTTTCGTGGCAGGTGCTGGCCTTAAGCTCATCCTCCGATAACTGAATGATGCGTGACAATTCATCGATATCCGTAATACGGTTGCGCAACTGCCACCGCCAGTCATTCCAGTCGGCCTTGCTTGCATCGGGGAAGAAGCGTTTGCGAAAGGAGCAAAGGCTCGACCGTGTTTTATATCTGTCTGAGCCGCTCAATTGCCTACCGGACGCATGACTGGCCGCTTTGGGCATTGCAAAAACAAGAGATGATGAGGTGGGTTGATCTTTGGTTATTGTTGATGAGGAGGCAGGGCACTCGTTCTGTTCGCCTCCAAAGACACCGGCAGCGCCGGTCATACTACCTGGAGGTTCAGTGTCTTCTTCGTTTACTACTACTGATACGGTTTCCTGGCGGACACAAAGATTATTTTTCATTTTACCTATCAATCTCCCTCTTCTAATGAGCTTCTTGATTGTTCATGGCTATTGAGCCTTTTCCTTACAAAAAAACATACGGAGGTGAAGGCCCTTCTCACCTCCGGTCAAAAAATTAGCCCCAATTTTAACATGAAAGTATAAAAAGTGAAATAATAATTTTTATCACTTTCTTGTAAAATTAATCGTCAAGTATCTCGTAGCTCCTTACTGAAATGAGCTTTCCTCCCTCTCCATCGTCCTCGACGACTCCCGTAGCTTTCACATTCCTATAAACGAGTTCCAGTAATTCCTCTCCCTTCGGATTATCATCAACCAGGTATTCCTCTTCGTCCGCAGTCGATATCGTAACAGCAACGATATCGTCATCTTCGTCCCAATCTGCTGCAGTGACAATCCCGGTAATGGTAACTTGCTGACCGGCTTTGCCTCGCTTCACGTTTCGGTCTCCTTGTTTAATAGTGTTGCCCCTGCTCAATGACCAACACCACCAATACCATTGAGCACCCTTAAATAGCGATAATCCCCGCTACGAGAACAGAGATATGCATGGTGTAACATGCAATTGTTGTGCCATTCTCTAAGATATTAAAATAAAAGGGGTTATCTATGTTTAGAGAACAAGATCGGAACTACGGGTTCCGATGTTTTTGCCGGCTTGCAACCTGAATTTCAGATTCGTTATTATTGTTCGATACATGGCGCAATTACTCCTGATAAAAGGGATAGTATAAACAGGAACTGTCAGTTCAGGTAAGAAAAATATCGGAACTATTGGTTCTGATAGAGGTACCTGTTCTCCCTCTTCCCTTGAAAAATTCTGTTCAATGATAATTTGGAACAGCCCGCCGGGTAACGGGTATTTTTCATGTCTGCCGAGAAAGAGGCTAAAAGCTTAGGAGAAACGTATCGGTTCTTAATGTTTCTATCTGATAATGTTTCTATCTGATTATGAAATGTTTCTATCTGATTTATGAGATGATCAGCTAACCTTTGACTATTTGAAAAGGGGGAGAGGGGGAGGTATGAGCAGGATTGCAGTTATCATTACGGATATGTTCGAGGATATGGAATACGCCAGGCCGGCAGAGGCCTTTAGAGAGATGGGACATCAGGTGATCCATGCAGGGCTGGAAAAGGGAGCGATCGTAAAGGGCAAGTCCAAGGGGACACCGGTCAAAATTGATCTCGCGGTAAGTGAAGCATCAGCAAGCGATTTTGATGCCCTCTTTATTCCTGGCGGCTATTCTCCGGACCGGCTGAGAATCAATGACGATGCAGTGCGGTTTGTCAGAGATTTTGTGGCCAGTGGCAAGCCTGTTCTGTCTATCTGCCATGCACCTCAGCTTCTGATCACTGCCCAGGTCCTTAAGGGCCGCAAAATCACGGGCTGGAAGTCGATCATGCAGGATATCAAAAATGCTGGAGCGGAATTCATCGATCAGGCAGTGGTGGAGGATGGGAATATCATCTCCAGCCGCAGGCCGGATGATATTCCTGCATTTATTGATGCATCGCTTAAAAAATTAGGAGGCCGGGCATAGGAAAAAGGTATCCTGCCTTATTGTCGGGAATTCCTACATTCTGGTAATAAATTTTAGTTCAAAATAATCAAGTAGTTACAATAATAATTATGATACATCATAAAAATTATGTCTGCCTTGGCTACACTTTTTTGAAGTGCCAATGCTCCTGTTTCATTACTATAGCTATCTAAATTCAATAAATTGCAAATAGGAATGAAATTTGCATAATAGATGTACTGTATCATTTTTCAGGAAACCGCATTTTGCAGGAAAAAAATAAGGGAGAGGTACATGAAAAAGATTTTAACATTTTTATTCTTGATAGCTTTCGTTATTGGAATAGCAGGAACAGCACAAGCTGTCCCAATATATGCATCTGATTTCATAGATAATGCAGACAGGACCAATTTTGTAAGTTTTAACTCGTTACCATATCCACCAAAGCAGCCACCCCTCTTTATTGAAGATGGCGTAAAGATCGAACAGATAAATGGAGACGGCGTTGATATCTGGCCGCGATATACCACGTGGGGAGCGGAAGGCAGTGGTGCATGGTATCCCTCTGGGGGCGATCATGGATATACCCGGATAACGATGGTTGATTCCAGCGATTTTTATGATGTTGGATTCCTGCGGGGATCTGGCGCGTCGAACCACCCCTGGTTAGCATATATTCTCAAGAATGATGGTGCTGTTGTCGATTCAGGAATCCTTTCCCATACCTGGGCAGCGCAGTATCTTGGGTTTGGTGGGGGTGGATTTGACGAAATCCTTGTACGCGACGGTTCGAATGCAGGTATAACGGTGATGGATGGAACGTTGAATGCCCTGGCGATTGACAGCATCGAATTATATACCTCTGCTCCTGTCCCTGAGCCCTCAACCTGCCTGCTTTTGCTTTCCGGACTACTCGGTATCGCAGGAATCAAGAAAAAGTACAGGGGACAGAAAAAAGGATAGCGGACAGACTTTCGAAAGCGACCCGGCTGACTGATATCGGGCAGCCTCCTGGAGGATGGCATCTGCTGAAGTCAAGTTGGTCGTATTCAGACGTAAAAAGAAAAAAGCCTCCTTGCCAGGATAGTGAAACACATGCTATATTTATTTCATGAATGAGGTCAATAATCCCCATGATAAATTTTTTAAAAACGTTTTTTCCACCAAGAGCAATGCGGAAGACTTTTTACTGAACTACCTGCCGGGTGATATCCTGAAGCTGTTGGATCTTGAGTCCCTGGAATATACCAAGGAGAGCTTTGTTGATGAGCACCTGGCTGAGTGTTTCTCCGATCTTCTTTGCAGGATTGATCTCAAGGATGGATCGATGGGGTATATTTACCTTCTCTTTGAGCATAAGAGCTATCAGGAGCCCCTGACCGCCTTTCATATCCTCAAGTATATGGTGAAAATATGGGATGTCTGGCTTGCGGAAAGAACCGGGCCGAGCACTGGTTTTCCGGTAATCATACCGATGGTTGTTTACCATGGAGAGGGTCAATGGCGGGGGAGGCTGAACTATAAGGAGCTTTTTCACCAGCAGGACGAAAGTATGTCTTGCTTTATT
>JBFMGO010000024.1:0-18865 GCA_040752695.1 bacterium
AGATGGCAAAGGCAAACATTCCTGCCAGTTGGTGGAGGCATTCTGTCCCCTTTTCTTCGTAAAGATGAACCAGAACTTCTGAGTCCGATCCGGTCTTGAAGACATGGCCCGTCTCCTGCAACTTCTTGCGCAGTTCCTGAAAGTTATAAATCTCGCCATTGCAGACGACCCATACACTTCCGTCTTCATTGGAAATCGGCTGATGCCCGGTCTGAAGATCAATAATGCTGAGGCGGCGCATGCCGATCACCGCATCCGGGTCATGATACGTTCCAACATCATCAGGTCCCCGGTGCTGCATGACCTGACACATCCGGTGAATGATCCGGACAGCGTCCTCCTGGTGAAGATTATAATTACTGAAACCACAAATTCCGCACATAAAGTATCCTGCACAAGATAAGAATCAATATTGCACCGACATCAGAAACAGGCCGTGAGGCGGAGCCGAGGGGCCGGCCAGACTCTTGTCCCTGGTTTGCAGTATCTGCGACATCTGACCAGCGGGCATTTTCCCTTTCCCCACTTCAAGCAAGGTGCCGACTATCCGCCGGACCATTTTATGTAAAAATCCCTCTCCTCTGATGCTGATAATCAGGAAAGGCTCCTCAAGGGCAAGTTCGGCTCTGGTGATCGTCCGGACCGTATTTTCTTTTTCTTCACTGGCTGTACTTAAGGGGAAAAAATCGTGAGTTCCTTCCACTTCGGCCAAAGATTCCCGCATTTCATCAACATCGAGCGGGACAGGAACATGGAGGGCATACCGGCGGTAGAAGACAGATGGCACGGACTGATACATGATGTTGTAGCGGTACTCCTTTTCCCTGGCATCGAACTGAGCATGAAACGAAGGGTGCATTTCCTCGGCCTTTTGAATTACGATGTCATCGGGCAAAAGGGAATTCAAGGCCCGCATGATAACATCGGGAGACAAACCGCTGCTGGTGCGAAAATGGGCACTCTGCCCCTTGGCGTGCACTCCTGAGTCTGTCCTGCCTGCGCCATACACGCACACTTTGTGTCCCAGAAGCCGGGCCAGGCTGTCCTGCAGCATTCCCTGAATCGTAATCAACCCCGGCTGGACCTGCCATCCATGATAGAGGGTCCCGTCATACTCAATGGTCAGTTTCACCGTACGCATCTTATTACTTCGTTACTTGTTACATCGTTACTTGTTACTTAACCGCTTGTTATTTTACTGCTTGGCCGATGACGATACGTGAGGACTTTTTTCCCTTTTCCGGAAATAGATTTTGACCGGAATGTTTTCCATCTTGAGAAAGGCGCGTAGCTGATTCTGGAGGTAACGGGCATAGGAGAAGTGGATGGCCTCCGGATAGTTGACGAAAAAGAGAAAAGTCGGGGGCTTGGTCGAAACTTGCGTCTGGTAGTAAAATTTGATCCTTCTTCCATGGTGGAGCGGGGGAGGATTATTTTGGATGATCTTTTGGGTGATCCGGTTCAGTTCTCCGGTGGAGACCCTTGAGGAATACTGATCGTAGAGGGTTTCGATCAGGGGAAAGAGGGTAAAGACACGCTGGCCGGTGCGTGCGGAAACAAAGACGATCGGAGCAAAGGAAAGGTAGGTCAGTTCATAGCGTATCCGGTCAATGTACGCAGCCATGGTCTTATTGTCTTTTTCGATCAGGTCCCATTTATTCACGACCAGAATACAGGGTTTCCCTGCCTCATAAGCATACCCGGCAATCGTTGTATCCTGCTTGGTGGTTTTCTCAACCGCATCAATGAGAATAAGAGCAATATCGCAGCCTTGCAGGTGCTTCAGGGCGGAGATGATGCTGTATTTTTCCAGGGCCAGCTCAGTCTTGCCCTTTTTGCGTATACCGGCCGTATCGATCAGGATATACTGCCGGTTATTGTATCGAAGATAGCTGTTGACTGCATCCCGGGTTGTTCCGGGGATGTCAGTCACCAGCATGCGGTCTTTCCGCAGAAGGGAATTTACTAAAGAGGATTTTCCCACATTCGGTCTTCCGATAATTGCCACCCGTATCCCTTTCTCATCCTCTTGCGGCCGGGCGGGATAAGAAGGAAGCTGCTGCAATACAGCGTCCATGAGCTCTGAGATCCCAAGGCCATGTTCTGCAGAAATGGGGAAAAATGGTGCGCCGAGTTCATAAAAGTCTTGCAGTGCTTGCCTGGCAGGCGAAACATCAGCTTTATTTATGACAAAGAGGACCTTTTTATTGCCCCGGTACAATCGCTGTATGATCTCCCGGTCCATACCAAGGAGTCCTTCTATTGCATCCATAACGTAGAGCACAAGATCGGCCTCATTGACAGCCATATCTGTCTGGTTCTGCATTTGAACGCTGAGATCTTCCCTGGCATCCAGTTCCATCCCTCCGGTATCGACCAGAAGAAAGCTTCTCTCATCCCAGGTGCAGGAGGCATAGATGCGGTCACGCGTCACGCCAGGCTGGCCATCGACAATGGCTTGACGCTTTCCGACCAATCGGTTAAAGAAGGTGGATTTCCCAACATTGGGCCGGCCAACGATAGTTACTACTGGAAGAGGCATGGTTTATCCGATCGAAGTAGCCTGTAAGCCGCTGGTAGCTGGCTGTTGTTGATGCTGCTCTTTGGTGTGCTCAGAATATCCTACCAGCGCCGTTTTCAGGACCTGATCCATGTTCTTAACGAGGACAAATTGAGTGACTTTTTTTACCATATCAGGAATTTCTTTTAAATCTTTTTCATTTTCTTCAGGCAGAATGACGGTTCGAATCTCGGCGCGGTGGGCTGCCAGAACCTTTTCTTTTAATCCACCGATAGGCAGCACTTTCCCCCGCAGGGTAATCTCTCCGGTCATGGCCACATCGCTGCGGACAGGCTTTCCAGTGAATGAGGAAGCCATGGCTGTGGCCATAGTGATGCCGGCGGATGGGCCGTCTTTGGGTATGGCACCTTCGGGTATATGAAGATGGACATCGACTTTTTGGAAAAATTCTCCTGAAAGGTTCAGATCCTTTGCTTTGGAGCGGATGTAGCTGTAAGCTGCCTGTGCGGATTCCTGCATAACGTCTCCCAATTGCCCGGTCAGGGTGAGTTCTCCTTTCCCCTCCATGATGACCGCTTCTATCGGGAGGATATCTCCCCCTACCTCAGACCAGGCAAGACCATTCACGATACCGATTTCGTCATCCAGGGACTTGTCCTTTTTGGGGAACCTGGGAGGGCCAAGATACTTGGGGACACTGTGCACGCCGATTTGAACATGAGTGTCTTTCCCCTTTTTAACCACCTGCCTGGCCACTTTTCGGCAGACCGAAGCGATTTCCCTTTCCAGATTACGCACCCCCGCCTCTCTGGTATAGCGGTAGATGATGTATTTGACCGCCTTTTCAGAAAATTCGAGATTCTTAGCTGCCAGACCATGAGATTTTAACTGCTTTGGAACCAGGAATAAAGAACTGATTCTGACCTTTTCAAGATCCGTGTATCCGGGCAGCCGGATAACCTCCATCCGGTCCTGCAAAGGACCGGGAATTTTGTGGATCACATTGGCCGTGGTGATGAACATGACTTCCGAAAGGTCGTAATCCACTTCCAGATAATGATCACTGAAGGAGTGGTTTTGCTCAGGGTCGAGTACTTCCAGGAGCGCCGCGGATGGATCTCCCCGAAAATCCGTACTCATCTTGTCGATTTCATCGAGAAGAAAGACAGGATTGCGGGATTGGGCCTTTTTCATTCCCTGGATAATCCGGCCAGGCAAAGCACCGATATAGGTCCTTCGGTGTCCCCGGATTTCAGCCTCATCACGCACCCCCCCTAAGGAGAGGCGGACAAAATTTCTCCCCGTAGCTCTGGCAATAGAGCGGGCCAAAGACGTTTTTCCGACGCCGGGAGGACCTACCAGGCACAAGATGGGTCCTCGCATCTTCTTGACGAGCCTTCGCACCGCCAGATATTCGAGTATCCGCTCTTTGGCCTGTTCAAGGCCGTAGTGGTCATGGTCCAGTATTTTTTCAGCCTTATCCAGGTCTATTTTATCTCTGGTTTTTTTCGCCCAGGGCAGGGAAACGAGCCAATCGATGTAGTTGCGGACTACTGTAGCTTCGGCGGACATGGGGGGCATCAATTCGAGCCTCCTCAATTCACGCACGGCCTTGTCCTGAGCTTCGGTATTCATCTTGATCCCGCGGATTTTTTCCTCAAGCTCCTGGATTTCTGATTTGCGGTTATCGATCGTACCCAGTTCTTTCTGGATGGCCTTCATCTGCTCTTGCAGATAGTACTCTTTTTGGGTTTTTTCCATCTGATTTTTGACCTGGCTGCGAATCTTTTTTTCCAGCTCCTGGATATCGATTTCGGAAGAGAGGAAATTGTACAGCTTCAAAAGCCTCTCTTCAGGATCAAGACTTTCCAGAATAGTCTGTTTATTTTCCAGCTTGAGGGTCACGTGTGAGGCGATGATATCGGCCAGACGCCCGGGCTCTTTGATATTTAAGGCTGACTGAATCATTTCCGGCGGAATCTTCTGGTTTGATTTGGCATATTTTTCAAACTGCGCGTTCACGTTTCTCATCAGAGCTTCCACCTGAGGCGAGCCTTCGGTTTCCCGTTCACAATCTGAGACTACCACGTTAAAGAAAGGATCGTCTTCGATAAACTCCTCAATCGTACAGCGGGCTACCCCTTCTGCTAACACCTTGATCGTGCCATCGGGGAGTTTCAGTACCTGCAGGATTTCGGCGATCGTACCGATAGCGAAAATGTCTCCGGGCTGAGGGTCATCGACCTTGGCATTTCTCTGCGAAGCGAGGATAATCTGATTATTGTTCAGCATGGCCTTTTCTATTGCCTTGATGGACTTTGGCCTGCCAATAAACAGTGGCACGATCATATGAGGAAAAACAATAATATCCCTCAAGGGTAAGAGAGAAAGAGTCCGTTTTTGCTGATTCGTCTTGGTTCTATTTTTGTCCTTAAAAAACATCTTGCCTCCGCAGTATGTGCTCCTGATTCATGGGAGGTCTACTGTAATACTGCTGGTGGGGAGAAAGTGTCAGCCTACCTTCTCATAGAGAAATATCGGTGTCTCATGCCGGGCGATAACATCCTTGGTAATTACACATTCTTTGATGCCGCTGCTTTGTGAAGGTAAATCGTACATGATATCAAGCATGACATCCTCTAAGATCGATCTTAAGCCTCGCGCGCCGGTCCCCCGGATAGTAGCCTCATGGGCAACAGCGGACAGGGCATCGTCGGTAAATTTTAACTTGACGTTTTCCAGCTCGAAGATCTTCTGATACTGCTTAATGAGAGCGTTTTGGGGGTCCTTGAGAATGGAAATCATCATTTCTTCGTTCAATTCGGTCAGGGTGGCGATCACTGGAAAACGGCCTACGAATTCCGGGATCATGCCGAATTTTATCAAATCGGTCTGCTGTACCTGGGCGATAAGGTCAGAACTGGTTCTTTCTTTTTTACTTTTGACGCCGGACAGAAATCCGACGGGATTTTTATCCAGCCGCTTGGAAACGATCTTTTCAAGACCGATAAAAGCACCGCCGCAAATGAAAAGGATATCTTTCGTATCCACCTGAATATATTCCTGGTGAGGGTGCTTTCTTCCCCCTTGAGGAGGAACACTGGCCACCGTGCCTTCAATGATTTTCAAAAGGGCCTGCTGTACTCCCTCACCCGATACATCACGGGTAATGGACGGGCTGTCCGTCTTTCGACTGATCTTATCGATTTCGTCAATATAGACAATTCCCTTTTCAGCTTTGGCTACGTCAAAGTCAGCGGCCTGCAGGAGTTTTAAGATAATATTCTCCACATCCTCGCCGACATAACCCGCTTCGGTAAGTGTGGTGGCATCCGCAATAATAAAGGGGACATCGAGCAGCTTAGCCATAGTCTGGGCCAGGAGTGTCTTCCCTGAACCGGTTGGCCCGATGAGCAGAATGTTGCTCTTTTGGAGCTCGACGTCTTTTGGATCGATATTTGCTTCGATGCGTTTATAGTGGTTATGAACCGCTACCGCCAGAGTCTTTTTCGCTCTCTCCTGGCCAACCACATACTGGTCTAAGAAATTTTTTATCTCAATAGGCTTAGCGAGCTTCTTAAAATTCTCGATGCGCTCTTCTTCCCACTCTTCCTCGATGATATCGTTGCAAAGCTCTATGCATTCATCACAGATATATACCGTAGGTCCAGCAATCAGCTTCTTGACTTCATTTTGGGTTTTGCCGCAAAAGGAACATTTTAAGGTTACATTTTTAGAGCTTTTACCTTTAGCCATTTCCTATTCCTTTATCGTTAATGAAAAAATTTACCCGGCTTTTTTAACTATTACTTCATCCACCAGGCCATATTCCTTGGCCTGCTCGGCGGACATATAATAATCCCTTTCTGTATCGATCTGGATCTTTTCAAAAGCCTGCCCGGTATGTTTGACCAGTATTTCGTTCAAACGCTTACGCATAAGCAGAATTTCCTTGGCCTGAATATCGACATCCGTAGCCTGCCCCTGGAATCCTCCGAGAGGCTGATGAATCAAGATCCTGGCATGGGGAAGAGCATAGCGCTTCCCCTTGGTGCCGGCAGCAAGGAGCAGCGCTCCCATGCTGGCTGCCTGTCCGATGCAAATGGTAGAGACATCAGGCTTGATATACTGGATCGTATCATAAATAGCCAGCCCTGAAGTCACCACCCCGCCGGGACTGTTAATATAGAGGTGAATATCCTTATCCGGGTCGTCCGCTTCCAGAAATAAGAGCTGCGCAATAACCAGATTGGAAATATTATCTTCGATAGGACTTCCCACGAACACAATCCGGTCCTTCAGGAGTCGAGAATAAATATCATAGGCCCGCTCGCCACGGCTGGACTGTTCTACAACCATCGGTATTAGAGTCATCGCCATATCCCTTTGATTCTCCTACCGGATCAGGGCATGATCCAGCAGGAAATTTAATGTTTTGCGTTCTTGAAGAGTTTTTTCAATTTTACCTTTGTATACTTTTTTCACTTCTTCAGCAGTTTTGTTGTATTGCTTGGCTAACAGTTGAACATGATGATCGATCTCTTCAGGGGGGACTTCGATCCCCTCACGAATGGCCACCTCCTCTAAGATCATGGAAGCCTTTACATTTCTGATTGCAGTCTCCCTGAAGTCCTTCCTGACCAAGGCAATATTCGATTCGGTTTTTTCAAGCGCTCTGCCTTGAGCGGCCAATCGAAATTCCAAGTCCTGAACAAGTGCATCCGTTTCATTCTCGACCATGATTTCAGGAGGTTCTATCGAAGTTGAATCCAGCAATTTGTTGAGCAAGGAATTGACCATTTTCGAACGGGCTTCATCCTCGCGCCTTTTCTTTATTGTTTCGGCAATTTCCTCTTTTAAGCTTGCCAGGCTGTCATTCGACCAGTCCTTGGCAAAATCATCGTCAATCTCAGGGAGCACCTTTTCTTTTATTTCCTTGATATTAATTTTGAAAGTAATATTCCTGCCAGCCACTTCCGGCTTAGCGTAATCTGCGGGAAAAGCCTCCTCAAATTCTTTTTCTTCTCCCTTGGACATACCGATAATATTCTGAGAAAATCCGGGGGGTATCTGCTGGGATCCGACAGTAGCGACCGCATCCTTCTTGCTCTCACTCCATGACGGGTTCGCTTTTTCGGTGGCATCATAGTCGAATACGAAAAGGTCCCCCTCCCGCAGGGGCCGATCCGTAATGACCTGATATTTGGCAGCCTGCTCCTGAAGATCCTTGAGAACTTCCATGATATCATCTTCAGTCACTTCAGCCGCTTTTTCCCCCACGATTTCAATTTCCCGGTAGTTTTGAGGTAATTCAATCTTGGGCCAAGTCGTAACAACCACTTTGAAGGAAAGGGGTGAGTTCTCATGAACGTGAAGCTCTCCCTCGAATTCGGGTTGTCCGACTAATTGCAGCTTCTGCTCTTCAACGGCCTTTTCAAAATATTCCGGCACCAGATCCTTTATAACCTCTGATTCAATTTTATCCCAAAAGCGAGCTTTTAACAAATCCTTCGGTACCTTTCCGGGACGGAAGCCTTTGAGTCTGGTAGAGGAACTTACTTGCCGAAAAGCTTCATTGATCTTCCTGGTTACGATTTCTTCAGGGATTTCAACAGTGACTGCTTTTTTACATTGCTCTAAATCGGTCACATCAACTCTCATAGATCCTCTTTTCTCATAGACACTCTCTCAAGCACCCGGACATTATTTCAGGTACCCGTTCGTTTGCTTTATGCGAGAGGCGGGACTCGAACCCGCATGGTTCCCCACTGGATCCTAAGTCCAGCGCGTCTGCCAATTCCGCCACTCTCGCTTCCATGATACGATACATGGGTAGGACAATTTGAGGCCTATAAAAAATGGAGGAATACCCTCTTCCAGAAAAGCTCGTTATCCTTTTTCTGGGAAAATTAAGGAAATTCCTCCTGCCGTATAACGATGTCAATCTTGTTTATCCAAATCAAAAAATTGGTGAGCCGTGAAGGAATCGAACCTTCAACCTACTGATTAAGAGTCAGTTGCTCTGCCTGTTGAGCTAACGGCCCACATTACTCATCTAAACAAAAATCATATATTAACAAAAATTAAGATATCAATAAAAATACAATATCAATATATGATATCAATAAAATTATATACAAAATCATACGCCCGGCAGGGCTCGAACCTGCGACCTGCGGATTCGAAGTCCGACGCTCTATCCAACTGAGCTACGGGCGCATTTTCCAAAGGGTGAGTGGAGGGACTTGAACCCTCGACCACTGGAGCCACAATCCAGTGCTCTATCCAAACTGAGCTACACTCACCATGCATTCAGCAATGAACGGGAATCGTTTTCTCGCTCTTGAAAAATTTCTTTTAACCAGATTTCATGGTAGTTATGTTTGCATCGATATCACGTTAGTATACACTTTTGAATCCGATTTTTCAACTAAATAATCATATCTTAAATGAACCTGGAAGCATACCTGTATTGCGTTTTTTTCTCATTCATCAGCCCGCTTCCTTAAACTATAGCCCACTTAACTTTTAAAATCAACAGGTATCACCTACTCCTTAAAAAGCGGCCAAAAAGAGGTAAGCATAGGGTGAAATTTCCTGAATGTCAAGAGAAAAATGGTGATTTTTGTTTTCTCGCACAAGAAAAAAGCCTGTACAGGCTTTGAAGTGCCGCATACAGGCTTTTTGCAGTTGACCATTTTTATAAAAAAGCGTTTCTATCCTACAGAGCAGTAGCCGTGGCCGGTAATACCGTGCTCAGGGTCGTGGTGGGTGCGGAGGTGAGTGTAGGAGTCGTTGTCCCGCCAAGTAAACTGCTCAGACCGGATAATCCACTCAGTCCACTCATCATCATGTACGGATTCATCATTCCCATGCCGAGTCCGAGTCCGCTCAATCCGCTCAGACCGCTCAGGCTGCTTAATCCGCTCAATCCGCTCAATCCGCTATATAAACCGCCGTACATACCATATAACCCGCCATATAACCCGCCATACATACCACCGTACATACCATACATACCGCCGTACATGCCGCCATAGCCCAATCCGCTCAGACCGCTCAGGCTGCTTAATCCGCTCAACCCGCTCAAGCCGCTATACAACCCGCCATACATACCGTACATGCCGCCCAGGCCGCCATAGCCTAATCCACTTAATCCGCTCAGGCTGCTTAATCCGCTCAACCCGCTCAAGCCGCTATACAACCCGCCATACATACCGTACATGCCGCCCAGGCCGCCATAGCCTAATCCACTTAATCCGCTCAGGCTGCTTAATCCGCTCAAGCCGCTATACAACCCGCCATACATACCACCCAACCCGCCGTAGCCGTACATGCTGCCTAACCCACCGTACAATCCGCCATACATGCTGCCAAGACCACCACCGTACAAACCTGCGTATCCTCCATACAGGCCGCTGCCATAGGTGCTGTACTGTGCATAACCCAAACCGGAAGAAAACAGAAAAAGACCAAAAGAGAGAACCACTGATAATACCATAATTTTAATGTTATTTTTGAAAGACATATCCTTTAACCCCATATAATTCTAAGAAATTGTTTTTTAGGTTATTCAGTTTCAGTTAACGATTATCATACTCCTAAAGGCAAATACATTTTGGTAAAAAAACACATCGGATCAAAAGCCCCTGTTTTTTTATCTCATTTGTCAGCATATGCACCTTAAGAGTGTCAAACCTGCATTATACTATCAAACACCACCTTTCCTGTTTCCCTATAGCATTTAGCCAGGGATGATATGCCCATTTGAGCATTGGCCGCTCATTCCCTTATCCTGCCAGAGACAAGAAGCAGTATAATTCCTTCTTCCCTTTGCTCTCATAGAATGGCAAGCAGATCAAGAAACGATGAAGAAGACAAAAAAGTATCTCTCCTCAAGGTTGTCGAGGCTGTAAGGCTTGCAGGTTGAAGGCTGTTAAGTCTAAAAGCCTTTTTTGGAGAAAGGAACGCATTGTCTCCCCCTGTAGTCTAAAGGCCTACAGTCTATTTCCCTGAGCAGTTACGTATATGGTTATTATTTACCCCTTTGTTTTAAGTATAGGGTTCCAGGGAGAACAATTTCTCATACTGAGCGGATGTAAGATTCGGATAGAATACAGATGGAGGCGGACAGGTTTAATGAGAACTTCTCCTCGTGCGTGAAAACTCTTGAGATGGAGATTATGGATGGATACTTTGAATGGTAATGAGGCGGAGTTTCCAAAGTTGCCCCCCATGTACTCAAGAAATAAAATAAATATTTCCCAAAATTTAGACTCAAGACGAAGGAATACCCGCCTGACTTACGATAAAAAAGTAGTGGGCTGAAAATAAATTGCATTCATGGAAAATATCCAACAAATAAGACATATACTTAGCAACTGGTTACAAGAAAAAGAGACCGGCATGGAAAACATGGGAAAAAAGCCTTATCTGCTTATGGATAATTCATCTGCCAATTCGAAATCCCCAAGGATATTAAAAAAGTGAAAGGAGCTTTGGCAAAAGAGTATGAGTGACTATTCCAGTCAGTACTACCTGGTGATAAGGCCCCTTGCTGAAGACCCCTCTATAGTGGATCTGCACCTTGAATCCCTATCTGCTGCGACCGGACTGGATAAAATGACCCTGAAGCAGAAGCTGACCGGAACCGCCTTGCGAGTTTTGAAGGTTCATCAAGACCAGGCCGTTTTGGAGGAACTGTCCCGGAAACTGGGCGGGTGCGGCCTTTTGAGTTCCGCGATTATCAGCAAGAGCGAACTGGGAGGCGTCAAAAAGCCCCTTCGCTGCTCAAGCATTGAGATCGGCCAAAGGTCCATAACCTTTCTCTCTGCGCAATCCGGGGAGATTCTTTCTCTTGACAGCTCCCAAAGCTGCCTTCTCGTTTTGAGCACAGGTAACTTTAAGAGGCTGCAAGGGAAGCGTCTGGCCAGACTTGCCATGAACACGGGCACTTCCTATCCGGTATCAGAGTCTTTGTCATATATCTTTCGCAATAATCCCATGATGGATATTTATGTCGATGGCTTCGACACAGCGGTAAGAATAGATAGTACAAAATTTAATTACAGTTGCCTGGGACAGTCCAATAAGTATACGACCTTTCATAACTTTCCGGTCATTATGAAAGAAATCGGCAGGATTTGTCCATCAACGATGCTCGATATTGGTCTTGGGGAAAATGAACTGCCATTCCTCGACTTAACAGGAGAAGACGTTAAATGGGAGCAGGAATTCACCCTTTACTCCAGCTTTATATCCCTGGCTCGCCAAAAGGGGATTTTCACGGCACAGAATGGAAATGGGAACGGAAACGGAAAGGGAGAAGGAGAGAGCACTGATACCGATAGGGGCACCGATAAGGGTCCCGTTTTGGATGGATGCCTATCGGGCGCATTAACAGGAAAGAACGCATTAACAATAGAGAATATGAACGGGATTATCTGGGCTGGTCCCTTTCTTCTGTCCGGGAAAAATCATAATCAAAAGCCGGTCCACCCCGGCATCGATGAGGTCACCGCTCAGGAAGCGTTCAGCCTCCCCTCTCCTCCGGAAGGGATAGCGCCCTTTAGATCCTCCCAGATGTCGGCAATCTCCTTCCTGCCAAATTTTTTGCGGGGCGATCGGCGATGGATAAAAACTCTTGGCCCTCCCTCTCTCGTGTACCCCCTGGGTTTTCTTGCGATTATCTCCTTTGGCCTGGCCTTAAACATGAAAAGCCTGACCCCTCTTCCCCTGGGCTTCTTATCACTTGGACTTATATTCTTTATCCATTCATTCGTTCTCTTACAGCGAAAGAAGACCATTGAGAACTGCCCCACCAGCAGGATACGCTCGATGCCCATGGGGCAGGTGGAGCTCAAAGGTTATGCCAGACAAAAGTACTGCCTGAAATCGCCGTATACGTTTACAGACTGTGTTTACTATGCATATAAAATCTACGAAAAGGTGAAAACCGACAAAGGGCAAAGGGAAATACTGAGAGAGTATGGCCACAGCGGCTCTATACCCTTTTACCTGGAGGATGAAACAGGGAGAGTACTTATCCTTCCTGATAAGGCCACCATCAATGCCGGCATCACGCAGTCGATGTGGGGAGACCCGATCGTGAAGATTTTCGGGGCAAGCCCTTCGTGCACCGGTGATGATAAAAAAATTGTGGAGACTGTTGTCCCCACAGGCCAGTTCCTGTATGTGTTCGGCTTTGCCCGGCGGTTAAAGACGAGCATCCAGGAGAAGAAAAAGAGGATGATCGAAAAGCTCCGCTCACTGAAGGAAAATAAGGATCTGTTGAAGGAATACGATCTTGACCGTGACGGCACGATCAGCCAGGAAGAGTGGGATATGGCCAGGAAAGGTGTGGAAGAGGAAATATTGCTTGAAGAGCTCTCTTCGAAGGATACCAATGATAGAGTGGCTGTCGGTGAGCACCCCTCAGGAGGGTTCTTCTATATATCGGACAAACAGGAAGAGTGCTTGCTTGGGTCCATGTCCTGGAAAATACCGCTTTTTCTCATCCTGGGTATAGCAGGTATCGCCGGAGGAACCCTTTACCTGGTAAAATTTTTTCAAGACAAAGCTCTGCTGCAGGAACTGATGCACGTGATGAAGGGTTTGGTGATCAGCAGCGGTAAAATTCATTGAATAAGGGAGCCGGAACCTGGAGCAAGGGGATAGGAGAGCCTTCTATGTATCCAGCATTCAGATGACGGGAAGTCATTGCCCGTGCAGCGCGCCTTGATCCTGCTGCGTTAAACGCCAGGCAGGCTGTGTACATGGCCGCCACAGGCGGAGCAAAGGACCGTTGTAGAGCCGCAGGCTTTAACCTGCGCAGTACCGAAAGGCAGAGAGGGGCGGTGTGGTATCGCCCGTTTTTCTATGGCCGTTATTGTGCAACGCCCTGTACCCTGCCATTTCGCACTATTCATCTCATTTTTCTTAAGGGGGGCTTGGATATGATCAGCACGACGGCTACTGTTGTCATGGTTGTCTTTTTGTTTCTCCTTTTAGCTTTTATTCTCTACTTTGTAAATATCTATAACGGCCTGGTCACGGTAAAAAACAATGCAGATAAGTCTTGGAGTAATATCGATGTTCTTTTAAAGCAAAGGCACGACGAGCTTCCTAAATTGGTTGCAGTCTGTGAGCGCTATATGAAGCATGAGGCACAAACTCTCGAGAAGGTCATTCAGGCCCGCTCGATGATGGCAGGTGCACAGACCATGCACGAGAGGGGACAGGCTGAGGGTATTCTCACCGGAGCGCTCAAATCACTTTTTGCCGTATCCGAAAATTATCCTGAACTGAAGGCAGATAAAAGATTCGGCCAGCTCCAGTCGCGGATAACTGAACTGGAAAACGAAATAGCGGACAGGAGAGAATTTTTTAACGAAAGCGTCAATATCTACAACATCTGTCTTGAAAAGATCCCCGATGTCTTTGTAGCCAGGCTCTTAAACTACCAGTCCAGGGAACTTTGGCAAATAAACCCCAAGGACCGGGAGGACGTTGAGATAGCCTTTTCTTATTAGTACCATGTCGGGGCAATGAATACAAAGGGAAAGGGGAAGAGAGGTAAAGGTGCCGGTCTTTTATCAACCTGGCTGAACTCCCAAAAAGATCCTCCAAAAATGAGAGCCTGTTCCCCCCTGCACAGATTCAGAGGATTTTGAAATAAGCAGGGGGGATATTTAGAGGCTATCCCAAAACCTCCAGCAACGGGCGAATCATCTGCCCCAAATGGAGTTTTGGGATAGGCTCTTAGCCGCCACGAGATTGTCAATATAAGCTGTCCTGAAGAATGGATGAATATTTATCTTAGAGGCAACGATGCCAGGCCGCCGGTGCCGGATTACATCGAGCAGCGCATCACACCCCCTCCCCGGCCTGTGTTCATAAGAGGTCCCTTAAGCTAGCGTGAATACACTCCCTGGCAGAATAGCGAGTCCAGAACGCAGCAGGGTGGTAACCAGGGTGACAGCCAGGGCGTCGGCGTATAGGTGCTCAACCAGTAGGGGATAAAGAAATAATCCTGGCAAGGCTCAACGAGCGCGGCCTCAGAAGAATGGGATAGAACCCTGGAAGAGCGAACGAAAACAGCCGAAACCGGGCCATAGAAGGTGCTTCGCCCATTGTTATCTATTTCTTCGAGCTTATAATAATAGGTAACACCGAACCTGACCTTATCATCGGTATAGGAATATTCCCCCCCTTCGGTGGCGTTGCCTGTTGATTCTATCAGTCGGGGGTTGATTTTCTTGTATTCCCCGTTTTCCTGGTTGCTGCGCCAGAGGTTAAACCCTGCGGTGTCGATTTCACTTAAGGTGCGGAAGGTGATGATGATCTTTTTTTCTTTTGGGAAAGGCACCGCAGTGAACTGACCTAATTCGATCAGGGTCGGCGTGGCAAGCTCATAGACGTGAACCTCGTAAGGAAGGAAATTGTCCGAGAAATGGCCGTTCGATGCTGTGATCTGCCTGCCATTTTCAAACAGGACAGAAATGACCGATGGTTTGTAGGTCAGATTGTTTTGAAAGGATACCGAAGTGATGTTCTCGTCTAAGGTATTGACTGCGAAGAGGTAATATTGAGTGTCCATTTTCATCAGCTTATAATCGATGCTGCTGTTGTCGCAGGTGATATCATTGTCGGCGGCTTTCTGAGTAGAGAGGAAAACCTGCCTCAATGTCTTGATTTCGCTTGCTATTTTCTTTACGGCTGCCCACTGCGTTTCATAATAGTCTTTGGAGCGTATATCGAAGTAGGAGTAATAGATAAGCCCCTTGGCCCCATGATTGGTAGCCAGATAGGTCATGGCCCGCATCTCTTCGGGGGTAGGGAGCCGACCGGGACGGCCGTAATTGCTCTGATCGAATATCTGTGGGACCAGCCACAGGGGTCTGTATCCCCGGCCAGCCTCTTTGGCCCAATCGGCCATTTGGGAAACCAAGGTAATCGGACTCGAAGGTATCGGGTAGGGGTCTACTCCCAGGATATCCGTCGTGTGGGCTTCTCCGATCAGATCTCCTTTTTGGAAATGAACCGACCAGACCGGGTGATTCTCGTCAAGCTCTCTTACCTTTTGATACCGGGCTTCAAGCTCAGGCAGATACGAAAGGCCTTTCTCATCATTCATATACCAGCTTATGACCGCCGGATAGCCCTGGTAAGCATTCACCTTCTGGGTGATGGTATCAAGATCGGCCTGGCCGTTGCCGATATAATCCTTCAGAGAATAGATGAGGTTAAGATTTTTCGAGTGAAGATAATCCAGGTAACTGGCAATTTGTTGAGGATTGCCGACATTGACCGCGTAATTCATGATGGTATCGAAGGGACTGTCAGCCACTTCATCTACACGAGTGTAATTCACCCGGTAATCGTCTCCCATATAGATGCCTATCGGGAAGAATGGCTCTCCATTGAGGATAAAGCGATTGTCGCTGTCGATATACGAGGTGAGATGTGAAAAGCGCTCATTTGAAAGTTTATCCAGTGAATAGGCATTTTGGGAGAGCAAATCACCGGTTTTAGCCGAAAGATCTATCGTCAGGGCATACTTTCCTGCCGGAGTGCTTTCTGGAATATCCAGGCTGACCGTGAACGTATCAGATGAGAGGGAGTTGAGATTCTTTTGGACTATGGTATCGCCAATCTGGTCTTTCAGTGTGGCCGTAACATTCAGTTGGTCCAGGGTCAGTCCATATCCTCCGGGATTTAAGGTAATTTCCACCTCTATTTCAGGGGAGGGTGCGCCCGGCAGGATCTTGCCCGCATAGTTGGGACGTAAGATAAAAGAGCTGAGGAGAGGTGCCAGCGAATTATCCACAATTATGTCGTCATACCAGGCGGTCCCGGTTGATCCCCTGGCCAGTTCAAGATAGAGGATCGCTTTGTTTGCCGTTTCCGGTGCCAGTACAGAGGGAAGGCTTATGAATTTCCATTCGTTGATTCCGGTAATCTTTGGGAATCCCCATTCTCCACCGAGCCATTCGCTGTTATGGAGCCATTCAATAAATATGCTTGCTCCAGGGCCGGTGACATTCTGGGTTTTGATCCAGGCCCCAACTAGATACGATTTGCCTCCGGTTACGGAGATTCCCGGCTGCCCGACCAGGTCGTAGGTAGAAGAACTCGTGTAGGTAACTTTAAGGCTTTTACTGCCGGAATGAGATACGTCTCCCACATAGGTCCAGTGCCCGCCCCCTCTCCACGGCCATGAGGCAGGCCAGTTCCCTGCACTTTGCTCAAACCCGGGATTAGGAACTGCATTCTCAGCCCAGGCTGTTCCACTTGCTACAATGCCCATGAGCATTCCTATAAGAAGGCATGAAATGGTTCGCACTTTCCGAGATTTTGTCATTCCCCTTTCCCCTTTCTGTTGTTTTTTTTCTTTACTAATTTTCATTAAATGCATGCTGGATATTCAACAATAAATATATTATAATAACTATTAATAATATAGCACAAAGATATCGATAAGGAAATAGTTAAAGATGTAGTTCCCGTCGATAGATAAATATATCGGCAATCAAGTACTGGCGGGTATTGACTTGTAATAGCATTCTATGGTATTTGTCTCATTTAAATAAAAAACTAAATATCAATTGTAACCTTCGAGTAACAGACACAGTGCAGTGATAAATACCACTATGGTTTCATTTTTTTTGCTTGTGAAAGGGCTTCGTACACATTGCGGTACAAAGCGGCCGGTTATTGTCCTTCCACCGTTGATTAAAGTGATGTTTCTATCCTTTTTTATCATATTGAGGAAGAAACCGTCGAGTAAGTTTCGACATGCTTTGCCAGTCTATATATCATAACCGTTAGGATTACGAAAAATAATTGCACTCAGAACTTCGTCATACTGGAAATACCAATCAATAGCCGCAAGGCCACAGGCATTGAGAAATGTAAAAGAATGATACGGCGCGATGTTCTCCTTGATTTTTTCAGGGAGAATGACGCGAAGTGCTGACTATGGAGGCATACCATGAGGCTTTTCCGGAAGTTACTGATAATTATATTTTTATCCCTGTTTATTTTCACTAAGCCGGCGGTTTCGAAGCCACCGGATCATTCTCTCCATCCAACGGCTGCCAAAAAAGAGCTTAACTCATCCGAACTGGCGGAAATGGCCTCCAGGCTGAAAGATGCCCTTACCCAGTACAAACTTCAGCAACGGAATACCAGTACAAAACCTGCCGTGAGTAAAAAAAGAATCAATCGGCCAGAACTGGCCAAACTGCCTTCATCATCGTCCTCACCAACACCATCTGCCGCTTCTGCTGCCAGCAGGCAGAGATCCAGATTGAACTCCCTTAAAGGCCGTCTGCCGGATCTTAAGGTCAGATTCAATAAAAAAAACGGTACGGCAGTTTTCATAAAGGCGCAGGGACTTTTCTGCAGGGAAGATGCTGCCAGGATGCGGGCCGGGTCTTCGACATCCAGTGACATGGCTGTTTCGTGCCTGCAAAGTTATAGAGATTTGCTCAAGGTTCAAAATGCCTCTGAGGAATTCAGTCAGAAGAAAGAGATCGTGGATAGCAGGGGATTAAAGCATATAAAGTTCCAGCAGGTTTATAAAGGCATCCCCCTGGTGAATAAAGAGGCTATTGTCCATCTGGATAAAAATAGCGCCGTCTATCTGGTGGAAGGAAGAATTGAGCCGACGCCGGACCTGGACGTAAAACCGAAGGTATCACACGAGGAAGCAGTGAAAAAGGTAATGAGAGACCTCAGTAAATCCGGCAATTCTCTTTCCGGTGATTCTCTTTCCGGCACTCCTTCTTCAGGTGATTCTCCTTCGAGTGAACTCGTTATCCACACGGACGGTTTAGGAATGGCACGACTGGCCTATCGGATAACGGCCTATAGAGGTATTGAACGGTGGCGATACTTCGTGGATGCCAGAATCGGCCAGATTCTGGAGAAATATAACGATACTCACTATGAAGCGGTTCCAGGCTCAGGGGATGACCTCTTCGGACAGCGGCAGAGCTTCTCTGTCTGGAAGCAGGGGAGCACCTACTCTTTGATCGATACCTCGCTCGATATGGTTAATAAACAGTATCCATCAGCATCAAACAGCCTGGGCAATGGTAATATCGCTATTTTCGATGCGGACCATCAGGATCCGGACAGAATATCCTCTATTTCTCCTGTCACTGCAACCTCTCCTGATGGAGGGTGGGATCCGGCAGGAGTCTCGTTACTGCATCACCTTATCCTGATCAATAATTACTACAAAGCGAAATTCGACCGGGATTCCATCGATGGGTATGGGTTCAATAATATCGGGATCATTCACGTCGGAGAGAACTGGGACAATGCCTGCTGGACAGG
>JBFMGO010000024.1:18875-57046 GCA_040752695.1 bacterium
AGGAAAATTCATGTTTTTCGGGGATGGAGGTTCTGTCTTTTCTCCTCTGGCCAGGTCACTGGATGTCACAGCTCATGAGTATACCCATGGCGTTACCGAAAACACGGCCAGATTAAAATACCAGTATCAGTCGGGTGCATTAAGTGAAGCGTTTTCGGACATTTTTGCCTGCATGATCGACCGGCGGAATTGGCAGATAGGTGAAGATGTCACCAATAGGTATCCCTATTTTTTAAGAGACCTCAAAGACCCTCATCATGGGCTGAGCTCATTACCTGCATCCATGGATGAATATCGGAATTTGCCCGGCACTGAAGATGGCGACTATGGAGGTGTCCATATCAATTGCAGCATCCCCGGCCGTGTGGCTTATCTGATGGCCGAGGGACTGAGCAGCGAAGGATATGGAGCGAGCATCGGCAGAGATGAAACCGAAAAGATTTTCTACCGGGCACTTACGCAGCATCTTACGCCGGAGAGCGATTTTTCCGACTGCCGCCGCGCGACAATCCAGAGCGCCGAGGAACTGCACGGTGCCGATTCGGCTGAAGTTCAGGCAGTAGAGACTGCCTGGGATGTCGTCGATGTTCTGGAAGAAGAAGACACTGGGGGTGAAGAGGGAGGAACGATAACCCCTGTCAAAGGCCCGGATAATCTCCTTTATATTTTCTATGATGAGTGGGGAGTACCTTATCTGGCTATGAGACTGGCTACGGGAGAAGAATTTTATGTTTCGCAAACACCGGTGGCCGTGACCCGTCCCGTAGTCGTCGAAAACGGTGAAGCGGTCCTGTTCGTAGATGCGCAGAACAATCTGAAATTCGCCAGTCTTTCACCTTTTAGTAACTATGAGGCTGTTATTGCGGCCGATGGTAGGGTGCGCACCATAGCAGGCTCTTCGGATGGCCGCTATTTTGCTTATACCACCAATCCTGAAGATAATATGCTTTATCTGCTGGATATGGAAGCAATGGATAAAAAGGAATTCACACTCTTCTGGCCCAGCGATGCCGATGTCTCTTCCAATTCGCTCCTCTATATCGATAATATGGATTTTGACCTGACGGGCAATAAAATTATCTTCGATGCCTTAAGCGAGCTTAAATTTTCGGACGGTGAAGAGGGGTACTCCTTCTGGGATATCGGTATTCTCGATATCCGCTCAGGAAGGGTAGAAGTGCTCGTTCCGACCATGCCGGAAGGCTATGACATCTACACCCCATCGGCATCGGCCGTCAGGGACTGGCTGATAGCCTTCGAAAAATACCACAACCCCACGGGAACCCGCGTATCCGTAATCTTTAACCTCATTACACGGCAGACAAGCACCATTGCCGAGGGGACCGGCAGTCCCGTTTTCAATGGAGATGATACCTTCCTTGCCCTCGAATACGATAATGAGATAGTGAAAGTCCCTATCCAGGTACAGAGTGATGGAAGCGCTGGCAGCAGGTTCGACGACAGAGAAGTAATAGGCACGGGCAATTCCTGCTTCTATCCACGATTTTACCGCGTTGGCCAGAGGGCCGTAAACCCTGATATCCGGGTCTCGGACAGTATGATGACCTTCGGGACAGTCAAGATCGGATATTTTATCACCAAAACCCTGATGATTTCCAACGTGGGAACTTACGATCTTACGATCGATGATTTCCAGATAACGGATAATCGAAATTTCAGGCATAGAGGTATTCACACCAGCATAGCGCCAGGCGCTTCAATAAGCATACAGATTTCCTTCGTGCCTCAGAATACAGGCGCCAAATCAGCCACTCTTTCCATTTTTTCAGATGATCCCGATGCCCTCAGAACAGATGTTTCTCTTGTCGGCGAGGGAGTTCAGAGTTATAAGTCAACGGGCGGGAGTGGAAGCAGCGGGAGCAGTGAAAGCGTCGGGGGTTGTTTTATCCATACGCTCATCTCCCCTCGTCGCTAACACGGGTCCTTGCGCCCCCCTTGAGAAGCGAAATTAATGGGTCCTGAGTGCATCGACGATATTCATCTGTGAAGCCCTGAAGGCGGGGAATACTCCGCCGATAAGGCCCATGATCAGCGAGAAGAAAAGTGCCTGGCAGGCTATAGTGAAGGAGAGGGAGAAGGAAAAGGCCAGTTCCGAAAAGGTCTGGAAGTTTATGGTCGAGATCGTTATCAGTTGCAGGAAAGAGGCGAATAAGAGGCCAAACATGGCGCCCAGAAAGCCAAGAAGCAGGGATTCGAAGAGAAAGGCGCCGAGGATGCTCCGTTTTTGGAAGCCGAGGGCACGAAGGGTTCCGATTTCACGGGTTCGGGTGGCCACGGAGGCATACATGGTGATTATGGCTCCGATCGTAGCACCCAGGGAAAAGATCACGGTCAGCGATATTCCCAGGACGCGCAGGAATGTGGCCATCCACTTTGACTGCTCCAGGTAGTACTCGATTTCCTTCTTGGCTTCCAGAGTCAGTCGGGGGTCTGATTCGATATGTGCTTTGAATTTCTCGAATTCCGAAACGTCGCGTAACCTGAAGGTTATCGATGAATAGACCGGACGGCGAAAGGTCTGCATGAGCTGGTCGACATCCGCCCAGATTTCCGAGCCGAATCCGGTGCCCTCTGCATCGAACACTCCCACAACGGTCCAGTCCCTCATGCCGATGCGGAGCGTTTGCCCGATGCCGACCTCCTGGAATCTCTTGGCGATATTTTGTCCGACAATGATATCCGATGTTCCCGGCCTTGGGCGCCGCCCTTGCACCAGTTTTACTTTTGGCCGCAGGGAGAGCGAGCTTTCTCCGACGCCTCTGACAGCTACGTTGGATTGATTATCCCTCCCGCGCTTTTGGAGGCTGACCAGTACCAGGGACTCTCTGGCCAAAAGGGGCTGGCCGTTTTTCCCAATGGCAATCTCGGGCTGCGTTTCCACTATGGCTGCCTGCAACCGGTCAATTCCGCTGAAAACTTCAGTAGCGGCCCCTTTGCGGATTACCACGACATTATCCGAAGAGCCGGTCCCTACCAGGGCTTTTCGCAGTCCTTCTGCGAGCATCAGGCTTGCGGCCAGGACAAAGACCACCGAGGCCATACCAAGGGCGGTAAAAAGGGTGGTAAGCCGACGTGCCCAGAGATTGCGGAGGCTATAGGACAAAGGGACAGCCGACACTTTATGGAATCCTCCCCAGTTCTTCGGCTATGGGTACCTTTGCAGCCCGCCAGGCTGGTATAATGGCGGCTGTGATCCCCACCAGGACAGAGGCAATTGCGTAGTAGAGAAAAATTTTCGTATTGAGTATGAATATGGGAAGATAATCGCTCAGTGCTCTGGCGATGGCGTTTTTTACCGGAATGGTAAGGGCGATACCGAGTGCGCAGCCGGTCATGGCGATGATCAGAGATTCGCCCAGAATCAGTACCATGATAGGCCACGGCCCAAACCCCAGGGTTTTGAATACTGCGTACTCGGCGGTTCTTTCCCTGACGGACATGATCATGGTATTTGCGGCTACAGCCATGATGATGAAGATGACGACCAGAGAGACAAGCTGAACTGCCTTGATGATCGCATCACTCATGGCAAGGAAGCTCAACTGGAACGATTTCTCGGTTTCGGTCAGAGTTTCAGCCAAGGAGTTTTTAAAGGTTTTGTCTACGGCCAAAGACACCTTAGTGGCAAGATCGGGGCTCTTCACACCGATGAGGTAAAAATCGACCTGATCCGCCCGGTGGGGCATGGTTTCCCGTATGGTTTCGTTAAGGTAGTCCCAATGAAAAAAGAATTGGGTCTCATCGATATCATTCACTCCGGCCTGGTAGAAACCGGCCAGCATAAATTCCCATGTGCCGGGGAAAATGGTCCCTTTAAGCGTGATACTGTCACCGACTTTCCACCCGAACCTGTCTCTCAGCTTACAGCCGGCAAGGGCTGCCCTGCGGTCGCGGAGGAAACTGGCACTTTGCTCCGGGGGTATCAGGTAGTCGTAAAGTTTGAGATAGCCTCTGGGTTCGACGGCAAAATTGGGGAAAAAGTTTTTTTCTTCGATATAGATGCCACCAAACCAGTCCCCGTAAGTTACCTCCTGCACCCCATCTATCTGAGATATTTTATCTTTATAAGAGATGGGAAGAGAAAAGGCCAGGGAAATGGCGTTTCTGGTTACCAATCGGTAGCTGGAAGCTGAATTTGCCCCGGCGTACCAGGAGTTTACGAGGGTTTGCAAAAGGCCGAAGGCCAGAAGGGCTATGGCGATGCTGAGAATAGTCAAAAAGGTACGGACCTTGCGGCGAAAGGCATTCTTTACCACCAGCTTGAGCGGGAACATCAGAGCAGGACCCCTTTTTCCAGATGCCTGACTACATGGGCCTTAGCTGCTGCCCGGGGATCGTGGGTCACCATGATAATGGTCTTGCCCAGTTCCCTGTTGAGACGGTCTAAGAGGTCCAGCACATCCTCAGCAGAAACACGGTCCAGATCGCCTGTGGGCTCGTCAGCCACCACGATGGTCGGATCGGTGATTATGGCGCGGGCTATGGCCACGCGCTGCTGCTCGCCTCCGGAGAGCTGGCCGGGGTAATGATCCATTCTGCCGGCAAGGTTAACCAGGTTAAGAGCTGCGTCAACATGCTCCCTTCGCTTCCGCCTGGGAAGCGCTGTCAGGAGCAGGGGCAGTTCGATATTTTCAAAGGCAGTGAGCACCGGAATCAGGTTGTAAAACTGGAAGATAAAGCCCACATGGGCTGCACGCCACCGGGCGAGTTGCGTTTCGGAAAGCATGGAGATATCGACCCCCCCTACTTTGATAGTGCCGCCATCCACCTTATCAATACCGGCGATCAGGTTTAAAAGCGTGCTCTTGCCCGATCCTGACGGCCCCATGAGAGTGAAGAATTCACCCTCCTCGATGGTAAAGGTTATCTGTTCCAATACCGCTAGCGTCTGGCTGTCCCGGTGATAGTATTTGGAGATATTTTCTATTTCGACGATCGGCCTTTTTCCGCCTTTCATCTTCCATTTCCTCATCAGGCAATCTCGATTTTGCTCTACTCCGGAATTATCTATCCTGCTATAATCCGGCAACCTCGATTCTTGCCTTGTCTTTCAACTCTTCTTTGGGATTCATCACTACCCTGTCCCCCACTTTTACGCCGCTCAATACTTCCACCATATCACCGAACCGGCCCCCGCTCTTGATCGGGATTTCGACCGCACGGTCACCCTGGATCAGGAAAACGAACTCCTTACCGTTTCTGCTCACCACGGCATCCGGGCTCAGGACAGTGCGGGGACTCATCTCCTCGGAGGTAAGCTTTTTAGAAAGAAAAGCAACCTTGGCGCTCATCTCCGGCAGTACACGGTTGTCTTCATCCACGAAGCGCACCTTGACCATGATAGTCGCTTTGGTACGGTCCACGGTTGGCACAATCATATGAACGATACCTCGGAAACGGTATCCGGGCAGGGCATCCAACTGAATCTCGCATGGCTGTCCCCTTCTCACTTTTTCCAGATTGGATTCGGAGATATCTACTTCCACCTGAAGTGAGCCCATATCGGCGATGGTAACGACGGCAGCCTTGATATTGGCAGCAGCTCCCAGGGGAGTGATGACGTCGCCGACATCAGCATTTTTCGTCAGTACGACAGCATCAAAGGGAGTTCTGATGAAGGTATTATCGAAAGATATCCTGGCCCCTTCAAGGGCAGCGGCCTGGGCCCTGACTGTTGCCTCGGCTGCGGTGACTGCGGCTGCGGATCTCTGGTAGCGGGCCTCGCAGACATCATAGTCTGCCTGCGACAAAAAGCCCCGGCTCAGCATCTCTTTGCACCGATTCAAGGCCAGAGTTGTCTCGCGAAGATCGGCTCTTGTCTGCTCAAGGGTAAACCGGGCTACACTCAAATTGGCCTCAGCCTGATCTCTCACCGAAGCTGCATCGGCATCTTCCAGGCGGGCAATCACCTGTCCCTTTTTGACCCTGCTTCCCTCCTCTACCAACAATGATACGAGACGGCCGGTAATCTTGGATGATACGGCGGCCTTGCGCTGGGCTACGACATAACCGCTTGCGTTCAAAAGAGTGAAGGCTTGCGAAGGGTACATCTGGGAGACCATGGTGATTTCAACCCGGTACGTTGGGAGAAAAATTTTCCGCAGAAGGAAAAGGAGGGCTCCCAGAATAACAAGTATGATCAAAAGCCACAAAAAGGGTCTTTTCTCCATGCCCGATGATGTGGCTGCCCTGGATTTATCAATTTTTAATTTTGAAATATCTATATTGGTCATGCCCTGTCCTTAAAAAAGTACAGATAGTCAAAAGTCAGAATAAATGCCCCATTTTTTGCTCCGAACCGAATTTTTGGATTTTTGAATTCTCAATTCCTCTCGTATTAATAGGTTCGGTAGAGGGTTGCCAAGTCCTTGCTCATGAATCAGCTTCAAAAGGTGAAGAGTTTTCGGCTCGCTGTGAATATCCTCCCTCATCATCCCCTTTTCAATCGGTGGCTTTTTCAAAATGGATGTGCCGATTCGGGTGGATGGGAGAGAGAGAAAGCCAGTGGGATAAGGATAAACATTCATCCTTAGACAGGCTGATTATTGACTGAAAAGTAAATGGAAAAGGGTAAATTATGATGATGAGGCGATCACTAAACTCAAGAAAAATACCATTGGAGTTGGGGCATACGCTTCTGAACCACTTTGTGTTACTTGACTACAGGGGGGAGAAATCACCCCGTATGGATTATCTTTTGGTACTGGCGCGGATCTTCTGCGCAACCCCTCTGGCCGATGACCTTTTGGTGCTTCAGGATTCCACCATAGCTGATGTACGCCTGCGGGTTCTGGGGAAAGATGGATATGAAGCGGATTTTTGTGGAAATGGCATGATCTATGCCGCAGCAAAGGTCGGAGAGGAAATGAATGTCGATAAGGTTAAGATTGAAAGCGCAAGCGGAGTGAAAACGGCTGTTAAACTCGATGGGGAATGGAAGGTGGAGATTGGTCAAGCAATCATGCTCAATCAGGAACTGGCAACAATTCCTTCAACCTTACTGCATGGCCGGCCGGTCTTCGGCCTGGTCCGGGCCGGGGAACCCCATTTGATCATGGGTGTTCCGGCCACCTTCAATGGCTTGCATATGCATCAGAAGGATTTTGAGAACTATTGTCGTCCTTTACGGGATATCACCGGTATTGAAGGCGGTGTGAACATCACGATGGTGTTTGAGAGCAGGGATAACGCGGTTCTCATTCGGACCTTCGAACGCGGAGTTCAGCGCCAGACCTTCTCCTGCGGTACCGGTTCAGTTTCCGCTGCGGCTGTATTGTTCAGTACACCTTTGGACGGCAGCGCTTTCGATGTGTGTTCCCTTGGAGGCAGGCATACGGTCATTTATGAACAGAACCAGTGGTTCCTGATGGCTGCACCGCAGTTGATCAGCACCGGATACCTGACCACTGAGCTGGAATTGCATCTGACCCTCTCGGGACGCTCGCATTTCACGAGGGAATTGACATCCGAAGGAATATTATAGGTTAATGAATTTCAGATGTACTAGAGAAGTACATAAGTTTATTTCTTCAAAAAAGGATCTATATTAACTCATTTCTTATTTAAAATGACGCATAGATAACGATCGAGCAGGGCACGCCACCCTGCTTTTTTTATTGTCGAATAATGGATAAGAGTCTGTATTCTTAAGCATTAATTGAAAAGGATTTACTAAAAATAATTTTGACAAAACACTCACCGGTGTGTTAAATTTTTAACGTACTGTTTATTTTTAAGATAGTGATGGAAGGTAGAGCGAGCGGGCACCTCCTCGGTTATGTGAAACGAAATTGCGCTTCGATGGTAACATGTTGAAAAGGTTAGTGAAGAAAGAAAAGTGGGAAGAATTTTGGATTTCAGTGATCTACCTTTTTTTGTTCTGGATGATCATCTCTTTTCCATCCGATGTCTGGTCAAAATTAGGGCTGATAAATCTTGTTGAGCATACGGTGGTAGGATTTATCGTCTCCATACTTATCATCTCTCTGTATCCGAAAAATTTATTTACTTCCGGGGAAATTTTCAAACATAAGGATCTGAGGTCGCTGTTTCGCCTGGCCATTTATTTCAGTCACCTGATGATTGATATTTTTCTGTCCGGGGTCGATGTAGCCAGGAGGGTCATGCGCAGGCAATTGATGATCTCTCCAGGCATTGTCCAGGTTGAAACCTCTCTTCATGCGGATGATGAGATTGCCCTGAACGCCAATTCGATTACCCTTACGCCTGGTACGATCACGATTGAGGCTAAAAAGACAGAGAATGGAAGTATTTTCTGGGTTCATTGCATCAGTCAGGAAGCAGTCAGGCAGTTTCAGGAAACAGGGGGATTTGTGGAAAGAATCCACCATATTTATGGAGGGGAAAGAGAGTGATTGAGCTTGATTTTCTCTTAAAACTGGCTATTTTGGTCTTGTTCTGTACGATCTTTTTCTGTCTCTATCGGGCTGTCCTTGGACCCACCACGGCCGATCGGATTATCGGCATCAACGTGGTAGGGACCAAAGCGGTTACTGCTTTCGTTTTTCTGGCTGCCATTTTTCAGAAAGAGTCATACCTGGACATTGCCATGCTCTATGCCATGCTGGTCTACGTGACCACGATTGCCTTTGTAAAATATCTGGAGCAACGGGACCTGGGTGATTAACATGATCTACCTCATCGTAATGTTGCAGATTCTAGCCGGAATATTTATTGTCGGGGGTATATTTTTCTTTGTTGCTGCCACGGTTGGAGTGATACGGATGCCCGATCCCTATAACCGCGCCCATACGGCAGGCAAGGGAGACAGCACGGGATTTTTGCTCTCTTTGATCGGAGTATGGTTCTACTGGCTGACCATCAACCCGATAAGGAGTCTAAAGATACTGATGATTATTATTTTCATGATGTTCGCCAACCCGATAGCGGTGCATGCCATCTTGCGGTTCTGCTATAAGACAAAAGTGCCCTGGGTGGAAGGAACGACCATGCATCTTTTGAAGGATCGAGAGAAAGAAAGTACAAACCTCGAAGAGTAAAAGAAAGTAACAAGAAAAAGAGAGAAAAAAGATGGATCTTTTGGTTTTGGCTCATGTGGTAATTCTGCTTTTCCTGATAGCTACGGCTCTTTCAGCCATCACGACCAGTGATTTGCTGGAAGCGGTTATCATTTACAGTGCTTACAGCTTTACCATTACCCTGACATACAGCCTGTTGAGGGCAACGGATGTCTCCATGACCGAAGCTGCCGTGGGTGCAGGAGTTTCCAGCATCCTTTTCGTTGCCGCCCTGTGCAAGACCAAAAGGAGAGAGGATTAAATGAAAAAATTTTTGCCTGCTCTTTTATTCACCTTTTTTGCCTTCACCATGATTGCGGTCATTATGCGCTTTGTCCCCATCGGAGATCCTCATCTGCCCGGTTATGCAGATTTTATCGCCTCTGATGTGACCAAGGCGAAAGTGATTGAAAAGGCAGATTCCGTCGCCTTGCACTATGCCCGTAACGGTTCTTTGGATACGGGGGCGTTAGACATCATTGCGGCTACCATTTTTGATTACCGGGGGTATGATACTCTTTTTGAAGTAACGGTTTTGTTTACCTCTCTGATAGGGGTTCTTTCCGTGATCGGGACCAAGGAAAGTTAAAAATCTATGGATGAAAAGAACAGGAAAAAGCCCGAATACGATGCAGGAGTAGTCATTCAACTGGTCACCCGGATGATGTGTCCATTTATCATGATGTTCGGGATTTACCTGATCACTCATGGGCATTTGACTCCGGGAGGTGGATTTCAGGGCGGGGTCGTTATCGCGTCGGCCTATATTTTATTCGCTCTGGTCTTCGGCAAGACAGAGGCACGGGCCGGGGCGTCCGGGTTTACTCTGAAATGTCTGGCGAGCACCGGGATTTATCTTTACATAGGTGCAGGGCTGGCCGGTATTTTCCTGGGATACCATTTCCTGGCTAATAAAGCGGCTGGTATTTTCCCGTGCGGAATGCTGGGAGAATTGCTCAGCGCAGGGACCCTTTTTTGGATCGACATCGGAGTCGGACTGGCAGTAGCCAGTATTTTTACTGATTTATTTTATACATTTTTGGAAGAAAAACGGGATGATGTCTATATAAAAAATAAAAAGGAATTGCCATTGAAAAGGAGATGGTCGGATGTGGATAGGAATGATTCTGAGTAGAATCGATTACATAGTCACCGTCATCTTGTTCTGCATCGGACTTTATGCTTTGATTGTAAAACCCAATCTGATTAAAAAGATTATTGGAATGAATGTGATTGAAACTTCAGTGTACCTGTTTTTTATTGCCTCGGCGGATGTCCGGCTTGGGCCTGCCAGTTGGCAGTGGGCAGGACCTCCGGAAATCAAGGATGCGGCCGAGGCCGCTCTGGCCGCAGCCGGACAGGTGCCTTTAGTGAACCCGATACCATCGGCCCTTATTTTAACGGCCATTGTGGTTAGTGTCAGTTTAACAGCCATTTCTTTGGCCTTATCGATAAAGATATATGAACATTACGGAACATTGGATACTCGAAAGATCATGAGATTAAAGGGATAGCTTCCCAAAAACGAAAAAAAAGAACAGATGACCCAAAAATAGGCTAACATCAGGGCTACGCATGCTCTTTCTCCCAGCTGCAGGCGATTATGAGTATGAATCTCTACCATAAAGATAGCCAGGTATAAAAGCAACTTCTGATCCAAAAGCTCATAAGGGACGGTTTTATGGATTCATCAATTGGCATCGGTGCATCTCACTTACAGGTTTTAATTCCGGTTATTTTAATAACCAGCGCCTTGATTATTCCTGTCATTTCCAAGGTCAGCCGAAAATATCGAGAGCCGTTTATCCTCGCGGTTACTTTAGCAAGCTGCCTGGCCTCAGTGGCGATCTTTCTGAAGGTTTATGCTTCTCCCACCGGGTACATCGAGTATCTGGTCGGATATGCCTGGCGGGGCAGGACGCTTCTTCAATCGGGCCAGCCGATCGGCATTGTTATGCACACCGACCTGTTCGGGGCTATCATGCTGGTTTTAGTCAACTGCATCGGTTTTCTGGTCTGTGTTTATTCGCTCCGCTCCATTCATCACGAAGTGCCCCAGGAGAAACACACCTATTATTATACGCTGATACTCCTGATGCTGGCTGGAATATCCGGCATCGCCCTTACCGGCGATTGTTTCAATTTTTATGTTTTTTTTGAAATCGCTTCCATCAGCTCTTACACGATGGTCTCTATCAGCGGCCGGCCCGAATCCCTCGAGGCTACATTCAAGTACGTTCTCACCGGAGCCTTCAGTTCAATTCTGATAATCTTCGCTATTGGACTGCTTTTCAATGCCACGGGAACACTCAACATGAACTATGCCTCCTCGCAGATTGCAAAAATTATCAGCTCTCAAGCCGAATCACCGCTTTATCCTTACCGATACTTAATTTATGCATCGCTGGGATTATTCATTATGGGCTTCAGTGTAAAGTCTGCCTTTTTTCCAAGTCATGCCTGGCTGGCTGATGCTCATCCGGCAGCCCCCTCTTCGATCAGCGCCCTTTTGTCCGGATTGATTGTCAAAGCCACGGGAATCTTCTTATTGATACGCTTCATTTTTACCGTCTTCGGGGTTCACAAGGGCTACTGCGGGGAGGTTCTTTCTCCGCTCTTTTTAATAATAAGCAGTATCACTATCCTGAGCGGTTCGCTTTTTGCCATTGTTCAGACTCAATTAAAGAGAATGCTGGCTTACTCGACTGTCGCTCAGATGGGGTATATACTTTTTGGCATAGCTTTGATCACTCATAATGGACTGTCAGGCTCTATCCTGCATATGGTCAATCATGCCATCGTCAAAAGCCTGCTCTTTTTGTGCTCCGGCATCATTATTTATAAAACTGGAATAAAAGACATCACGGATATGGGAAGGTTAGGATATCGAATGCCTGTTACCATGGCCTGCTTCACCATAGGTGCCTGCTCAATGGTGGGGGTCCCCCCTTTGTGCGGCTTCATGAGCAAATGGGTTTTGGCTACGGCTTCCTATCAGGCGGGTATGCCTTATCTGCTCATTATCCTTTTGATCAGCAGTTTGCTGAATGCAGTCTACTACTTTCGGGTGGTAGCCATCGCTTATTTCGGAGATCCGAAAATCAAGGTAGAGACCATGGACGAAGCGCCCGCAACCATGCTGGGGCCGGTCTGTATCTTGGCCTTATTAGTTGTTATCTTAGGAGTGCTCGTAAAGTATCCGTATCACAGCGCAGCCTTGCCCGCGGCAAGGATGCTTTTGCGGTAGCGAACTTCCTATAAGCTTTACTATCGACATATTTTCGGTAGCCAGGAGAAAAATAATTATGATTAAAAGCTATCTTCCTTTATTAGTGGTCATGTTCCCTCTCATTGCCATGGTTTTTCGACCTTTTGTCCAGAAACACCGGCTTTACCACTATACAGCCATCGTTAGTGGAGTCACTCTGGTTCTCATTCTCTATATGTATCCACAGATTCTCGACGGTAATATCCTCGATCTCACGCTGGATACCGGACTCGGCTTCGATTTTGTATTTCGAGCGGACCTTTTCGGCCTTTTTGTCGGCATCATCTCCGTTGTCCTGTGGACGCTCTCCTCGATTTACAGTATCGAATACATGAATCATTCTCATTCCCATGCCAGGTTCAATATTTTTTCCCTGTTATCTCTCAGCGGGATGATGGGAGTGGTCTTTACCGGAAATCTTTTTACCCTCTACATATTTTTTGAACTTTTAAGTGTGGCCTCAGCTATTCTCGTCTTCCACGAGGAAACCCCCGATGCCATGAAAGCAGGGTTTAAATACCTGTTCTTAGGGATTGCCGGCGGATTGGTTTTGCTTTTTTCCATCATCATGACCTACGCCATTACCGGAACGGGAGATCTTACCCTGATCGGCATCGGCTTGCAGGGAAGCAAATGGCTGCCCTGGATCTTTTGGGGATACATTATCGGCTTCGGAGTCAAGGCGGGCATGTTCCCTTTGCACATCTGGCTTCCGTCGGCTCATCCTGTGGCACCATCCGGAGCCAGTGCCCTTTTGTCGGGCGTTATGATCAAAGCCGGAGCTTACGGGATCTTTAAAACCATCTATAATATCGTCGGCTATCAGGATATCGTAAAAAATCATATGGGCCTTCTTTTACCCATGTTGATCATCGGCCTGATCACCATCTTTCTCGGATCGGCCTGTGCCATTACTCAGACGGAAATCAAAAAGATGCTGGCCTATTCCAGTATTTCACAGATCGGATATGTCATCATGGGATTCTGCCTTCTGGCACCCCTGGGGATCGTCGGCGGGATAATTCATATTTTTGCTCATGCCCTGATGAAAGGGACGCTCTTCATGTGCGCCGGTGCATTCATTTATAAAACGGGCCTGCGCAATCTGGAAGATTTGAAGGGGATCGGACGACGGATGCCGTGGGTCACTCTGGCTTTCAGCATATGCGCTCTTTCGATGATTGGGCTGCCGCCGTTCATCGGGTTCATCAGTAAGTGGTTTCTGGCACTTGGAGCGCTGGAGACTATGAGAATGGGAAATTACTGGTCAGGGTTTGGCCTTATCGCTCTTTTGACCCTCCTGCTCAGCAGTCTTTTGAACCTCGTTTACTACGGGCCGGTCGTTATTGGTGCCTGGATGTCTTCTGAAGGAGAGAGCGATGCCGATGGTGCCCATGGTGCCCATGGTGCTCATACCGCTCATGCTGCTCACGGTGCCCATCATGCCGACTCCAGCGAATCGGGCTTGAAAGATCGCAAATCCGAAGATCCCAACTGGATCATGCTGACTCCGATCCTGACCCTCACCGCGGGTGTTCTGGTCTTTGGTATCATGCCGACTCTGCCTTTAAGCATCGCCAGACAGATCAGCCGCCTGTTTTTCCCCTGAAAAAGAGGCTTAAGGGAGTGAACCGATGACCGATACACCTCAAGAAAGAGTACACAATAAAAGAATGCTGCTGTGGGCAGGACTCCTGACTCTGCTTTTCTGCCTCCTGACGGCAGGATTCTGCCGGGTCTCTCATGCGGAAGATGCACACCATTCACCGGAAATGGCCGATACTTCACCAGTGAACGCTGGCCATGCATCCGAGGCATCAGCATTCCATCACGCCGGAGACAATCACGCAGAGGCGATACCCCTTTTCTATAAACTCTACTGGACCGGATCGATTTCAATGGTGGTTCTGTTGATAATCTACTTTTTTTACCTTTACAAAAAGGAAAAGTATTGGCTTGTGAAATTTCTGACTTTTCTTTTACTTTTTTTGGCTTTTTCCTTATATCTTATAGAGCAGGGGCAATCTTTCGCCGGGTATTTTGATCCGGTCAGACATCTGTTCATGCCCGGATATCACGAGGCGAACACCATTGGGTTCTTGCGATTTATCTACAAGCTGACCCTGGGAATAGCCCTTTGCGTATATGGGTTTATGACTTTCCTGACCAGACAGGAAAATAAAAAATGCATGCCTCAAGGAGTGGAGTCAAAGTAATTAAGGAGAACAGAATGAATTCTTCTGAACAGACCAAGATTTTAATCGTAGACGATGATCCGGACACTCGAGATATCATCCGGTTAAGTTTGAATTCCCATGCTTACCGCATCTCGGAGGCCAGAACGGGCGTTGAGGCGCTGGAAAAAGTGGTCACCCACGATCCGGATATCATTGTCCTTGATGTGATGCTGCCCGAAAAATCAGGGATGGAGGTCTGTAAGGCTTTAAAAGAAAGTACGGTGACAGCCCACGTGCCGGTGATTATGCTCACGGCCAAGCAGACAATTGACGACAAAGTAGAGGGGCTTAACATTGGTGCGGATGACTACCTGATCAAGCCGTTTGATCCGGTGGAGCTGGAGGCACGCATCAAAGCCCTGCTGAGAAAAATGCGGCGCGACCTCTATGCCAACCCCCTGACTCACTTGCCGGGGAACGTCCCTATCGAGAAGGAAATCCAGCGGGCTATCGACGAGCAGAGGAAATTCGCGGCCCTGTTCATCGATCTGGATAATTTTAAAGTCTACAATGACAATTACGGCTACGCTGCCGGAAACCGGATCATCAAGTTCTGTGCGAATACGATCCTGGACAGCGTGAAGCGATTTGGCAACGCTAATGACTTCACCGGTCATATCGGCGGAGATGACTTTGTGGTCTTGACCACTCCGGACAAGGCTGACCAGATCTGCAAGGAAATTATCAGGATCTTTGACAGCCTCATTCCGATCCAGTACAACGAGGAGGATGTAAACAGAGGATATGTTATCAGTGAGGATCGAAGGGGCGAAATTAAAAAATTTCCGTTAATGACGATTTCGATTGTAGTCATTACCAACGAAAACAATCAGTTTATTCATCACTTGCAAGTGGCTGAAAAGGCGGCGGAACTCAAGAAGCATGTTAAAAGGATTGAGGGAAGCAAGTACAGAAAAGACCGGCGAAAATCTGGGGCCGCTCAAAAGAATGAGTCGACTGATTAACAAATGAAATCAAGAATTCAGAGGCCAGAATAAAAGCAGTTTTCTCCTGACTCCTGACTCTTTGTTGAGTGCGATGAACCTTAACATTACCCAGAAATTGATGGTTGGTTTTTCGGTAGTCATCCTTTTTTCGGTTGCTGTAGGAACCTTTGCCTATGTCTCTTTGCTGCAGGTTACCCGCGAGCTTCATGAGGCAACCGGAAACCTTGATCCCGCCATTTCGAGAGAGAAGGGCATCATTCATAAGGCCCGCAGGTTAATCTCCATGGCGGCCCGGGATAAGGCGATTCTTTTTACCATAACCATGCTGAGCTTTATCGTAACCCTTGCAGTATCTTTGTTTTTAGCGAATAAGTTCACCGATCCGATCATATCTTTATCCAAGAAGGCGGAATTGATTGGCCGGGGCAAATTGAATGAGCGAATCGACATCACGAGCCAGGATGAGATCGGTGAATTGGCCAGAACCTTCAACCAGATGGGCGCATCCTTGCAGGATCGTCAGAACCAGATTGAAAGGGCCAACCAGGAACTGGAAAGACGCGATCGGGTGTTGTGTGAGGCCAATGCCAAGCTGGAAATGTTGAATGCCGTTAAAAATGATTTTCTGTCGATTGTTTCTCATGAATTGCGCACACCGCTTACGGTCATAAAAGGGTACATCTCACTGATTAAAAATCAACGTCTGGGACCGGTCAATGAGCAGCAATTAAAGGGCCTGACCATAGCTGACGAGCGGGCTGACCACCTGAACAGCCTGATCAGCGATCTTCTGGATTTGTCTCGAATCGAATCGAACAAGTATGAAATTCACCAGGAAGTATTGGACTTTGCCGCTCTGGCGGAAATTACCGCCAACTCCATGCGTCCTTTATTCAAGAAAAAGGGAGTCCGCTTCAAGACACGCATCCCGGATGGACTTGCGCCGGTCTATGCAGATAAGCAGAAAGTTTCCCAGGTACTCACCAATTTGCTGAGTAACGCCCTCAAATTTACTTCTGTCAGAGGAGAGGTTATCCTGGATGCACTGCCGGAGGCGGAAGCAGAGGCAGGGGCAGAAAGAGATGCTCATCAAGAGCAGGGGGCGAATGTGCAGGCCCGGGATTTTATCCAGGTCGATGTCAGAGATACGGGAATCGGCCTTACGGAAGATGCCGTGGACAAGATCTTCGATAAATTTTATCAGGTCGATAATTCCATCACCCGCGAATATGGAGGGACAGGGCTGGGACTTTGTATAGCCAGAAATATCGTTGACCTGCACCATGGCAGAATGTGGGTGAGAAGTCAAAAGGGAAAGGGAAGCACTTTCTCCTTTACCCTGCCCAAGGCCAACGGGGCTCTGCGGCCTGCCAAAGTATCCGCTGCGATCAAAGAGTCCGTGTGCAGCAAAAGACCTCTGATCGAGGAGACGAAAGGGAGCCGGAAAGACTCGTCCGAGCGCAAGATCCTGGTTGTCGATAATAACCCGATAATCCGGGAACTGATCCTTACCTGCATCAGTGAGGGCACATGGAAAATTTTTACCGCTCACGATGGCATCGAGGCTTTGGAGAAAATTTTTCAGGATCCTCTGGACCTGATTCTGCTCGATACGAATCTGCCGCGTTTAAATGGTTACGATTTATGTCAAATTGTTAAAACAAACGAAAAAACGAAACATATTCCGCTCATTATCCTTTCGGCCTCTGCCCAGCGGTCGGAAATTGACCGGGGTTTTCAAATGGGAGCGGATGACTATATTACCCATCCCTTCGTACCGGAGGAGATCGTAAAAAGAATTGGCAGCCTCATTGGGTAAGCAACGTGAAGGCGAAAACCTAATAAAGGCTCTTTCATCGGGAGTTGTGAGTGACGTATGAACCAGATTAGCAACATGTTACCTATATTAGCCCTTTCCATTCCTCTTTTGGGAATCGTCTTGATCCTCTTATGCAATAAGCGGGTTCCACAAAGAGTCAACCTCCTTACCGCCTTCATCATATTGTTAACCTTTGCGACTGTTGCCGCCATGTATCCTGCAATCAGGGCAGGGAAAGTCCTGGCAGGCAGCTTTACGGTATTTGAGGCAGAGGGATTTCCTGTTGTTATGCTTTTCTCCCTTCGGGTCGATGCTCTGGGGTTTTTTATCGCCCTTATTGCCACGGCGATCTGGATGCTTTCCAGCTTTTTTGCCATTGAATTTATGCGAAAGAAACACAGCCAGCTCAGGTATGATGTGTTTTCGCTCCTCACCCTGGTCGGCATGATTGGTGTTGTTTTCAGCGGAGATTTGTTCACCCTGTATGTTTTTTTCGAGCTTTTGAGCGTAGCCTCTTTAGTGCTCGTGATCCATGAGCAGACCCCTGCGGCCATGAGGGGAGGAGTGATTTACATCTTCATGGGCATCTGCGGAGGACTGATTCTCCTTCTGTCTATCCTGATGACCTATTCCATGACGGGCTCGATCGACCTGGCAACTGTAGGTCTGGGGCTCAAAGGAAACAAATGGCTGCCTTTGATTTTCTGGGGATACGTCCTGGGCTTTGGAGTGAAGGCGGGTATCTTTCCTTTGCACTTCTGGATGCCTTCGGCTTATCCTGAGACTCCCACCTGTGCAGTGGCCCTTTCTTCAGGGGTCATGATCAAGGCGGGGGCTTATGGAATCACCAGAACCATTTACAGCATCATCGGTCTTGATGCCCTGCGGGGGGGGGTGCTGGTGGCCATTTTACTGGGGATGGCGCTTTTCTCCATTTTCATCGGATCTGCGGCTGCCATAAATCAGAAAGATATCAAAAAGCTCCTGGGGTATTCCAGCGTATCTCAGATCGGCTATATAATCCTCGGTCTGACCCTGCTCTCGCCCTTAGGGCTGACTGGTGGAATCCTGCACATGTTCAATCACGCGATTATAAAAGCAGCCCTCTTTTTATGCGCCGGCATATTTATCCATCAGGCCGGCTACCGATATCTGGATGAACTGAAAGGGATCGGCAGAAAAATGCCTCTAATAACAGCCTGCTTCACGATGGCTGCTCTGTCGATGATCGGTTTACCGCCTTTCAATGGATTTATCAGTAAATGGTTTTTAGCTATTGGAGCACTGGATGCAGTTAAGGTGGGCTCGTACAGCCTGTGGGTGGGTATCCTGGCAGTAGGTACCTTGATTGTCAGCAGCTTTATGAATCTGATCTACTATGGCCCGATTGTTTATAACGCCTGGTTTGGGACAGTGGACAAGGCGAATCAGAATGAGGAGTGGCAGGACCTCCAGCCTGCCCCGGTCATGATGATTCCTGTCTTGCTCCTTGCTCTGGGGACGGTGGTTTTCGGGATTTTCCCCGGCTTTCCCCTGGCTCTAGCCCATCAGATCAGCCAGTTTTATTTTCACTAGTATCAAAAGAAGAAGAGTAGTTGCATGAAGAAGATAGTATCGGTTAGACTCGGCTTGGTTCTCTTGTTTTTCCTTTTTTGTTCCCTTCCTTCCCTTGATTTTTTTTCTCTGCCCATAATCACGACGATGCCATATGCCTTTGCCTCTTCGCATGCATCCCCGCATGGAGAGGCAGCCCCGCATGAGGAAACAGCTCAGCATCATGAGGAAGCAATACAGCATCAGCATCACGAGGAGGCAGGCTCCCACGAGGAGGCAATTTCCCACCAGGAGACAGTTTCCCACGAGGAGGCAGTTTCTCATGAGGGGGCATCCCCGCATGGAGAGGCAGCCTCGCATGAAGAGGCAGATTTGCATCATGAGGAGTCAGCGGTGCACCATGGGGAGGCGACCTCCCAGCAGGTAACGTCCAAGACTGCTCACCACTCCTCGCTGCCTTTGTGGGTTGTCCTGATTCCCATTCTGGGAGCGTTGCTGCTCTTTTTGCTGCACGAGAGTAATACGCAAGGAATCATGGTCACCATGACGTGCGGTTTAACTCTGGCCATTTCGTTATTAATGTACTCTCTGGTGGCGTGCGGGCAAAGAACGGGAGGTGCCTCTTTGCAGGGAATCTACACCTGCCTTCCCTTTTTGCCCTCCTTTGGGCTCAATCTGACCTTCAGGGTCGATCCTGCGGCTTTGGTTCTTTTGGTATTCACCTGCCTGGTCTGGCTTCTGGTAGCCATTTATTCGCAGGGCTATCTGGTTATCGAAAATCACCAGTTGCGGTATAACGTAGCGAACCTTTGCTGTCTGGGTGTTACTTTGGGCGCATTTATGGCAGGGGATCTTTTTACGCTGTATGTTTTTTTCGAATCGATCCTGCTCTTTCTCTATCTGATGGTTATTCACCGGGAAGATGAACTGGCTTTGCGGGCCGCCAAGATATATCTTTACTTTGGCGTATTTACCGGATTAATGCTTTTGTTCGGAATTTTCCTTTTTTCCTATTTTGCCGGTACCATCGAGATTCAAAGTGCGGTGCATGCGCTCGGGCATATCCATCCCGGCTGGAAGTATCTTTTGGCAGCCCTTTTCCTTTTAGGGTTTGGCGGGAAGGCGGGGGTGTTCCTCGAGCACATCTGGATGCCTTCCTCCTACGGCTCTGCTCCCTGTCTGACTGCCGCGCTTTCTTCGGGGATCATGATCGAGGTAGGCGCCTATGGAATATTCCGGACTGTCTGCATGATCTTTGCTCCTGTCGGAGCTTCCGGCAGCCATCTTCAAGGTGCCGCTGCCTGGGCGACGTCCTCCCATCTGGGATATGTATTGATCTTTTTAGGGATCATGACCATGTTCCTGGGTGCCGTCAATGCCCTGTTCTCCACCCAGGCACTGCGGCTTTTAGCATATTCCAGCGTCAGCCAGATGGGATATATCGTCATGGGGATTGGCTGCGCTGCCTATATGGGGACGAGTGGTGCCATGGGTCTTGCGGGAGCGCTTTATCACATCATTAACCATGCGCTGTTTAAGGTCGGACTTTTCTTAAGTATCGGAGTCGTCTATTTTCACACCAAAGAGCTTGACATAAGAAAACTGGGCGGATTGTGGAAAGACATGCCGGTGGCTGCTTTCACGCTTCTTGTCAGTGCCCTGGCCATTGCCGGATTCCCTTTGTTTAACGGGTTTGCCAGTAAAACCATGCTTCACCACGCCATTTTGGAAGCTTATCAGCATTCGGTTCACCTTTCCCTCACCCATACCCCTGACCCCTGGCTTCGGATAGCCGAGATCATCTTCATTATTACGGCAGGGGGAACATTTGCCTATAATATGAAACTCTTTACGATGGTCTTTCTGGGCCCGAGGAAAGACGGTCATAAGCCCGTTTTCTCATCGCCTTTTTGCATGAATATCTCCCTGATGCTTTTCTCTGCCGGGATTTTGCTTCTGGGGATATTTCCGAACTGGCTTTTGGAAACTTTTATCGGGCCTATGCTGCCCTATTTCGGCTTTGACGCAGGCTCTCATGCCTATCATCTTATCTACAACGTTCATGCTGCCTTGCCGCACTCCGGCCTTGCGCTGTGGTTTGATCCGGTAAAAAGGACCATACTGGCCAGCAGTGAGGTGATCCATAACCTGTCAGGCGGAAGCACTGCTATTTTAGCTGGCGGAACAATTTTTGTCCTTTTCATGGGAACCGGCCTTAACGAAAAGATCATTCCCCCGGCCTGGTCACTGGCCAGGTACTATCGGAAAGCCTTTGAAGGGTTTCGCTCGCTCTGCCGTGTGACCTACAGGGAGGTAGTAGGGGTGGCTGAGAGAATCATTTCCCTCCTCATGGTCTATGTGTGGATTCCCGGAATCAAACTGGACCTCATCGTCCCGGAGCCTGCTTCAAATGGTAAGAAAGGGATGTATCATGTCATTTCGAAAGCGGATGAGCACTACACAGGTGTTGTAGATCAGACTGGCCGGACAAAAGGGATGTTTGGCCATATATCCAAGGCGGCCCAGCTCTATGACGACGCCATTGACAAGGCTAAGGTAATCGTTGCTGAAAAAGGGCTGTTTGGCAGGATTTCTCATGCCGAAGAAAAGCTCTCCATCTCCTTTGATAAGGTAGTGGAAAAACGCAATATCTTTGCGAATGCTACGAAAGCAGACGGCCAGTTGGATGAAGCATATGATAAAGTTATCTTCAGCCGCTTTTTTTGGGGAATGCTCACCAGGCACAGAGAGTTTAAGGTCGGGCTCTGGAGGTATTTCAAGCTCGTGGAGGATCAGTATGACAGGTTCATTGAACATGCGCTTTTTGGTCTTATCGGTTCCGAGGATTTATCGAAGATTCAACTGGGGAGTAAAGACTTCACCAGATCCTGGTTTTTACGGATGTGCAAGAGGGCCAGCGAAATCCACACGGGTGATGTCAGCATGTACATTACCTGGATCGCCGTAACCCTGACCCTGACCATTGCAACTCTGGTGGGTTTCTTATACATTAAATCCTTCTTTGCACTGATTATAACTTTAACAACAATGGTTACCTTTTTTGCCGTAGTGTTTGTTGTGATCAGCTTTTTTCTCAAGAGATAGAAAATGGGGGGCCACTCTCTTTTGGTAATTCACGTTATTTCGCCTTCCCCAGTGGGACTTTCCCTGAATGGGAGGGGATGATAAGGATGTAGTAGCAATGCAGTCGAAGCAGTCGAATGAAAACGAGCAGTTGAAAGAAAAAGAACAGATCGGGAAAGCCTTGCGGATTATCTTAGTTAGGAGCTTTACTTATTTAAGCTTATTGGTTATTATAGTATTTGTTACCTATTTCCTGAGAAGGAAGCCTTTTCAGGATACGGTCCCTCGCGGATCGAAGTACATGGTGGCTATTGTTGATGGCTACTCGGCATATAAAGCACATATTCAGGGAGTAAGGGAGGGATTATTATTCAAGGGCATCCATACGGTATCCTATGGAGCGTCCAATCTTACGGACATTAAAGAAGATCCTGTATATGTCATAGGAACCGAGAGGGTGAAAGAGGCACTGGAAAAGCTGCCGGGACATACCATTATAGGATATGCACGATTTCGGGAGAAACCTCGCCCTGACTATACCGGTGTTTTCAATGGGGCCGATTGGGCAGAGGATCTGAAGCTTTATAAAAGCATTTTACCGGGGCTTAAAAACATTGGGGTTCTTTATACCGAGAGTCTGCCTGAATCCACGAGGCAGGTTGAGGCATTGCAAAAGTTTGCACAAGGTCAGCAGAATTTGGCAATAAACGCAATCCCGCTTTCCGAAAACGGGAAGGATCTGAAGGAAAAGCTGGAATCCCTTTTAGATAAAGTAGATGCCTTTCTGGGGATTATTCAAGACAAAAACATTGAGGCAGCCTTGCCAGTCATCTCGGCGAGTTGTCTTCAGCGTAAAATTCCCTTCATCGGAGGAGGAAAAATAGGAGCGCAAATGGGCGCTTTGGCTGCTTTGGAATATGATCAAAAGAGATTAGGCAGGCAGGTGGCGGACAACATCCTTTATCAAATCATCGTACATAAGAAAGACCCTGCAAAGATCCCCATTCTCCTTCCTCAGCCGGATATCTTTATTAATCTTTCTACTTCCTATAGATTGGGTATTCGATTTCCAGAAGACATTCAGTCCAAAGCCATGGAAAAGTACTCCTAGCACATTGAAAGGCTTTAAAGAATAAGAAGCCTGGACGGTTTTTTTATTTTGGGGGAAGGAAATGCACAGAGATATCAATGGTCAATCCGTGTCTCAAGGCGATAGTAGAGAGGGTGCCCTGGTCGAGAATATGGCTATTTTGAGCCACATGCTGGAGGAATCCAAAAAAGAACGGGAAGGTCTGGAAGCCTTACTGAACCAAATCCGCTTGCAGATAGCCAGCCTTTGCGAAAACAGCGAGATGATTCTGCGGGTTGAAAAAAGAGTGGAGACCTTGCAGTTTATCTCTCAATCCACGGAGAAGAAAATTACCGAGGTCCTCCGGTTTCGCGAGCACATCGACGATGTAAACCGGAAACTGGATGCTTTCACTGCCCTGGGCCGGGAATTGAACGAAAAATTCGATGACCTGATCCTTCAAAAAGATGCCTTCTCTGAAGTAAAAACGGAAGTGGAGCAGTTTCAGGAGACCGTGGAACAGATCGGCCACACGGTGCAGACACTGCAAGGCGAAGCCCAGGGACTCGGGGAAAGGATGAATCAGATTGCCGATCGCAAGGCCGATATTGACCTTGTCCTGGAAGAGGCCGGCCAGTTTTCCTCCCTGACCCATAAGCTGCGGGAAGAACTTCAGGAAGTCGAGCGGGAGAGGAATAATGCGATTTCCAGAATGAAAACATTCAACGATCAGGCATCGAAATACGAAACCCTGGCCGCGGACATGCAGCAAAAGGCCGAAGAACTGGATCGCAATAAAAATCTCTATGAAGCAACCAAGCAGAAACTGGATAGTTTAAATTCCCTGGCCGAATACATCAAGACCAAGATGAACACTCTTTCCCAGCAGCGTTTGATCGTGGAAAAAGCCAATGAAGAGGCGGGAAGACTCAATGTGCTCTTCTGGGATATGGAAGCCAAGATCAATAAGCTGACGGAAGAAAACAAATTAATCAAGAAGACGGAAAAGAACATCTGGCGGTTGGAATCCATGTTTAATGACGTGAACCTCAAGGTTAAGCAGGTTGCCGAAGCCAGGGAATTTCTGACTGCCGTTAACGCCCGCATGGAAGAGTTGCAAAGCCTGTCACTCGATGTCACCAATAAAAGCAGGGAACTGAATGAGGCCCGTGCGGTTATGAACAACCTGAGCGGAAGGATTGATTACCTGCACTCCAGACTCGAAGATGCCGAACGAAAAGGGGATGATATTCTGGCACTGCAAACCGATATCCAGAAGGTGCATGAGCAGGCCCAGCAGGTAAATCAGGAAATGCAGGATTTGCAAAGAGAGTTTGAGGAGGTGCTCACCCAAAAAGAGCTTATCAAGGAGATAAAGATCCAGTTACTGGAAATAGACCTTTTAGCTCACAATATGCAGTCTGAAGCTGAGAAAATCCAGGAGAAGGGGAAACTGATCGAGCGGCTCGAAGGGAAATTAGGCACGGTGACCACCAGTCTCATGGACATCGAAGAGCGCATAGCCAACCTGGAAACGAAAAGATCCGAACTGCACCAGTTGGAATCCAGGATCGTAGATATCCAGAAGATGTCTGACAGCCTGTCCCGGACAGAAGATGAAGTTATCGAGCGGGCGGACTACATCGACGATATCAGGCACAGGACGGAAAAGCTGATCCTTTTGGCAGAAAAGCTTGACGAAAAGACGGAGTCTTTGGGCGACCGTCGATCCTTTATCGAGAGTCTCGAAAACCGGATTGGTCGGCTCGGTCAGGTCAGCGGAGAGCTGGAAACCCGGATCGGGGTGATTTTGGAGAATAAATCCGAGGTTGAGAGAACCGAGGAGAAGTTAAGCGCGCTGAAAGTGGTCATAGAAGAGGTCCGGATGAAGAGCATGGAACTTTTCAAGGAAAAGAAGCAGATGCTGGAATTGGCCGAGCAACTGGAAGGGCTCAAAGGCCAGGCGAACGAAATACGGCAGATGATAAACCAGATCAACCGCAACAAAGATGCTGTTCAGAGGATTCATGTGGAATTGACTCAAAACGAAGCCAGGATTTCCAGCCTTTTTGGTTCGATCGACCATAAGATCAGCGACCTTGAGCATTGGCGCACTGAGGCTGAAGGGTTAGCGGAAAATCACAGGGGGCAGTTCCGCGATCTCCTTCGGCAAATCGAAGAGGGACTGGCCCGGGTTCTGGACGAGATGGTAAATGTTGACAAAATGGAAAATAAGGTGCAAAATCTTTCTCAAATGCATCATGATATAGAGCGCAAGATCGATACCCTTTCCAGCCGTAAAGCGGCCCTGTCCGAACTGGAGAGAAAGATCGGAACGCTTGAAGAGCTCTCCCTTTCGATCGATGAGAACCTGGAAAAAATATCGGGCGGAAAAGACGTCATCGAGAGGACCACGAGGGACATCCAGGAGGTGCGCCTTTTGAGCCAGGATATCAGGGCCAGGATGCAGAACCTGCTTTCGGAAAGTGAAAATGTGGATGAGGTGGGGGCCAAGTTAGCGAGTCTGCATGCACTGATGGCCGAGACCCATGATAAGATGGGGAGCATCATGAAAAATATCCAATTGATAGATGATGCAGATTACCGGATGAAGAAACTGGACCTGATGGCGGAAGACCTCAAGGTAAAGTTGGACACTCTGGCTCAGCAGCAGTCGCTGGTTGAGAACGCTAACCAGCAGGTTGCCCAGTTGCAGTTTTTACTCGGGGAGGCTGAAGTAAAGGCAAGAAAATTGCAAGAATCCTAATCAAATAGAGCAGGAAGATCTCTGTATCTGTTTTTCCGACGAGAGTAGAGAAAAAGAAAATTCATGCGTTGCGAAAATCATCCAGAAAGGCAATCAGGAGCGCGTTGTCAATACTGCTGGAAGGCACTGTGTCCGGATTGCCAGATAAGGGTGAAAGATCAGATATTTTGCAGTCGGCACTGCAATTTTCTTTTTCATATCAAAGATGTCCGGCTGCGCTGCCAGCAGGCTCTGTTCAAACACAATCTCTATCTACGGTCGAAAATCGATCACCTCAATAAGTATTCGACCTTCCTTCTGATTTTAATCGGTCTTGGTACCGGATTGATTCTCGTGTATTCCACCTCCACCGAGGAAAGACACACCCTCCCGCCGGTCAGGGTGGTTCCTTCGGCTGCCGGGAATACAGGTTTGGATTCCGTTCAAATGGCCGGGCAGGATAAGGCCTCACCCATTCGTTTAAAAGAGCAAAAGGCCCTGGAGGAAGAGATCCTGCCGCCATCGGATCACCAGGCAACAGCATCCCTTTTGCCTCTGCCGATACCCCTTCCTCTTGCTGGAAATATGAACGAAGGCTCTGACGATACGCTGGCTCACGAGACTGCCGCTCCCCTGTCTTTTGCCACGGAGCAGATATGCTCCGATTTTCAGATCAGTCTTGCTCCTCACCGTCCTCAGCAGCCTTCTTATATTATAGATATCTATGGCAATGCCCCTCCAAACAGTATCATCGCTCTTTACAAAAATGACCGTTTGTGTGATACTGTCCCCTGTAGGGGTGAGCGGTTTCTTTTTGCGCGAATCGGATTGGAGAGAGACAAGAACACCTTGCAGGCAAAGATGATTACAGCGGATGGAAATTTGTGCTACTCCAATACGCTGGAACTGGTTGTCGATGGTGTTACCTCTCAGGTTGTGGAAAAGGGCCTTGACATCAGGCGGGGAGATCTGAGCCTGACAAAGATCTGTTTAACGTTCGACAGCGGAGAAAGTGCTGATGAAGCCCCGTATATCCTCGATATTCTCAAGGAAAAGAATATCCGGACAACCATCTTTTTAACGGGTGAGTTTATTCGAAGAAATGCGAATATTGTCAAAAGAATAATCAAAGACGGCCATGAAGTCGGTAATCATACGGATACCCATCCGCATCTAACCAGGGTCGAAAATCGGCGCATCATATGCCTTCCCGGAGTTAACCGGCAATTTTTGCACCATGAGCTGAAGAAGGCCGAAGAAGCCTTTTTCAACCTGACCGGCAAACATATGAGCCATTACTGGCGTTCACCCTATGGAGAAAATAACCTGGAAATCCGTAAATGGGCCGAGGAGTTGGGATATATCCATGTCTCCTGGACATGTGGCCGGGTTTGGGAGGATGGTCTTGATAGTCTGGACTGGGTCACGAATACCGATTCTATTAAATATCATACGGCCGAAGAGATTCGAAACCAGATTATCAATTTCGGAACCGGCACTGAGCGTGGAGCCAATGGGGGAATTGTACTGATGCACTTTTCCACGTCCCGCCCCCGGCAGGATGCGGTTTACCTGCAATTGCCGGATATTATCGATGGATTGCACAAGAGGGGATACGAAATCGTGAGCATCTCGCAGATGCTGCCGAAGGCGTCCCCTCAAGAAGAGAAAAAAAGCCGGCATCAAAAGGCTCCGGCGAAAAGATCCTCCGAAACACCCAGGAGACGTTCTGCAAGGTAACAGGAAAAAAGAAGAGGAGAACAATTAAGAATGGCAAACGAAGAAGGAATGGTAACGGCGGTTGAGGGATCATACGCACTGGTCAAAGTAATTCGGAAATCCAGTTGTGCGCATTGTCCTTCTGCCGGATCGTGCCATATAGAGTCCGACAGGGATATGATAGTCAGGGCCCAAAATGGAGTCGGCGCACGGGTTGGTCAGAGGGTGCAGCTTTTTATCGCTCCGAGATCAGTCCTTGCCGCCTCGTTTCTGCTCTATATCATTCCCCTCTTTGGGCTTATTCTGGGAGCGATCATAGGGAAGCTTCTTTTGTCTGTTGTCTGGCCCGGTCTCTCCTCGGAACTCCTGTCCGCAGGGGCTGGGCTGATCACCATGGGGGGGACCTTTGCAGGTATCCGGTATTACGACCGGCGGCGTATGTCTAAAACACGCTTCATGCCGAGGATTATCCAGGTCGAAGTATCTTCGTAATTTTTTTACTTGATCATCTAGCTTATACCCGCATTATCCAACTTCACAATCATTGTCAAAAAAGGAGAAAAAGTATGGCTGAAATCAAAAAGATCGGCATTCTGACAAGTGGTGGTGATTGTGGCGGTCTGAATGCAGTGGTCAAAGGTGCTGCTCAGATGGCTAACTCCCTGGGGATCGAGTCGGTGATTATTCCCAATGGGTATGCAGGGCTCTACAATCTGGTGAATTTCGACAAACTGGTTACGTTGACGCCAAGCCGCCTTGATCGGTTTGAAGCCTATCCCGCTGGATCGGAAGCGGGTCATTCGCGGGTGAAGATTAAGAAGATCAAGGATCCTGCAAAGTATGAAAGAATACGTGATGGATTGCAGCGCTTTTCCATCGATGCTCTGGTTATCAGTGGAGGAGACGATACCGGAAGTGTCCTGGTGGATCTTTCCGAAAAAGGTATCCCCTGCATCCATGCGCCTAAAACCATGGACCTTGACCTACAGAGCTACTCGGTGGGAGGAGATTCCACGATCAACCGGATCAGCCGGTTTGTTCAGGATCTGAAAACTACCGGCAGAACCCATAACCGAATTATCGTGACCGAGGTTTTTGGACGGTATGCCGGTCATACGGCTTTTCGTGGCGGAGTGGCCGCAGAGGCGGATGCGATCCTGATCCCGGAGATTCCGGTAGATTTCGATATCCTCTACCAGCATCTCTTCGTCACTTTTACCCGGCGCATCAGGGAGAACGACGCCAAAGCCGGAACCTACACCGTTGTTGTTGCCGAGGGAATGACCGATGCATCGGGCAGGGAAATCGTTGATGAAAGCGCCGGGGTGGATGCTTTCGGTCATAAAAAATTGGCCGGAGCTGGAAAATATGTCTGCCAGGAATTGGAAAAACGGCTGAAAGCAGACCTGAGGATCAGAACATTTATGAAAGAAACCGGCCAGTTTGTGGAGGAGCTCTATGAAATCCCCGAAGTTCGAAGCGTCAGGCCGGGACACCTAGTGCGGGCAGGTGAATCTTCGTCGTATGATGTCAATTTCGGTAAAGAAGCCGGGGCCGGGGCCGTGCTGCTTCTCAAGCAGGGGATTACCGGTGTGACTATCTGCAGGATCAATGGAAAGTCTATCCTGTACCAGAAAACAGAGGATGTTATCAAGCAGCGTCATGTTAATCTGGATATGGTGGCCCTGTATGAAACCATGGGATTTTGCTTTGGACGAAATCCTGTTCCCTATCAGGGTGAAGCAGTAGAAGTAACTGGTTCCATTGACCGGATCTATTAAAATCATATCTGCCTTCAAAAAAGCAAAAGGCCGGGATTTTCCTCCCGGCCTTTTGCTTTTTTTCTTTCCCGCCGGGTAAAATCCTTCTTCCTCATTCCCCCCCTTTTTTTCGGTTCCTCTGCGCCTCTCTTTAGCATCTTCCTTTCTTTTTCTCATTCCTGGCTCTTTTGAACATCCCGGCACTCTTGCACAACAAAAAAACAGATGAATAGTTATAAATGCATTATCTTTTACTCTATCCTACTAGGTAATGGCAAAAATCCACGATATATAAATATCCCGCCCAAGTTGCGGGGTACGTAAGTCGTAGCCAACGTAATTGAAAAGGGGCTTTTTTTCATGGAAAAAGAAAGAAACGGATAATCCGTAAGATCAAAAGAGTGTCGGTTGTGATTGAGAGCACGATGACGGATGGAAAGAGAATTTTTTGCTCATAAGTGAGGTGATTGAAATAGCCCTTCTCTAGTTTGGTTTCAATTGCTTCGAAAAAAACAAAAAAAGGAGGAAAATATATGAAAAGGACGTTAGCCTTGGTTTTGCTGGTGACTATCTTGCTGGGTATTGGTAAAACCAGAGCCTATGCGACTGACATGGGTTTTGGTGGAGAGTATCGCATTCGTGGCTGGTGGCTGGGAAAGTATAATGTTGACGACCGGTTGGGGCCTGAAGAGGATTCGGCCTATTGGGATCAGCGGTTTCGGTTGACGATGGAGACGAAGCTGGTAGATAACGTGCAGGGATTCGTAAGACTCCTGGTATCGGATAATGATGCCTGGGATTCCCAGGAAGCCAGACCCGGCAACAGAGAGGTTGATTTTGATCTGGCTTATCTAAAGCTGAATGTGCCTTATACTCCCTTTGCTCTCAAATTGGGAAGAATAGATTTGCGATTGGGGCACTATCTCGTTCTTGGCAGCACCATGACCTATGATGCACTGTTAGCCGAAGGAGCACAGCAAGGGCCGGAAAGTGTTCAGTACGGTGTGTTTACTGCCAAGATCCATGAGGGAAGAAAGTCTGCTTACGAAGATGATATCGATCTTTATGGAGCATATCTCAATATGCTGCCTCAGCCCGATTTTAACGTCGGATTGTTCGGCGTTTTCGGGAACCACGCAGGAAAGGAGACAGTTAACCGGATCGTAGATAGCACAGCGAGTAACTTCGATAATGCCTTTAACCAGGCGTTTTGGATCGGTGTAACGAGTGATGTAACCATGGATCCACTCAAGTTTCAATTCGAATTCGACTACAGTCAGTTAACCCTGGATAAGGCCTCTACCGGATATGCCGATGATACCAGTGCCACTGGTTTTGCCGCCTATGGGAATATTTCCGGAATGGTTGCCAATATGAACATCGGAGGTTCCGTATTGTATGCCAGCGGAGATGAAAACGGCCTGAGTACGAATCCAGAGGACAGGGATTCTTTTTCCCCAATAAGATCCACTTTTTCCGATATGAACAAATACGATCTGATCACCCTGTACTGGGTTCGTAACGACGTCCTGACCAATATCATGGCCTATCAGATCTACTTGGAAGGAAAAATGCTGAATGATAAAATTGCAGCCAAGCTCTCCGCTCAATATTATCAGCTCGACAAGGCCGAGACAATACCAGGGGTGGCGGAGCCACGGGAAAAGACCATCGGAACAGAAATAGATGCACGATTTTCTTACAATATCTTCGAGAATCTCACCTTTACGGGAAAGGCCGGCCTGCTCTTGACTGATGACGAATACTTCGGGGCTGACAGCGACAATATATGGCTCCTCGGCCATGAATGGGTGCTTTCCTTTTAGGGGGAGGAGAGAATAACGGCAGTTATATACTTTCGGCCACCAGGAAAAACCCCAGAAAAGGCATTTAAAACCTTTGCTGGGGATTTTTTTTAATAACGTTGTATAGAAGCTGCAAGAGGGCAGGGGGCTCTTACAGCCAGGAGAGTATGGCAACACCCAGAACGACCAGGATCAATCCCCAGAGCCGGATAAACCGATCGGATGCTTGAGAAAACCACCATTGTAAAAACTTCCTGGAATTATGAGGTGGAAGAAGAAAGAACAGGATTCCCTTGATGCAGGCAAGAAGTCCCAGGGCGAAAACGAACCACAGCGGTTTGTAAACCCCTTCTTTACTGTAGTTCAAGAGTGCCGATACACAAAGTAACACCCCGATGAGAAAGGGAAATATACCCAAAATCTTAGGATTGCGTTCAACCATGATCTTTTTCAGGATGCTATTTGATTGCTCGGTATACAAGACTTGAACCGTGCCTAGGATGACCCATAATAAACCAATTGTATATAAAAACCATTTCATTTATCATCTCTCCCCTTCAGCCCAGAGTTTTAAAGGTGTTTTTTCCCCTCTCTCCAATATTCCTTAAGTGCCTAGAATTCTAAAGGATGTCACGAATTCTAAAGAATAGTAAGAATGTCAAGCATTCCTTTTGGATAGCGATCGATTTTTTATTCTTTTACAGTCTAGTTTTTTTTCACCATTCTGTCAATACAATTATGATCATTAAATATATCTATACATGGGTTTCCCCGTGATCGAGTGACCTGAAAATAAAAAGAGATTGACAATCCTGGTAATAATATGATACTTTCGATATACGGTTACATTGTGGGAAAGTATGCCATTTTTTTTGCTTCCATATAAGATCCTGATTTTAAATTGCGAGAGGACGTTATTAATGTTTAAGAGGGTCATTTGTCAAGGCATAGTCTTTATCGTTTTAGCTTGTTGCGGGGTGTTTTTACTTTTTCCTCCATCGGTTGGTTTTGCCCAGAATCCTGAGGCTCAGGAAACCGATGGACTCATACAGATTAAAGCAGAAAACGGGCTGTTGTCCGTAAATTTAGTAAATGCCCAACTCGTTCAGGTCCTCCAGGAGATTGCCCGACAGACAGGAGTACAGTTTGTGGGATGGGAAAATGCGCAGGGTCTGGTAACCCAGCAGTTTGATAATGTCCCTCTCGATGAAGGGCTTAAGAGAATCAGCCAGAGCTTCATTATGGTCTTAAGGAAGGCGGGCGAAGAAGGCAAGCCTCTTCGAGTTGAAAAAGTTATTATCATAGCCCAGAATGATACCCCTGCCGCTCCTTTAGAGACGGAACCGGAGGAGAAACCGGCAGCAGTCTCGATTCCCTCCATTCCGGTCGTACAGCCGGATAGCAGCAACAGGCCACCGGCTCAAGTAACCCCTCCTCCGCAAAAAGTCGAGCCTCCAAAAGAAGAAGTGTTCCGAACCCCTGAAGCGGAAAAGAAACAACCTCCCAGAGATATGGCACGCAGTGAAGAATCCTCCCCCCCCGCTGCTGTGGTGAATGCGCCGGAAACGAACGTGCCTGAAAAAATCAAATCCGAGGGCAAAAAGGGCAGGGGAAAGAAAACGAAACCGTCTGCAAAAGTCGCTTCTCTCCAATCTGCAACCAATCTCGATCGAACCCGAGGCGAGGAATTTTTCAAACAAAAGCGATGGGATAAAGTAGTCACCTATTTCGGAAGATACTTAGAGCAAAATCCTCAGGATCAGGAGATTCAAGAGAAATTCGAAACTGCCAGGAAAAATGCCGAGCAGGCAATCAGCTTATATCAGCAAGGGAAAAAACTTGAAGATGAGGAGAATTTTGAGGCCGCATATGAGTGCTATAAAAAAACCTGCGATATTTATCCCCTCTTGTATGATGCATGGGAAAGAATGAATGCCATTCAACGGAAAGTTCAGAAATAGTGTGACGATGCTTTATACTCGACAACATGAATGAGACTATCCTACCTACCCCTTTCGAGAAAGCGGCTCAGGGGAGCCTGGCCGACACTCAAAAAGTTTACTATCAGGTGCATAAACTTATAAGGCTGGAGGTTAAGCTTTTTATGAGGAGAGATAGAAGTTCAATATGAGTGAGGGGAGAATCTTAATTATCGATGATGATGATAAGACTCGAAGTGCCTATAAAGACTTGCTCACGGGGTGCGGATTTGATACTCGTGTGGCTGAGAATGAAATCCGGGCATTGGAATTACTGAGGTGCGAAAATTACCATGCCGTCCTTTTGGACCTTATGGTATCCGGTAATGTACTGGTTGCTGTTGCCGAGAGAATTAAAAAAGAATTCCCCACGGTTTTCATCTCCTTAATGATTGTCGATTCAACACCTGCTCTGATTAAAAGAGCAATCGATGCGGGAATTGACGAATATCTGGTAAAGCCTTTACTGCCAATGCGTCTTATTGATGGAGTCAAAAAGGGTATCCTCCGCTATACACTGGAGGAGGAAAACCGGCAACTGAAGCAGAAACTTGAGGAAATTCAAGCCCAAAACCGCAAATGGATCATGCATGACCTTGAAACAGGTGTGTTTAACAGCCGTTATTTCTCTGAGAGGCTGGACACCGAGATCAAGAGAGCCAAGCGCCATGAGCACTGGCTTTCCCTCCTTTTGTGCGACTTAGGCAAGGATGCATTCAGTATCGGTGAGGAAGGAGATAACGCCTCCCCTGCTGATGGAATTTTGGAATTACTCAAAATTATATCGGGGAACATTCGGGAAGTGGATATTATTACCCGCTACAATTCCGGCTTTGCTCTTATTCTGCCGGAGACAACTGCTGAGGGATCCTCTACTCTCTGTAGCAGGTTAAAAAGGAGCCTGGCTCAAACATTTGAGGGAAACGATAAGGATAGCAAAAACCCCGATGCCAGCCTGAATCCGAATATCCGGTTTGGCTCAGCCACCTATCCATTTGATTCGCATCTGCCCAAAAGATTGATCAAGATTGCTGAGGACAGGCTGCAGTAAATATCCTTCGACCGGAAGTATGAGGAATTCGGTACTCATCAGCAATCCTTAAAAAGGCTTTCTCTTCTCGATCCTTTGAACTGAATGACCAGCAAAAGGTTATCTTTTTAGTCGCTGCCAGACGTCTTATCAAGTACTTTTATTTCTTCAAGGCTACCTGAAAATTAATTGAAAAACCATAGCTAGCATAAAAATCAGGCATTAATTATTGTTATTTGTGAGAGCTCTTCTATGAATTTATATGACCTGTCCGAAAATTATGCCGCTTCCGGGAAGATTACTTCTTCAGGTATTTATATGCTGCGCTCTGCCTTAAAAAAGCTCTACGAGGCATACGGTCTGGAACCTGGAGGAGAAATTGCGGAAGATTCCTTCTCCCGCCTTCTGGACCGGCTCGAGAACCATCTTAAAAGCCAAGGGAAAACCTCAAAGGTAATTCGAGAAAATAAATACTGGATTCGTCGCCTCATCAAGTTTAGTGCTAAAGTTGATTTTCTACGGTTGCAGGGCGATCAAATGATCGAGCTCCCCAAGACCCTGTCAAAATCGCCCCCATCTGCCGAAACATTACCGGAAGAGGATACGGAAGAAGGGGACGAGTCTGTTGCGAATACTGCCCCTCAAAAACAGGGGAAAGAGATCTACCTGCCTGATAAAGATCCCGAAAGTATAAAGATATTTAGGACTCCCTGGCTGATCAAGCTTGTTTTGATCTTGATTGGTATTGTAGTTATCGGAATGGTATTTATTGCGGATTTAATCCACCGGCAATTTGAAAGCTATGTTTTTGAGCAATTTCAGCAGCATCAGCTTGTTATCGCCAGAAGCGTCGTTTATGGAATCCGTGAATTTATGGTGGAATTGGAGAAAGAGATTAATTTTCTAGCCCAATCCAGAAATATCCAGCTTATGGACCCCCGCTGTCAATCGGAATTAAATAAAGTATACCAGATTAATAAGATCTATATTCGTAGTATTAAGATCATCGATTCTCTCGGTATCGTCCGTTACGGCATAGCTGATGGCGGGGAAGAAGTGACAAGAGACATCCCCACCAGTTTGGAAAGTGCACTCAGGCGAACGGATCAGGTTCATACGGATTTGGTTTCCTCTTCAAAAGGGCTGATACTGAGGATATCCATTCCGATTGTCATTGGTTGTCCCATGATAAAAGACCTGCCGGAGGCTGCGAACGGTCAGGGCAATGCCTCTGTCATCGTTGTGGAAATCGATCTTTTCAAGACCGCAGAAACCTTTCTTCAACATGTAAGTTCGGGAGAGCACAGGTACGGCCTTCTCATTAACCAGGATGGAACGATCCTTTATCATACCGATCACAAATATATAGGTACGCAATTTCTGGAAGATTCGGAAAACTCACCAAATTCCTCTCTATCCATGTACAGGGATAAGATTCTGGAAAGTATTCAACAGAATAAGGAGGGATTCAGTGAGGAAAGATTTATTAAGGATCTGGGGCAATTAGGGGATGCACACCCCAGATTATTCGCTTATTCCCCGCTCCAGATTCATGAGCAACTCTGGTCAGTTGTCGTTGCTGCACCTTATGATGAGATCCACCCGATTAACCGTGTCCATCGCAACATCGCCATGCTCATGGTTGGCCTTTTTTGCCTGGTTACGCTCGGAAGTTTTATTATTTTTAAAGTAAATAAAAAGCGGATACAGGGAGAAGAAGAAATCAAATATCTGGAAAAGAAACTGGTAATGGAGGATCAGATTAGAAAATCCGAAGAGCTGCTCCGGGCTATTCTCGAATCCATAGGAAGTGACCGTATCTCAATTATGGACAAAGATCTGAATATCATCTGGGCTAATCCTGTAGCATTCGAAAGGTATGGGGACATTATCGCCAAAAAATGTTACCGGGTATATAAAGGAGCCGATACACCCTGCAATTCCTGCCCGGTACAAAAGACTTTCGAAGATGGAAAAATTTACTCTTCGGAGGAATTTGCCATAGCCGATAAAGACTGTACTGGCATTTTCTACTTGACAAGTACATCTCCTATCCGTGACCGGGGCGGGAATATCGTCTCAGTAGTCGAAACATCGAAGGATATTACAGCCCAGATACGGTTACAGGAGGAAATCAAGAGTAACCGTGACTTACTGGATGCAATTTTGAACAATATGAATGATGGCATAAGGGTCATTGATACTAAGTTTAATATTCTTTTCATGAACCAAAACCTGGTGGATCTGTTTGGCAATCAAATTCATAAAAAATGCTACCGGGCCTTCATGGGCGGCGATTCGCCCTGTAATCCATGCAGTCTGGATAAGATTTTCAAAGATAATCACCAATCGGTTAACTTCATTAAGGAAGATAAGCAAAAGCGGCTGATTGAGATCTCTGCATCAGTCCTGAGTATTGAAGAAGGGAGCCGCTCGATTATTGAAGTAGTGAGAGATATCACTGAAAGGAGAAGGCTGGAAGAGCAGCTCATAGAATCGGAGCAGCGTCGGATTAAAGAGTTAAAGGAACGATATCGGTTTGGAAATATTATCGGCAAGAATCCCAAGATGCAGGAGATTTACGAGCTTATCCAGGTTGTTGCCCAAAATATGACAACGGTTCTCCTGTTAGGGGAAAGCGGAACCGGGAAAGAATTAATTGCCAGAGCTATTCATTATAATAGTCCCCAGCATGATAAACCCTTTGTCGAGGTGTGCTGCTCCGTATTGTCCGAAAATCTTCTCGAAAGTGAATTGTTTGGTCATGTCAAGGGAGCCTTTACAGGAGCCATTCGAGATAAAATAGGTCGGTTTGAAATGGCCGATGGAGGAAGTATTTTTTTGGATGAGGTTGGTGATATCAGCCCCTCCATTCAAGTCAAGCTGCTGAGAGTGATACAGGAGAGGGAATTCGTTCCGGTCGGTGGAGAGAAGGTAAAGAAAGTGAATGTGAGAATTATCACTGCCACGAATAAAGATATGAAAAAGGCAGTCGAAGACAAGGAATTTCGAGAAGATCTTTATTACCGTCTCAATGTAGTCACTATTCATATCCCCCCCTTGAGGGAGCGAATGGAAGATCTTCCCATGCTGGTTAACCATTTTATCGAGAAGTTCAGGGAAAAGACGGAAAAACCTATCCAATCGATAAACAGTCATGCCATGGATCTTTTGTTCGCCTATTCCTGGCCGGGAAATGTTCGTGAATTAGAAAATGCCATAGAACACGCCTTTGTTAAATGCGAAGGAACGATTATCAGCCCGGAGAACCTGCCTATAGAGCTCCATCAGCCGAAAAACAAGGAGTATACCAAAAAACTTCCCGGCCGGAAGGATTTAAGCCTGAATGATTTGAAAAGGGACATTTTGCTCAAGGTTTTGAAGGATACGAATGGGAATGCGGATGAAAGTGCAAAAATGTTAAAAATCAGCAGGGCCACTTTCTATCGCTGGCTGAAAAAGTATAACATCAGCCGGGATTCCGTATCATGATTGAGACTATATTCCATAGCGCTACAAAACCAGTTAAGTTACGAAAATATCAAGCCTTTCATTCCTAATCAATAATGAGATTGAGATAAATGTAGCACAATGACACGCTTGCTACATCCATAGTTCATGCAAAACCTATCCATAAATAATGATAAATCAATTCAGATGCCTGGAAATAGTCTGTCTTTTTGTGGATCTGATCGTAATCACTATGATTTTAAGAGTTGGCATTGGAAATGCATTTATAAATGGCCATAAAGAGACAATGAAAGCAAAATAAAATGAAGCTAATATTGAGGCTAAGAAACAAAACGAAAATGAAATAAGAAAATTAGAAATTGGCCATACACATAGGGGATACTCTCTAAGATTGTATGCCTGGGGCTATCAGTGCGATGCTGGGGAGCAGCTGATAGCCCTTATTTCGAATATATCCTCAAAGAGATTGAGGCTTAAGAATAAAGAGAAAAAGAGCGAGAAATTGGCCATACACATAGGGGATACTCTCTAAGATTGTATGCCTGGGGCTATCAGTGCGATGCTGGGGAGCAGCTGATAGCCCTTATTTCGAATATATCCTCAAAGAGATTGAGGCTTAAGAAT
>JBFMGO010000024.1:57146-63754 GCA_040752695.1 bacterium
AAAGAGAAAAAGAGCAAGAAATTGGCCATACATATAGGGGATACTCTCTAAGATTGTATGCCTGGGGCTATCAGTGCGGTGCTGGGGAGCAGCTGATAGCCCTTTTTTTTCTTCAAGTGTATAAAACCCAATCCTGCCTGCATGGTTCTTCATAGGGTCCCCTTACAAAAAGAGTTGTCTTTACCCCGTTCGACGGAAAAGCCTGATCGCGTTTCAAAGAGAAGGATGGAATACGATCAAAAAGGCTCTCCCTTGAATTTTACCTCAAAATCCGATATTATAGAACAAGAAGTAAAATCAATGCAACGATGATGTTTTCCCTCATCTGCGGCCATCTTTAAGAAAAGTGTTAATGAGGAAGGTAGATGCACGCCTCTGTAGCAAAATTCCAATATATGCCCTCTTTTTTGTCCCTGATTGTATTTTTTATCATGTGGATCATTTTTCCCATTTGGTTTGCCATGCGAAGGAGGCAGGGATTAATTCAGATCGGTAGGCGAAATGACGAAAATCCCGTGAAAACGGTGTCAAGAAGGTCCGGCGCTGATAGGACCGCAAAAAATCAGGAAAGATGGGAACCCCAGGGTTCAGAGAGGATGACGGAGCGCTATTTCGAATTAGGTATCTTTTTTTTTGCTATCCCGTTTACTACTTTTTTTATCTTCGTCACTGTCAACCTTATTCTGAGTCCCTGCATAACCGATGTGTCTGCCCGGCGCGAAGCAAGTTTAGAAGTAGCTTCCCTCATCATGGATATAGCCATTCTTTTTTATATCTACCTGGTGGAAAGAAAAATCCGCCTCGATCGCGCCAAAGGAAAATGAATAATACCGCTCATCCCGCAAGTCATATGATTATCAGATGTTGGTTAGAAAATAGGCTATCGATTTCATAATTGAGACCCGCCTATCAAACGATAACTTTGATGAAGGTTCTGGATGATTCCATGGAGATCGATTAGGTACAGGATCATCCTTTTTCTTCCGGGGAATAAGATGCATATGAAGATGAGGCTCGGCATTGCCAAGGATTGCGTAGTTAATCCTTTCTGCTGTAGTAGCCTTCTTTATAGCTATTGCAGCTTCTTGAGCATCCTTTATAAAGGAAAACGCAGATTCGGTGTCAAGTTCTGCGAAATCTTCTTTATGCTCGTGAAAGACAAGTATACACCGCCCCGGATAACGGGCATCGTCGTATAGCCCTAATGTGGTGGTCTTTAACCGTTTTATAGGGAGCCAGAGTTTAAATGAGCAAATCGCGCATTCGTAGGTAATATTATCCATTATCTCGTTTCACTGATAATTCGATTCCCAAATTAAGAGCCTCAGCAATGCGCAATCCTGTTTCCATAGGCCAATAATCCCGCCTTACGAGTAGTTCTGCACCCGATGGCAGGAGTCCCAATCTTTCAACAAGCTTATCAGCAAATTGAATATTGTTCAGACCTTGACGACTGATTTCTTCCATTATAGCTTCATATCTCGCTAATGAGCCTAAAATAACAATATCCACAGGCACATTCTCAGGAGGTACCTGTTCAATCAAATACTCCCGGGCCTCTTTAATCATATTTTGGGCACTTCCCGAAGCTTCTCGCAAGGTAGGCAATTCTATGCCTAACTTCTTGCAGGCCATTTCTATTATCTCATGCATCTTTCGACTCACCGGTGAGGATGTTTAGAGAGATTCAGCTTTTTCTTATAATACACATTTTATTCATTCAGGTATGGTAAATTAATATATATTATTAACATAGCATAAACTCCGAAGTTAAGCAATGATAAGATAGATGATAGAATCTTTGGCTGAAAGAAGTAGAGAAAAATCATCTCCTGGCCTATTTTAAAGATCAAAAACTACATTCCGGTAATAAATACTTTAAATCCTACCATCTGGTAGGATTTTTTCATGTCCTCCTTTTGCCAAACAATAACCGAAAAATAAACTTTCCCTTTTTAGAGCAATAAGTTACCACTACTAATAACGAAATCTTCCTGACTGGCATCACTCTTGAGATATAAGGAAGCGTAATCTTGAATGGTTACTTACTGAGTAGCTGAAAGATAGAAATAAAAATATTTATCCCTTATTTTATAACATGCTGCTTAGGATGATAAGGGATAACATACGTTACCCGGAACTATTGAGGAGGATCAAAATGAGAAAAATCGCTATTTACGGAAAAGGTGGTATCGGGAAATCAACCACGACCCAAAACATAGTTGCTGGAATGGCTTCTGATCTCAAAGCCAGAGTTTTGGTTGTGGGCTGTGATCCCAAGGCGGATTCAACGAGGCTCCTTCTGGGCGGGCTGCATCAGCGTACGGTTTTAGACACCTTGAGAGAGGAGGGGGAAGATGTTGAGCTTGAAAATGTGCGAAAAAGTGGGTTCGGTGGGTGCCTGTGCGTAGAATCAGGGGGGCCTGAGCCTGGTGTAGGATGTGCAGGACGCGGCATTATCACGGCTATTAATCTGCTAGAGAACCTGGGTGCTTACGAGGAATCAGAGAAGCTGGATTTTGTCTTTTATGATGTTCTCGGCGACGTTGTCTGTGGTGGATTCGCCATGCCCATCCGCGAGGGCAAGGCAAACGAGATCTACATCGTTGTTTCCGGAGAGATGATGGCCATGTATGCAGCCAATAATATCTGCAAAGGGATCGTTAAGTTTGCCGAGTCCGGAGGAGTTAAACTGGGCGGACTGATCTGCAACAGTCGCAAGGTAGACAATGAGAAAGAGCTGATTACAGCCTTTGCCAAAAAGCTTGGCACTCAGATGATTTACTTTGTTCCAAGGGATAACATGGTGCAGCGTGCGGAAATCAATAGAAAAACCGTTATCGAGTATGACCCTTCGTGTGAGCAGGCTCAAAAATATCGTGAACTGGCCAGGGCTATTGCGCAAAACGAGATGTTTGTCATACCAAAGCCAATGCAGCAGGATGAATTGGAAAAGATCCTCATTGATTATGGGATGATGGGCTAAGTGAGAATTACATAAGAACGAGAGATTGTACCAAAACGTAAGGAGAATAAAAAAATATGATTATGATCAGAGCTATTGTCAGACCTGAGAAGAGCAATGAAGTAATGAAGGCGCTTATGGATGCCGGATTCCCTGCTGTAACGAAAATGGAAGTTTTCGGCAGGGGCAAGCAGCGGGGGTTGAAGGTGGGAGAGGTCACCTATGATGAGCTGCCAAAGGAACTTTTGTTACTGGTGGTCAAGGATGAGGATAAGGATTTTGTCATCCGCAGCATTCTGGAATCGGCCAGGTCGGGAGAGCGGGGTGCTTTTGGTGATGGCAAGATTTTCGTGAGCCCGGTTGATGAAGTTTACACGATAAGCAGCGGCAATAAGGAAATATCGGGTGCGATAGCCAAAGATGAAGCAAAAGCAACACCCTCGGCAGCACCCGGGGAGGCGGTATGAAAGAGCTTATAGCCATTATTCGCATGAACAAGATGGGCCAGACGAAAAAGGCGCTCATTCAGGCGGGATTTCCAGCCTTCACTGCCCATAAGGTCATGGGCAGGGGGAAAGGGTTTGTAGATCTGGATCTTTTGCGCGGCGCAGCTTCCGGCTCGGAAGATGCGATCCCGCAGCTTGTCAATGGGCCCCGCTTGATTCCGAAGCGGCTTTTAAAGATGGTAGTGCCGGATGACAAGGTCGAGCTACTGGTTGAGATTTTAATGAAGGCAAATCAGTCCGGAAATCCGGGTGATGGGAAGATATTTGTTTTGCCCGTCATTGATGCAATCAGGATCAGGACCAAGGAGACCGGACCTGCGGCCATCAGTGAAATGAATGGATAAAGGAGATTTTTTATGTCGGAAGAAATAAAAAGCCTTACCACTTCTACAATGGAGGAAGCGGTAGAGGAGATATTGAGAGTTTATCCCACCAAAGTGGCACGAAAAAGGCGCAGCCACATCGTGGTGGTTAATCCGGATGAGGCGGAACAACAGATTGAGGCCAATGTCCGTACCATACCGGGCATTATCACTCAGCGCGGCTGCTGCTTTGCCGGATGTAAAGGGGTGGTAATCGGTCCCATCATTGACATGGTCCACATAGTCCATGGTCCGATAGGCTGTGCATATTACAGTTGGGGTATCAGGAGGAACATGGGCAGGATTCAGGAAGGGATGAAGAATTTTCTCCAGTATTGCTTTTCAACCGATATGCAGGAAGAGAATATCATCTTCGGTGGAGAAAAAAAGCTTAAGGAAGCAATCAGAGAAGCGGACCGCCTGTTCAGCCCGAGAGCAATCTCCGTTCACGCTACCTGCCCGATTGGGTTGATCGGAGATGATATCCATCAGGTAGCACGGGAAATGAGCAGGGAACTGGGCAAACAGGTTCTCTCCTTTAGCTGTGAAGGCTATAAGGGGGTCAGTCAGTCAGCCGGGCATCATATCGCCAACAATGGCCTTTTCAGGGATGTGGTAGGCCGGGATGATGAGGGGGAAGAAGAAGGTTTTACCATCAATGCTCTTGGTGAGTACAATATTGGAGGGGATGCCTGGGAGATAGAGCGTATTCTGAACAGATGCGGCATCCGGATCCTCAGTACTTTCAGCGGAAACGGCTCGTATGAGGAGATAAGCCGCGCTCATAAAGCGAAGTTGAATATGGTCCAGTGTCACCGTTCCATTAACTACATGGCTGACATGATGGAGAAAAAATTCGGTATTCCCTGGATCAAGGTTAATTTCATAGGGGTGAACGCGACTGTAAAGTCCTTGCGCAAGATCGCCCGGTTTTTTGATAATCAGGATTTAACCGAACGGATTGAGAAGGTCATTCAAGAAGAACTGGCCGACGTCAATCCACTGATTGCCCGGTACAAGCCCTTATGCAAAGGGAAAAAAGCCATGCTGATTGTCGGTGGCTCCCGTGCCCATCACTATCAGGAGCTGTTCAGGGACCTGGGGATGGCGTCGATCGTTGCAGGCTATGAATTTGCCCACAGGGATGACTACGAAGGAAGGCAGGCTTTACCGACTATCAAGATTGATGCAGACAGCCGCAATATTGAAGAGCTGCAGGTGACTCCTGATCCTGAAAGATTTAAGCTGCCGAAGCTGGAAGAGGAAATAGTCCGGCTCAAAGAGGAGGGGCTTATCGATTCCTATGAGGGGATGATGCCCGGAATGATAAAAGGCAGCATTGCAGTAGATGATATCAGTCATATTGAAATGGAAAAGCTGATCAAGCGGTTCCGGCCCGATGTCTTTTGCGCTGGCATCAAGGATAAATACGTAATTCAAAAGATGGGAATTCCTTCAAAACAATTGCATAATTATGACTACGGTGGCCCATATGCGGGTTTTAAAGGGGCAGTGAATTTTGCCAAAGAAATGGCCATGCTTCTCAATAATCCCGTCTGGAGCTACGTCAAGCCGCTTTGGAAAACGGACCCTGAGATCAGGGGCGGATTTGGGGACAAGTAAGTGAAAATAAAAGGAGTCAGGAGCCAGGAAGAACCAGGGATAAGCAGGAACAACAAGGGAGAAGCAGAAAAAATCAAAGAAGAAGCAGGGAGATTTGAGAAGCCGCAGGAAGGAAGAGCGTTTTTATCCTGAATCCTGACTCCTGAAATCCGGCTCCTGAATCATTTATTACGATAATAAGGAGAAAAAGTATGCTCAGTTTAACACCTAAACAGATATCGGACAGAGGGGCATTGACCATTAATCCGGCCAAGACCTGTCAGCCTATCGGTGCCATGTATGCGGCGCTCGGCATTCACCGGTGCCTGCCGCACAGCCACGGGTCGCAGGGGTGTTGCGCCTACCACAGGAGCCACCTGACCCGGCATTACAAAGAGCCGGTTATGGCCTCGACCAGTTCCTTTACGGAAGGTGCGGCGGTGTTTGGCGGCATGAGTAACCTGCGCCAGGCCATTACCAATATCTTCCATATTTATGATCCAGATGTTATAGCGGTCCACACTACGTGTCTGTCGGAAACCATAGGCGACGATCTGCCGACCATCATCCAAAAGGCCAAGGATGAGGGCCTGGTTCCAGACGGTAAATGGGTAATTCACTGCAATACTCCCAGTTACGCAGGCTCTCATGTGACCGGGTTTTCCAATATGACCGCAGGCATAGTGAAATATTTTGCTGAACATAGTGAAAGGACTCAGGATCAGGTCAATATCATTCCGGGATATGTGGAGCCAGCAGATATGCGGGAAATAAAGAGACTGCTGGCAAAAATGTACCTGCCGGCGGTGGTTTTCCCGGACACCTCGGACGTTTTGGATGCTCCGTACATTGAAAAGGCCGGCATGTATCCGAAAGGCGGAGTCATGATCAAGGACCTTCGAAGCATCGGCAGCAGCAGGATGACCTTGGCCCTTGGCCCGTGTGCCTCGGAAAATGCAGCCATAGAGCTTGAGAACAGGACCGAAATTCCGGTCAGAATTCTGGATCTTCCCATCGGCATTGCCGCTACGGACCGGTTTATCCAGGCACTTTTAGAAGCTGCCGAAACTCAGGAGCCGCCGGCTTCGATAGCTGATGACAGGGGACGAATGCTGGATATTATGATTGACATGCAGCAATATTTCTATGACTGCAAAGTAGCCATCTACGGAG
>JBFMGO010000025.1:0-60884 GCA_040752695.1 bacterium
TGTTCGATCATGGTCTTGACCATAATCTCGTATTTCTCGCTCTGTTCCTTATCCCTGGTTTTGGCCTTGGTAACGATGCGAGACAGATCCCGCACCGAAGTCATCAGTTTTTTCTCGATGGCATCGCGCAAAGGAGCGTAAGACTTGTAGTTCACCTTCTCTTTGCGTCTCAAGAGGGCGAACATATAGCTGGTCACATCCTGCCGGAAACCCTCGGCTGCGGAAACCGTAATGCCGATCTGCTCCTCGATGGAGCGAAGGAGTTTCTGATCCGGTTCCAATTCTTCTTTGGTGTTGGCGTCCTTGACCTTGGTCCGGTTGACATAGGCTTCGGCGTGATCCAGATAGTTCTGGAACAGCGTTTCAGCCTGTTCTGCATAAGAGTGGACGAAAGCCTTGGTAATTTCCCTCTCCAGTATGTCCAGGTATTCCTTGTGCAGAGTATCCTGCAGGAAGCCAAGATAGCGCTTTCGCACATCATCGGCCAGACTCATTTCCTTGACCTGGGCAATCATCGCTTCCCGGATGGAAATGGGATTGATGCAGTTATATTCAGCCTCAGAAATGGCATTGTCGATGCTCTTCATGACAAAGCGGGTGGAGATGCCTGACATTCCCTCATTGACCGCTTCTTCCCGCAGTTCTTCGGCATCGATCTTCTGATGATAACCCTTCTCGACAATTTCCTGACCATTGTAGAGCCTGAGCTTGGTCATCAGATCGCACTTGTTCGTGGGCTGAAGCCTGGTAAGAATGGCAAACATGGAGGCAATCTCTATGGTGTGAGGTGCGATATGCGCATCGAACCGGCTTCTTTGAAGAATCTTCCGGTAGATTTTTACCTCCTCGTCCAACTCCAGCACGTAAGGAACTTCCACCTTGACAATTCGGTCAAGAATGGCCTCGTTGGTGTGATCCGCTTTGAACTTCTCCCACTCCGCCTCATTGGAATGGGCCAGAATTACTCCATCAAAGTAGATCATCGAGTGTTTGCCTGGTGCAGGAATCATTTTTTCCTGAGTGGCAGTGATCATGGTATGCAGGTATTCAGTCTCATTTTTGAACACCTCGATGAATTCCACAATTCCCCGGTTGCCGGCATTAAAGGCGCCATTCAGGGATAAAACCCGAGGATCATCTTCGGAATACAGATCCAGTTTGGAAATATCCTCACTGCCGATGAGGATCGAGGTGTCCTGATTATTGGGATCCACCGGTGGAACCACACCGACCCCGCGGCGGGATCTGATGGAAAAATTCGCCGTCTCTACGGGAAATTTCTCATATTCCCTGTTGAATTCGTTCTTCAGCCGGAACCGGCAGACGGGACACAGGTCTCCCTCGATGGTAATACCCAGAAGACGGGCAAATTCCTCCCGCAGGTGATTTGGCAGAAGGTGCAGAGGTTCCTCATGCATCGGACACCCTTTCAGACAGAAGATGGAAGAGGACTCCTCAAGACCAGCCTTGAGCTTCTCCATCAGGCTGGATTTGCCTGCCCCCACCGGTCCTACAAGGTACAGAACCTGACGGCTCTCTTCACCGCCCATGGAGGCAGAGTGAAAATAGCGGACAATCTGATTGATCACCTTGTCCATCCCAAAGAATTCATTCTCGAAAAAGGTATATTTCCTGATAGTCTCATGCCTGCGGAGCCTCCTCAACCTTGGATTATCTTCAGGATGCTCCAAACGAACCCCCGGATCTGTAATTACCTTGAAAAGGCGGCCATGAGCCAATTGAGCAATGGATGGATCTTCCTTCACAAGCTCAAGGTAATCAAGAAATGTTCCTTCAAAATGTTTCCGACTCCGATCCTCGCGATCCTTTTGGATCAGCGTTCTAAAATCGACTTTATTTGACCCAGACATGTTTTCCTCCCTGCGGCTTTTGCTTAAGATAAATAAGGTCTACCCGATAAAAATCCCCGAAGTAACCCTCGGCAGTAAAAAAATGAATCTTAGTAGTAACACATTGGGACCTTGAGCAAGCAAAGGTATATTGCATAAAGATATGCATAAATCTTGCCAAGATGGCCCCTCCAAGGATAAACTTTACTTACCCCTATGTTCAGGGATTACTCTAACATCTAACTTAATAGACGGGCTTTTGCAACTTGGGTTATTGATATAATTATACAAAATATTGATAGGCAAATGCCAAATAAGAACGTGACAAAGTGCACCTCCTGCTTAATTTTCGAACATCAAGTGCTCATAATTAAATCTGCCGGCAAATGGGTTAAGCTTAAGGTTCATCTTTAAAAAAGATTTTGTGTTATCTTTTTCCGAATGGTATACTAGCGTTGCGGGATAATGGATACCGGACACTGGATATCGGCTGGATATTTGGATACTGGATGCCGGTTCATCTTGCTGCTGCAGGTAGGTGTCGTTCAACACGAGGTATGCGGCAGATGAGGTATGCGGCAGATAACGTAAAAAGGGGAGGAAAATTATAATGTGTAAAAGGGGACTTAACGATACGTTATGAAAAGAGGAATTAAAATCGCCACTATTTTCCTCGGTGGCCTGGCAGCTATTTTCATCGGCCTTGGGATTTTCATCAAAATCTACTTCACCCCGCAAAGGGTGAGAGGGCTCATCACGCCATATGCAGAAAAGGCACTGGGGAGAAAGGTATCTATCGAGGATATCAAAGTCAACCTTCTCACAGGCATTGAAATTTCGAAAGTCAGCATTGAGGATAATCCTGCTTTTCGCTCAGGGCCTTTCTTAACTGCGGACGAGTTTGTCCTGAAATATGCATTCTGGCCTTTATTGAAAAAAAAACTGATTATTCGTGAAGTGCTCGCGGTTCGGCCTTCCATTATTATAGAAAAAAATAACAAGGGAGTTTTCAACTTCGATGATCTTCTCAAGAAGGTCAAGTCAGAGAGTAAAGAGCCCAAAGAACCTGAGCCCGCTTCGCAGGGGTTTGTATTCTTTGTCTCCCAGGCAGGGATTCAGGATGGGCGAATTACCTATTCCGATAAGCCTGGCCTGTCATCCTCTCAACCTGTTCTGTCGCCTTCTCAAACAGGCCGGCACCCTTCAGTGCTGACTCTCGATCGGGTCAATTTCGAGGCCCGGGATATCGGATTAACCGGCCCTTTCACGGTGACCCTGTTTGCTGAACTGCCAGGTGAATCGAAAGGCCAAAAAGCAGCCACCTTGAGCCTGGACGGACAGATCGATCCTGCTGTGCAAAACATGGATCTCCAGGTGAAGGTCGATTCTCTGGACCTGAAAACCTTCTCCTCCTATTACCAGGAATCCATGCCTGTCAGAGTACTGTCCTCACGGCTTGCCCTTCAAAGCAGGATCAAAAGCACAAGGATGGAAAAGGTGCAGGCAGAGGGAGAAGTCAGCCTGGATGAGTTGAAGCTTATGTATTCAGCCGCCACACCCACGTCCACATCCACAACTAGGTCTGAATCCGTATCCAGATCCGCATCCAGAGCAGGATCATCATCCACATCCGCAGCCAGGTCCAGAGAATCCGCCCAGGGTGGTCAACTGATCCAGGGTCTGGATTTGAAAGGCAATTATGTTCTCAACATGGATATGGTGCGGCATCTTTTGAAAATAGAACGAATAAACTTGACCGCACTGGAAATCCCTCTCAAGATCACCGGTCAGGTAGCGAACTTCGATACCCAGGATAGAAAACTCGATATAGACTTTTCCTCTGCTGAAATTGACCTTGGCAAGCTGGAGAAAAACATTCCTCCGGCTCTTTTGCCGGAAATCATGAAGAAGCTGGCCTTGAGCGGAAAGGTAACCGGCCTGCATTTCCAGGTGAAGACAGAAAAAGCGTCTGGCTCATCCTCACAATCCTCTCCTCCTTCCTCTCCCCTGGTCTACTTCGGCAAGGCTGGCTTATCGGGGGTACAGGTGGAGCTCTATCCTTCGTTGGTCCCGCGCCTTGACGGAAGTTTTCAGCTCGACCGGCATACGGTGAAAATACCGCAGATTACCATGGCACTCTTTGATTCAAAGACCATTCTGACTGGCACGGTTTCCGATTACCTGGAAAAAAACCCCGGCCTCAATCTTAAAGTGGATTCTCACGTTCCCGATCTGGCTAAAATCTATCAGGCGCTGCCCCCCGACCTCTCCCCCTGGCTGAAGAAGATCAAGGTACAGGGCGGGTCGGTAAAGGTAAGTACCTCCCTGTCAGGAAATCCGGCTGAGCCCGCTTCCCTGCACTATGAGGGAGAAGCACTCCTGGACAAGGTCAGGATTCAGCAGGCTTCCGATGCCTCTTCGCTGACGCAGATGGGAGGAATGGTGAGGTTTACCGAGAAACAGATCAGTGTTGAAAATTTGAACACATCCTTTACCCAATCCACCCTGGCCCTGAAAGGTAATATTACTGACTATAGAAAGACTCCGATCATCCGCATGGATGTAACCTCCCCCCAGGTGAACCTGGACGAGATCCTGGCCACTGCTCAGGCATTAACAGGGGAGGGACCGCAGGAGCAGAAAGGACCAGAGGGAGAACCTGCTGGTGAGGAGAAACCAGCGGCTCAAAAGGACCGGGGCAAACCAAAAGCCCCTGAATCGGGCCCTGAGACCGGCCCTGCTTCCGGCCCTGAATCCGGAAAGATTTCTGCTGCGGGGAAAATCCATCTGGCCAAGGCTACCTACAAGACACTGACTCTGCGCAATCTGGATATGACCTATTCTTTACAAAACGATATCCTCAAGTGGCAAAACCTGAAAGCGGAAACTGACGGCCAAGGCACCCTGACCCTGGACGGTATGCTGGATATCAACCGGATGGCTTACTCCTCCCGGATTGATCTGCACTCTTTGTCCATCCAGGAAATACTCTCGGCTCTGGCCCCCAGGTACTCTTCGATCTTTTCCGGCAGGATTACCACGCAGGCTGATCTGACCGGGGAGGGCAAGACGAAAGAGCTGGTTCAACAGAGCCTTGATCTGGCAGGCAAATTCGAACTTGCTGATGGAAAAATCCAGAATACGGATTTAGGAAAAGCCCTTTATGAACTGCTGCCGGTGACCAACTGGTCGGAGCTGAAATTCAAGACCATGAAGGGAAAGGCAAAAGTCGAAAAGGGAAAGGTTCATCTTGATTCTCATCTGACCAGAGAGGATTATATCCTTGAATCTCAGGGTACTATCGGTCTGGATAGCTCTCTGAGTATGGACATTCTCGTTAAGGTTTCGCCACGGATCTCGAAAGAGAACAAACTTCTCGGCAGTTACCTGACCGATGACAGCGGATGGACAGTTATTCCGATTAAGGCTGACGGCACCTTGACCAAACCCAGGCTCAAGGTTGACCTCGAAGCGGTTGGTAAGGGAGTGCAGGAGAAACTGAAGGAAAAAATAAGGAAAAAACTTGAGGATAAGCTCGATGATAAGCTTAAGGATAAACTGAAGGATAAGCTTAAGAATAAGCTGTTCGAAAACCCCATCTTGAAAAAGGATGGCGATAATCAGCGTGATGGAGCTGCGAGTGCTCCAGATGGAGAAACTCCGGATAAGGGTGCGCCGAAGCCAAAAACAGTCGATGACATATTGAAAGATACACTTAAGGGTTTTCTTAAGCAGGGAAAGTAAAAATAAGGATAATCGATAACACATGTATAAAAAAAAAGGCAATGGTTCTATCGGCTCATTGGAAGGCAGGAATTTAATAATTGTCGATTATGAGATCACGAATGAGCCGGTTCTTCATAAAAGCGTAAAAAGGCTTCCATCCAGAGTCAGGAAGCAGATTGAGCAGTTACACGAAGCGATCAGCAGCAAGCCTGCTGAGGCGATTCCCTCCTTGCTGAAGCTGATTGAAAAATATCCACAAGTACCTGTGCTGGATAATTACCTCACTGCAGCCTATCGCCTCACCGGCCAAGAGGAAAAGGCCGATTCGCTGACACTGGAAAGTTATAAAAGACACCCTGATTATTTGTTTTCAAAAATTGATTATGCCTTCTATTGCCTACAACAGGGAGACCCGTATAAAATACCTGAGATATTTGACCATAAACTGGAGTTGAGACTGCTTTATCCTGATAGAAGGAAATTCCATATATCTGAGTTTATGAGTTTCATGGGGATTATGGCTTTATACAATAATGCAATAGGTGAACGAAAAACAGCTATAAAGTACTATGAAATAATTAAGCAGGTTGATCCATCCTATGATTTGGTGAGGGTTTTAAAAAGCGTCCTTTATCCACCTTTACTGGTCAGACTATTGAGGAAAATAGTAAAAATTCCAGCGGGAGGTGTTAAGTTCAAGTAAAGACATCTCGATTTTTATTTTATCTCAAATTCTATACTTTTGCACTTTTCGTCATTACGAAGCTATTGATATTTCAATTAGTTGTTAAAAAATACAAAAGTACAGTCAAATTATATTAAAAATAACCGCTCATATATAGTAGCCAACGCATCCATTTTCTTGTCATTCCCGCCTTCGCGGGAATGACGGGATTTGAAGCCTTCTATAGCTGGTGTGTTACCTTATAAATATGAGCGAGAATAACAAGGAAAATGAATGGATTTTTCGAAGACGAAAACCCAAAAAAAACGAGAGGCCAAGGTAGTGGAAGATCTGGCCAGAGAGCTGGTGGATCTGCCGTCTTCGGTCCTTCCGAAGCTTCCATGTGATGAGGAGATCCGGGTTGAAATTCGGGCCGCTCAAAGTATCGAGCAATTCGGAGCCCGGCGCAGGCAGATCAAATACCTGGCCAAGCTCCTGAGGGATGTCGAATTGTCCCATCTGTTCAATTTTCTGGAAGAGGCCCAGAAATCCCGATTAAAGGAAAACAGAATCATCCAGCGACTGGGGCAGCTTCGAGACCGGATACTGCATGAGGACGAGGAAGAGGAGGCACTCAAGGAGACAAAGGAGGAATTCCCCGGCCTCAGCCTGGAAATCCTTCAAGATCTGGCCGGTAAATATCGGCGGACAAGGAATCAGCGATTCTCAAGAGAGATTTTCCGACAGCTTAAGATCGCCCAAGGTCACGCCGAGTATGAGGAAAGGCTCAAGGATGCTGAGGAGAAGCTTGAGGAAGAGTGTGGAGAGGGACATGAGGAGGAACTCTGAGTACACGGCGCGGTAAATACGCGACCGGTTGTTCCTGACCTTTTAGTGGACACTCTTTAGTAAAAGTCTGCCCAACGTCATTCCCGCTTTCGCTCAGAATGACGAAATGGCGGAAACGAAGATCATTGCTAGCAAACCTATCTGGTTGCGGAATTCCCGCGCCGTGTACTAAGCAAGAGCAGGAACAGGAGAGCCTCAAGAAAGAGCACGATCCTCAAGAAAGAGCTTAAGAGTGAAAAGCCTTAAGGAAAAAATATGGGTGAAGGGAATGAAAAAAATACATACTAAGGAAAAGAAGTTATGAATCAAACTGATCAGATGGATCATACGTTGGCTGTTTTTATTGATTTTGAAAATCTTGCCCTGGGATTTCAGGATCGAGATAAGAAACAACAAACGAAAATCAAATTTGATATCCAAAAAGTTTTAGAGCGGCTGGTAGAGAAAGGAAAGATCATTGTCAAGAAAGCTTATGCTGATTGGGGTAAGTTCAGCGATTATAAGAGCAATCTACACGAATTCGCCATCGAATTGATAGAGATTCCAAAGCGTGCGGTTACCGGGAAAAATTCCGCGGATATCCGCCTCTGCGTAGATGCCATGGATCTTTGCTATGCCAAGGAGCATATTGACACCTTCGTCATTGTTTCGGGGGATAGTGATTTTTCTCCTCTTGTCTCCAAGCTGAAGGAGAATGGGAAGCGGGTGATTGGCCTTGGGATGAAAAAATCGACCTCCTCCCTTCTTATAGCCAACTGCGATGAGTTTATCTATTATGAGGACCTGGAGCAAAAGGATGCCAGCCCCCCCAAATTACCAAAGAATACACCCAAGGTCAAACAGGCCGGATTACAGCTATTGATCGATTCGGTAGCCGCTTTGATGAGGGAAAACAAGGAAATACTCTGGTCATCCATGATCAAGGACACCATGAAACGGAAAAGTCCCTCCTTCAGTGAATCAGCGCATGGGTACAGAAATTTCAGCGAGTTGCTTGAGGACGCTGAAAAGCGCGGCCTCGTTGCGCTGCGCATCGATCCGAGAAGCGGCACCTACGTTGTTACCAACTTCGGGAATGGGACAAATCAGAAGAAAAAGGTGTGACGAAGATGTAATAAAGATGTAATGCAGATATGACGAAATCGGCACCTTAAGGAAATAGGATAAAAAGTGAAGACTGTGGCCATTGAAGAACATAAAACAGGAACGTTGATTTCTCCCAAGGTGAGTTCTGCTGTTGCCCGGGCAATTGCCGAGAATTTTTCTCCCCGGAAGATCGTCCTCTTTGGTTCGTATGCCTCCGGGCATCCCACTCCATGGTTCGGGAGCATATCGAAACCAACACCACCGGGAGAATCAGAACTGATCAGTCTCCTTGAATAATTCAGCCTCCTTAGAATAATACGGCCAATGATCAGCCCCCTGCCAAGGTCAGGGCCATTATGGACACCAGGATGCCATGACGGTAGACATTGGACCTGCCTGGATTCGTCACCCCGAAAGACCCGTCCTTTTCCTGCCTTGAAATGATATAATCGATGCCTTGCTCCAAAGAGGAGATATCCCTTAGATTGAGCAGCTTGACGCACATGATCATCTCCGCCAGTACATCCTCGTGGGTGGCCGTTATGGCCCATTCGATGCCCTGGTCGAACAGCTCGTTGAAAAAAGCCAGATTCTCGGCAATAACAGTTGGCGGCGGGAGTTCGCCAAAGTCGGTCAGAGCGAATATCTCATGAGTCAGGTCATAGACTGTAGTAGCAACAGGATCTACATACATCGGGTTAAATTGGGCACTGGTGTACTGCAAGACCAGACCCTGACTCACTTCCTGAGAGAGGGTGCTCTTCGTCATGAGTTCTTCCAGCGTCTTGGGAGGATTATAGCCCAGTCTTTTTAAATAAACAGTATTCCAAATGCAGGAAGTGATGTGAGATGGATACAGGAGAGGATCAGATATGATCTGGCCTTCTATGATTTTTTTCAGTTCCGGTGTCTGTAATCCCAATTTTTCAGCAATCTCTGTAATTGCCAGGACCATGGTGTATTCAGTCGGCTGCACTTTAAGGTTATGATTCGAGGCGATTAAGTCTAATCTTTTTTTGATTTCTTTGAGGTAATTATCTTTCTCAGACCCATCTTGCGTGTAGCGGTATAAGATATGAAAAGCCAATATTTCTTCTGATATCTCAATAAGTGCGCCATCGTTAAAACTTGCGGGATGCTTCAAGACCCATGACAGCGCCTTTTGGACCGGCTCTTTGGCCTTGCCTTTTTGAGAATTCGATGATCCTCCCCTCTGGCAGGACGTGATTAATGAGGTGAGTGATATGGCCAAAATGACCAGCAACCGTGACCAAATATGATACTTGTGATATTTACCGTACATGTTTTTTCCCCCTTATTTATCCCCGGTCTCAGGAAATTTTCTTCCCCCTGCTGCAAATGCCTAGCCAGTTTTTCGTGGTCATAGAGTACAGAAGGTATTCTCCTCAGTTTACACGGAAAATGGATAGAGGTGTTAGTATTTTTTTTCCCAAAGAACATTTCTCTTATAAACTTGTTCAAATTGCTATATATTTCTAATAATTTGACATTTAAAGATATTATATGTAAAATACTTATAGCAAAAAAATATCAATGCCGAGAATTATAAGGGAAAAGTACTCATTTATGAGTTCGAGATATTCCGATCAAAAAAAAGAGTTATCCGATTCAATAAGGTGAAGACTGGAGACAAAAAAATGCGTTAAATGATAAGACATGCTTAAAGGGGGGGAAGTGAAGGGAGAATCAGGAATGCAAAAGGTATTGAGGAGAAGAAAGTATTCGAAAGCGGGGAGATGGAGAAGAGGAAGATTTTATCTTTTTATCGTATGTGCACTGGTTTTTTTTGCTGCTTCCAGGACAGTATGGGGCGGATCGGGTGATGTAGCTTTCTACTGCCCCGGCATTCAGGGTATTATGACCACCGAGGAGCAGGATGCCTGCACCGGCTATATGTATACCAATCTTAACCGGTCTTCAAAAGCTCTATTTTCCGGATTCGGTCAGAATGTAGTGAATTCATTGAAAGATTGGCTTGACAACCGGATGGCGGATGGGAAACAGGACATATTGGTGATTGTCGATCTTTGTCCTGATATCGTTTTTTGCGGTGAGACTGACGGATCGATGGCAGAGAAGTGGATGGAGTCGGGCAATATGCTTATCTGGACAGGATCTGAGCCCTTTGCCTGCTCTTTAAGTGTGGATGGGACAAAACGGGACCACGGTGCCGGTTTGGGAGGGGCAGGCAAGGTGCTGAACGTATCCTCAGCCGGCCTCTGTCAGGGTGGAGGCTGGCAGGAGCCGACTACTGCTGTCCGGGACTATAATGATCCGAACGGGGATTATGGAATCTCATCGTTTGTCCGTTATGAAGCCTGTCATGCGCTGCACTATGACCGGTTGCTCATCGATTCGCTCTCTTCAGACTGGCACCATGCGCCATTTTGGCGTGTTGATGAGATATTTGCCGAAGACAGCGAAAATTATCAATCGGATAATATCGTTCTGGTTAATGTGCATGGTGGCAGATACGGTCAGTTTTACTGTGTCTCCGGCTTTAACCAGGTCAGAATGGAGGTTATCACTCAGGTACTGAATAACTGGGAAGCCTTGCCAGGCAGGATTCTGGTTGTCCCCGGTCGGCTGTATGCTACGATCCAATCGGCAATTGATGCGGCCCAGCCACGCGATACAGTCCTGGTCTTGGCTGGCACCTACAAAGAGCAGCTTGTCCTGAAAAGGGGGATCAAGCTGGTAAGCGACATGCGTGGAGGCGGTAATATTCTTGTGAGTGGCCCAGGCTATGCGGACACTCTGTACGGGACAGAATCGAAAAAAGTGCTGGCCAGGGCTCAGCGTACAATTCTTGACGGAACAGGATTCTGTGGCGGAATCGAATCAAAACCGATGATCGATTTTCCCGCCGGAGCGACAGTGGGCACTTTGGTCGATGGTTTCACCATAACGCATATGCCATCCGTGATGCCGGCCGCGAACAACGCTCCGCCGGGCCGTGCTCATACGGTGCAGATGCGGGGAGCTTCCGGCACAATCATCAATTGCATTATCTGTGACAACGCAAGCAGCGGGATCGGAAGCCATGCCCTGTTTTTCGGCGAGGATAGCGGCACGCCTTACGGTCAGCTCGATCTTCGCTATACCAACATCAAATATGATTCTCACCCGATCGTTATCAACAACGTAGTCTTTCGCAACGAGGGGAATAACCTGGGGAATAACCACTATGCCTATGCCATTTTTTATCATAACGAGTGCTTCGAATCCATCTCGGTCAACGGCCGCTACGCACCGGGTATCGGCTGCCAGCATGGAGCCCACGCCCTGATTGTCGGCAATCTGGTCTACAAAAGCGCCTGGGTCGGCATCGGCGGAGGCAAGGGCGAGGACCATGGGCAGTATCCGGTGAACAGACCTACCCATCCGACGGTCAGGAAGAACCGGGTCTATGATTCGGGCCAAAACGATACCTCCGACACCAGAGAGTGCGGAGCGGGTATTGGTGCGGATGATACGGGCGGCCTTGACCCCAAAACAGGGAGTATGGTCTACCATATCATTGAGGGAAATTATGTAAATGGCGCAGTAAATGCTGCCATAGGCTGCCGCTCGCAGACTCCCGGCCTTGGCCATGTAAAAATTATCAGCAATGAGGTGACAGGTGCAGGCCGCAGCGGACGGGGGCCGGGAATCGGAATCAAGGGGGCACACGCCCTTGAGATCAGCCACAATTTTACCTATGCCAACCACGATGCAGGAATCGGCATTACCGACGGTGGAAGCTGCGGCCTGATCACCAATAACGAGGCATGCGAAAATGACAGAGCAGGCATTGCCATGGCTAACGGGGCTGCGGTTAATGAAATCAGCAGGAATGATATTCACGATAACGGCCTTGCTGGAATTGGCCATGACGGCATATCAGGCGGCCGGATAAAGGTAAAGCTTGAATGCGAAAACCGGATTCGCAAAAACAAAGCTGCCGGAATCGGCATTATGGCCTCGGATGTGACCGAAATCCGTGGTAATGTGATTGAGGACAATGCCAAGCCGGGGATCACTCTGATTGAGAGATCGGTGGTGGACCTTTTATGCGGCAATACGCTCGACAAGAACGGCATCACCGCCCAGACAGCAGGGCTGGCCGTGCTGGGAGGCTCCTCGGTCAAAATCAGGGATACGGCCATCACCCACAGCGGTACAACGGGTATCAGCGCTCTGGATGAGGGGACTTTCGTGCTGCTCGATAATTGCACCATCGGCAACAACAGCCAGTGTGGTTTGGGACCGAACCTTACCGTCCAGTCGGGTGCATCGGCCACACTTTCGGCGTGTGATTTGTCCTATACCAGGGGCTCACCGAACATTATGGCCTCAGGCAAGGGTACCACCCTGAACATGGAAGGCTGTACGGTCACCAAAAGCGCCAGTCCGGGGCTGGTCGCCAGCTCTGATGCCGTAATCACCATAGGGAATACCACTTTTGACGGCAATGGCACGAGCGGCACCCGTGGGGTAATAATCGATGGATGCACGATAGCTTTGGAGGGCGTCACCATCTGCAACAGCTCTCACCATGCCCTGGCAGTCAGCAATTGCACAGGCAGCATGGAGGGGTGCGAGTTTTACAAAAACGCCCTGGACGGAGGTGGCCAGATAATCATCAGCAGCAGTGCGCTCAAGATCTGCCGTAACGTGCTGCACGATCCTGCTGGCTATCATTATCAAATCGCACTCTTTGACGGATCGGATTGCAAGCTCTATCACAATACTATCGTGGGCAACTCAACTCAGGGTCCAGGGCCTCTCAATCAGGGACCGGGCGACGGCCTGTATGTCGATATAACGAGCAGTGCGGATATCAGAAATAATATTTTCTGTAATCTCCCCAGGGGCATTACCCTGGATACAATCGTGGATAGCCTGGGAAATACCCTGGCCGAGGCTTTGGTAACAGCCTCAAGCAACTGCTTCTATCAGATTGCAGCATTTTCGGATCAGGGAATCAGGGGCAATAAAATCATCTTCGGCAATCCTTATTTGACCGGCACCTTCCACCTTGAACCAAACTCTGACTGCATCGATGCCGCTGAGCGCATTCAGGGTGTGAACGATGTTTTCAGCGGCATGGGTCCGGACATCGGGGCCATGGAGTCGGAAGGAACAACAGAGGTAAGGGCGGCAGGGGTGAGGAGCAACAAAAGTGAGAAGGAGAAGTAAAGAACAAGAGATAGAGAAGGAGCCACAAGGAGATGGAAAGCCAGGAAGATGTGTCGGGGAGGGAGGAATGGCCAGTCATAAGGTATTTCATACAAGGTAAGCAGGATCTTTCCCTCAAGGTTTTTTGCCAATGAGGGCCTGGTCCTGAACTTCTGAGTATACGGGCAATCGTTGATCCGGAGTCAGATATGGGCAATCGTTAATCCGGAGTCACCAGATAGCCTATAACTATACCTATCAATATCCCTGACCAGGGATTTGAGGTCAGACCTCACCCTCTTGCTCCGCCAAGACACCGGCTGAGATATCCGAGGGCAAACCCGATGACCCCACCTGCTGCTGCTCCGAGTATTTTCTTGATACTCATTTTTCAACCTCCACTGTGTTCCGGCCGCTATGCACTTTTATTGTGCCGGTCTTGATCGTCTCCTCTGTCCCGGCTGGCCGCTATGCACTTTCACTGTCCCTGCCTTTTTTTAGTCCCCGCTCTTTCCCCTTTTTTAAAAGGAACTTGAGGAATTTTAATCTTTAACCGTAACTGAAGTGCTGAGAGACTATTCTTAATAGTATAAAGCCGGATGGTGAAAGTCAAGTTTTCGGCTTTACACCCGCTTGCGCATATACCCTATTTCCTGTCCTTTACGGAATCAAACACTCTCTTCAACCTTCTCTCCATCTGTGCTGCAATCTCCCGTAAATCCTCATTGTCAATCATTTCCATAACTGCTGCCGGTTTAATGACCGAAAGGACAGTTCTTTTATCTTTTTCATAAAGGATAACGTTATACGGTATCATTACCCCGATATTTTCTTCAGCAAGAATAGCTTGATGAGCGTTGGATGGATGGGAAGTGCCCAGAATCACATATTTTTTGAAATCAATGCGAAGGTTCTCCTTGAACTTTTCTTTCAAATCAATGATGCTCCAAACACCAAGTTCTTCTTTTTTCAATTCTTCGAATACCTTTTCCAAGGTCTCTTCGAACTGCATGTTCAGCTCTTTGGTAAATCCGTAGTTCATCATTTTAACTCCTAATATTCATTTTCAGGCTTCTGACGCCTGAAGATTATATCAACCAAAAACAGGAAAAACAGTTTCTGTTATCTATTCGTTCATTAACGGGAAAGACAGTTATTTCAAAATGAGTTTGTTCATATTTGAATCAGCCGGATGGTAAAATCCCCCTTCTTGCTCCCCTCCCGCACCCTTTCAGACTTTCCTCGTGCCCTTGGATTGTGTATTACCTATTTCCTTTGATCACACGATCCAACCTCTGGCTTAAGATGTGAGGGTCATACGGCTTGACCAGACACTCTTTAAATCCATACTCCCTGTAATTGGCCATAATCGGATCGGATGAATAACCACTCGAAACAATTACCTTTGCATTCGAGTCGATTTTGATGATCTCTTTCATCGTTTCCTCACCTCCCATGCCACCGGGTATAATCAGATCCATAATCACCGCATCGAAGGGCCGGTCTGATTCCTGAGCTTTCCGATAAAGGTCTATTGCTTCCGTGCCGTCTTTGGCCAGGGCAGCGTCATATCCTAAAAAGGTGAGGGTTTGATAAAGCATGTTTCTCATCATATCTTCATCATCCATGACCAGGATCCTTCCCCTGCCGGCAAGGGGTTCTTTCAATATTTCCTCTTTTTCGGCAGGAGCTTTTTTCACGGCTGTGATTTCCTGAGGAAAGGCTGGAAGGTAGATATAAAAGGTCGTTCCGACCCCTATTTCGGACTCTGCGGTAAGGTACCCTTCATGGCTTTTGATTATTGAGTAGGAGACCGTGAGGCCGAGGCCGCTCCCTGTTTTTCTGGTAGTAAAATAGGGGTCGAATATCTTATTGAGGTTTTCTTTCGGTATGCCGTATCCCTGGTCTTGAATGGAAATTTCAACATACTTCCCTTTCGGTAACCTTAAGGCATGGACTATGCTCTCTTCGGCAATATCTCTGTTTTTAGCCTGTACGGCGAGCATTCCGCCTTCGGGCATAGCCTGATCAGCATTGATAATCAGATTATTAATGACCTGACTTATCTGCCTCTCGTCAACCTTGACCGGCCAGAGATCTTCCTGAATGGCAAAGGTATACCCTATCCTGGAACCTTTCAGAGCGAATGCAGTCCAGTCTTTCAATAATTCGGCGATAGAGACAATCTGTTTGATCGGTGCTCCGCCTTTGGCAAAGGTAAGTAACTGATGGGTTAAAGATTTGGCACGCATAGAAGCCTGCTTCGCTTCGACCAGGGGCCGATAGATGGCGTGCTCTGAGCTGATAAACATCTTGGCCAGATCGATGTTGCCAATAATAATCGTTAAAATATTGTTGAAGTCGTGCGCAATTCCTCCGGCAAGAAGTCCTATTGATTCAAGCTTGCTCGCTTTTTGTAACTCTTCTTCCACTTTTTGTTTTTCAGTAATGTCACGACATACCATAATGAGGCCGGTGGGGTTGCCTTGTGCATCCCGCATGGGAACAATATTGCCGGCGATCAGTTTTCCCCGGCCATCTTTGGCCATCAGCACCGTACCTCTGACCAGATCGACGGTAGTTCCTGTTTCCATGGCAATCTCCAGAGGGTTCTGGCACGGCTCCTTTGTATCTTCGTGGATAAGATGGAACACATCCGCGAAAAATTTTCCTTCCGCCTCCTGCCGGGACCATCCGGTGAGCCCTTCGGCCACTGCATTGAATAAAACAATCCTGCCATCCATATCCATGGTAACGACAGCATCACCGATCGAGCGCAGGGTATCGGCCAGGCGGTCTTTTGAACGCAAGGTCACGGCCAGACGTTCTTTTTCAACCGCAAGTTCCTTTTCGGTCTCCCTGCGTTGAGAAATGTCCTGGACAATGCCGATAAAGTATTTCGGCTCTCCTGATGCTTCACGTACTAACGATACGGTCAAATTCACCCATACAACGCTGCCGTCCTTGCGAAGGTAGCGCTTTTCCATCGAATAGGTCTTGATTTTACCTTCCAGTACCTGATTCATATTTTCTAAATCGATGAACAGGTCATCCGGATGGGTAATATCCTGAAAAGTGAAAGCGAGCATTTCCTCCTGGGTATATCCCACAAGGTCACAGAACCGCTGATTGAGCTTGAGAAACCGCCCCTCTGGCGATACATGGGCAATACCGACCGCGGCCTGCTCAAAGGTGCTGCGAAAGTGCACTTCGCTCTCCTTCAATGCTTTTTCTATTTTCTTTTTCTGAATGATCCGCCACATGCCATCCATAATGAGCGTCAATTGCTGCACATCCGTATCGTTATATTCTTCTTTCTTGTTTGCCACACCGGCCACCAGCACAATCTTTCCATTATCGATAAGCGGAATATTCATATGCCGTTTAATCGGAGTATGCCCTTCGGGATACCCCTTTTTAAGGGAACTGGGGGCTTCGTAATCGTTGGTGATGACCGGTTTTCTCTGGCGGACAGCCTCACCCCATAATCCTGCCTCTTCAACTTTATAAACAACCTGTTTTTCAGGGACATGGCATTGTTCCCATGCCTCTTTCGACCAGGCATGGATGGTCAGGACAGTTTCATCCTCGTTCAGGAAGAAGAGGTACCCGATCTGGCTCCCGGTCATACGAACACTCTCTTCGAGGGCGAAATCTTTAATCACCTGCTCCGGCTCATTGGCCATTTGTGAGAGCTTGTACAGGGTTTCGAATCTGGACTTGTTCAGGAGGAGTTCTTCCTCAGCCTGCTTGTGCTGTTTAATTTTTTGGTTTAAATCGGCATTAGCCTTAGCCAGTTCCCTGGTGCGATCAACCACACGCTCTTCCAGTTTATCATACGACCTGCGCAACGCATTCTGGGCCAGTATCCGCTCGTTGATCTCCTCCAGAAGATGCTCATTCTGAATCTCGAGCTCCCTTTGTAAGGCACTGAGCCGCAAGTGCGTTTCAACCCTGGCCAGCACTTCTTCTGTCTCAAAGGGTTTCGTGATGTAGTCAACACCGCCGGCTTCAAAGGCATGGATCTTGTCCTGGCTTTCAGTTAATGCACTGATGAAAATGACCGGAATATGACAATACTGCGCATCTAATTTTAAGTACTGGCAGACTTGATAACCATTCATGCCAGGCATTCTAATGTCGAGGATAATCAAATCGGGGATACTTTTTTGGACTGTTTTCAAAGCCAGCTCACCGCTGATTGCCGTCCTTACCTGATATCCGCGACCAGTCAGCATGGACGTTAAGGTTTTCAGATTTACCGGGTTGTCATCAACTATCAGAATGTCTCTTTGCAGAATGTCGCTTTTTCCTGTCTTAGTCATCGTGTTACCTCCTCAACCAGGGGCAGCAGCAGATCGAAGCGGAAATTGTCTACCAGGGCGAGCAGATCTTTGGACAGTTTCCGGTCTTTCTGTGCAATGTGCTCAATCACGCTTTTGGTCACTTCCGGATCGAGTTTTTCCACCGCTTCCCGTAACTCCAAAAGCCATTCGGAAGGCATGAGCCGGAGGGCTCCGGCATCGGGCAAGGCCGCTCTTTCATCCGCCTCTGCCTGAGGCTCGTCTGCATACAGGTAGCGCACACCCAGATGCTTTTGCATCGCACTGAAGATATCGGCCTGCCGGAAGGGCTTTCGAATAAAATCATCGCATCCGGCTGATACTACTTCTCCCCTCTCTTCTTCGAATGCACTGGCGGTCAGGGCAATGATCCGCGTTCGGCTGTTCTTTTTTGTGTGTCCGGGCATTTTCCTTTCCTCCTCCCGGATTCTGCGGGTGGTTTCGATTCCGTCCATCACCGGCATGCGTATGTCCATCCAGATCAGATGGGGCTGCCACTTTTCATACAGTTCAATCCCCTTTCTGCCGTCTTCGGCCTCTTGCACTTCAAACCCGGCCGACTTCAACAGTTTGCTCAAAAGAAGACGGCTGGCCGGGTTATCCTCGACAACCAGGATGCGGTAACCAGGCTGGCCAGGGGCCAGGGCAACCACACGGCGTTCCGGTTCCTCTACCTTCATTTCACTCCTGTCCACCGGCTCGGCCACGATATCGAAGGTAAAGGTCGAACCCTTGCCCACCGTGCTCTCTACGCTGATATCTCCGCCCATGAGATTGACATACCTGCGGCTGATAGCCAGTCCCAGCCCGGTGCCTTCGATGGTGGCCTGGCGGTGGCTCTCAATCTGCATAAAGGCGTCAAAAACAGCACTCGCCTGATCCTGGGGGATGCCGGGCCCGGTATCTTCAATTTCAAAGAAAAGGCGTACGGCAGGGCGTATACTTCTCTGTATATCACCATCATCGTGTACCTCCCCGCTGCCCGCAGCATGCTCTGCCGCTGGCTCGGCCTGTGCACCGCCATCCTTCGCCTCCAACACGCCCTTCACCCGCAAGGTCACGCTGCCTCTTTCGGTGAACTTGACCGCATTGCCCAAAAGATTGATCAACACCTGACGCAGCTTCTTTTCATCAGCTCTCACGTACCGGGGGATATCTCGGCCCCGCTGAACCGTCAATTCCAGGCCCTTTTCTCTGGCCCGGTTCATCATGATCTCTTCGATGTCGGAGAGGGTCTGGTAGAGGTCAAAGGCATCTGTGCTCAGGGAAACCTGCCCTGCCTCTATTTTGGATACCCTCAGTACATCATTGATCAGGTTCAGAAGATGCTCTCCGCTGCGGTTGATAATATCCAGGTTTTCGAGCTGGGAGTCGCTCGCGCCCTGATCCCGTCTCATCAACTGGGCAAACCCCAATATGGCAGTCAAGGGAGTGCGCAGTTCATGGCTCATGTTAGCCAGAAATAAGCTCTTGGCACGGTTGGCAGTTTCCGCCCTCTCCTTGGCAGACTGTAATTCCGCGGTCCGCTCCACGACCAGATCCTCCAAGTGCCGGCGGTATTTGCGCAATTCCTCATCAGCACTTTTTCGCTCGGTAATGTCGCGGGCAACGGCGAAAATTTCCCCCTCCTCCATCATCGGAAAGCTGTTCCAGGATATCCACCGGTAGGTGCCATCCTTGCACCGATAGCGGTTCTCGAATTCGATAAGCGGCTGGCCACTCCGAAGCCGCTCTCCAGCTTCGATGGTCGATTGCCGATCGTCGGGATGAACGAAATCGAGCCATGGTCTGCTGAATAACTCGCTGGCACTCCAGCCTAAAGCCTTAGTCCAGGCCGGATTGAGCTGTTTGAAATAACCATCGAAACCCGCAATGGATAACATATCGATGGATTTGTTGAAGAAACGGTCTCGTTCCGATTCTGCCCGTCTTCTTTCCCTTATCTCTTTTTTAATCGAGTCGAACAGGACAGCGTTTTCCAGAAAAATGGCGGCCTGGCCGCAGAGGGTTTCCAAAATCCTGATCCGCTCCTGACTGAATATATCGGACGCTTCATCGTTTTCCAGATACAGAATGCCGCTTAATTTCCCTGCGTGGAGCAGCGGGTTACACAAAACGGATTTTGTCCGCTTTCGCTTGATGTGCGGATCGTTGGTGAAATCCCCTTGCCTGGCAGCATCGTTCAACACGACACTTTCCCCAGTGCGTGCCACATAACGGATAATGTCGGCGCAAACCGCTTCTTCGTTCTCGTCAATGCCCTGCGACTGCAAAACCCGTATGTCACTGTTACCGACATTGCCTTCGGCTTCAATTACCCATTTCCCATCTTTATTCAAAATCAAAAACCCTTTTTGCGCACCGGCGTTTTCAATGATGATCTGCATCATTTTGGCAAGGAGCCTGTCCAGCTCTATTTCCCCGGCCATAGCCTGGGCGGCCTTCATCAGGGCAGCCAAATCCATCGCCTCCGAACCGGGCAGAGTGGCTATAGGACCAGGTTCATTGATACTTTCAGCAAGAAGTTCCCCATACCGCTCCTTTATATCCTCCGCCTTGCGCACAGCACCCCAGTTTCGATAGCCAAGACAGGCCTTTTTCAGATATATACCGGCAAACTCCTCCTTGCCCTTCCCAAGCCAAAACCGGGCAGCCAACTCGTTGGCCAGCGCTTCGTTTTGGATAAACCCATTTTTCCCCGCAGATTCAATGGCCTGGTCATAGAGTTCCATAGTTTTATCCAAATCCTCGTTTGAGAGACGGGCAATTTCTGCACTGACCAAATAATATTTGTCAAGGATATTCTCTGGACAATGTTCCGCCCATATCTTAAGCTTTTCCTGGCAGGTCTTCATTTTCTCCATCCATTCCTTACGATGCCCGGATGAACCTGCCTGATAAAGGGCAGCCAAAGTCAGGGCAAAATAATAGGGGAATAACCATACGATAGCTTGTCCCATTATAGCTGGAAGGAGCCTTTCCAATTCACATCCTGTTTCATAAGCTTCCTGATAATTTCTCCCTAAATAGCGATTTATAAATCTGCTCATCAGGAACATCGACAATGATGAATAATTCCCTCCCTTTCTTATTTCTTCCAGGCGTTGATCTTCATCATAACCATTGCCTTTCAGACTGTCCATCCGCTCTGTTTTTCCACTCAAACTCAAAATGAGCTGTATAAGACACTCTGATTGGTCGATATTTGCCTTGTCCTTTGTTTTATAGAGAAATTTCAGGTAATTTCGGGAAGATTCGAGAACCTCAGGTAACCGGGTACCCTTTATAAAGGAATGGCAGATTATTCGGCAACACGCATAACCAGGATGAATATAATCTCCAGATTCTATTCCATAGTGAATTGACTTCTTCAAATAGTCCAGGCTCTCCCGGATATGCACTGTCCAATGAGAGATAAAATGGCTGAAAACAAAAAATGTGGCCGATCTCATGAGAGCACTGGAAAACTGTTCACTGAGATCAATCGCCATCTTACCGATTTCATACCCTTTCTTATAATCTCCTGCAAGAGAACGCAAAACCATCCCATATACACTCCATCCGTGAGCAGAATTATCGGCATTTCCGAACTGGCACGAAAGGCTTACAATAGTAAGGTTAAGCAATTTATAGAGCTCAATATTGACTTGATAGCTGGCTGGACCGGCTTTGAACAAAAGCTCTACGAGGAGTTGTTTACCTGGATCTTTCATATGAGGAAAATTGAGAATTTCCTGTACCGACTTATGAGCAAGATACGATTGTATGTAGTTCATTTTCCGGTCAATGGCTGTTTCGATTTCCCCGGCTGACAATGAAAAATCAAGACCGAATAAGCGGCTGCCTTCTTTCAAACAATCGATTGCTTTGTACATGTTCCCCAGTATGGTAAACATAACTACCTTGAGTATATATACCTTAGCTGAATCGAAAAGAGACCGGGATCTTTGTAAGATAAAATCAGTCAATCTGATAGCTTCTTCATAGTTCTGGCTGAGATAGAGACATTCGGCCAGGTTGAGGTAGAGGTCACAGGTGAACCGGTAACAGGTATCCCAGCTTTCCCGGGCAAGTAAAGTCTTTCCCTTTTGAAAAAAATCCGCTGCAAGGGCATAGGCGATAGATTGTTTGGCTTTCATTCCAGCTCTGAAATTGAGGCGGGCTAATTCTGTCCTCTCTTTTTCTTTTTTCACCAGATCGAGTCCCTTATTCATCTGCCCGACAACATCAAATATTCTTTCATCAAGCTCTTTTTCCGTACCATTGTGTAAAAGCTGAAGGCCGATCTTGAGGTGAATAGCCTTTCGATCTTTTTCATAAATAAGGGAATAGGCCGATTCCTGCACCCGGTCGTGCAAAAATTTGTACTGAGAAACGAAAGGGGAGGATTCAATCGTATCGAAGGCTGCACTCCCTGATCCGGAAACAGGAATGATCAATCCTTCCTGAGCGGCAGGGAATAAATCGAGAAAGGTTTCCCTGGGCGGTTTTTCATGGATGATGGACAGGGTATTCAAATCGAAGCGGTTGCCGATACAGGCCGCAAGACGCAGGGCCTTTTGGGTAGCCTCCGGCATTTTTTTCAATTTCCTGGTCATCAGATCCACGATATTATCCGTGATGCCCATGTTCTCGATCCGGGCCAGGTCCCAGGTCCATCTTCGTTGTTGAACATCGAAGGTGAGTAAATCCCAGCGGTATATCGTGTTCAGGAACTGATTGACAAAAAAGGGATTGCCACCTGTCTTACACACCATCAGTTCGGCCAGTTGCCTTACCGGTCCCCTGTCCGGGTCACTGCGCACGGTATCGGCCATAAATTGTGTGATGTGCTCAACGTCTAATGGATTCAAGGTGATCAGCCTCAGTGCAATGCCTTCCCTTTGCAGATCTTCAATACTCATCGCTAAGGGGTGGCCTGCATCCACTTCGTTATCACGATAGGCACCGATAACGAGAAAATGCATCAGATCGGGATCGGTCAATAAGAGCATCAGCAATCTTAATGAGGCATCGTCTATCCACTGCAAATCATCAAGAAAAATAACCAGTGGGTGCTCTTTTCCGGCGATGGCTTTGATGAAGTTCAAAAACACGTAGTTGAAACGGTTTTGTGCTTCCTGGCCGCCCAGTTCGGGGACATCAGGCTGTCTGCCAATGACCAGTTCAAGATTGGGAATGATGTCCGTCAGGACCTTGCCGTTTGTACCTGCGCTCTTTTGGATTCGGGTCCTGAAAAAAGCAAGCTGCGATTCATTCATGGCCAGTATCTGATTTACCAACCCGGTGAGGGCCTGAACCCAGGCCGAATACGGGATATTGTGCCGGTACTGCTCAAATTTTCCTTCAACGAAAAATGCCTGTCTTGCTGTCAGGGACTTATGTACTTCGTGAACCAGCGAGGATTTTCCTACTCCTGCATAGCCGGCCACCAGCAGCAGTTCCTTTTTCCCTTCGGCAATCCGCTCAAAGGCATCGAGCAACAGGGCAATCTCCTTCTCCCGGCCATAGAGCTTTTGTGGTATCTCAAACCGTGTGCTGATATCATCCTGCCCGATGGCAAAGCCGGGGATCTCTCCCTTTTGATTCAATCTGTTAAGGCACCTCTCAAGATCACGTTTGAGGCCAAAGGCCGACTGGTAGCGGTCTTCGGCATTCTTCGAAAGCAGCCGGTCGATGATTTCAGAAAGCACCGCCGGCAGATCTGGCCTGACCACATGGGCATTCTGTGGCACTTTGGCCATATGGCTGTGCACCAGCTCCAGCGGATCAGTGGAGGCGAAAGGCAACTGCTCCGCAAAGAGTTCATACAGCACGGCACCCAGCGAGTAAAGGTCACTCCGCTCGTCTACCTGACGGTTCATTCGCCCGGTTTGCTCTGGTGAAATATAGGCCAGGGTACCTTCCGGCAAAGGGGCAGTGCTCAAGACCGGGGTTCCCCTGATCAGGCGGATGGCCAGACCAAAATCGATGATTCTCACCCGGCCCGTCGTGTTCTCGATCAAGATATTGGTGCTGGTGAGATTCTGGTGAATAATCTTCTTTTGGTGAATGCCACTGAGAATATCCGCCAGGGTTACCGCTGCTTTCAGCTTTTCCCGAAGACCGGGTTTTGTGATCCTGCTCCAGTCCCCCAAGGTCTGGCCATCGATATATTCCAGGATCAGTGCCGGTCTGCCGTCACGGTATTCTCTGGCCAGCACGTGCCGCACTCCGTCCAGGGACAGCATACTGGTAATCTTATATTCATTTTCAAGGATATCGGCCTGCCGACCGGTCAAAAGCCCTGCAACCGGCTCCTTGACCACCACGATCCGGTCTCTCCCATTTTCTGGCGGATAGGTCTTTTGTATCCTTGTTTTCCCCTGATAAATGATCTCCATACATCCATTGCCTTTTTACTGACAATCTATTGCCTTGCTACTAAAACCTTTAGTTGCAATACTTTATTATACACCTTCATTAGATTAATTACAATGAGTGCAAATAACTTCATCTAATATTTATAGTATAATATATTATTATACTATGTTGGATTTTGGTAAATCAGGAATTATTGTTTTTAAGTAAGGGAATTGCAGGCAGGTGTCAGATACAGCAGGTGTCGATCATTATAAAAAGCAGGATGAGTAAAAATTTAAGTAAGAACAATCCTGTCTATAAGCCGAAAAGAATAGTCAATATTATGCACAGGATGTCCGGAGATGTAGCGCCTAACTAAGTGGCTTTATAGCAAAGTACGTATTTATGAGTGCCAATTCATGATACAGGGTGGGACTTGCTGCTTCTATCCGGTCGCGTATTTGACGCGATGCATACTGAGGTCATCCGGTAAGAGCTCATGTGGCATAGGGTTCATACCGTATAGGGTGGGTTATCCAGGTCCAACATGTACAGGTCATCCGGATACATTCGACCCAGGTCATCCGGGTGTTGCCGGGCGCGGGATAGCCGGATGTTTTGTAAGGAGAAGGAGTCCGTCATAATCGCAGGGTCTGAACCAAAGGGAAAAATTGGCTCTGTTCTGGTGGTCGGCGCTGGCATTTCCGGCATCCAGACTTCGCTTGACCTTGCCGAGTCCGGGTTTTTCGTTCACCTGGTGGAGCGATCTTCGGCTATTGGCGGCACCATGCCGATGCTGGACAAGACCTTCCCCACCCATGACTGCTCCATCTGCATCCTTTCTCCCAAACTGGTGGAGTGCGGGAGGCACTTGAATATCAGGACGTACACCAGGGCAGACCTGATCGACGTCCAAGGTGAAGCGGGAGATTTCAAGGTCAGGCTGGCCTGCCTCCCCCGCTTTGTCGATCCGGTCAAATGCAAGAACTGCGGGCAATGCGCCGAAGTCTGCCCAAATCATGGAGCCAACGAGTTCAACCAGGGGTTAGATCAAAGATCCGCCATTTACAAGCTTTATCCTCAGGCATTTCCCGATGCTTACGTCATTGATCAGGATAGCTGCAAGAGGTGCCGGGCCTGCCAGAGGATCTGCCCGGTCGGAGCTATCGATCTTGATGAGAAAGAGGAGGTTTTGGAACTTGAGGTGGGTGCGGTTATTCTTTCCCCGGGGTTTGAAAAGATAAATCCTCATTCGCTTCTTTCATATGGTTACGGGAGGTTCCCCAATGTGCTCACCAGCATCGAGTTTGAGCGGATTCTGAGCTCTGGCGGCCCTTTTCGGGGGGATCTGGTCAGGCCCTACGATCACCGGCAGCCCGAAAAAATAGCCTGGATTCAGTGCGCAGGCTCCCGAAGTGTGCTCGATGGCCGGGGGTATTGCTCCTCAGTGTGCTGCAGGTATGCTATAAAGGAGGCAATCATGGCCAAGGAGCACAGCAGCCGGCCCGACCTTGAAACCGTTATATTCTTTATGGATATCCGGGCCTACAGTAAGGGGCTGGAAAAATATTACACCACAGCCAGGGATGTGCGGGGAGTAAGATTTATCCGCTCGCGCATCTCGGAGGTAGTCGAGATCCAGGACGAGCGCAAGAACCTGCTTCTCAGATACTACGAGCCGGGGGTCGGTACCTGTGCCGAAGAATTCGATCTGGTTGTGCTCTCCCTTGGATTTCAGCCTTCGGCCAAAGCCGTCGAATTGTGCCAGGGTTTGCATGTTGACCTCAACCAATATGGTTTTGGCGAGCCCGAGCCCCTTTCCGGTGTGGAAACCTCGAAGCAGGGAATATATATGGCAGGTGCCTTTGCAGGGCCTCAATGCATCTCCGAAAGCGTGACCCAGGCTATTGCTGCCAGCGGCTCTGCCGGAAGTTCCCTGGCGACCGCTCGCGGGACACTGGTCAGAGAGAAAACATTCCCTCCGGAAAAAAGCACAAAAGGTGAAATACCCCGCATCGGCGTATTCGTCTGCCACTGCGGAACCAATATAGGCCAGGTGGTCCGGGTGGCGGACGTGGTCGAATCTGCCAGGCAGCTCCCGTATGTAGCTTATGCCTGTGAGCACCTCCACGCCTGTTCGCAGGACAGCCAGACATCCATCAGGGAGGCCATAGATCAGTACGGTCTGAACCGTGTCGTGATTGCCTCCTGCAGCCCGGCCACTCATGGGCCGCTGTTTCAGGAGACTGTCCAGGAGGCCGGCCTGAATAAGTACCTGTGCGAAATGGCCAATATCCGCGACCAGTGTGCCTGGGTACACAAGACTGCACCGGGCGAGGCCACAAAGAAGGCCAGGGAACTGGTCAGGATGAAAGTGGTCAAACTGGCCATGCAGAATCCCATCAGGCAGATATCGGTCAGCCTTACCAGATCATGCCTGGTCGTCGGCGGCGGCTTGTCGGGCATGACCTGCGCTTTAAGCCTTGCCACCAAGGCAGGTTATGAGGTCCACCTGGTGGAAAAATCCGATGCCCTTGGCGGTCTGTGCCGCAGGATCAGGCAGGGGTTCAGGGGAGAGGATGTTCAGGCACTGATCAGCGATCTGACCGGCAGGGTCATGAGTAATCCTCTGATCAGGACGTACCTATCCACCGGGCCCAGGGAAAGTTGCGGCAGTGCGGGCAACTTTATCACTACCCTTTCCGATGGCACCCAGATCAGGCATGGCGCAACCATCATAGCCGCAGGCGGCAGGGAATATGAGCCCATCGGTGAATATCTGTATGGCCAAAACGACCGGGTCATGACCTACCTGGAGATGGAAGAAGCCCTGGCCAGAGGCGACGAGAGAATGAGGCAGAGCAATGACAGGCAGATCAAGGATGTGGTTCTCATTACTTGCGTCGGATCGAGAGAACCGGACAGGCCCTATTGCAGCCGGATATGCTGTCATAAGTCGGTCAAACTGGCCCTGACCCTGAAAGGCAGCTACCCCGGAGTGAACATCTACGTGCTCTACCGCGATATACGCACCTACGGCTTTATGGAAGACAAATACCGCGAAGCACGGGTCAAGGGCGTTACCTTCATCCGCTACGAAGCGGAAAACAAGCCCGCAGTAGAGCAAACCGCATCGGGAAGTATTCGGATTGCGGTCATTGATCATATTCTGAAGCAGCCTCTGATTATCGAGCCTGATCTTGTCGGCCTGGCTGCTGCTGTTTTGCCTGCGGAAGATAGCACAAAATTAAGCCAGATTTTCAAGATTCCCCTCGATGAGCATGGATTTTTCCACGAGGCCCACATGAAGCTTCGTCCTGTGGATTGCGCTTCCATGGGGATCTTTCTGGCCGGTGTTGCCCACGGACCGAAAAATCTGGAGGAAAACCTGATCCAGGCCAAAGCAGCAGCAGGCCGCGCCGCAGTCCTGATAGGCAAGCCCAGCCTTGAGTCTCATGGCGTGGTGGCCATGGTCAACCCGGACAGATGCGCAGCCTGCCTTACCTGCGTGAGGCTCTGCCTCTTCAGTGCCCCGAAAATTAAAAATTATGTGGCCGAGATCGAGCCGTCAATCTGCCAGGGGTGCGGTACCTGTGTCGATGAATGCCCCGAGCAGGCCATCAGTCTGCAAGGATATAACGATCATATATACCTGGCTATGACCAGAAGCCTTTTTACAGGAGCGCACATCCAAAAGAGGAAAAGAATGCTCGATCCGCGAGTCGGAGTTGATCCGCAAGCCGTAGTTGAGCTGCAAGCGGAGGTTGAGCAAAAAGCTGAAGCTGAGCCGCAACCTGAGACTGAGCAAAAAACTGAATCCCGACCGAAAGCTGAATTTGAACCGAAAGCTAAAGTTGAGCAAAAAGCTGAATTCGAACCGAAAATCGTGGGCTTCTGCTGTCACTATTGTGCTTACGCTGCTGCGGACCTGGCTGGTTCACTCAGGCTTCAATACCCTCCCAATATCAGAATCATAGAAGTGCCCTGTTCGGGAGATGTTGGAGAGCAGGTAATCATCCAGACCTTTGAGTATGGCGCTGATGGGGTATTTGTCGCCGGATGCCTGGAAGGAAGCTGCCACTTTCTCCAGGGAAACTATCACGCCAGCAAACGGGTCGAAGTAGTCAAAAAAATACTCGACGAAATCGGCCTTTCCAGTGAACGGCTGGAAATGTACAACCTTTCCTCATCTATGGGGAAGCGGTTTGCGGAAATCGCTCATGAGATGACCGGCCGCATTCGTCAACTTGGGCCGAACCCCTTGAGCAGAATCGGTAATTGCAGAAAAGGAAGGTAATCTGGATGCTGGATACAGGATACGTGATGAAGCGGAATGCGTGATGCGGAATGCCTAATGCCGGATGCGGAATGCGTGATGTATGACTTGTAACTCCTCAACCGGAAAAGGAGGAAAAAGTGCCATGCCGAATGAGCCGATTCGGGTTTCGCAGCTTGACCGGAATTTCAGATTCGAGGTGGCTGCCGCACACCCTTGTGCGCAGGATCTCAATGCCTGCTTTACCTGCGGCACCTGTTCGGCAGGATGCCCGATTCACAGGGTGTATCCTGAGTATGATCCCGTGAGGATGCTCAGGATGATTCACCTTGGAATGAGGAGGGAACTCCTCAGCAGTGAGTGTATCTGGTATTGTGCCACCTGTCATACCTGTGAGCTGCGCTGTCCACAAAAGGTAAAGTTTTTCGACATCCTGAACATATTGAGGAACCTTGCAACTCAAGGGGGCTATGCTCCTGCTGCCTGGCTGAGCCAGGTCAGGCAGCTCAGGCAAACCGGGCTGGTCTTCCCAACCGAAGAGGCATGGGTAAAAAAACGAAAAGAGCTTTCTCTGCGTCCGGTTAAATGCAACGGGGAAAGGATCGCCAGGCTGCTTGAGCTGGCCGGTCTTGATAATTCGGTGTGCCCTCCTCCCAAATGAAAGGGTAAACATGAAGAGAATGAGGTTTGCTCTCTTTTTAGGTTGCACTACTCCAACGAAAGTACCGCAATATGAACTTTCGGCACGCTGGGTTGCCCGACATCTCGACATCGAGCTGGTAGATGTTGAGGATCTGGCCTGTTGCGGATCTAACCAGGTAAATTTGAGCCTTGAGGCAGGACTCCTGATGGCAGCCATGAATCTGGCCCTGGTCGAAAACCAGGGGCTCGATCTGATCACACTATGCGGTGGCTGCACCGGGGCACTGACCGAGGCAAGAGAGGAACTGAAAAACGAAGAGGTGAGGGACAGGATCAATAAAAAACTTTCGGCCATTGGCCTGACCTACCAGGGGAAATGCAGGGTAAGGCATTTCTCCAGAGTTCTCTACGAGGATATCGGCCTGAGCAGCCTGAAGGAAAAAGTGAAGCGGGATCTCTCAAAGCTGAAAACCGCTCCCCATTACGGCTGCCACTACCTGAAACCAAAAGGGGTCTACGAAGGATTTGACGAACCGGACAATCCCAAAACACTTCACCGGCTTATCCTGGCAACGGGCGCTACCCTCGTTGAATACGATACCCTGCTCCTGTGCTGCGGTGGCAAAACCTTTCCAAACGCTCAGGATATATCGTTTTCTCTGGCCGGAATAAAGCTTGAGAACCTGATGGCCAGGGGAGTGGATTTCATTACCTTGCAATGCAATACATGCTATGTCATGTATGGCCTCAACCAGCCCAATATAGCCAAAAAACTCGGCAAGCCGTATAATATCCCCGCCCTTCTTTACCCGCAGCTCCTTGGCCTTGCCATGGGCGCAGACCCCAGAGCTGACCTCGGGCTCCACCTGAATATTCCTTTTCCTGGCAAAATTTTTGAAACCTTGAGCTGATCAATATTCAGATGCCCGTTTTAAGCCGGTGTCTCTGATAGGCGATCAGGGAAAAGGCCGCACTGATGAGCAGAAGCACCCGCGCAAGCCACTGTTTTCTTTTTCGGGCTTCCTGATAGTGCTTGCTCACTTGCTGATCGAGCGTGCTTATGGATTTATAGACATCCTGGACGATCAGGCTCACGGTTTGGACGTCTTGTGAATGGGTAGCCTTAATGGCCTGGTTGAGGCTTTCGAGAGCGTCGTCCATTTTCATATTGAGGCTGGAAATATCGATATCCAGGTGTCTTTTAACCTGGTTAATGCTGCTCTGCCCTGTTTCGGTAACTCTTTTAGCCTGCTCGATAAGTGCTCGTATTTGAATGCCGTTCTGATATTCCGGTGACTCAGGTGTGTGGCAGCTTCCGCAGTGAAAGCCTGTTTCGCCGGTAAAAAGGTCCTCGCTGGGGCGAGGAATATCGTGGTAGCCGTGACAGTCAATGCAGCGTGGCTTCTGATTTTTTTTCAACAGGAGGCTATGGATACTTTTCTGGAAATATCGCTTGACATTCAAATGGCAATTGTAGCAGGCATCGGCGACCTGGGTGACCCCTGCCGGCTTTCCGCTGTGAATGCCGTGACATCCCGGGCAGGAGGGAACGAGCCGGGTATTTTTGCTATCAACTTTTTGGTAGAGCACCTTACCATGATAGCTCTTTTTATATTTAACAATCTGATCCGTAGGAAGGCCATAGGGTTTCATGCGATTGATGTCAGAGTGGCATCGGGCGCAGGTGTAAGCGATCCGGGAGTGATTGACCCTCGATCTTGGATCGTCCGGTTTCCTGATATCGTGACTGCCGTGACAGTCCACGCAGCAGGCTACGTCCGGATTATTCTTTTTCAGCAACTGCTGGCCATGGACACTGTTTTCGTACTGATTTTCCTCGTCAACCCGGATATCGTACTTTCGCATGTAGAGAACGTCTGCATGGCAGCGGTTGCAAAGGGCTGGAATCGCCTGCTTGGATGGTATTCCGGTAAAGCCCTCTTCCCCGATTCTGGGTGTTTTGGGGGAGTTGGGATTACCTCCATGGCATTCCTCACAGCATACCGGAACCAGGGCATGCGCGCTCATGGCCCATTGGTGAGCATATTGGGCCAATTCTGGCCTTAATCCCAGGTGACAGTTCAGACAGGAGTTTTGAATTGTCAAAGCCAAGGCCGTCTGGCAATGAACCAGAATAAAGGCGGATAGAATGTGCAGAGCAAAGACATGGGCCAAAAGAGGCATGATATGCCTGGCCGGATTAGCGCTGAGTAAGGGCAAAAGTCTCATGAGTAAGCGCCTAGCAGGGTAAGAGTCAATAGGATGAGCAATCCAAGGATGCATAGAATAAGTGCCGGAAATTTTCTCTGCTGTTTTTCCCCTGTTGCTGAAGAACTGAAAAAGGGAAGCACCATTAGTGATATCAAAACTCCGAGGTGGAGCAGAATTCCCAAAACAACGCTTAGGCTTTGTCCATTCGGATGAATTTTACGCAGGAGCAGAAAGGTTTCATACGATGCCAGGAAATACCATTCAGGCTTGATGTGCAAAAGAGAATTAAAAGGGTCCGCCTTCGGATAGATATACGGCGGGAAGAAGGTGGAAAGAGAAAACAAGACAGCTATGAGAACCAGGAGAATCTGGACATGGAAAAGGAGATCTGAAGGGATGAGGGACTTATTGGCGGAAACGATATGAAACCTGCTCAGTGAGATGAAGATGATGGGAGCGATGAGAATGTGCAAAGCAAAAAACCGGGAGAGAGTTATTTGTGAGATCTCATTTCCTCCCCGGATAAGGATTTTAATCGGCTCACCAACAAGCGGGATGGCTGCAAAAAGCTGGGTAATGAAAGTGGTTGCCCAATATGAGCCCTGAGTCCATGAAAGCAGGTGGCCGGTGGCACCGAAAAGACTGAGAAGGACCATCATTACGATACCTATGATCCAGGGAAACCTTTTGACCTGCCGGTGGCCCTGACTGATAAACTTCTGGGCTAAGTGAAGCACTACGGCTATAACCAGAAGATGGACACCCCAGATATGAACCCCACGGATCAGCCATCCGTAGTGAAGGATATTGGTAATCTGCTGGATCGATCTATAGGCTTCAGAGATGGTAGGGCAGTAATACAAAAGCAGCAAAGCGCCGCTTATTCCTTCAATGCAGAATAAGTAGAAGATGATCCAGCCAGGACAGCAAGACCACTGGACAGGTTTAGGCTCCACGTACTCATAGACCTTGGGCATCAAGCTGAAAGGGCCGCTCCCCTCCAAGATGGCAGGTTCAGATCCTTCCCCCTGATTTTTCGGCACCTTCATACTGCCAGGAATATTCAGGGTGCAGGTTTTATCTCTATTCATTGTACCATCTGTCTAATAAACTGATGAGGTTTCTGCGTAATAACTTCGGAAAACCAAATCCCAGGGTGCACTTGGATGTCTATTTATATCTTAACCACTCGTTACTATATTTATCGCTTGTTTCGGTGGAGATATTCTGAAATAAAATCGCCTTAAGGAGTTTGCCTTTTTGAAAACGGCAAAACGCATGAAAGTCTGGAAAGATAGCGTTGTACGGGCAGGTAGTAATGCCGGTGGATGAGGACCGAAAAGATTATGCCAGATAAAATGTATTTTTATGCCAAATACGATTTATTTATCGTTCATGAGGATTAACGAGCTGTATTGCAGAGCATCAATTCCCTTAAGGATACATCCCTGCGGCAGTTCGACAAGGAGATGTGAATGCCAACCACTCCCAGACCCGCGCCGCCTTTTTTTCACCTTATAGCCAAACCGACGGGTGCCGTCTGCAACCTCGGCTGCAAGTATTGCTTTTTTCTGTCCAAGAAAGTGCTCTATCCCGGCAGTCGTTTCCGGATGGATAATGAACTGCTAAAAACCTATATCAAGCAACTGCTGGAAAGCCAAAGCAGGATGCCGGAAGTTAACGTGGCCTGGCAGGGCGGCGAGCCGACCCTGATGGGCCTGGAATTCTTTAAACTCGCGGTAGATATGGCCGAGCGGTACAAACAGCCAGGGCAAACCATCCTGCACACTATCCAGACCAACGGCACCAGGATCGATGATGCCTGGGCATCCTTTTTCAAAAAGCACAACTTTCTGGTCGGTGTCAGCGTTGACGGGCCGCGCGATCTGCACGATACCTACCGGGTGGACAAAAGCGGCGCAGGCAGCTTTGACCGGGTGATAGCCGGTCTTAAGTATCTGCGCATGCATGGTGTTGATTTCAATATCCTCTGCACCGTCAATGCCGCAAACCAGGATTACCCGCTGGAGGTCTACCGCTTCTTCCGGGATGAGCAAAAAGTACAATATATTCAGTTCATCCCTATTGTCGAGCGAGTTACCGCCGGTTATGCACCACCGCCGCCCCTCCCGGCCAGAAGCCGGTGGCCCGGCTGCGGCCATCCCCTCTACGCTCAGGCAGGCAGCCCGGTGATGACCGGGCGTTCAGTGGGCGCAGAGCAGTATGGCCGCTTTCTGATCACCATCTTTGAAGAGTGGGTGCGACGTGATGTGGGCAAGGTATTTGTTCAGATGTTTGACGTAACCCTGGGGAGTTTTATCGGCCAATACAGCCTGTGTGTCTTTTCCCCTACCTGCGGCAACGCCCTGGCCCTTGAGCACAACGGCGACATTTACCCGTGCGACCATTACGTTGAATCCGGATATAAGCTGGGCACTATCAAAGAGACCCACTTGATTGAACTGGTTGGATCGGACAAACAGCGCAGGTTCGGGCGTGATAAGCTGGACAGACTGCCAGGATACTGCCGTACCTGCACGGTGCGTTTTGCCTGTAATGGCGGCTGCCCGGTCAATCGCTTTCTCCGGACGCCGGACGGCGATTGGGGATTAAATTATCTTTGCACAGGGTACAGGCTTTTCTTCAATCACGTAATCCAGCCTATGAACATGATGGCCAGCCTGCTGCGGCAGGGACGCCCTGCTGATGAGGTCATGTCAATCTTGTATCAATGAGTATTATATCAATAAGCATTGTATTAATGTGCATTATAGCAATGAGCATGGGATCAATGAGCATTATAGCGATGAGCAAAGCGAAAGAAAGGAGATTACTCCATGTCAAAAATCGTTGAATATAAACCCGGTACACCCTTTCCGGGGACCATCGGCAATACGCTGGACGAATCCTCGCCAGCCTGGCCGGAGCCTGCCCGGGCACAAGAGGGCGCACCCAACATCATCTTTTTCGTGTGGGACGATGTCGGCTACGGCCAGATGTCAGCGTTCGGAGGACTGTGTGAAACGCCTGTGATGGATGCTCTGGCCAGGCGGGGTTTGCGCTACACCAACTTCCAGACAACTGCGCTGTGTTCGCCCACCCGCGGCTGTGTCCTGACCGGCCGCAACCACCACACCCTGGGCCTTTCGGCCATCACCGAATTGTCTATGGGCTTTCCGGCTCACAATGGCTACGTGGGCTTCGAGCATGGATTTCTTTCTGAGATCCTGCTCGAACACGGCTATAGCTGCTTTGCCGTAGGCAAGTGGCACCTGACCCCGCCGGAGGAAACCACCCCGGCAGGGCCGTTCCGGCGCTGGCCGCTGGGCCGTGGTTTCGAGCGCTACTACGGCTTTTTGGGAGGCGATACCGATCAGTGGCATCCAGACCTGACTTCCGACAACCATTCCGTCGTACCGCCCTGCAGCCCTGAGGAGGGGTATCACCTGAACATTGACCTGGCCGACAAAGCCATTGAATTCATTCAGGATGCTCACGTCAATGCACCGGACAGGCCCTTCTTCCTTTACTACGCCACCGGCGCCGGGCACGCTCCGCACCATGTAGAGCCGGAATGGATCGCGAAATACAAGGGCAAGTTCGATATGGGCTGGGACAAATACCGCAAGGTGGTTTTTGAACGCCAGAAACAGATGGGTATCGTGCCGCAGGAGGCCGAGTTGGCCGGCCGTGATCCCGACGTGCCCGCCTGGGACTCCCTCTCTCATGAGGCAAAGACAATGTACGCCCGCCAGATGGAGGTGTATGCGGCCTTCATCGAGCAGACCGATTATCACTTCGGGCGAATTACCAGCTTTCTTGAGAAAATCGGCGAGCTTGACAATACGCTGATCGTTATCATTTCAGACAACGGCGCCAGCGCCGAAGGCGGTGTGCATGGTACCTTCAATGAAGTGCTCTTTTTCAACAATTCCCCCGAAGAGCTGAAGGACAATCTGGCCCGCATCGACAAGTGGGGCGGCCCGGAAACCTTCCCTCACTATTCTTGGGGCTGGACCTGGGCCGGGGATACCCCTTTTCGCCGCTGGAAGCGGGAGACCTATCGCGGCGGAGTCAGCGATCCATGCATCGTCTGCTGGCCAAAGGGGATACAGGCCGGTGGCGAGGTGCGCACCCAATATGCCCATGCCATAGATCTCGTACCAACAGTGCTTGAGGTACTGGGGATCGAAGCGCCTGAGACGATCCGGGGCGTGCCGCAGTCGATCCTTCAGGGCGTGAGCTTCGCCCACACCTTCAAGAACGCCAATGCCTCCACGAAGCACCACACCCAGTACTTCGAGATGTTCGGCCACCGCTCTGTCTACCATGATGGATGGAGGGCCGTCTGCCCCTTCCCCGGCCCCAGCTTCGCTGAAGCCGCTGAGAAGAACTGGTATTTTGGAATGCCTCTCACCTCCGGTATTCTTCACCAATTGGACGCCCAAGGATGGGAACTGTATAATGTCATCGAAGATCCGGGCGAAATCCACAACCTGGCCGATATACAGCCCAAGAAGCTGAAGGAAATGATCCAGCGCTGGTATACGGAGGCAGGTAAATATAACGTGCTGCCCCTGGCCTCAGCCGACATGCAGAGGCTCAATACGCCGCGGCCGACTATTGCCCTGCCCCGGCAACGCTTTGTCTTCTATCCGGGAGGCAGCCCGACGCCTTTTGCTGCCGCTCCCAAGGTCTATAACCGGCCACACAGCATCACCGCCAGGGTGGTCATCCCCCAAGGCGGGGCCGAGGGTGTGCTTCTGGCTCACGGCAATCGTCACGGCGGATACACTTTCTATATCAAAGACGGACATCTGCACCATCTTCACAACTACCTGGGAGTTAAACGCTTTCAGGTGAGTTCGCCGGGACCTGTGCCTACGGGTGAAGTGACACTGCGCTATGAGTTCGAGCCGACCGGAGAGCCTGACTTCAGGAACGGCAGGGGTGCGCCGGGCCGCAGCCAGCTCTACATCAACGATGTGCTGGTAGCCAGTATCGGCCTGCCCTACACCGTGCCCACTACGTTCGGCATCGCCGGCTTGAGCTGTGGCCGCGACGTTTACGATACGGTCAGTCCGAAGGATTATCGTGCACCATTTGCCTTTACGGGTGAGATCAAGGAAGTAGTACTCGATTTGTCGGGCCACCTGATCAAGGACGATGAGTCCGAGTTGAAGCGGCTGATGACCCAGCAGTGAGCCAATCAAAGGAGTAGTACTCGATTATGCCCGGCCACCTGGACGATGAGCCCGGGCTGAAGCGGCTGATGACGCAGCAATAAACCGATCAGTGGGCAAAGATGGAGTCAGGGGGGACAAAGATGGCGACAGGGGGGCTGAAGTACTATCTGCGGATTTTCGAACCGCTGATAGATCAGTCCCCTTTTTACTCTTTGCCAGGAAAACCGGCTGGCTGATTATCGAGCACGAGGTACCTAAAGCAGACTGCTCGTCTGATGAGGTTTCCTTTTCAGGGCATAGTAGCTGTCCAGGTACTTCTCGATTGCCATTCGGCTTACTCTGGATGAGCCTGGCGTATAGCCTTTGACATTTTTCTGCCAATACTGGTTGAAGGAAAAGACTATTTCTACCATATCCTTCTGGACGGTTTCCACTGCCTCCATCCGAATCCGGTCAATCTCGCCCCGTGCTTCCTGAAGGATTTTCTGAGCTTCTTCCCTTGCTTCCTTGAGGATGCGATCCTTAATCAGCAGGCTGGCAACATGCCCCTGGCTAATCATGGTGGAGGCTTCCTGTTTGATGTCCTTCAGGGCCTTCGCCTTGACCACCTGCTGTTCGTGATCCTGGAGACGTGATTTTGAGGGTTTTCGGAAAACCGGGGCTGCACGCTGAAGGATTTTCTTGATCATGCTCCTTCCAACTTCCCAAAAGACGATAACCAACAGGATAAAAACAATCGAAGTCATGAGATTTTCCGCAGAAGCCAGTGAGCTCAGTGAAGTCATCGGTATCAAGATCCCTCCCGCTTTAGCAGTGCCCGTTGTAACAGTGCAGCATGTGTTTTCGAAAAATGTGTGTGAAAATGACTGTTTGACCAATCAGGTTACGCGCTGCATAGTAAGAGAGGCAAGTTCAGTGCCATAAATCGATTTGAACCCAAACTGCAAGGGGCCAAGGGGCTGGAAACGCTTGTTATTGGCTCTGTTGGGAAGTATCAGAGGCATTTCCCCCTGATGAAGAAAGGAAAGTTATAGTGCGACAAAATTAGGAAAAATAATTCATATATGTAAAAAAATTCATATATACATACCAATGAGACCACAAAAGGCATAGGGACACTGAAGACACAGAGCTAATCATGCACTGCCCTTACTCCATTATGATATTCTCGGAGTGCTGTGTCTTCGGTGTCTTCTGTGTCTTTTGTGGTCAGATATTTTAAGCGGTTCGCTTTCAAACAGGTGTATTTCAAGTGACCGTCTTTATTTTTGCCCTTGCGATTTCTCGATCTTGGCCCATGAATCGCGCAGACCAACCGTCCGGTTAAAGACGAGCGATCCCTTCGAGGAATCGACGGGATCAACACAGAAATAGCCCTGCCTCAGGAACTGGTATCTGCTCCCCGGTGCAGCCTCGGCCAGCCCTGGCTCAACGCGACACGAGGTCAGGGTTTGCAGTGATGTCGGGTTCAAGAAATCCTTGAAATCGCGACCTTCTTCGGCGGCTGCCTCACTTGGGTTTTCCCTGGTGAACAGATGGTCATACAGTCGAACCGTAGCCGGGATCGAGTGACTTGCGGAAACCCAGTGCAGGGTTCCCTTGACGTCGCGGCCATCGGAAGACCATCCGCCCCGCGTTTGCGGGTCATAGGTGCAGTGCAGCTCGACGATCTGGCCGGTTTGCTCATCCTTTACCACCTTCTGGCACGTGATGTAGTAGGCGTGCTTCAGCCGCACCTCACGGCCGGGTGCCAGGCGGAAGAATTTTTTCGGGGGATCTTCCCGAAAGTCTTCCCGCTCGATGTAAAGTTCGCGCGAGAAAGGAATTTTGCGCGATCCCATGCCGGGGTCTTCCGGATTATTCTCGGCATTCAGCTCTTCCACCCGATCTTCGGGGTAATTATCGATAATGACTTTGACCGGGTTCAGGACAGCCATGACCCTTGGTGCCCGCTTGTTCAGATCCTCCCTGATATAGTATTCGAGCAGGGCTATATCGACCATACTGTCCCTTTTGGCAACGCCGATGCGCTCGCAGAAATTTCGGATTGCCTCGGGCGTATAGCCGCGCCTTCGCAGCCCGGCCAGAGTAGGCATTCGCGGATCATCCCAGCCGGTGACATACCCTTTTTCCACCAGTTCGATGAGTTTTCGCTTGCTCAGCACGGTGTGACTGAGATTGAGACGGGCGAACTCGATTTGCTGCGGATGGCATTTGACCGGCAACTGGTCGAGAAACCAGTCATATAAAGGCCGGTTATTTTCAAATTCCAGCGTACAGATGGAATGGGTTATTCCCTCGATGGAATCCGAAATGCAATGGGCAAAGTCATACATCGGATAAATGCACCAGGTGGTGCCTGTCCTGTGATGGGGTACCCGCCGGATGCGAAAGATGGTCGGATCGCGCATGTTCACGTTCGGTGAGGCCATGTCGACCTTGGCCCGAAGTACATGGGAGCCATCCTCGAATTCTCCTTTGCGCATACGCTCGAACAGGTCCAGGTTCTCCTCGACAGAACGCGTGCGATAAGGGCTGTTCTTGCCGGGCTCGGTCAGGGTGCCACGGGTTTGTCTGATTTCGTCCGGGCTCAGGCTGCACACATAGGCCTTGCCATCCTTGATCAATTGCACGGCATACTGGCAGAGTTGCTCAAAATAGTCGGAGGCATAAAAGAGCCGGTCTTCCCAGTCGAACCCAAGCCACCGGATGTCCTCCTGGATCGATTCCACATACTCGACATCCTCCTTGGTAGGATTGGTGTCGTCAAATCGCAGGTTGCATGTACCCTTGTATTCTGCCGCAATACCGAAATTAAGGCAGATAGACTTGGCATGCCCGATATGGAGATAACCATTCGGCTCAGGTGGAAAGCGGGTCGCAACCCGGCCATTATTTTTATGTGCTTTTAGATCTTCCGTAATAATAGCCCGGATAAAATCAACGGAGGAAGCCGAATCGGCCTTGGATTTATTCGCAGCGCCGTTCACGACTCCCGCTTCGTTCGCGGTTCTCGCTTCGTTCGCAGCTCTCTTCTCATTTTGCATGGTAGCGTTGCCTTGTTCCGTGTTTGGCATTTTCATGGAAATCTGTTACCTCGATATTGATGTTAGTGGCAATACATATTGAATATATTGCCCATAGTATACATGGATCATTACCTGTCAGCAAGATATTTTATCAGCATCATATTTTACCATAGTATCATTATTCATTCAAAGGGTGAGAGATCCAAGATCGAGGAGACAGCATGTCCCTCCAAGGGGAGAGATCAAGGCGGGATGTTCCTCCTGGCCCCAATTTTATGGGATGGATATGCTCTGACGACTATTTCAATATGAGCAATTATGATATATTTGTTTCATTTGAACTTGTATCAAGTCGTGACACCTGATGCAAGTTAAGGAGAACATAAGGAGAACATAATGAGCAAAAAGATGGAACCAGTTGCTTTATTTTTGCCCCGCATTTCGCATCCCTGGGCGGTCTTTTATAAATATTTTTTCCAGCAATTAGATCCACGCCCTGCCCGGCACACCAAAAAAGAGCAAGGAGGAATACTCCTCCTTGCTCTTTACCAGGCAAGATATTGATTACCGCTCCAGGCTATGGATTATCGGTAACGACCAACTCCCTCACCGGTGTTCCGTCGCTCCATTCTCCCATATACCGTTGCTGCGGTGTATTGCCGAGGGCATACTCCCTGTTTTCACCGTAAAAGGCCGCATCAGTCAGAGCGTCAAACAGTTTCCAGAGGCAGTAATAATCAAGGGGATCTGTTTCATTGGAATGTGAACAACAGGGGGCAAAATGGTCAGCATGCAAGGAAGGAGAGCCGTGGCTATCCGAAACCATGATGATAAAGTCCTTATTATCAAAGGGAATTTGTGACGTATTCCAGAAAATATTTTTAGCATCCGAAGCACCGACAACGCCATCCCGGTCGCCCACTAAGCTGAGGAGAAGGGTATTGGAAGGAATTGTCGACAGATCTTCCAGCTTGAACGATGAGCTAATGCCCGGCTCAACTGACATGACTGCCTTTGGAACAGGTAACCCGGCAGTTTCGGCCAGGGCAGCCATATTAGCAGCAAGTATCCCACCGCATGAGTGTCCTACCACTGCAAATCTGCTCAGGTCCGGCTCTACATGCCCCTCGCTGTTCAGTGTTTTCAAGGAGTCCACCACTGCTTGAATAGAATTGGAAGTATATTGGACGGATCCAGTGACCATAGTTTGATATGTAGGGAAAACAACAATATTACCCCTTTTAACTATGTGTTGGATCCATGCATCATAGATACCGGGATCCGTTCCTCCCCACCCATGAAGGAAGACAATCAGAGGTGCATTGTCCGGTCTTGGCAAGTCCGGCTCATAGATATAGTAATGTAAGGCACCTGCACCGTGACTGCTCCTGGTAACCTGGCTGTGGGCGTAATCTATACTGCCAGGTCCTGTTGATGGCTGAGCAGGCATTGAGGTAGCCAGGGCAGCAGAGGCAGAAATGAAGGCTGTACAGAGTAAAATGAGAAATGCTTGCCCAACTTGTGAGAACATACCTTGAGTGATAATATGGCTTATGGTTTGTCTCAGTAATGACACTACAATCTCCTATTTCAGGCTAAGGTTAATAATTTTAAGGTCTTGAGCATTGTTGGCATTTTTTGCTATTCTTATAATTTTTTGTATTATATGCTGTCTCTTTAACCAAATGGAATAAATACCCCATGAACCTCAATTGCCAAGGTAAAACAATATGTTCCTGAAAAGTATTCCTCCTTTGTTTAATGTATTGGGTGTATGGTTAATAGGTTATAAAATATAATAAAAAAGATTGATGAAAGATTGGTAATGAATGCGCATTAGCATATAATATAAGTCTCAATTTGTCACGCTTTTTTTAACCTCGTTTCGAGGTAATTTTGAGATAAATTTACTTATTTAATATCTTTATTCTATAACTCTCTACCGAACACTTTTTATCCACGATAGTGTCCGGTAGTGAGAAATTTTAACCACAAAATACATGAATTACAGAAATTATATAAGTTTTTGTATTTTGATGGCAAGGATAAACTTGGATTGGCACTCTCCTGGAAGTGCTTTTTGGAGTGGAGGGTGATTTCCGTGTTATATTGTAACTGCTTTGCGTTGTAACCGCGGGCACATTAACGTTTTCCATCACCAAGTACTTTGCCGCGTGTGCTGATAATAATTTTTTCGACCGGGACGTGCTCTCCCGCATCAGTCAGCCCTTTCTCGACAAGTGCAGAAAGACCCGAACAGCATGGTACTTCCATCATAAGAACAGTGATTCGCCTGATATCTGCTGCTTTGAAGATGCTGGAAAATTTCTGGACATATTCCTCACCATTGTCGAACTTTGGGCATCCCATCAGGACAGCCTTGCCCGGCAGAAAATCGCGATGAAGGGCAGGGCAGGCGACTGCCGTACAGTCGGCCAGAACCAGCAAATGGGCTCCCTTGAGAAATGGAGCTGATGGAGGCACCAGCCTGATCTGGACAGGCCAGTGGGAAAGGCCGGATTCTGCGGCTGCATGCTCGACCGGGCGATTGGCCTCAGGGCATGGCGTTGCCTGCTTGAAGCTTTCCACATGAGTCGAAGGACATCCGCACGCCAGAGTGGCCGGTCTTTTATGCTCCCTCTCTTTCTCTTCGGCCTGGCTCTGAGATTGTTGTCCCTGCTGTCCTATCTGTCCCCGTTGTCCCTGCTGTCCGGTCCGTTGTTCTATCTGGCTCTGCTGACTCTGTAACAGGCTTTGGTGCGGCGCGCTTCGCTGTCTCTGTATTTGCCTGCCTTGTGTCTGGATTTGCTGTTCATTCCACATCTGACCGGGTGCCTGGTCTTGTGGATCGCTTCGCATCTGGTCCTGCGGCTTGCTTTGTGACTCACTCTGCATCTGGCCCTGCGGCTGGCTTTGAGAACCCAAATATTCCACTACTGCCGCAGCGTCAAAGTCTTCGGCCTCGCGCTCAGTGACCTTGAGCGCTCCTTGAGGGCACTCTCCCAGGCAGGCACCCAAACCATCGCAGTACTTTTCCGATACCAAACGCGCCTTGCCATCAACGATCTGAATGGCTCCTTCGGCGCAAGAGGGCACGCACAGTCCGCAGCCGTCGCAAAGCTCCTCGTTAATTTCAATGATATTCCGTGTAACCTTCATACTTTATCTCCTTGATGTCTTTTGGGTCTCACCATGGTACTGTTGGTAACTCGTGATTTACAGCCCGAATGTTTCCTGGATGCGTATTGTCTTTGTCCCCCCTCTCTTAAGGGGGAGTGAGTTGCCAGGAGGCTAAAAATTCCCCATGCCCCCTTTACATCAGCCCCCTGGCATCCAGCCCCTGGCACCAGTATCCAGTCCCGGCACCAGTATCCAGCCTTAGTATCCAGTATCCAATGCCCGGTATCCGATATCCGGTGTCCAGCGTCTACAGCATTCTACCTTTTACATCTATCCCAGTATGGCCTTCAGGTCCTCGTCCGGCGTGCTGATAGGCTTGATATTGAACGTCTTGACCAGAACATCGAGCACCGCAGGGCTGACGAAAGCGGGCAGGCTCGGTCCCAGGCGAATATCCTTGATGCCCAGCGAGAAAAGGGTCAAGAGGATCGCTACGGCTTTTTGCTCGTACCAGGAAAGGATCAGGGAGAGCGGCAGGTCATTCAGGCCGCAGTCGAAGACCTTGGCCAAGGCCGCGGCAATTTGGATAGCCGAGTAGGCGTCATTGCACTGGCCGATGTCCAGAAGTCTGGGAATGCCGCCGATATCACCAAGGTTTTTATCGAAGAAGCGGAACTTGCCGCAGGCCAGGGTCAAAACGAGGCAATCGGAGGGGATTTTCTCTACCAGCTCGGTATAATAATTCCGGCCAGGCCTGGCACCATCACAGCCTGCCACCAGGAAGATGTGACGCAGGGCTTTTGTCTTGACTGCATCGACCACTTTATCAGCCACGGACAGGACGGCATTTCTGGCAAAGCCCACCATGACCGATTGCGCGGCAATATCTCCAGAAAAACCGGGCATGGACAGTGCCTTCTCTATGAGCGGGCTAAAATCCCGGTTCTCGATGTGGGTCACTCCAGGCCAGCCCACTACATCACAGGTAAAGATGTTATCCTTGTATGAATCCCCTGGTTTTTGAATGCAATTGGTGGTCATCAGAATAGCGCCGGGAAATTGGGCGAATTCCCTGACCTGATTTTGCCATGCAGTACCGAAATGGCCATAAAAGTGAGGATATTTCTTCAAACCCGGATAGCCGTGGCAGGGGAGCATCTCGCCGTGAGTATAGACGGAGATCCCCTTTCCTTCACTTTGCTTGAGTACCTCTTCCAGGTCCTTGAGATCATGGCCGGACACCAGAATGGCCTTTCCCTTTTTTGCTCCGAGCGGGACTTTAGTGGGCACCGGATGGCCATAGGTGCCTGTATTGGCAGCATCGAGCAATTCCATGGCACGCAGGTTCACCTTGCCGCATTGTAAAACAAGCCTGACCAGTTCCTCGGCGGACAGGTTCCTATTCAAGGTTGCAGCCAGACCCTCATGAATGAAGGCATACACAGCCTCATCCTCCTCCCCCAAAGTGGCTGCATGAGAGGCATAGGCAGCCACACCTTTGATACCTATGGTCAGCGTCTGCTGCAAGGAGAGGACATCAGGCGAAACACCCGGGCCTGAACCACCTGCGTCACCATGGCTACCATGGCTACGGGGGTTACCGAGGTTACCGGAACTGCCGGAGCTACCGGTGTTACCTGCGCCACCTGCTGTGGGATTTGACTTTATTCCTGCGGCTTCACCCTGCTTTACCAGGCCTGCCAGATCTGGTTCAGGCCTGAAGGTGGCTGGCCCAGCCTGGATGGAATCAGGAAAACCGACCGTGCCGCCTGCTGCCTCAACTTTGCTCTTCATGCTGTCTCTGAGCTCCACGCACCGGTGGATGAAATGAACAAAACGGTTCGGATCAAAATTTACATTGGTCAGGGTGGAAAAAACAGCTTCGCAGGTAAAGGTATTTACCTCAGGGTCTCGAACATCCTTTTTGCGGCCTTCTACAGCGTAGAGTGACAATCCCTTGAGAGCGTAGATGAGAAGATCCTGCAATGCGGCTACCCCGGGTTGTTTGCCGCAAACACCCGATACCGTGCACCCCTCTCCCCTGGCAGTTTGTTCACATTGATAACAAAACATTTTTTCTCCTCCTTGTGTAAGATATAGATTTGACCACAAGTGTGGATTTGACCACGTGCTTACCTTAACTTTATCTCTCTTTTGAAATATAGGCTTTGACTTAAGTCAAAACAAATGATATTTTCTCATAAGTACTCGTGCACTGTAAGTATTTATAGGTAAGGGGCAGCCATATTGAGGAGCGTTCATGGTATGGATTTACTGGGTTGTTTATCAGCTATACCGCTTTTCGCGGGTTTGGACAGGGATCAATACGAAGTATTGTCACATATTGTAGTTGATCAGGTTTTTAAGCGGGGCCAGACTATTTTTACCGAAGGAGAAGAGGGCAGGGGATTTTATGTTATGATCCTGGGCAGAGTGAAAATTTTCAAGCTCTCACCTGAGGGCAAGGAGCAAATTCTCCATATTGTCGGGCCAGGAGAACCCTTCGGAGAGGTTGCGGTCTTTGCAGGTCAGCCATTTCCGGCACACTCTGAAACCATAGAGGAAAGCCGCACTTTTTTCTTTCCCAGGGCAGATTTCATTGAACTTATTAAAAAGAATCCTCTTCTGGCCATGAACATGCTGGCTGTTCTTTCACAGCGTCTGGCCGGGTTAACCGTACTCATAGACAGCCTCTCCCTGAAGGAGGTCCCTGCCAGACTGTCCGCTTACCTTCTTGCCCAGAGCGAGCGGAAAAGCACGGGCAATGACCTGTCCCTGGATATTACCAAAGGGCAACTGGCAGGTTCTTTGGGCACCATCCCTGAGACCCTCTCTCGCATTCTTGCCAAAATGGCCAAAGGAGGGTTAATCCACTCCGATGGCCGCCGGATTACGATCATGAACCGCCAGGGATTGGAGGAACTGGCCGAAGGACAAAAGCGGCTTTGAGAGATGCCTTTGTTTTGCCGCTTTCCAGAGATCAGAATATAGAAGACCAGCTATGTCCCCCAAAAAGGACCATTCAGCAGCAGCCGTAGCAGCCGTCTCCTGGCCGTTTCAGGTTCCCAGCATCAGGGTCCCTAGCTGTTCAGGCAGGAATCCATATTTCCTTTCAGGCGCTCTAACAGGGCTCTTTTTTCTTGCACCTCTTTTAATTTTTCCTGAAGATTATCTGTTTCAGGATCAAAGGTACATACACCGAAAGAGCAATCTACATTGAGTAATCCACCTAATTTGTGGCCCAGTTTTTTAATCTCTTCGTTTAACTCCTCTATTTCCCTATCCAATATTTTTTTTTCATTCTCCATGGCCATTTTATAATTCTCCATAGTAAAATCAGGGTTTAACTGAATTGCTTTTCCATGAAGATACTACTTTCGATAAGAATTGTAAAGCTTATTTTCACCTAAGCGGTTCGTCGTGTAATGGGGAAGGAAATAACAATTTTTACCTATCCATCGTTAAAATTTATAAAAGCTCTAAAGAACGTTCAATTAAATCAAAAAGATGTTCAATCAAATCGGACACTTTTTGCCAAAATCCTCAACCGTCATTTCCCATGAAACGCGAAGCCCCTAAGGCAGCATACATATAATTCACCGTTTGCGATGAAAAAGGGATGGCAACGTGCAGTCATGTGTATCCTTGACAATCCCTTGGAGGATCATCTATTATGAAAGCAGAGTGAGTATGGAAGAAAAAAGCACCATGAATGATAAGACATTGAACCGGCATGAATAAAGAGGACCTGAACCATCCGCACGATTGTCTGACCAAGGAGATACTGAGCAGGAAGGAGAATGCCAGAGATTTTTTCTTTCACTACCTGCCAGCCCACATCAGGGATCTTCTCGATCTGGACAGCCTTGAGATCTGCAAGGACTCCTTCATCGATGCCCATCTGGATGAGTACTTTTCAGACCTGCTCTATCAGATTAACCTCCAGAATGCATCCGCCGATCAGGAGGATGCGGAGGAGGAGGAGAAGGCGGCGGCAGAGCAGCAGCCACAGAGAGAGAAAGGGTATGTGTATGTGCTCTTTGAGCACAAGAGTACACCGCAAGAGTGGATAGCTTTTCACCTTTTGCGCTACCAGGTCAGGATATGGGAATTGTTTTTAAAGCAGAACGATTCAGCCAGAAGGTTGCCGGTGATTATCCCCCTGGTGCTGTATCATGGGAAGAAGAAATGGAGGGTGGGTCTTCAGTTCTCTGACCTTTTCGTGAATCCAAAAGGGGGGCTTATGGCCTTTATCCCTGATTTTACCTATCTTCTGTGTGATCTGTCAGTCCTTGGTGATGATCAGATCAGGGGCAGGGCCATCATGAGGCTCTTTTTCGTTCTGCTCAAGTATATCCACGACCCTGCACTGCTCAGGTATCTGAGGGAATTACTGCCTGATCTGCTCCATGATCCCCTCCTGTCCGGCCAGGAACTGCAAGGTATATTGACCACCATCTTCCGCTATATTATCTGTGTGTCGGATGTGGTGAGCGTGGATGAAATCAAGGAAATAGTCGAAACAGGCTTAGGGAAGGATAAGGAGGACTTAATCATGACCCTCGCCGAACAACTGATCCAACAGGGAATGCAACAGGGAATGCAGCAGGGGATACAGCAGGGTGAGATAAAAAAGGCCAGGGAGGCGATTGTGGATGTTCTGGAGACTCGTTTTGGCCCCGTTCCATCCTCAGTCAGAGAGAGACTCTCTGGTATCAGCGATCAGGCCGCGTTGGAAGATCTGCTGCGCAAGGCTGTCACCGTTGCTTCTGTGGCTGAGTGGGAGAACATGACTGGCGGAAAGTAGTCTCTCCTGATGAAAAGTCGTACGCTGTGAAAAGTCGAACGTTCATGCATGTCTGGAAAGAGTGGATGAAGTAAATGGTAGTTTATGGCGATATATCGAGTATCCATAGAGTGTCCGGTAGCGAAGTTTTCCCAATCCTGGCCTGACTGATTCTGCAATTTACGAAATTGCAGGCAAAATTACCTGGTGGCAGCAGATGTTTTTCACTATTGAATATCCTTTTCTTAAAAGGACATACAATTCAAGAAAAGGCATTCCCGTTATCGATTTCAATCATCTGCGCGGAAGGATTTTCCGAATGTGCGATTATCTACGCGGATAGATTTCCAGAATGTTCAATCATCTGAGCTGATGGATTTCCCAAATGGCGGCACCAAGCGATCTTCGCTGCCATCGCCTGAAAGGAGCCGGCCGTTATTGATTCAACCGGAGTTTGGGAATAATGACCTCCTTTGACCTGCTTAACAGCCCACTTGAGGGCCGCAACCTGATCGAAGCCAGTGCAGGCACGGGAAAGACCTATACCATTGCCGGGTTGTATCTTCGTCTGCTCCTTGAGCAGCGGCTGTCCGTAGATCAAATCCTGGTCGTCACTTTCACCGTAGCTGCAACTGAAGAGCTGCGCGGCCGGATTCGATCGAGGATCAGGGATGCCCTGGCCGCCTTTGCCTCTGGAAGCAGTAATGATGATGATTTTCTGGCCGGTCTGGTTAAAAAATGTGATGACAGACGTGAGGCCGAGCTTCTTTTAACCAATGCGCTGCGCTGCTTTGACGAGGCTGTGGTTTTCACTATCCATGGATTCTGCCAGAGGACCCTGCAAGAGAAGGCCTTCGAGTGCAGTTCCTTTTTCGACACCGAGCTTATCACTGATCAGAGCAGCCTCATGCAGGAGGTTGTGGATGATTTCTGGCGCATTCATGCCTACAATTCTCCTTCTCAGGCGTTTATCAGTTTTGCCGGGAATAAGTGGGGTCCCCGGGCACTGGCGGCACTTGTGCAGGCCAGTGCCAGCAGACTCAATGTGCTGCGGGTGATCCCCGAAGAAGACCCGCCGGATACCAGGGATCTTGAGGATGCCTGCACCATAGCCCTTGACAAGATGCGTAAGCTCTGGCCTACAGTACGCGAAGAGGTAGAGGAGCTTTTGGCAGGCAGTCAGGGGTTGAACCGCCGCAAGTACCCGCAAGCCAGCCTCAAGGGCTGGATACAAACGGTAGATAAGTACCTGTCGGCAGGCAGTTTTTTGCCCTTTCCCGGAGAACTTGAATGTTTTGGAGCAAATGCCCTGGAATGTGCGGTTAAAAAGGGGTGTCAGCCTCCCAGACACCAGCTTTTTATCCTTGTAGATGATCTTTGCAGCAAGCTCAAGGAGCTTGAAGCGGCCTTTGACCAAAGGCTCATTCACCTCAAAAGGAAGCTCCTGCTTTTTGTCCGGGAGGAACTTCCTAAAAGAAAGATCGAGCAGAATATCCGCTCCTTCGACGATCTTTTACTTTCCCTCCAGTCTGCCCTGAGAGGAAAGGGAGGTGCCGATCTGGCCCAGGTCATACGGGAAAAGTATCGCGCCGCTCTCATCGACGAGTTTCAGGACACTGACCCGATCCAATACGCCATTTTCAAAACTATCTACCCGGACAGGGAAAATATCCTGTTCCTTATCGGTGATCCGAAGCAGGCTATCTACAGTTTTCGCGGAGCAGATGTTTTTGCCTACATCGAGGCAGCCAAAGACGTAGAAGCCAGGTATACGCTCGGCACCAACTGGCGCTCCGTACCCGAACTGATCAGAGCGGTCAATACCATATTCTCGAACAGAGACAATCCATTTATCTTTGAGGACATTCCGTTTCACCCGGTTAGCCCGCCGGCAGTCAGCGTTCCGGACGAGAGAGGGAAGACCTGCCTTGAGCTTGACGCACAGCTCAATGCTGCGTCTGTTCGGGAGTGTGGCACACAGATCGATACTGCTTCTCTTCAGAAGCTTGGCGCACAGGCCGGTGATGCGCCTCTTAAGGAGTTTGGTACACAGCCTGGTGGTGCTCATATTCAGAAGCTTGACGCACAGCCCGATACTGCATCTCTTCAGCTCTGGTTTCTTGGCTGCGAGGATGTTCATCATCCGGCGGCATCGGGCAAAAGGATCAGTAAGGGAGAGGCAAAGAAGCAATTGCCCGAAGCCGTGGCAAGTGAGATCGGGCGGCTTTTGAGAGCAGGGCAAAAGGGGCAGGCACGTATCGACGGCCGGCCTGTGACTCCGGGGGATATTGCCGTTTTGGTCCGGACCAATGAGCAGGCACGCTCTATGCAAGAGGCCCTTCAGGTACGGAAAATTCCCAGTGTGCTCTACAGCTCGGAGAGTCTTTTCACCTCCCGCGAGGCTGTGGAGCTGCTCACGGTTCTGGCCGCAGTGGCCGAGCCGGGCAGGGAGGAGAAGATCAAGGCCGCCCTGGTCACCGATCTCATGGGGATGTCCGGCAACGAACTGGCCAGTCTGATCGGTGACAGTGCCGCCTGGGGGATGTGGCTTGAAAAATTCAGGGCTTATCACGAGTTGTGGGCCAGAAGGCAGGGGTTCATGATCATGGCCAGTACCCTTATCGCGCAGGAAAAGATAAAAAGCCGCCTTTTGGCCTACCGGGACGGCGAGCGCCGGGTAACCAACCTCCTGCACTGCATGGAAGTTCTTCATCAGGCTGCACTGGAAAATAACCTTGGGATAGAGGGCCTGGTGAAATGGTTTACCCGGCAGATCAACGAGCATCCGGAAAAAGAGGAGTACCAGATCCGTCTCGAGACAGATGAAAAAGCAGTCAAACTGGTCACGATCCATAAGAGCAAGGGGCTGGAATATTCGATTGTTTTTTGCCCTTTCTGCTGGAGCGGAGTGCGGGAAGAAAAGGAAATGGCCTTTTTTCATGATCCCGAAAGCGGGCACAAGACCACGATTGTCCTTGGCTCCCAGAACCTGCTCCATGCCAGGGGGAAGGGGACGGTCAAATCACTGGCCACGCAGGAGGCTCTGGCCGAGGACCTGCGCCTGCTCTACGTCGCCCTGACCAGGGCCAGATACCGCTGCTATCTCGTCTGGGGAACAATTGGCCGTGCCGAAGCATCAGCTCTCGCCTACCTGCTCCATCCTGCCGAAGGCGATGGGACCGCCGGGGGGAGTGATCCTGTCCAAACCACTGCTGCCTGGCTGTCCAGACTGGATAATCAGAAGATGCTCGATGATCTTGGTGTCCTGGCTCAAAAAGCGAAAGGTGCCATTACTATCTGCCCGATGCCGGAGACTTCGAAAGACACGTTTGAAGCTGCCGAAGGGCCTGGCGATAGTCTTTCCTGCCGCACATTTTCCGGCAGCATCCCCGACGACTGGCACATAGCCAGCTTCTCCTTCCTGGTGTCCGGCAGGGAGGAACTGGGTGAGTGGGGAGAAGGCCGGGGCCTTGATGAGAAGCATCCAGTCGAGGATGCCGGAGTAGATCGTGGAGTAGATCGTGGAGTAGGTCGAGAGGTAGGTCGAGAAGTAGATCGAGGAATAGATCGTGGAGCAGGTCGTGGAATAGCGGCAGGAGGCCAGGAAATTGCGGCAAGAGGCCAGGAAACGGCTGGAGGCCAGGAAATAACGGCTAGAGGTCAGGAAAAGCGGATAGGGGCTGCAGGGCAAAGAACCGTAGCGGCAGGCCAGGGAATAGTGTCAGAAGACCAGGAGGAAGATGCACTGCTGTCGCCGGATGACTTCCCCAGAGGAACCAGGGCAGGGACTTGCCTTCACGATATTCTCCAGAATCTCGATTTCGCCGAAAGAACCCCTGAGGCTACCGAAAAGCTGGTCCAGGAGAGGCTGGCTGCACATGGCTTTGATCCGGCCTGGACCATGCCAGTCTGCTCCCTGCTTGACCGGGTGCTGGCTACCCCACTGCTGGACGGGCAAGAGGGATTCTCGCTCTCTTGTTTGGCCAGGAAAGACCGGGTGGCAGAGATGGAATTTTATCTCCCCCTGGAGCGGATTACCTCCCGGGGGCTTGGCAGGATTTTTGAAGCTCATGGCGGCCCCGATGTTCCCAAAGGGTTTGCCGGGATGCTCGAAATGCTCGATTTCGCTCCGGTCAAAGGTCTGCTCAAAGGGTTCATTGACCTGGTGTTTCACTTTGGTGGCCGCTACTATCTGGTGGATTATAAGTCCAATTACCTCGGCCCCGGGCTGGAGAATTACGCACAAGACATCCTGCCTGAGATTATGGAGCGGGAATATTACCTTCTGCAATACCACCTATACACCGTGGCCTTCCATAAGTATCTGGCCCGGCGGGTTAAGGGCTATGATTACGAGGTCCACTTTGGCGGCATTTTCTACACTTTTTTGCGCGGAATGGACCCCAGCCGAGGCTCTGGCTTCGGGATCTATCGGGCCCGTCCGTCCCTGGCCCTGATCGACAGTCTTGACCGCTACTTTTGCGGCAGCAGCATGGTGCTGGCGGGGGGCAAAATAGATCCTTTGAAATAGGAGCATCAAATTTCCAGTGGGAAAATGGACAGGATTTATGCCCTGATACCCTGTACTTAGAGGCTGAAAAGTCCCGCTGCATGGAAAACGATCCAAATATCAGGGAATCGAGGTTATAAAGCCTCAACACTTTATAAAAGATTACATTTCCTTAACGCAAGATCGAAGCACTCCTATACCCTAAACACCGTGAGGAACGACTGATGGACGGAAATTGGTTAACGGTTTTTGACGGCCAGGAGGAGGGAGGCATGGAAATAAGCAGGCATTTTGCCCTCTTCATGCTTGACCTGGCCGGGGCTGGAGAGCGGAGCCCGGAGCTTTTTCTGGCTGCGGGTCTGGTCAGCCGCTACACTGAAGAGGGGAATGTATGCCTTGACCTTCCCCTTATCGCAGGCCGGCCTGTGGCCGAGGTGCTCGACGGTGCGGAGATTGAGATGCATTGCCCGCCGGTGCCTTATTGGATTGATGTGTTAAGGAATACAACGGTTGTTGGGCGGCCCGGTGAATTCAAGCCCCTGATTCTGGACGAGAAGGGAAGACTGTACCTTTACCGCTATTGGGAATACGAAAAAAATGTGGCTGACAGCCTGACTGAGCGGGCTTCCAGACTGTGCCCGGATATTGACGAAGCACTCCTTGAGGATGGAATCAGGCGGCTTTTCCCTAATCCGGCGGCGGCAGGGGCTCACGGGCATGCAGAGGAAATCAAGCATGCAGGGGAAATCAAGTATGCCGGGAAGAACGAACATGCAGGGGGTAATGAGCCAACCGGAAAGAATCAGCCAGCCGGAATGAATAATCCAGCCGCAAAGGATGATCCTGACTGGCAAAAAATTGCTGCCCTGACTGCTGTTCGCCGGATGTTCTGTGTCATTTCAGGCGGCCCCGGAGCGGGCAAAACTTCTACGGTGGTCAAGGTTTTGGCGCTTCTCCTGGAGCAGGCCAAGGGGAAAGCCCTGCGCATTGCCATGGCCGCACCTACAGGGAAGGCTGCGGCCAGGCTTAAGGAGTCAATCCGGCAGGCCAAAGGTGAACTGGCCTGTCAGCCCGATATCCTCAAGGCTATTCCTGATGAAGTGTCAACTATTCACCGGCTTCTTGGTACCATAACCACGCGCGATCCTTTCCTGTTCCGCAATGGAGAGGAAAACATGCTTCCATGCGATGTGGTAGTGGTGGACGAGGCATCCATGGTCGATCTTCCCCTGATGGCCCGGTTGGTCAAGGCGGTTCCACAAGGAGCCAGGCTGATCATCCTTGGGGATAAGGACCAGTTGGCCTCTGTGGAAGCAGGTGCCGTTCTTGGTGACATCTGCGGTGCAGGTCAGAGCCATCTCCCGCTGGCCTTTACCGGGCAGTCGGCGATAGATAAGGAAACGGCAGCGGGTATGAAAGCGGGTATGGATACGGCGATGGCCGGCCCGATCAGCATAGAATCCCCATCGCCGGCGGAAGTCAGAGGAGGGGCAGGGGCCTTGAGGGACTCTCTGGTCATCCTGCGCAAAAGTTACCGGTTCGGCCCGGACAGCGGCATCGGCCTTGTCAGCCGCTCAATTAATGAAGGCCGGGGTGCAGCGGCTCTGAGCCTTCTCAAAGGGCTTAAGGGAGGACTCAAAGGGCTTGACAGGCTTGATGAGCTTGGTGGCCCTTATGAGCTTCCTGCTGACGGATACGGAGATATTTCCTGGAGGCGTTGTCCATCGCCGGGAGCTATGCCCAAGGCCATAGCTGAGCGGATTACCCAAGGGTATGCAGATTATCTCAAGGTGGATGACCCCGAAGAGGCGTTCCGGCGATTTAATGGTTTTCGCATCCTGTGTGCACTGCGCAAGGGACCCTATGGCGTTGAGCGGGTGAATGGCCTGGTTGAAGAGGCACTTCAGAAAGCAGGACTGATCCCGATCGGCAGGGACAGGGTAAGGGGCCGTCAATACCGGGGCCAGCCTGTCATGATCACCCGGAACGACTACCGGCTTGGACTCTTCAACGGCGATGTCGGCCTCATTTTGCCTGACCCTTCGCAGAGCGGCGCTCTGTATGCCTATTTCCCGACCTCCGATGGTGCCATGAGAAAGATCCCGCCCGGCCGACTCCCTGAACACGAAGCAGTGTATGCCATGACCGTTCACAAAAGTCAGGGGTCGGAATTTGACCGGGTGATTTTTCTTCTGCCCGACGTGGATGCTGAGGTCCTCACCCGCGAGCTCATCTATACCAGTATTACCCGGGCCAGGGAGTATGTGGAGGTGTGGGGCAGGGAAGAGGTGTTTATCAAGGCCATATCAAGGCGCATTCAGCGACAGTCAGGTTTGCAGGATGCTCTGTGGGGGGAGGGAGCGTAATTTGTCCGCATGAGTAATCTTTTCTCTATGCATCAATCTGGCTTTTCCCCGTAGGATGATATCGCTTATCAAATATACTGTACAGGAAATACGTGGTCAGTTATCTACAGTTATCGGCTAAGAATACCGGATTGAATTTGGGTACTATGCCTTTCTAATGAGCCATCGGTGATTACCTGCGTTGGATGGTAAGGCTCGCTACCTCTTGTAGATAAATAAACCCTTAATGCCTCGACCTGTATTTTCAATGATTCAAAATTATGTTTTTTTCATACGAATTATCAAATGACCTCATGTTGACTATTATCAACATGAGCGAAATCATTTGAGCCTTTCTCTTAAGTGCGTCCGGTAGAGAGGCTTTCTTTTATGCATGTAATGCAGCTTCATACATGTTATACTATAGCAAAGCACCGGAAGCAAATTGAAAAATATGCAAAATTGAAAAATAAGAGCAATTGAAAAAACAGGGAAGATTCTTTTCATGAGCAGCATGAGCAGCACGAGCAGCAGGATTTATGACTTCAATACCTATCTGAGGGCACTCTATGGAGAGCGGGTGCAAAAGATCACCATCGATGCAGGATTTACCTGCCCAAACCGCGACGGCAGCAAGTCTACTGGAGGCTGTATCTTCTGCAATCGGCAAGGTTCGGGCACGGGGCAGTGGCTGACTGGCCTGTCAGTGAAAGAGCAGATCCAAAGAGCGCAGCAATTGATCCGGCAAAGATACAAGGCCGGTAAATTTCTGGCTTATTTTCAATCCTTCAGCAATACCTATGCTTCTGTAGAGACCCTGCGTCGCCTGTACGAGGAGGCACTGTCCGTAGAGGGGGTTGTAGGACTATGCATCGGCACCAGGCCGGACTGTATCGATGAAAACGTGCTGGACCTTCTGGATAAGTATAGCCAGACCCATCTTGTCTGGCTTGAACTGGGACTACAATCCTTCCATGATAAAACCCTGCAAAAGATCAACCGGGGCCATGGGACAGAAGAGTTTCTCAAGGCAATCGAAATGACCCGACACAGGGAAAAAATCAACATTTGTGTTCATGTCATCCTTGGCCTGCCCGGAGAAACGCGATCCGAAATGATCGATACCGCCCGCAGGCTTTCCTGCCTGAGAATTCACGGTATCAAACTGCACCTCCTTTACGTAATCAAAGACACTCCCCTGGCCAGTATGTACATGCAGGGAGAGTACCACTGCCTCACCAGCGAGGAGTATATCGATATTTTCTGTGAATTTGTCCAGCACCTTCCCCCTTCCGTAGTTATCCAAAGACTCATCAGCGACCCTCATCCTGATGAATTGCTTGCCCCCGCCTGGGCACTTGACAGAAGCCAGAACCGCCGGAAAATTGAAGAGGCGATGGAGCGAAAAAATATCCGGCAGGGAGAAAAACTGATCAGCAGGCAGCAGAGTTGACAGTGGAGTAGAGTAGGCAGCAGAATTGACAGTAGAGCGGGCAGCAGTGCAGGCAGCAGGATTGACAGAAGAGCAGGCAGTATGGTGGGTAACAGAGCAGGCAGCAGAGTGGGCAGCAGGGCGGGGCTTTTTTGCCCCGCCAAATCCAATGATGAAAGGTGGGGCAAAAAGCCATATACATCCCCTCCGCAGTTACGTGCTGGCTCTCCCTTGAGGCAGCCAGCCAATCCCTCTCCTTCAAGGGAGAGGGATTGGTGAGGGTGATCTTTCAGTGCGTCTCCATCCCATAAGGTTGTGCGTCTCCATCCCATAGGGTGAAAACGAAACCGTACCAGTTACTTGCGCCGAGAGGTGTACGAGCTTGTCGTCCGTCTTCAGGCATTATCAGGCGCTATGGGTTGATTTTTCCTCCCAGGTACTTGCTGAAGAGCGTTTCGACATCGGCAGAGGTGCATTCTCCATCCATGTTCACATCACAGCATATCTCGGAGCAGGTGCCGCAGAAAGTCGTAGGACAGATGTTGAGCGATTTTTCATAGAGGCAGAGTGCATCCTTTGGAGTCACCTGGCCATCGCCGTTCATGTCCTCCGCACAGGGCGGCGGGGAGAGGATGCATCCATTGGTTGTTTTCCATCCCTCCATATCATCGGACAGATTCTCAAGACACAGGCTGCACTTTCCTGCCCGTGGGGTAACGGGAGAAAACTGAAGCGTAACGAGCGTACCGCTATAGCCGGCTGGAACGATTTTTTCTCCACGGTCAGAGCCGTAATTGCTTCCGGTACAGTGGATTTGCCCTGGCCTGATCTGCTGGCAGTTGCAGAGGTTAAATCCTTTGAAAAACTGGCCCGGCTCAAATCCAAGATAAGTGGTCATGCCGGGATCGTAGGTAATATCGTATCCAAAAGAGAGTACCTCGTGGGGGGCGTTTTGAATTCGGATCGGGATCAAGCCGATCCCCTGGCTGATATCGAGCACTCCTGAGTCATCGGTGGTACAGGCACAGCCCATTGTGGTCTCCTGTATCCCCTGGATGCAGACCTTATCCAGGCAAAACTGGGCTCCGTCTATCCCCTGGTAGTGAAAAGCCAGGCGAAAGGGAGTATTATTGATTTCCGGCGGCAGACGGTAGCTCACCGGTATCCATGTCCAGCTTTCGTCATCGTAATCCAGATGATCTTCGATGATGTTTTCGGTAATTAAAATATCATCGCCCGTCCCTCCGTCCCAATCTCCACGCACTGCCCATAAACTGACCTGATAGTGACTCTGGCTTACTCCCCAGTAGTAGGAGCCCATAAAGGCGAAGGCCACGGACAGGTCATGTCCTTTAACCTTCCAGCTCAGCAGGACTTCATTCTGAGGTTGCAGATCAGGATCGTATTCAACCACGATGGACTGCAAGCCTTCGTACACAGGAGATGTGGAGGTTTTCCAGGTGTAACCGGTGTTTTGAGTCTTTTTTTCCCATTGTGACGGAAGCCCTCCGCTCTTGTTTTCAAAGCCTTCTTCGAGGTCGCAATCCCAGGATATCGGTGCAGAATAGTAGATTAAGCTTTCCTCAATTCCACATTCGTTTTTCCCCATCTTAATCCGAAACCATCCTGAATCTCCCCAGTACGGACCCCAACTATTTTTACAGATCCAGGTATGATCGCTATCGTCCCAGCCTATTATCACTATGGCATGATCTCCAATAATGGACCCCTGCACATGCTCATAGGCTCCACGGGAATAATACATAAAATCGTCGTATACGGTCATGGCTACTAACAGAGGCCCTTTCAGCAGCTTCTGCTTGATCAGTGTCGGATTGACCGCTTGCGGAAATCCGCTGACCCAGTTCCAGTCCGGAATTTTCTCCAACTGGCTTTCCCAGGCAGGACACCGGCCCTCACAAGCCACATCCTGGGCTTTATAGGGAAAGCAGTCCTCTTTCGGCGCTCCTATGTTTTTTAAAAATGCTGCACTGCTATCCATAAACCATCCACCGCAGCCTCCCTCACTGCACGAGAGCATGAACTGCTCCGAGTAATCGAGATTCAAAGTCGGGTCTCCCAAACCGATTTTTTTCATCGACTCCATCACGGCAATGGATGCATGCGCCCAGCATGAGCCGCACGATCCCTGATTTCGAATCGGCGTAGTCCAGTTGCGTTTATCTTTGCTGCGCCAATCGAACTGAGAAGGCAAGGTTACGCTGCCTGCACCGGCGGGGCTTGCAGTCAAAGAACCGCTCCCTTCCGGGAAGGCCGATTGATCCTCTCCCCGCTGGGAGGATGCGTTCCCCACCAGGAAGTAAGATTCAGCTTGAGAAAAGCTCCTGGCCCTCAGGTACCCTGCACCTCGTATGGCTGTGCCCCGTGAATAATCGCTCTGCATACCCTGCACGCCCTCCGCACTCTGTACGCCCTCCGCACCCTCTGCACCCTCCACGCCCTGCATGTCTGCGAAGGGTCTTCTCTTCCCTAAAAGACCGCACAGTGCCTGTTTCTGCGCCATAGAGAGGTTCGATGTCGAAGTCTCTCTGGCTACCCAATGTTTTTTCCTGCCTTTAATGAGCTCGTTCAGGGTTTGAACATTCAGCTTCTCCCCCCTGGCTATGCTGCCCACTCCATTACCTACGGTTAAGATGATGAGAATTAACACCACGAGAGGTTTGAAAAAATAGCTTTTCATAGCGATTCACCCGATTGTCTATAATTTTAATGGAATATAAAAATCGTTTATTATTAAAAATCGCATCATTTCACAATCTATGGTTCAGTTACGGTCATAGTTCGATTTCAGTTATAATTTATCTAATTGCAGTTATGGTTCAGTTACGATTTAGTTCCGGCTATGGTTCAGTTACGATTTAATTTCGGTTATCATTTAATTTCGGTTATGGCTCAACTTTCGTCAAGGTTTTGTTAAGATTAAGGTTTCGTTAAGATTAAGGTTTCGTTAAGATTATGGTTTCGTTGTGATAATGCTTCATTTCTGACAATCCTTCGCCTTCGATTATGCTCCGCTTTTGGCTATGCTCAGCTTTCGATACAGAGATATATCAATTTCTCCAGCAGGTAAATCGTCCGCTCCCCGTTTCCCAATCCTTCAAATCATCTACTTCACCGTCTATACTCAGGGTACTGTTTTGGCATTTGACCTTTTTGAAATATAAAAACAGTACATTTCCACTCTGCCCGGAGGGGATTGTATTCTTAGCTGTGTTGAAGCCACCGCATCGCAAAACTCCGGGCTCTACCTGGACGCAGCTAAAATATTTGCATTTTTCTACCATTTCCCCCCGCTCATATTGACTGTATGCAAGAACCTGCGGGTTGAAATGCACCTCAAAGCCAAAGCATTGCACAGAATTGGGAGCATTTTTGACAGAAACAGTGAACATAACTGACTCCTTCATGTTTCCTTTCTGGCTATCGATAGTCAGGTTTTGGCAATTCCCAATCCTGCCAGCAGCCCCCAGCCAGACAACCCAAAAAACAAGAAAAATCATCGCCCGCTTTGGTGAAACTTTTTTAGTGCATGTCATAGTGTGTGGCCCCCTGGTAGATGAAGAATTCACTTCTTAGCTAATTTTCAATTCTAAATAACTTGAATTTTTATCGGAAGTTTCTGGGAATCAAGATTACTAATCGCTAAATTTAGGTGTAGTTTTTAATCAAAAACGGAGGAAATAATCAGGATATTGCTTGAATTAAACAACCTGCACAGCCATACAGGATGGGACTTTACTAAGGAATGGCACTTATAGAACAAATCTATCAGCTAACCATAAATCCAATAATTTTCAGGACAAGGACACGAAGAGCACGCAGGAGCACGAAGACCACGAAGAGGTTTTAAAACCAGGAGCTCATTTCCTCTGAATTTCAGCAGCCAGGCCGATTACTTTCCTTAAAGCAACCCGTCAAAACCTCTATTCTTTCTTATCTTTTTACCTTCGTGTTCTTCGTGTCCTCACTTGCACCTTAAAAACTACCTTCTTGGCTTATGTAAGTGCCATTCGACTTATAAGGGAAGGTTCCCCCTCTTTTCTTCAATAAGATAATACTGGTAAGGTAATACTAGGTAAGGTATTGAGCGTTTGTATAATTCCTCAACTACATTTCCTGCAATAAATAACCTTGTCATCTCCGGGAGCATAGAAATCTTTCAGAGTTGCCTCTTCCTGATATCCGCAATGCAGGTAGAAGAGCCGTGTAGGTTCGTATTGTTTTTTGGAGGATGTTTCAATATAGATACGTTGTCCTCCCATAGTGGCTATCGTCTGCTCGCTTTTGGACAGGAGTTTTTTCCCGAGCCCCAATCCGCGGAAATCATTGTGGACGGCAATCCAGTAAAGATCATAACTGGCTTTCGTGCAGGCGATAGGGCCGAAGCATGTGTAGCCGATCACTCTTTTTGCCTGCTCTGCAAAGAGGAAATAGTAGCCGCTTCGAATATCTTTTATCAGCCGCTCTTCCACCAGTTCAACAGCAGTTTCAACCTCTTCAGGAAAAAAGAATCCGGATGACTCGATTATCTCGCGGACACTCTCCCTATCGGATTGCGTTACGGTATTACGGTAAGTGATAATGTCTAGATTCACTGATTCTTATTCTCCCTTCAGGCTATTGTGTGGGAACAGGTTTCAGTTTCATTTTGGGATAGACTCTTGGATTCAGCTTCATTGGATTCAGTTTCGTTGGTTTCAGTTTTATTGATTCAGTTTACTGGAAAAATACATCTAAGAGACAGCATCAACCCGTATTCCTTCAAAGACCGGATTTAAAGCTTTCTCTGGACCGCCGTGCAATATTGAAATCATGGCGTATGTATGCGTTCATTTATAGGCGCATGTGTCGTATTATTATACCAAAAATGTCCATCCAAATCCGCTTAATACGTCTTGGACACTAACTTTTTGTGCTTTAACGAGTTTCGGTAACAGAGGGATATTCGGTTGAACCCCTCATGCCATTGTAAAAATCCAATTATGACTCAACGGTATGCTCGCCTCAAAAATAAAACACTATAAGGTCTACTAACAGAAAGTCTACCAGATAAAGTTTACCAGGGGGTAGACTGAGATAATTTTATCGATTGACCTGTAAATATCTTATAGTGTACTCTTAAACCATGGAAGATATAATTTCACCGACAATTAAGAGGACTCGACAGTTAAAAGTTTTATCTCAAGCAGCCCGTTTAAGTTGCTGAAAGTCGCAAGGCTGAGATTGTCTGGAACGAATTAAACCATAAATCGCATGAGCATTGACTTTGTGTAAATTCCCCAGGA
>JBFMGO010000026.1:0-57398 GCA_040752695.1 bacterium
TGGAACAATAACACAAAAGGCGCTCGAAAACAGCGAGACCGTGTTCGTAAAATAACGAGACTACACTCGTAAAATAACGAGACCGTACTCTTTAACAAATAACGAGACAGACCGTAGAGGGATTTCCCTTTATCGATATGCGGGATCTCGGACGGTCTCAAATTTCCAACCTCGCCGCCCTTTTCTTCCTTTGTTGGAGGGGAGAGAAAAATGAGGTGATGGCGATATCTTGATAAGGTAAGGTCTTACATATGCGCATTGCACAGATTGCGCCATTATTTGAGAGCGTTCCCCCAAAGTACTATGGAGGAACCGAGCGTGTGGTATCCTATCTTACCGAGGAGTTGGTACGAAAAGGCCATGAGGTGACCCTGTTTGCAAGTGGGGACTCCGTCACCAGTGCCCGCCTTATCGCTCCCTGCGAGCGGGGCCTGAGGCTTGATAAGTGCTGTCAGGACAGCATGGCCCATCATGTACTGATGTTGGAGCAGGTTTTCAAGGTTGCGGATCAGTTTGATATTGCCCATTTTCACATAGACTATATACATTTTCCCACGTTAAGGCGATTCAGGATTCCCCATGTCAGCACTCTCCATGGGAGGCTGGATATTCCGGACTGGGTGGCCCTTTACCGGGAATTTTGTGAAATGCCCGTGATTTCCATATCGAAAAGTCAGCAAAAACCGCTTTCATGGGTCAATTGGCAGGGAACCATCTACCATGGCCTTCCAAAAGACCTTTACTCCTTAAGAGAGAACGATGGCAAATATCTGGCCTTTCTTGGCCGCATTTCACCCGAGAAGCGGCTGGACCGGGCTATTCGAATCGCCAGACGTGCCGGAATCGAGCTTCGGATTGCAGCCAAGGTCGATCCGGAGAATCTTGATTATTTCAATGATGTGGTAAAGCCTCTGCTCAGAGACCCGCTGGTGGAATACATCGGTGAGATTGGAGAGGCTGAAAAAAATGATTTTCTGGGAGATGCCTGTGCGCTGCTTTTTCCCATTGACTGGCCGGAACCTTTCGGGCTGGTAATGATCGAGGCCATGGCCTGTGGAACGCCGGTTATCGCCTACAGCTCAGGCTCTGTTCCGGAGATTATCGAGGATGGGGTTACGGGGTTTTTAGTGAATGGATTTGAGGAGGCAGTGAAGGCAGTAAGCCGGATCCCCACCTTGAGCCGCAGGCAGTGCCGTAAGGTTTTCGAGGAGCGGTTTTCCTCGACGCGGCTGGCAGAGGATTACCTGAAGCTTTTCGAGCGGCTGACCGCTGCTCGGGGAAAATAAAAGAGCACTCAAAATAGAGGGCGCTTTAAGGAAGGCAGAGCGGGTAATCCGGGGATCGGGATACGATAACAATACAAAAGTGCAGGAAGGGCGCATGCGGGGCAAGGAGGCTCTTGTGGAAGAGAACATTCATGTTGAAGACGAATTTTATATTCTTGCAACGTTCTCCATAGCTGAAAAAAACAGGCGGGTCCTCAAGGAGGGAGAGACCTTTGCCGTGTTTGACCAGTATGGAGACGTTCTGTGTATTGGAAAGTGTGAGCAGGGCCTTTTTCATGAAGGGACGAGGTTTCTTTCCCGTCTGGAGCTGCGCCTGGGGAATAACCGTCCCCTGCTTCTCAGTTCAACGATCAGGGAGACCAACGAGGTTCTGGCCGTAGATCTTACCAATCTCGATATTCTGGTTGATGATCAGGTTTTGATTCAGAGGGGCACCCTGCATATCTTCCGTTCCAAATTCCTCTGGCAGGGGGCGAGTTTCGAGCGCATCCGGGTCTCGAATTACGGACTCACGCAGGTCAAGGCCGGTTTTTCTTTGCGGTTTGATGCGGATTTTGTCGATATCTTCGAGGTCCGGGGGATGGTCAGAGAAAGAAGGGGCAAAAGGCTTGAGGATAGGGTCGAGGAGTCAAGAGTCATCCTTTCCTATGAAGGGCTGGATGGAAAGGTCCGTCAAACACACATTGAATTTTCACCCTGGCCGGATGGGCTCACCTCATCCGAGGCGTGCTTCAATGTCGAGCTTGAGCCGCAGCAGACAGCCGTATTCTTCATGACTGTGTACTGTACGTGTGGCCCAGGCAAGTATTTACCTCAATCCTACCAGAGTGCCTGGGCCGAAGCCGGAAAATCGCTCAAAAGCCTCAGGTGCGAGATTTGTAAAATTCATACCTCTCATGAACAATTCAACGAGTGGCTGGACAGGTCCCAGGCGGATCTTTACATGATGCTCACCAAAACCTCTCAGGGCATCTATCCATATGCGGGGGTTCCCTGGTTCAGCACGGCTTTTGGCAGGGATGGCATCATTACGGCACTGCAAATGCTGTGGGTTGACCCGGATATCGCCCGTGGGGTACTGGCTTTTCTGGCCTTTACGCAGGCAAAAGAGAACAATCCCGGCCAGGATGCGGAGCCGGGCAAGATCCTTCACGAAATCCGCAAGGGAGAGATGGCCGAGTTGGGAGAAATTCCTTTTGGCCGCTACTATGGCACGGTGGATGCCACGCCGCTTTTCATCATTCTCGCCGGCGCTTACTATGAGAGGAGCGCAGACCGGGAGTTTATCGAGTCCATCTGGCCGAATATCGAATCGGCCCTCGAATGGATCGATACCTATGGAGATGTGGACGGCGATGGATTTGTGGAGTATCAGCGCCATATACCCGAAGGACTGGTCAATCAGGGCTGGAAGGATTCCCATGATTCGATATTTCATGCTGATGGAACCATGGCTCAAGGGCCGATTGCTCTGTGTGAGGTCCAGGGGTACGTTTATGATGCCAAGCGAAGAGCGGCTCAGTTGGCTTCGGTTTTGGGATATACCGAAGCGGCCGCACGTCTCATGGCCCAGGCCCAGGCACTCAAGGAGCGCTTCGAGAAGACTTTCTGGTGTGAGGATCTCTCCATCTATGCTCTTGCTTTGGATGGAAATAAAAAACCGTGCCGCGTCCGTACTTCAAATGCCGGTCACTGCCTTTTTTCCGGTATCGCCAGTAAAGAGCATGCCAGGCGCACTGCCGAGAGCCTCCTTGACAATACCTTCTTTTCCGGCTGGGGCATCAGGACCGTGGCGGATACAGAAAAGCGGTACAATCCCATGTCTTATCATAATGGCTCAATCTGGCCCCACGACAATTCTCTTATTGCTTATGGATTGTCTCGCTACAAGTTAAATGGAATGATTCCTAAAATCATGACCGGTCTTCTCGATGCCACCCTATCCATGGATCTTCACCGGATGCCGGAGCTTTTCTGCGGATTCGTCCGGCGGCCGGGCGAAGGCCCCACTCTGTATCCTGTTGCCTGTGCGCCGCAGTCCTGGGCAATTGGCTCCGTATTTTTGCTCCTTCAAGCCTGTCTAGGGCTTTCAGTAAACGCAAACGAAGGCAATGTCTGCTTCTGCCATCCCTTCCTACCGGATTTTCTTGAGGAGGTGGAGATTAAAAACCTCAGGGTTGGAAAGGCATCGGTTGACCTTTTGCTCAGGCGGCATATCGAGGACGTGGGAGTTATGGTGCTGCGAAGGGAAGGTGCTGTCGGCGTTACGGTGATAAAATAAACCGCAAAAGACAAGTGCTCCAGGAAAGAGCAAAGGATACAGGATAAAGAACAAAAGACAAAGAGCAAAAGATAAGGACCAAAAGACCAAGAGACAAAAAACATAAGGATACAGGATGAAAGAATTCCTGATGAGGAGCGGGTTATGATCGATGATCAACATGAGGGACCGGTTGAAGTTAAGATCCCTGCTGACACGGTGTTTCTTGAAGGAACTCTGGCAGTACCAAAGGGAGCATCCGGCGTGGTCGTATTTGCCCATGGAAGCGGAAGCAGCCGACACAGCCCCCGCAACAATTATGTGGCTTCTGTGCTGCGCACAGAAGGGATCGGCACTCTTTTGTTTGATCTTTTGACAGAATCAGAGGATGAAGTGTATGAAAGGCGCTTCGATATCGATCTTTTAACCCGGCGGTTGGTTGCAGTCACAGAGTGGCTGAGCACAATGTCCGGGGTCGAAGGGAAGAAAATCGGCTATTTCGGATCCAGCACAGGAGCGGCTGCTGCTCTGCGGGCAGCGGCAATACTCGGCCCTGCCATAAGTGCAGTAGTATCAAGGGGTGGGCGGCCTGACATGGCATCTTCCGTGCTCTCTTCCGTAAAGTCACCGACCCTGCTCATCGTAGGAGGACTGGACTACACGGTACTTTTCCTGAACCGGCAGGCATATGCCGGCCTGAGAGGAGAAAAGGACCTGGCGATTATTTCCGGCGCATCCCACCTTTTCGAAGAGCCTGGCAAGATCGAGGAAGTTGCACAACGTGCGGCTCAGTGGTTTAAACGCTACCTTGGCGCTGCCGCTAAGTTAAAGTAAACTGATACGTCCCGGCGATAAGCACAAGGATCATAAGGAAATAACAGGATCTAGAAAGCACCCGGCAGCTTTTTCCCTGAACGGGGGCTTTAAAGAAAGGAGCGTGAGGTTCATTATGCACAATGAACCAAGGCAGCGGCAGAACTACGCCGATATTCTCGATCAGTTGAAGACGTTTTTCCCGGGGCCGACATCAAACCCTATCATGGATGGCTACTTCGTTCATACGGTCTCGCATTTTCTCGATCGTGTGGACAGTTTAAAATCCGCTGCACCCATTTTGGGTATAGAACAAAAAAAGCGATACGAGAACGGCGGGGGTTTCCCGGAAAGGATGAGTTCGGTGGAGGAGATGACCGAGATGCTTGCCGACTACTGCCAGGGCATGATCGTCTGGGCACATCCTAACTGCCAGGCGCAGGTCATTGCTCCTCCAACCGTGCCGAGTATCATGGCCTTCGTGGCCGGTGCCATTTACAATCCGAATATCCTTTCGGACGAGTATTCGGCCCGGTTCGCCGAGGCCGAGCTCGAGGCGATAGCCATGCTCTGCGGCCTTGTCGGTTACGATCCGCAAAAGGCGGGCGGCAACTTCACGTTCGGCGGCACGGGCACGATTCTCTACGGCTGCAAACTGGGTCTCGAGAAGCTTTTTTCCGGGAGGCTCATGAACGATGGCCTGCGCGAGGACGTAAAGATTGTGACTTCGGCCTCATCACACTATACGCGGCTCAATGCCGCCGGCTGGCTGGGAATGGGCACCAGGAACGTAGTCCCTATACCGGCTACCAGGAATAATGAAATGTCACTGATAGACCTCGAAAGGTATCTTCGCCGCGCGCTTGAGGGGGGAGAGAAGATAGCAGCCATCATAGCCACCATGGGCACTACCGACGCTTTCGGAATCGATGATCTTTCGGCAATCGTTCATCTGAGAGATCAACTTGCGGAAGAGTATAACCTGGAGCACCCGCCACACATCCATGCAGATTCGGTTATTGGCTGGGCATGGATCGTTTTTCGCGACTATGATTTTGAAGCGAATCCCCTCGGCTTTCATGCCAGGACACTCCGCTCGCTCCGTGATTCTGTCGAACTGGTCAGGGCTCTGTCAATGGCTGACAGCCTTGGCATCGATTTCCACAAGACAGGCTATGCACCCTTTATCTCCAGCGTCTTTTTGGTCAAGGACAGGAATGATTTGAAACTTCTCAGCCGTGAACCCGAACAGATGCCATACCTTTACCGGTATGGCCGCTATAATCCGGGAATTTACACTCTGGAATGCTCCCGCTCAGGGGCAAGCGCTCTGGCTGCCCTGGTGAATATCCGGCTGCTTGGCAAGGAAGGCTACCGGGTCATTATCGGACACGTCGTGGAAATGTCGGAGATGCTGCGGGAGCGGCTGGAAGCATACCCCTTTGTCCAGATTCTTAACGATTATAACTACGGGCCGGTTACCCTCTTTCGAGTTTATCCTGACGGCGTGAATCCCAGGGAGGCTTTTCAGCGGGAGCAGGCCGACCCCCATTACCGGAAAAACCTTGAGGAACATAATGCCTATAACCGTCACATCTTTGAACATATCCATGAACAGGCTCTGGCTGGAAAAGGTGTCCTTTTGTCATGGACGGAAAACTACCGGCAGGCAGGCTATGATGCCGCTCCCCCTATTGCAGCCATAAAGTCGTTTATCATGAGCCCGTGGACCGGCTTTGACGCTGTGGACACCGTGGCCCGGCAAGTCGCAAGGGCGAGGGAACAGGGATGAGCGGTAAAGTGGCAGGGATGAGCCGGTAAAAAGCGGTCAGGAATTAAATTCTTCCCGTGCTGTTGACAGATGGAACGAGCCATGGTATCATTTTCCCTGAGCACTCTTATAAGAATCCTATTGGAGTGTAACGAAAGGTGGAGAAGAACCGATGAACTCAGGAGATAATAAAGACAAGGTTACCATAAAAATTCCCAGACGACTGTACGAAGAAGTCAAGACATTGATTGCGGACACGGGCTTTAGCAGTGCCACGGAATTTATCGTCTATGTACTGCGGGACATTGTGGCTGGAGGAAAACTTCAGAAGCAGGAATCCGTAGATTCGGAAGAGATGGAGCTTATCCGCAAACGGCTTAGGGCCCTGGGGTACATTAAGTGAGGGAAACATATTCAATTTCAATATCTAAAGAGTAAACCTGCTTGACATCGCAGCATTTACATTGGGAGAAAGAGATGATCAAACCGCATGGAGGGAAATTAATCAACAGGGTTTTAGAAGGCGCAGCTAAAGAGGCGGCCATAGAAAGGGGCAAGAGCCTGCCGAAGATTTCCATCGGGCAGGATACCTTGACTGACCTTGAAAATATCGCTCAAGGGGTTTTCAGCCCCCTGGAAGGATTTATGAACCAGGCAGACTTTCGGAGCGTCGTTGACCATATGCGACTGGCCAATGGTTTAGCCTGGACGATCCCCATCACGCTGGATGTGAGCCGCAAGATGGCCGACCAATTGAAGCCTGGCTCGGAAGTCGCCCTGATGGACCCGGCCGGCGATATGGCCGCAATCTTGTACTTAGAGGATAAATATACTTTTGACCGTGAGGAGATGGCCCGTCAGGTGTTCAAAACGACGGACGATAAACATCCCGGAGTTAAAAAGGTATATGAAATGGGCGATGTGCTCTTAGGGGGCAGAATCGACCTGGTGAAAGAGCAGCCTGACCCTTATGCCCGCTATAACCTGTCTCCGCAGGAAACCCGCACGCTGTTCAAGGAAAAGGGCTGGGATACGGTGGTCGCTTTTCAGACCCGAAATCCGGTCCACCGGGCCCATGAATATCTGCAAAAGTGTGCCCTGGAAGTGGTGGACGGGCTCCTTCTTCACCCCCTGGTCGGTGGAACCAAGAGCGATGACATACCTACGGATATACGGATAAAGTGCTACGAGGTTATTGTCAAGAACTACTATCATCCGCAGCGCACCGTGTTTTCGGTCATGCCGGTCAATATGCGCTACGCTGGACCGAGGGAAGCCATCTTTCATGCTCTTTTGCGGAAAAACTATGGCTGCACGCACTTTATCGTGGGCAGGGACCATGCCGGTGTAGGCAATTACTATGGAACCTACGATGCCCACTATATCTTCCGCGAATTTGAGCCCCAGGAACTGGCGATCACTCCCTTTTTCTTTGAACACGCCTTCTATTGCAGGCAGTGCGGAGGTATGGCCTCCAGCAAGACCTGCCCTCATAACAGCGCTGAGCATGTATTCCTGAGCGGGACCAAGGTTCGGGAGATGCTGAGCCGGGGGGAGATTCCTCCGAAAGAGTTTACCCGGCAGGAAGTAGCTGAGGTACTCATCGAAGGGCTCCGGCAAAGGCAGCAGCAATAAGGCTTTTTCAGTCCGAATGACGGATATTCACAAGACCAATAGAGACCAGCAGAAGACCAATAAAGACCGACATGATGATAATCAACGAAAAGGTATAAACTATGTGAGGAGGCAAGAGATGGGATGTAAAGGGCTCAAAAATAATAGCGAACAAAAAGGGTTTACCCTCTGGTTTACCGGTTTGTCAGGAGCGGGAAAAACAACCATTGCCGAAAGAGTCGAGCAGGTTCTGCGCGACCGGGGCTTGAAGGTGGAGTCATTGGACGGTGACGTGGTCCGCATGAATTTAAGCAAGGGCCTGGGTTTCAGCAAGGAGGACCGCGACACGAATATCAAAAGGATCGGCTTTGTCTGCAAGCTTTTGACCCGTAACGGCGTCATTGCTATTGCCTCGGCCATCTCTCCCTACCGGGAAATCCGTGACTACAACCGCCGGGAGATTGGTAACTTTGTCGAGGTTTTTGTCAAGTGTCCACTCGATGTCTGCATTGAGCGGGATGTCAAGGGACTTTACAAAAAGGCCCTGGCCGGAGAGATCAAAAACTATACGGGAGTCTCCGACCCTTACGAAGAGCCGCTGAATCCGGAAGTAATCGTGGAAACGGATAAAGAATCGATTGAAGAAAGCGCAGCCAAAGTGATCGACCGGTTGATGGAGCTCGGATATTTTCCCGACGGATTCGAAAGCGCACTGGAGGAAGGGGCCGAAGAGGAAATCTACTCCGAGGAAGAAGAGGAGAAAATCAAGCAGAGGCTGCGTGATCTGGGGTATATTTGATATGGCCTGGATAAAGAGAATAAAAGGCGAATCAAAAGGCGGGTCAAAGAAAAAAAGGGTGCTGGTCATCGGGCTGGACGGTGTCCCTTATACGTTCCTGACGCACCCGAAGAATGCGGGGAAATTTCCCAGGATGCAGGAGCTTTTTCAAAACGGAGCCTTTCAAAGGATGCGCTCGGTGATTCCCACGATTTCATCGGTGGCCTGGTCATCATTTATGACCGGACGGAATCCGGCCAAGCATAATATCTATGGCTTCATCGACCGCAAAGCTAACCCTTTCGAGCCCTTCATCCCTACCGCAAGTAACATGAAGAGCAGCACACTATGGCAGATTTTAAGCCAGGCCCAAAAGCGGGTAGTCGTCATCAACGTGCCGGTCACATACCCGCCAAAGCCGGTCAACGGCATTCTCGTCGGTTGCTTTTTAGCTACTAAACTGGACAAGGCTGCCTATCCTGCCTCGGTTGTCCCAAAACTGAAGGAACTGGGATACGTGATCGACGTGGATGCCTGGCTGGCCAGAAAGGACAGGAAAAAATTTTTGGAGGAACTGCATGTGGCTCTCGACCGGCGGGTGGCCACGGCCAGATATTTCCTCGAACAGGAAGAGTGGGATTTTTTTCAGGTGCATGTCATGGAGACCGATCGCATCAACCATTTTTTCTGGGAAGCATGGGAAAACGGCCATCCGGAATTTGCCCCCGAATTCATTCGGTATTATCAAAAAATCGACGACTATGTCGGCCAAATCCACGATCAGTTTGTCGAGCAAAACCCGGAAACTGAATTTATCCTCCTGTCCGATCACGGATTTTGCTCGATCAGGCAGGAAGTATTTGTCAATCAATGGCTTTGTGAGAAAGGATTTCTCAAATTCACGGGCGAAAAGCCCGACCTCAAACAGATGCATCCTGAAACTACGGCCTACAGCCTGATTCCGGGCAGGATCTTTCTCAATGTGCGGGGCCGGGAATACTGCGGCAGGATAGAGCCGGGTGAAAACTATGAGAAGACCTGCCAACAACTTGCCGGAGCGCTTATGGAAATGAAGGACCCGGCAAACGGAGAGCCCATTCTGGACAGGGTGGTAAGGAGGGACGAGATTTACCATGGCCCTTATCTGGATCAGGCGGCGGACCTCGTAGCAGTACCGAGGGACGGCTACGACCTGAAAGGCAATATCGACCAGACAGCCCTGACCGGCCGCAGTGAGCTCGAAGGAATGCATACCTATGATGATGCCTTCTTTTACCTGAAGGGTAAAAGCGTGAATGAAACCGGCTTCGACATCCACGCCCTCGCTCCGACTATCCTCAAGTTAATGGATGTACCTATCCCTGCCGATATGGACCGCGGTTCTCTGCCGGTAGAGTAAGGAATAAAGGGAAAAAGACAGGAATCAGATTCAGGAGGCAGGGGCGATTCCCTGCCTCTTATTCCTTTCGCCGGATAGAGAAGTGCCTCTCACAAAAGAGCTTATCACTATTATTCGAATTGATATAGCGCTGGAAAGTCGAAGTTATAGTAAAACAAATGAATATTGGGCAATTGTACCAGGAAAAGCAAAATCAGCTGCAACAATGATATGTTTTGGTGCGAGTAAGATTTTAATGAGCGAGCTTATAATCTTTACCTTCGGCTTGTCAAATTAAAACCGCTTGGTTCATATCTCATAGCCGCAGTATGAGGATAGTGCTGTAAAATTATTTGACAATGCACGATTGAGCTTGTTAAAATAATCGAATCCTATATACATAAGAGAAGGTAAGAGAAGGCGAACATTGAAAAAAGGCTTCATTATAGCTATTGACGGGCCATCGGCTGCGGGGAAGAGCACGGTAGGGAAGCTGTTGGCCAAACGGTGCAACTACACCTATATAGATACCGGGGCTATGTACCGGGCCCTGGCCTTTAAGGCGATCCAGGCGGGTATCAGTGAGAGTGACGAGTCTTCCTTGACTGATCTTCTCCATCGAAGTACCATTTCCCTTAAAAATGTGTCTGATGGAGATAATTTGAATCTGCACATTTATTTGGATGGCGAGGATCTCACTTCCCTGATCCGCACAACCCGGGTTGGTATGGCGGCTTCGAAGATTTCCGCACTGTCCGGCGTGAGGCTGGCCATGGTCGAGATTCAGCGGGATATTGGCAGGGAAGGGGCGGTGGTCATGGATGGCCGCGATATTGGAAGCTTTGTATTTCCCGATGCTGACAGGAAATTTTTCCTGAATGCCAGTCTGTCGGAGCGTGCCCGGCGGCGCTTCCAGGAATTGCAGGATAAGGGGGTAAGGGTAAGTTATCAGGAGGTAATGGCTGATTTAGAGACGCGCGACCGGAATGATCGGACCCGAAAAATAGCTCCTTTGATTAAATCCGAAGATGCAATTTCGATTGATTCGACTCACAAGAGCATTGAAGAGGTGGTAGATATCATGGCTCAAGAGATTGGTATTCAAGAAAATGGTGCCTGACCACCCCGGGATGCCATTTCCCTGGATGTTATTTTCTTGTGATTGAAATAAAATTGTGATATATTTATCTATACGCTTGTAAAGGCGTTATAATCAGAGTATGAATACTCTGATTCATTATATATTTTCAGGGGGTTTAAGAAATAATGACCATTAACAAAGATCCAAAAGACGTTCTCCTTTCCGAGGAGGATAAGATTTTGGAAAGCACAGGTAACCAAAATTCACAACAAACGGAGGCACCCTCCGGGAAAGTAAGTCCCTCTCCTGCCACCCATAAAGGAATATCGTCTGAACCGGACGATGACATCTACGACGAGTATCTGGATGATGAAGACGCTATGGATGAAGAAGAACTCGAGCGGATGTATACCGAGAGTTTGAAGCATATTGAAGAGGGTGAGGTTGTTAAAGGGACTATTCTCCGGGTCATGGATGAAGAGGTTCTGGTTGATATCGGATACAAATCTGAAGGAACTATCTCCCTAAGAGAATTTCGGACCCCTACAGGAGAACTGAACGTTAACGTTGGCGATGTCGTGGACGTTTTCCTTGAGACCATGGAAGACAGTGACGACTTGATTGTCTTATCCAAAGAAAAAGCCGACAAGATCAAAATCTGGGATGATCTGATAAAGATTTATGAAAACGGAGAGACAATCGAAGGGAAGGTTACCAAGAGAATCAAGGGCGGTTTGACGGTAGATATCGGCATCCCCGGATTTTTGCCTGGATCACAGATCGATATAAAACCAATAAGAGATCTCGATGGTCTGATCGGCAAAGTCCTCAAGATGAAGATCATCAAATTGAATAAAAAACGCGGTAACATCGTTCTGTCCAGAAGATCTCTCCTGGAAGAGGAGCGCGATAAAAAGAGAAAAGTTGCCCTTGAAACCATCGAAGAAGGAAAGCTGGTCAAGGGTATTGTCAAAAACATCACCGAATACGGAGCCTTCATCGACCTGGGCGGTATCGATGGCCTTCTCCACGTGACCGATATGTCCTGGGGAAGAGTGCGCCATCCATCCGAGCTGTTTGTGGTTGGGGATGAAGTGGAAGTGATGGTGTTGAAATTCGATCAGGCCAATGAGCGGATCTCTCTCGGCCTGAAGCAGAAGACTCCTGATCCATGGGAAAAGGTGGACGAGAAATACGTCATCGGAAGCCGTGTCCGTGGAAAAGTGGTCAGCCTGACCGATTATGGCGCTTTCGTCGAGCTGGAAGAAGGGGTCGAAGGATTGATCCATGTCTCGGAAATGTCCTGGACCAGGAAGATCCGTCATCCTTCCCGTGTCGTGGCCATCGGTGAAATCGTTGAAGTGATCGTTCTGGATGTCGATAAAGAAAACAAGCGAATTTCTCTGGGCATGAAGCAAACCGAACCCAATCCCTGGCTGATTATCGAAAGCAAGTATCAGGTCGGGTCGAAGATCACAGGCCGGGTAAGAAACATAACGGATTTTGGTGCCTTTATTGAACTTGAGGAAGGAGTCGATGGTCTGGTCCATATTTCCGATATTTCCTGGACGCAGAGGATCAAGCATCCTTCCGAAGTCCTGAAAAAGGGAGAGAAGATCGATGCGGTAATTCTCAGTATCGATACCCAGAATGAGCGGCTCTCTCTTGGCATCAAACAGTTGCAGCCTGATCCATGGTCCAAGGTAGAGGAAAAGTATCCGGTTGGCAGTATCGCGCAGTGCAGGATCATCCGCCTGACCGATACCGGTGCGGTAGCTGAACTGGAAGGGGGAGTTGACGGCTTCATCCACGTCAGTGAGATGGGCAAAGACGAGATGGTCAATAATCCCAAACAGGTCCTGTCTATCGGCGATGAGATCATGGTCAAGATCATTCGGACCGATGTAGATGCGAGAAAGATCGGATTGAGTATCAGGGGATACGAGGAAGCGGCTTCAAGCGCTGAACTGGAAGAATACCGGAAGAGCCAGAAAAACCAGAACGATACGACTACTGCCAGCAGCAGTGCGCCTGAACCCGATGCTTCATCTTCTGATTCTGATGATTCTCCAGTTGCCAAGGAGAAGGAAGAGCCTTCTTCCGTCTAGAGATTTTCGGGCCGTTCAGCGATAAAGAGCCTTCTTGCCAAAGGCTTTACTCGCATGTTGTGAATATAACCTGTCATGAATTGACATTCCACGATAAGGGCATCCCGCCAAGGGATGCCCTGTTCCTTTTGAAAAATGAAAAAAATTTTATCTGAATGTATTGTCAAGAGCTTACAGTCAGCAGCCGGAAAAGGGTTGATCCCGCTGGAAATTCCTTTCCCGGCGGTTCACTTTGAAATCCCGAAAGAGAAAAAATTCGGGGATCTGACTACCAATGTCGCTTTTTTGCTCGCTCCTTCAGTCAAAATGCCGCCCAGAAAAGTGGCCGAGATTATCATCCAGAATGTCCCAGAGTGGCCGGAAGATCTTGACAGGGTCGAGATTGCAGGAAGCGGGTTTATTAATTTATTTCTCAAACCGCAATTCTGGTATAAGGTCCTGCAAAAGATCCTCGAGAACCCTGAAGAATTCTGCTCTCCCTCGACCGGGAACGAACAAAAGGTGAATATCGAATTTGTCAGTGCCAATCCGACCGGTCCCTTGCACGTCGGCCACGGCCGGTGTGCTGTTGTCGGGGATACCCTGGCCCGGATTCTCAAGAAGGTCGGCCACACGGTAACTCGCGAGTACTATATCAACGATGCCGGCAGGCAGATGGAGATTCTCGGAAAATCGGTTCTGTTGCGCTACTACCAGGAATTAGGGAATGATGTTCCTTTTCTGGAAGACGGCTATCAGGGAGAATACATCAAAGACATTGCCCGCGATCTCATCAGGGAAAAGGGTGATGTATACCTGTCCATGCCTGAAGCACAGGCAGTCCCTCTTCTGACCAGGATCGCTGCCGATCAAATTCTCAAACAAATTCAGGATGATCTGGCACTATTTCGCATACAATTCGATCAGTGGTTCAGTGAAAAGAGCTTATACGAAGACCAGTCCGTGGGAGAAACCATCGCCTTTCTCAAGGCAGAAGGGTGGATTTACGAAAAAGATGGTGCCTTATGGATGAAGACCTCGGATGTCGGTGATGAAAAGGATCGGGTGGTCATCCGCTCTTCCGGCGAGCCGACCTATTATGCCTCTGATCTCGCCTATCACCGGAACAAATTCCAAAGAGCCTACAGCAGGCTCATTGATATCTGGGGTGCAGACCACCACGGATACATTAACCGTATCCGGGCTGTGGCCAAGGCGTTTTCCGTGCCGCAGGAGAATGTTTCCATTCTCCTGGTTCAACTGGTCAGGCTGATGCGGGGAGATGTGCCGGTCAATATGTCTACCAGAAAGGCCACCTTTACCACGCTCTTGGAGGTTATCGAAGAGGTTGGTGTGGATGCGGCCCGGTTTTTCTTTCTCCTGCGAAGGTTTGATACGCATCTTGATTTTGATCTTGATCTGGCTAAAAAACAATCCAGTGAGAATCCCGTCTATTACACCCAATATGCGCACGCGCGCATTTGCAGCATCTTTCGAGAAGTCGAAAAGAGGGAACTTTCCTTATCCGATCCAGATTTTTCCCTGCTCCAGAGCCCGGAAGAGATTCAATTGATTCAGAAGCTCTCCTTTTATCCCCAGGTTCTTATAGAGGCTGCCGAAGCTCTCGAGCCGCACCGGATCACCTTTTACCTGATAGAAATTGCCACCCTCTTCCATAAGTACTATAATGTCTACAGGGTAATCTCGGAAGATCTGGAGCTTTCATCCGCCCGTCTTGGTTTGGCTTCGGCAATTCAGCTCGTAATCGCTGATGCTTTACAATTGCTTGGCATATCTACTCCAACAACGATGTAACCATGAGCAGACGAACCGATCTCATCAGGCAAAAGGAAGAAACTCGCACCAAAGCCAGGAGCCGCTTATGGTGGCTTCTGCCCGGTTTTCTGGTTATCCTCCTGGCGGCCGGATTTTTCGTCAGAGAAAAGCTCGTTGCCTGGGACAGCGTGCAGGAACTGGAATCTCAGGTTAAGCAGGCAAATGCCGGGGATCAGTTTACCTTCTTTTATACGCTGCCGGCGGTCCGCAAAGCGGATACCGGCGTCAATCGCAGACACCGCTCCCCAAACCGCAGCGCCCGGAATCAGCAGGTAAAGAAAGCAGAAAATCAGGCGAAGGCAAAGAGCCAGGGGGAGGGAATCCCCCGTGCCAGGGAAAAGGATCAGGCAGAGGATTTGCCAGCACAGTATTCTTGCGGCAGGGGTGGCGGCGAAGAGTATACGGTTCAGGTTGCTGCCCTGAGAATGCAGGATGATGCCGAAAAGATCATTCACGATTTGAGAGCCAGGGGATATTCAGCCTATATGGCCAAATATGATGATCAGAAAAGCCGGGAATTGCCCTGGTACCGGGTCCGGGTCGGCCGTTTCTCTGGCCGCTCGGAGGCGGAGAGACATCTTAAGGAGCTTGATGAAAAAGTCGGATTGAAAGGTTTTGTCATCGCATCAACAAAAGATAATCAGGGCTTTTAAATCAGAATGACGAGGAATGAAATTCAAAAGAGAGGAAGCCAAAGGAAGAGTACGACATGAAAGATCCCATTTCGGAGTGGCCCAGGATCAAAAAGGAGTTGAGGACCAGGCCGGTGCTTCTTCTGCTAAACTACGAGGGCATTTTAGTTCCCGCCCCGCCATCCGGGTCTCATCTTGACCATAACCTTCGAGAGCTCCTGATTTCTTTACGATCAAAGCCCAGCCTGACGGTCGCCATCATGAGCAGAATGAAACTCAGCAATCTCCAGAACCTGATCCGTATCAACGGTATGTATTATTCGGGCAATCATGGACTTGAGATCCGGGGGCCTGAGATTGAATTCGTTCATCCGATCTGCACTACCCAGGACAGCTCGGAGCTTCAGCCCCTCAAAACCGCACTTCAGGAGCAGACGAACGAACTCAGTGGAATATCCGTTGACGATAATGGAGTGTCCCTGTACCTTTATTACCCGACCCTGGACAACGGCCAGAGGGAACTGGTGCGAGAAAAAATCAACGCCGCCGTTCAATCCTATTCCAGCACAGGGAAGTTCCGATCCGTAGAAGGAAAGGATAGTACGGAAATCCTGCCGGTTATCAATTGGGACAAAGGAAGAGTGATTAAAATGTTCGAGAACCTGATTTCCTCTCGCAAGAGTCAACCTTTAACCATCTATCTGGGCGCTGACCCTGCAACGGATGAAGACGCTTTTCGGGCAATCAGAGGAAAGGGAATCGGGATTCTGGTAGGGAGAAAGAGCGCCACTACTGCGGGGTATTACCTCGCCGGTCACAGTGAAGTAGTAGATTTCCTGCTTTTGCTGGAAAGCTTTTATTGATCCCTGCTCTGGCGCCCTCAAGGTGCGGTCGGACGACTTCAGTCTGCGGAGGGATACCTTTTTTTAGCCTCTCTCATGGGGAATACGCTATTCCAACTCTGGCGGGGTTATCCCGCCCCGCCTGCGGTGAACCTGATTTATTCCACCTTTAATGGAATCTCTTCGAGCACTATTTTATGATTGAGCAGCGATATCTTTTTGATTTTCCCACGCAAAATTTTCTGGTCGCCAAAGATATCCATGATCAACAGCCTGTTCTCGGCTTCAGGCTTGATAATATCCACTGATTCCATGAAAAGCACTTCTTTTCCTTCGTGATCAATATATGCATTTGCTTCACACACGGCTTTCTACTTTCTCCTTTTTCCCCAGGTCTCCAGCTTTTGCCTGGGTTGTTACTTGAGCATGCTCTATTACTATTTCTTTGATTTTTTGAATAAGTTTGTCAGTAAGGTGAGGCAGGGGCTCGTAGTTATAGCCAATTAGTGAGATTTTTTCAATGGGAAGAGGGAGAAGAATCTTTAAGGCAGTGCTGCTGGCAATGGCTTCGGCCATCTTTGGTGTTAATTCTCCCAGCATGGAATTGGCCATAACGATGTTAAACGATCCGGTAATCATGTCTACCTGCCGTACGACATAGGTGATGGCATTTTCTCCGGAAGCTCCCCGGTTTGCCCGTGCTTTCATCATGGCCGAAGTAGCAAGGGAGTTGGTACCCAGAGCGATAATTTCAAGGGCATTCAGCCCGTCCTCTTCACGCAGCCTCTTGATAATATAGCTTCCAATGCCGCCACCGTGACCGTCAATAACTGCAAGTATCAAAAGTTTCTCCTCTTTCCCCTTGTTCCTGGGCGCGCTTTGATCTTACGTGGTGCCTGCTTTCTTTATTGGGAGAGCTTGCCGCTTTGCCGTCCCAAACCGATAAAGAATATTTCGTACAGGGCGCGGGAACTCTCCGGCCAGTCATTGCATAAAGCAATTTGTCGAAAATTCCCTCACCCCCTTTATAAAGGGGGGATAAAAACCCTTGTCGCGGGAGGGGGGGAAGGACACTAACCGGCTGCGTATTTCATGCGCGGTGTACTGAGCATGATATAAATAAAACGCTTCCTTGTCAAGAAGGTGAGAAGGTTTTTTCCAGCTCTTCTAAAACCTGTGAGAACTATGGTACAATTATTACCTGATAAGTAAATAGATTTTTCATTGAGGGAAATAAGGAAAGAGAGAAACCAGGGAAATAGTGAAATGGCCATGGTGATGGAAGACGAAACTGCGGATTCCTTATTTGATAAGAGATTGCGCATTATTCAGGACCGGTTCGGCTACCGGTTTTCAGTAGATTCCGTCTTGCTGGCTTATTTTGCCAGAGTGAAAAGGCAGGACCAGATTGTAGACTTAGGAACGGGAAATGGTATCATCGCTTTACTGCTGAGCAAAGTCTACCGCGAATCGATGGTTTTGGCTGTAGAGATTCAGCCCCGTCTGGCCGATCAGGCGCTTCGAAACAGCATCATCAATGGAGTGGATCAGCGCATGAAGGTGATGCACGAGGATTTGCAGAATCTCCCGCAGCTCTTCTCTCCGGGTTCATTCGATGTCGTGATTTCCAATCCTCCTTATCAGGCCATGAACTCTGGCCGAATCAATCCAAACCCCTGCCGGGCCAAGGCAAGGCACGAGATTTTTACTCCATTGGAAGCGTTCATTTCCGTAGCCGGTTATTTGTTGAAGAATGGCGGCAGGGCTTACTTTGTGCTGCCCTCCTTCAGACTGGCAGAGCTCATTCCCTGCCTCAAGAGGCACTCTCTTGAACCCAAGACCCTGCAACTGCTCTACCCTTACCTCCAGGCAGAATCCCGGCATTTTTTAATCGAAGCATACAAAAGGGGACAAACCGGATTACGGATTCTCCCCCCCCTTGTTCTCTATCAGGAAAAAGGCATCCCCTCCGGGGCCATGAACACCATTTACCATGAATTTCAGCGCAAGGTGAGAAGCGGTGGGGCATGAGACCCTTCATTTGATCAGGGAAAAAACTTGTCTCTCCGGGTGAAAAGCTGCGCCTGACCCTTAAGAATTACCAGATGTGGGGTTAACAGATATCGATAGGGTCCCATATCCGGTTGGAGATATCAGCGTAGAGACCTTCACGGATGATTTTGGGATACTCTGTTGCCGTGTCTATCAATCCGCCGCAGAGTAATTCCAGCACCTGGGCTGGATCCACGTTCTGTTGCCCTGCTGATAAAAGCATTCGCAAGTCTTTGTAATTCCCCTGAGTGGAAGTTGCCGGAAAAGTGATATCGAAGATAAGAGGCCGGATATTGATCCGTTTCATGGGTACTGGATCTATTTCCCTTTCGCTGGTCTTTTTGCTCTTTTGAATCCATAGTTCCTCATTGGCTAAAAACCGGGCAATATGCTCCTTTTGATCGAAGTTTTCGCAGCCCTGAAAGGCCCGCAGAGGGATATGGATGAGATAGACGGCCCGATTGATCATTCTCGAAAGGGATCGCACCTGCGGCGGAATACGTTTGCCTTGCAGCATCTTTATTCCTTCGGGCAATTGCTCGTTGATCCGGGCCAGAAATTCCTCCGTCTCAATGGGCCTGTGGAAAGCGAAATCGGCGTATTCCGCCAGTCCCTCCATTCCCACTGGTAAAGGGAGGCCGAAGGAGACCTGAGGGTGCGGATGAAACCCCTGGCTGAAGGCAATAGGCAGATCCGCTCTTCGGATTGCCCGGAAAAGTACACGCATCAGATCGAGGTGAGACATATAAACGGCAAGGCCGGTTTTTTGGAATTTTCCTCGTATCTGGCAGGTTTTCTGCCCGATGGCAGCCAGCCCCTTAACAGGCTGCTCGACGAAAAGATGCGGCCTTATTGCCGGCTTTTCCCCCTGCTCCCTCTGGTCCATGGAGGAAGGTGGCAGAGGGGAGGAAGGTGTCAAGGGGGAAGGAGGCGGCAGGGGCGGAATTTCAATCCGCTGGCTCTTACAGGCGCCGCAGCCATGACAGGAGGAGATAGACCGGCAATCCGGCGTCAGCGTTCCTTCCATGGCTCTTCTTGCCTCCTTGGCCAGGAACGAGGGCAAAAGCCCTGAGCAAAGATGCTCCCAGGGCAGGATTTCTTTTTCACCGATGGATCTGTGGGCGTAGAAATCCATGGATATATCGCATTCGGCAAAGGCTTTTTCCCAGAGGCTGAAATCGAACTGCTCGCTCCACTGGTCGAACCGGGAGCCCAGTTCGAAGGCCCGGACCAGCACCCGGCCCAGGCGGCGATCTGCGCGCGCGAGCGCCCCTTCGAGGCAGCTCACCTGAGGCTCTCTGCACTTCACTTTGAAGGCACGGCTGTTTAACTGCCGTGAGATGATTTTTTCTTTTTCCCACAGCGTTTCGATCGACTCTTGCGGCATTCGCTGGAACGGCGTATGAGGCTTGGGTACAAATGGCGAGATGGTCAGGTTGACATTGATCCTGCGCCTGGTGTTTCCTTTTCTTCCCAGTCTCAGGATTTCCCGGCAAATGTGTACGATTCCATCGAGATCTTCGGGGCCCTCGGTCGGAAGGCCGATCATGAAGTACAGCTTCAACAGGTCCCATCCATGTTCGAAGATCTGCCGGGCTGTGGAAAAGATATCCTCTTCGGTGATCCCCTTATTGATAACATCGCGCAGCCTCTGGGTGCCGGCCTCAGGAGCGATGGTAAAGCCGGTTTTGCGGACCTCTTTCATCGAGGAAATAAGTGAAGAGGTGAGTGTCCCCGGCCTCAGTGATGGAAGTGACAAAGCCATGGTGTGGGCTTTACAGTCGTGGCGCAAAATGTTGACCAGCTCTTCAAGGTGGCTGTAATCGCTGGATGAGAGTGACACGAGGGAGAGTTCTTCATACCCCGTATGCCGGATGGACTCTTCGGCCAGGGCCTTTAGGGTTTCCGGTGACCGCTCGCGAACCGGCCGGTACAGGAATCCTGCCTGACAAAAACGGCATCCCCGGCTGCACCCTCTTGCAATCTCAACGGCAAAGCGGTCATGGACCACCTCGACGGAGGGCACTACCCACCTGGTAGGATAAAATGCCCGGTCAAGATCCTGGACGATTCTTTTTTCAATGCGGGGAACCGCCGCAGTTCCGTCAAGAATCGCCGCAGTTCCGTCAATGTCGCCATTTCCATTTGGCCTGGATGTCCGTGCCGTGGGAGTGATCGACCGGATCGTTCCATCGGGGAAATACTCCACCTTATAATGAGAGGGGACATAGACACCACGCAGTCCGGCTAGCGTGTTGAGTAAATGCTCTCTGGACCAACCCTCCTCTTTGGCGAGCATGGCAAGATCGGCAATTTCCAGGATCACCTCTTCACCGTCTCCCAGCACGAAAAGGTCGAAAAATTCCGCCAGGGGCTCCGGGTTGAAAGCTCCGGGCCCGCCGCCGATGATCAGGGGATAAGATGCATCTCTTTCCGAGGCAGAAAAGGGTATCCCTGCCAGATTGAGCATAGTTAAGATATTGGTGTAACAGAGTTCATATGGCAGGGTAAACCCGATCGCATCGAACTGCCGCACCGGCCTTCCCGATTCCAGAGCGTAGAGGGAAATATTCTCATCCCGCATTTTCTGCTCTGCATCAGGCCAGGGGTTGAATACCCGCTCGGCGAGCATATCCGCCCGGCTGTTGAGGATTCCGTACAAAATCCTGAGTGCCAGGTTTGACATGCCTACTTCGTAGAGATCGGGGTAGGCCAGGGCCATGCGAAACCGGGCCTGGTCCCAGTCCTTGTGAACGGCATTCAACTCGCTTCCCAGGTAGCGGGCAGGTTTTGAAACTTGAAGCAAATAATTCAAAAAATCCATAGGTTATCACTTCCCAAAATCCATGGGTAATCATTTCCCATAGGCGGTACTTTCCCATAGGCGGTACTTTCCCATAGACTGTAATTTCCCAGAGGTTATCATTTCCCTTAGACGTGTAATTTCCCTCAGGCTGTCATTTCAGGCTGTCATTTCCTTTTCCGGCTATGATTTTGCCTGAGAATGTTCCTGTCGGGGATGGTAGATACACAGAGGCTCTTCAGCCAGGTAATCCCCTGACATTTGATAGGCACGCGCCCGGCACCCGCCGCAGATCCAGCGGTATTCACAGCGGCCGCACTTGCCCTTTAATTTATCCGGATCCCGCAGGTCATGGAAAAGGGGCGAATCGGCCCAAATCCGGCCAAGGCGCTCATCCCGGATATTTCCGGCAACGATAGGCAAATAGCCGCAGGGACATACATCCCCTTTATACGAGACAAAGCAAAATCCTGTCCCCCCAAGACATCCCCGGCTGTAGGATGACAGCCCGTGGTGTGAATGAGAGACCGGCAATTTGCCGGATAGCTGATGGACAATGCGATAGTAATGGGGAGCGCAGGTCGCTTTGACCTGAATGGGATACTGCTGCCCGAACTCATGAAACCAGCGCAGCACCTTTTCATAGGCCGCTGCCGATATTTCATCTCCCTCTAAATTTTTACCCCTGCCCGTGGGAACCAGCAAAAAAATATGCAGTGCCTGAGCCCTGAGTTTCATGGCTAATTCGGCAATGTCTTCGATTTCATCAAGATTCCTTTGGGTAATGGTGGTATTGATCTGAAAAGGCAGGTCCACCCTTCTCATCTCTTCAATCCCATCCATAGCCCCCTGAAAAGCCCCCGGAAGCCCCCTGAAACTGTCATGACTTTCCTCGCTGGCACCGTCAAGACTGATACTGACTCTCTGGACCCCGATTTTTTTCAATGTCCTGGCCCTGTCCCGGTCAACCAGTGTTCCGTTGGTTGCCAGAACCGCCCGAAGCCCCTGGTGCGATGCGTAGTCGATCACCTCAAAGGAATCCTCCCGACTCAATGGCTCTCCGCCACTGAAAATCAAGACCGGCGTACTTTGAAAGTCCTTCAGGCTGTCGACAAAAGATCTGCTTTCCGAAAGACTCAATTCCTCACTCGATGCCTCATGGGTGGCAGACCCACGACAGTGAATACAGTTGAGATTGCATTTCTGGGTAAACTCCCAGGCAATAAGCCGCAAAGTACAATCAATTGTTCGATTTAACATTTTTCGTTTCCCCGAATGATAGTGTTTGTTTCTGGGTACTTCGTAGAAAAACATGCTTATAATATCATCAAATTGCTTTCCAGGCAATGTATTCGTATCCCTCTTTTAATAAACAGAAGCGTAAGGATTGAGCTTTTTTTTCGTCTAAACGTCTATAGAAGATAATTTATGGTTATCCAAATAAGGATCTGTCACTATTTCTTCAGATTTCTCCACGAGTTAACTCTATAACGCTATCTCATATCGTTAACGCTATCTTGTATCGTTCATTCTATCTCATACGGTTTATCTCTTCTTACCTCGATCTGCATGCATCTGTTTGTCAAATCCATTCTCATTCGGATTTGCAAAGGAGATTATCCAGATATGCAAAGACATTGTCCAGATAGGCAGAGAAATTGTTCAGATATGCAGAGAAAGGATGTGAAAAGGTCTTTTCACGCTCACTCACTTGATCACCTTTTTCCCTCCTGTTTTCACCGGCAAACCGTAACAAATAATCAGGCAGTCCCGCAAGTTCAGGCAGGTTCGCACAAAAAAAGAGTGCGTCCTGGCCTTTTAACTTTTTCCTCCATTGCGGCAGAGAGGAAATGAAAGGAGAGGATGGATTATCTGCTATACGATCTTGAGAAGGGGGGTGAGATCGATAGTAAAATAATTTTGTGCTCTTTTATGAAGGGCCTCCTTTCGGGAAAGAGCCCTTCAGGTAGAGTCCTCATCCTGACAGCAGTCAGAGAATTAAAGGTGTAAGCATCAGTTAACCCTAAGTGAAGGTTCAGGAGGTACAAAATGAAAGATAAAAAACATGTTCTCAAAAGATTGGCAAAAGCTCTTGGTCTGTCCCTGTCGTTAGCAGCTATGGTCTTATGCGCTCACACTCCTTCAGCCCTTGGTATGGGCGGTGGCGGCGGCGGAGGCGGCGGCGGTATGGCCGGCGGTGTAATGGGCGGTGCGAGTGGCTTTGGCGTCGGCTATGGCAGTGGCTATAGCGGCATTGGCATGGGCGGTACCGGCGGCCTGATGGGCAGCATGAGCGTGATCGGCAGCATGGCCGGCATGAGCGGCATAACCGCTATGAGCAGTATGGTAGGTACCGGTGGCTATGGCATGGGTCCCACCATGGGTGGATATAGCTCAGGATACGGATACGGGAATGGATATGTCATGCCTGTTACTGCGCCCGTCAGTACGGTCGGCACCAATACGGCAGCCATGTTTGGCTTGACACCAGGGTATACAAGCAGCGTTACCGTGATGCCCGCGTATAATCAAAGTAATGCGTTCAGCAATAACTATGGCTTAAACTACGGCTTAAACTATGGCAACAACTATGGCTACAATTATGGCTACAACTATGGCAACACCTACAGCATGCTGAATACAGGCTATACCGGCAGCGGTTACGATATGAGCGGCAGCATGATGTCCGGCATGGGCGATGACGAGGGAACCCGTCACGATCAGGGAAGTATGGGAAATATGGGAAGTATGATGGATTCGAGATCTACGGGCTGGATGATCACCTCGCCGTTCACCACGACTCCTACTGCTACTATGGTTACTCCCAATGGTACAGTCGTCACGTCTACTGCGGGCAGTTCCGTGATGCCCCTCCCCAACGCCATCGATTCCAGCGGAGTTGTAGGCTTTATGAATGGACTGGGTACCAGCAATCCCACCTTTACTCCGCGAGGCAGTGCTGCCGCGACCAGCCTGAATGGCCCTGCTTATGGTAATTACGGAACCTTTACCCCGTATGCCTGGGAAAACCAATACGGCCTGACCTACTATGGCAGCCCGTGGTAAGGCAAGAGATGATACTTCGCTCTTTTTCATGCTCGCCATGAGGAGAAAGAAGAAGATACAAAAAACCTGCCCAAGATGTCATTGGGCGGGTTTTTCTTTTAGGCGCTTAACGAGTCCACATAGTATCTTCGTTCTGAATTTCGCGTTTTTTTTGGGCAGAAAATTCGAGAACCTCTTTGGTTCCGGCTTGTCCGGGTTAGGTTTCTTCAAATGAACCTTTGATTGGTTTATTGTCTCCATTATTCACAAAGAGAATCAACATAATCTTTGGATACTTTTAATCCCTTCCCTGCCAATTCCAATGCCCTTTTAAATGCTTCAATGTTTTTTCCTTGAAGAATAAGGGAACGTATCTCATCTTCTATTCCCAAAAGGATCAGATTTCCCACAATTAAAAAGGAGAATACGGTAAAATTGATTTACGTGCAAGAAATATGTTGAGTTACGGGATCGAACGAATATTGAAAGCCGAGATCTTCCCTATTCCAATACCAGAAATGACAACTGACAATTTTCGTGGTAATTTTAAAAATTAGTAATTTATTTAGATTTTTCCCGAATTTGATATTATAATCGATAGACATCAATAGTCAAAACTTCCCCAATGCTTCAAAGGAAGGGGTACTCTAAATGATTATCAATGAGCAAGATAAAAGAATAGCCAAAATCCTTGGGGTAGAAATATCAGAAGATAGCGATATTAAGGCATTATTCGTTACGGAAGAAGCACATGAAAAATATCTCCAATATCTTAAAGACAATATTGAGTCTCCATGCCAGCTCACAGGTATTGAAGATTTCAAGTGGGAAGATTATTATGTTTTCGGTCCGGGGATGAAAAAGAATATGAGCGATTGAAAAAAACGAGACCTTCACATACGGACATATTTAAATTACTCAACTTTGAAGATGAGATTGATTCAGATTATGGGATTATGGTCAAGGTTAAACGAGCATCTGACAGGAAACAGTTTACTCTTCCATTGACAAAATTAAAAGCACCGGATAAAAAATCTAAAAATTACCAATTGCTTAATGATTATTCAGTATGGTTTGTGAATTTTTGAATAGAGGCTAATAAATCTTGGAGGGGAGAATGGAACGTATAGAAAAAGATAAAGACAGAGAATACCGCATTGAAATGGAAGTGGTCGTTGACGCATACGACGAAGAAGAGCGGTCTATGGGATGGTACTATTATCTGGACGATAAGATTCATTTTCCATTTAAGGCAAAATGTATCCAGGAAAAGCGTACCTCACCTTTAAAACAAGAAGAAGAGGTTGAGGTAACAGGCATGGCACCGGAAGATGAATGTGAACATGATATGCTGGTTGAAATTCAGTGGCAAGGGCGAAACTTAGCCATCCCGTTATCTCAAATAGAAGGGATTTCCGTGGACGATGAGACGAAAGAAGCAATCGAGGATTGGCATTATTGGGTGAATATGGGATATGAGTTTTAGTATATTTGGGAAAAGCTGATAGGATATATTGGTATGGAATCGATAATCCTAATCAAATTTAAGATATGAATCATCTGATACTTAAACCATTGACTGCCCATAAATCAGGAATCATTTTTAATCTTCTCAAAGAATCCTACAGTGGATTAGCTAAAATAAAACCTGGATATATCTCCGAATGGGAGAAAGATTGGATAGAGTATGATAATGAGATCTTCCAACATCCAGACACTGTAGGAGCATGTGGATTTATCAGCTATTTGGATACTGAAATTGTGGGTTTTGCTTCCTACGACCCAAGAAAATATCCAACTGGGATAATTGGCCATAATTGTATTCTGCCTCAATTCCGTGGTAATGGATATGGCAAACAGCAAATAAATGAGATTTTGAGAAGATTTCGGGAGATGAATTTTGAGAAGGTAATGGTATCTACAAATGAGCATGAATTCTTTTATCCTGCCCAGAGGATGTATCTTGCCTGCGGATTTAGTGAGAAGAGAAGATTTCATGGAGGGGAAAATAGAGATTATGTGATGATTGAGTATGAGCGGATGCTGTAAAGGTTATGGATAATGGCTATTTTTTAAAACATCTTCCTCTTTGCTTTTCTACCTTGAAACATACTATAATAGTAGCAAATTTATCAGTATTCTCTTTGTAAACGAATACTTTACTCCTTAACTCAAGAATATATCATTTTTCTGTCTCTTAGGTATATATATATACTGATGAAAAATTATGTGGGTTATCTCCTGGATAGCAAAGATGTTAAATAATATTAACCAAACTCCAGAACAAAAAGCCAGAGATAAGATAGATATGATGCTCAGACAGGCTGGCTGGGCTGTACAGGATAATGATAAGATAAACTTTAATGCCAGTCAGGGTGTGGCAGTGCGTGAATACCAAACGGACGCCGGACCAGCCGATTATATGCTTTTCATGGGCAGAGAACCAATAGGAGTGATTGAGGCTAAACGGAAAGAAGAAGGGCATCGGTTAACAGTACATGAGGAACAGGCGGAAGGGTATGCTAAGAGCACGCTTAAGTATTTTGATAATAAGCCACTCCCCTTTATTTATGAAAGCACAGGTGAACTGACACGATTTATCGATACTCGTGATCCAAAACCAAGGTCACGGCCGGTATTCTCTTTTCACCGTCCAGAAACATTCAAGGAATGGCGGAAAAAAGGGAAATCTCTTCGGACCCGCTTACTCGCCATTCCAGAACTCAACCGTGAAGGCTTGAGGGATTGTCAGATTCGTGCCGTTAATAAACTGGAAGTTTCCTTCAAGAATAATCGTCCCAGAGCTTTAATACAAATGGCCACAGGTTCAGGTAAGACATACACAGCCATCACCTTCATTTACCGCCTTTTGAAATTTGCCGATGCCAAACGGGTATTGTTTCTGGTTGATACAAAGAACCTGGGAGAGCAAGCTGAACAGGAACTTATGGCTTATGTACCAAACGACGACAACCGTAAATTTACCGAGCTGTATAATGTCCAACGCCTGAAATCGAGCTATGTAGCCACCGATAGCCAGGTGTGCATCAGTACCATTCAACGGCTTTATTCAATCCTGAAGGGTGAGGATCTGGACGAGAGGCTGGAGGAAGAAAACCCTAACGAACTCTGGCAGCCTGAACGTTGGCTGCCTCATAAAGAACCAATGCCTGTTGTCTACAATGAGAAAATCCCCATTGAGTTTTTCGATTTTGTTGTCATAGACGAGTGCCATCGTTCCATTTACAATCTCTGGAAGCAGGTGCTTGATTACTTCGATGCCTTTTTGATCGGTCTTACAGCCACTCCTGATAAACGTACCTTTGGTTTTTTCAATGAGAATGTGGTGAGCGAGTATCCCCATGAGGATGCAGTAGCAGATGGAGTAAATGTCGGCTATGATGCCTATACCATTGAAACCAGGATCACCAAAAATGGCGCGAAAATCTTTGCCAAAGAGTATGTGGATCGGCGGCATAGACTGACCAGGCAGAAGAGATGGACTCAATTGGATGAGGATGTGGTATATTCTGCCAAAGAGCTGGATAAAGATGTGGTAAATCCCAGCCAGATACGAAATATTATCCGTGAGTTCAAAAATATAATTCCTAAAATCTTTCCTGGACGAGAAGAGGTGCCGAAAACCCTCATCTATGCAAAAACTGACAGCCATGCAGATGACATTATTGGGATTGTGCGGGAGGAGTTTAACGAGGGCAATGATTTCTGCAAAAAGATCACTTACAAAGCATTGGAAGATCCCAAATCAGTGCTGGCACAGTTTCGGAATAGCTATAGTCCACGCATTGCCGTAACCGTTGATATGATTGCTACAGGAACGGACGTAAAGCCATTGGAGTGTCTTCTCTTTATGCGGGATGTGAAAAGCCGCAATTACTTCGAGCAGATGAAAGGCCGTGGAACCCGCACTATCAACTATGATGATCTAAAGAAAGTAACGCCGTCCGCCATCATAACCAAAACACACTTTGTGATTGTGGATGCAGTGGGCGTAATGAAAACCTTAAAAACCGATAGCCGTCCCCTGGAACGTAAAAAGGCAGTGCCACTCAAGGATTTACTCTATGCTGTGATGATGGGAACGGCACACGATGAAGATACCTTAACTTCCGCTGCCAACCGTCTGGCACGTCTGGAGAAACAAATCACTGAACAGGAAAAAGAAAAATTTAAGGGTATGGCTGGAGGAAAAAGCGTTAATCAGGTAGTGCATGAACTCCTGGATGCCCATAACCCGGATAGGGTCGAGGCTGTGGCAAGGGAGCAGTTTGAAATAAAACCTGACCAGATACCTACAGGAGAACAACTGGAAAAAGCTAAGGGTGAACTTATCAAGCGGGCGGCTTCTACATTTACGGGGGAGTTAATCGGGTATATTGAAGATGTCCGTAAATCTCATGAGCAGATCATTGATACGGTGAATCTTGATACCGTGGAGTTTTCAGGCTGGGACAAGCAGGCCAAAGATAAGGCAAAAGATGTGGTAGATGATTTTAAGGCTTTTCTGGAACGGCATAAGGATGAGATTATGGCATTGAGAATCTTTTATAATCAGCCCTACAACCGCAGGGAATTGACCTATAAAATGGTTAAAGAGGTGCTGGACGTACTGAAAGCCGAGAAACCCCTCCTTGCTCCTGCAAGAGTATGGCAGGCTTATGAACAACTGGAAAAGGTGGACGGGCATAGCCAAAGTCCGAAAAACGAGCTAACAGCTTTGGTTGCCCTTATCCGTAGAGTAACTGGCATTGATGATGTATTGACACCTTATGATAAAACGGTTGATAAAAATTTCAAGAATTGGGTATTCAAGAAACAGGCTGGAGCAGCATTGAAGTTCAATGAAGAGCAAATGGAATGGCTGCGGATGATTAAAGAGCATGTTGCTGCTTCTATTCACTTTGATAGGGAAGACCTGGACTATGCTCCTTTTGATGCCAAGGGTGGAATCGGGAAGATGTATCAGGTTTTTGGAGATGAGATGGATGGTATTATTGATGAAATGAATGAGGCATTAGTGGCGTAGAGATGGGAAATGGGAATGGGCAAATGGAATTATTACCCAAGGGATGGTTATGGGTAAGGCATGACGAGATTGCTGAGATTAATCCTAAACTCCCTGAAGATGGATATTCCCCAAATTTAATGGTCTCCTTTATCCCTATGAGATCCGTTGAAGAGGAAACAGGTAAACTGGATTTATCAGAAGAAAGAGAATATTACCAAGTAAAAAAAGGGTATACTCCTTTTATTGAGGGTGATTTAATCTTTGCGAAGATCACTCCTTGTATGGAGAATGGTAAGCTTGCAATATTGGATGGATTGAGAAATGGTATCGGGTTTGGATCTACAGAATTTCACGTTTCAAGGTTAACAAAATACACAAATGTAAAGTATCTGTACTACTATTTCCTGCGAAAAGCCTTTAGGAGAGATGCTCAGCAAAATATGACAGGCAGTGCCGGGCAGCTTCGGGTTCCAAATAAATATTTCCAAAGGGTCTTGATCCCACTTCCTCCCCTCCCAGAACAACACCGTATAGTCGCCAAGATTGAAGAATTATTCAGTAATCTGGACCAAGGCATAGAGCAACTCAAAACTGCCCAACAGCAACTTAAAGTGTACCGTCAAGCTGTGCTCAAGTGGGCATTTGAGGGTAAGCTCACAGAAAAATGGCGGAAAACTCACCATGTCGAACCAGCCGAAAGATTACTGGAGCAAATCAAAACAGAACGTGAAAATCGATATCAGCAACAACTGGAAGAGTGGAAGAAAGCTGTAAAAGAATGGGAAACCAATGGCAATCAGGGTAAAAAGCCTGTAAAACCCCAAAAGCCAAAGGGATTCACTCCTCTCAGTGAAAAAGAATTGGCTGAATTACCTCAATTACCGGACGGGTGGTGTTGGGTGAAATTAGGGAATGCTTGTGGGAAAATTTTTGATGGTACGCATTTCTCTCCTCAAAATTACCCAGAAGGAAGATATAAGTACATAACAGCCAAAAATATCAAGGAACATGGAATTGATCTCTCAGATATAACTTATGTAACTGAGGATGATCACAAGGAGATTTATGCAAGATGTGATGTTAAAAAAGGAGATGTTTTATATATTAAAGATGGAGCAACTACAGGAATAGCTACAGTTAATAATTGGGATGAAGAATTTTCCCTTTTATCTAGTGTTGGAGTATTTAGAACCTTCCATAATTTGATTGAACCAAAATATTTATCCTTTTATTTAAACTCAAAAGTTACCAGAAACAGAATGTTAAAAAATATTGCAGGAGTTGCTATTACACGATTAACATTAGTTAAGTTAAATAATTCAGTATGTTCATTGGCTTCAATCCAGGAACAACATCAAATCGTCCAGGAAATAGAAACCCGCCTATCGGTTTGTGACAACATAGAAGCCAATATTGAAGAAGCACTTCAAAAAGCAGAAGCTCTGAGGCAAAATATCCTGAAAAAATCCTTTGAGGGAAAGCTTGTTCTTCAAGATCCGAATGATGAACCAGCCAGTGTTCTCCTGGAAAGGATAAAGGCAGAGAAGGCGAAACAGAAAGCACAGGAAGCGGAAAAGAGAAATCCCAATAACAAGAAAAAAGAGAAGGCCTTATGAGTAATGGTAACAGCAACCCTAATACCAGCCCTAACCCTACCCCTAACACCTCCAGCATCATATCCAAGGTGTGGAGTTTTTGCAACGTACTCAGGGATGATGGCGTAAGTTATGGTGATTATCTGGAACAGCTTACTTACCTTTTGTTCCTGAAAATGGCGGATGAATTCAGTAAGCCACCCTATAACCGTCACCTGCCTATCCCTCCAGAGTATAACTGGGAGAGTTTAAGGTCAAAAAGAGGAGCTGAGCTTGAGACTCACTATGTAAATCTCCTGCGGACCCTTGGACAGCAAAAAGGAATGCTGGGGCAAATCTTCACCAAATCTCAAAATAAGATCCAGGACCCTGCCAAGCTGTATAAGACCATTGACATGATCGATAAAGAGAACTGGGCACTAATGGGAGCTGACGTAAAGGGACAGATATACGAAGGCTTGCTGGAAAAGAATGCTGAGGATACCAAAAGCGGTGCAGGTCAATATTTTACCCCAAGAGCTTTGATAAAGGCGATGGTAGCCTGTATCCGTCCTGAACCTATGAAAACCATAGCCGATCCAGCCTGCGGTACTGGTGGTTTTTTTCTGGCAGCGTATGATTTCATCGTAGAAAACCACCACCTCGACAAAGATCAAAAGGAATTCCTGAAACATAAGACCTTCTCAGGTAATGAAATCGTGGCCAACACAAGAAGATTGTGCCTGATGAATATGTTCCTTCACAATATCGGGGAAATTGATGGTGAATCATTTATTTCACCTGCTGACGTCCTCGTTGCTGACACGGGTGATCGGTTTGATTGTGTCCTTACCAATCCACCTTTTGGCAAAAAAAGCAGTATGACTGCCACCAATGAGGAAGGGGAGCAGGAGAAAGAGGATTTCACCTATAACCGACAGGATTTCTGGGCAACCACTTCCAACAAGCAATTGAATTTTGTACAGCACATCCACACGATGCTGAAAACAACAGGACAGGCTGCCGTAGTTGTACCGGATAATGTCTTATTTGAGGGTGGTGCAGGTGAAACGGTAAGAAAGAGATTGCTGCAAACCACCGATCTACACACCATCTTAAGACTTCCAACAGGGGTATTTTACAAGCAAGGCGTTAAGGCGAATGTGATTTTCTTTGAAAGTAAACCAGCCAGCAAAGACCCCTGGACAAAAGAGGTCTGGATTTATGATTTCCGAACCAATGTCCATTTCACCTTAAAGAAAGACCCCATGAAGTTTGAGGATTTGAAAGATTTCATTGAGTGCTACCAGGGTGAAAACAGGTACGGAAGAAAAGAAACCTGGTCAGAGGACAACCCGGAAGGCAGATGGAGAAAATTCACCTATGACGAAATCATTGCCAGGGACAAAACCAGCCTGGATATCTTCTGGCTTAAGGACAACAGCCTGACCGATTTAGACAACCTGCCTGATCTGGATGTACTCGCAGGAGAGATTATTGAAACCCTCGAAGCCAGTGTAGAAAGCTTTAAGCAAATCATGGAAACGATAACTGGGGGGTAATTGCTCACATATATTATGCGCATCATACTGATATGCATAATAATGGAGGGGTGAGGTGGCGATAGCTTACCCCTTTTTTACGGAGTTATTCGGTATAAGAAAGGAGGTATTATAAAAGACAGATAACATAATTTTCAACTATCAGAACCGAAGAGATGGATTGATTAAGCGCTTACAGGTACCTCTTACCTTGATTTACCCCTGCATACTAAAAAATATGGGGCTATTGTAGGGCAGAATTAAAAACGAGAAGAAAAGGTGTGATTTGAATTTGCCATGCCGGATTTAATAAAAAAATGCCGGGGGGCGGAATCGAACCGTCGACACAGGGATTTTCAGTCCCTTGCTCTACCGACTGAGCTACCCCGGCATTTTTATAAACGAGGATTGGTTAAAGAAATAAAGTGTCAGAACTATAGCATGGAAAGTTAATGGATGTCAATTAAAATTTGGAAAACCTCAGGGCATTTTTTTATTCCTTTGAATACATCTCTGAATATGTCTTTTAAAATATAAGCTGCAGCGTCAGATAAATGCTGGTATTGCTGGTACTGCCAGTATTGCTGGCACTTGCGGTATTGCCGGTAGTATCCTCCTCCCCCTGTTGCTGCTCAGCCTCCCCTTTATCATAGTAGTAAGCCCCTGGATTTTGATCCCTCAGGAATTCCCGCCGCAATTGCGCGGTTAAAAGCAACGAGGCAGACCAGGAATATTCGACCGATACAAGGTACTGGTATTTTTTTTGTGGAGTACCTTCAAGGGGCCATTTTCGCTCATAGTCAAAAGCGGGCCGGACTTTCAGGCTGCCCGGCAATTCCCATTCCAGGGCAAGATACAGATCATCCGCATCGACTCCCATGTGGTGCCCCATGATCCGGCCTTTGTAAGTGTAGGAAAGCCCTTCGTCGCTGGCAGCATGGGTATACCAGGCCAGGGGGTTGTCGCTGGCGTGGGTGCTGGCATATTCGGCGCGAAAGCGAAGCTGCGCCAGAGGCCCAATGGCAGGCAGGTATATACCGGCAAGGTGTGCCCAGTCCTTCGGGTACAGGTTGGCCTCATCTTCGCCGGCATGTTCCCCGTACAGGGTGACAGGCTGGAGGCGAAAGGGAAGAGTGATGCGCCAGTTACATCCCGCTTGCTGATTTCCCGGACCGTCCGACTCATTTTCACGTCTGGCCAGGAAAGCATCGAGGAAGTCATTTCCACGTCGAAACAGGAAGGTGCGGATGAAGCCGATTTCAAAGTAGGGATTGACCTTTAAAGATATGGTCATACCGGAAAACTTCGGGCTATGGATATCCGGATGAACGTCCGGATGCAGGCTTCCTGCTTGCTGGCTGTCTGCATCGCGGTTATCTACATCCAGTCTGTCTGCCTCCCGGTTGTTTCCATCCAGTCTGCCTGCATCCCGGCTGTTTCCATCCCGGCTGTCTGCATCCCGGTTATCTCCATCCAGGTTATCTCCATCCAGGCTGTCTGCATGCTGATTATCCGCAGGTTGATTATCGGGCTGAGCAGTCTTTTTGTGGTCATCATAAGGCCGGTCTTTTTCCAGCTCTGCAAAGAAAAAAGAAAAGCGGAACAAGCCTAAATAGCGAAGAAAGGAGGGGAGCACAACCGGAGACTTGCTGCTCAGGTGGATGAGATTGAATGGTGTGGCATTATTTGTTAATTGCAGAGTCCCGTGGACCCCCTGGCCCCACCAGAGCGACTCTCTGCCGATGTTCAGGTATAGATGCTCCAATTCGTATTGAAGGTAGCTTTCCGTGAATTCGAACCGGGTCTGGCACAGGGTATCATTCATTGACCAGGAGGATCGCACATGAAAGCCCAGCCGGTTCAAGACCTGTCCCCGAAGGTGCCAGTCACCGAGCAGGCTGAAGCCCTCCGGCTCCTTCCGTCCATAGTTATTTTCCCTGACCACATAAAGGGGGGCCTGGTGATCGAAAAGTGCCTGGTGATCGAAAAGTGCCTGGTGCTCCGAAAGGTGTGGGTGATCAGCACAGGTGATTTTCAGGGTTTCGACAGGCTTCAAAAAATTTTGCTTCGGAGAAAAGCCCTGTAGGTTGGCAATTTCCTGGCGAAAATCATACCTCAGTCTGTTCAAGGCACAGATTACGGACGCTTCGCGGGCACGGGCGTGTGTTTGGCTGTATCGTTCAGCCTGAAGGGTAAAAATCGCTGCCTCCGTGCGGGACAAAGGTTTCGTCCCGGCCATGAAAGGAGGCAGACAGCCCAGAGCTGCCAGCCATTCCAGATCCTGGTAGGCCCTCGAATCCAGGGAAACATTCGTCTGGGCTGACGAAAGGGGCACCCGGAAGGAGGACAACAGGCAAAAGAGAATCAGAGCCGTCAGGCCTGATCGGATTTTTCCCAATGTTTTTTGACTCATGCCGGCTCTCCCTTTGGCCGAAGTTTTCTTCCCGATAGCGACATATCCCCCTCAAAGCGGCCCTGGCAGGCGCTTATAACAACGCCTGCGCCGATTCAAAGCGGCCCTGGCAGGCGCTCACGATAACGTCTCCTGCGCGCCGGGCTCAACAAGCCTGGCAGTCGCTCATAATAACCGCCTGCACCGGACTCAAAGCAGGCCTAGTAGGCGCTTATAATAACGCCTGCACCGAGTGCGGTCTGATAAAAGATCTGGCTCCAATCCAGCACGTTTCTTTTCAGGGCCAGGCTCTTTATTTTGGGAGGAACAATGACGGTATCTCCGGGCTCCAGGCAGATAGCGCTGGTGGCACCAGAGATGAAGGATTTTTCCTCCTCATTCCAATGCAGGTTGATAAACTGATAGGTGCAGTTTTTGCCCACGATGGATCCATCCACTTTGATGATATAGATGTTTTCTTCTTCTGCATCAGCCGTAAGCCCGCCCACTTTCTGCAGGTAGTACTCAGCCCGGCGGCTGGGCGTGTAGATCATGGCGGTAGGGTTATAGACTTCGCCAAGAACAGTGATGGTCGAGGGTTTTGGGGGTATGTGCAGGGTGTCTCCATCTTCCAGTTCAATATCAGTGGCGGAGTTCTGGAATTTTTCCAGGGAGTCGAGTTCTATGATGACCCTGCCCGTTGCTTGAGATTCCTTTAATTTATCGAGCAATTGGTTTTCGATACTCAGTGTTTTTTCGATCCTTTGTCTATCTTCCTGGCGGGAGAGGGATTCTTCGGCGGCCCTGGAAGAAAGCAGGAGAAACTGTCTTTGCAGATCGAGGATATAGCGGTTGAGGCGTTCTTGCTGTACCTTCTGAATAGACTTGCGGGTAAAGAACGCGCCGCGCAGGTAAGCGAATTCCGTGAAGCCCCCGGCCCGCTTTAAAACGGAAGATAGACGATCTCCTCTTTGAATGATAAACCTTCCGGGATGCCTGACTTCACCGCTCAGAGTAACCATACCGAGACTCAGCCGGATGAGGTCTCCGTCCTTGATGGGAGCATCAAAAGAGAGTCTTTCGGGTGTCTTTTCGTCCGTACTCCTGATGCGCTCGATTCCGGGGACACCCCAGACTCCCCCCAGGAATGTTCCCCCCGCAAGCTCCATGAGCTGCCTGACGGTCAAAGGCTCTGCGGGACCTTTTTGTTCATAAATGCCCGGCCGCTTCACCGGCCCGACAATAGCCACGACCGGACCGATCGGAGGAACAAAAATGGTGTCCCCATCCTCCAGGGGTTTATCTTGACTTCGGTCTCCATTCAGGAGAAAATGGTAAAGATCGACCTGGTCGATGGTCTGATTTTGCCTGATCCGTCTGATCGTCCGCAGGGATCCTGTCCTGGTGGGTCCTGCACAACAGAAGAGGGCATGGTAAATGGTCGAAAGAGGGCTGAGCTGATACGTGCCGGGATTGCAGACTTCACCGGCTATGATTACCTGGATTGACCGGAGCTTGCCAAGAGAGACGTCGAGATTGAATTTGGAGTAAAGCCGCGAAAATTGCCGGAAGAGAAACTTTTTTAATTCGGCTAGGCGCAAGCCGGAAACGTAAAGCACTCCGAGCCTGGGGAGAATGATCTTGCCATTTTGGTCAACCACGAGCCGGAAGGAATTTTCCACCAGACCCCACAGGTAGATGCACACCTCGTCTCCCGGCCCTATTATGTAGTTCGAACTGACCGGCGCCGTGGATGGCGGACTGAAAGCCGAAGTCCGGAAAAGAGAATAGCCGAACTGCTCCAGTCCCTCATGGGCCTGGGAAGAGAAGAAATATTCGATGCTGGATCGTTCCCTCCCTGCCTGGCTCTGGATGCGGGCATCCGTACTGAGACGGTTTCCCGTTGTCTGGCGATTCCCTTCCAGCGCATCGGCAGACGACACCCTTGACCATTGCCCGCTTGACGAAGATGCCTGAGAGGAGGAGGCCCCTTGAGGGGGGATGAGCTGCTGCCAGGAAGGCCAGGCTGAAAGGTCTGGCGCTGAGGAAGGAGCTGGCTGGGAAGTGCTCTGTTGTATCACCGCCTGCTGGGCATTGGCGTGCAAAGACAAAACCAGAAGGCAAAAAAAGAACAGCCCCGTCAAGGAGATGACAGCCGTCAAGGAGATGACAGTAGATATGTTTTGAGAGACTTTTTCCCTCTTTTTTACCGGCTTCTGGTTCATGATCATGTAAGATAAAAGTTAAGATAAAAATTGTTTGGGGTATAAAATCAAACCCATCTATTCAGCATAAGCAAGGAAAATAGAATAAGGTATATTCTATTTCGGCATTAATACGCTTTTTTTTCTAGGGCTTCTCTCAACGGATGAAAGATTACCTATGAAGAATGATCAGCAAGATGACCATAAAAATGATCATAAGGATGACCAGTAAGGATAACCAGTAAGGATGATCATAAGGAGGATCATAAGAACGATCATAAGGAGGATCTTAAGATGGCAGGTTTAATTCAGGTCTTTATTACAGTTGCAAACAGGGAGGAAGGGCAGCGCATCGTGGATGCACTGGTGAACAATCGCCTGGCAGCCTGCGGCCAGGTGCTGGGTCCCATCAGGAGTACCTACTGGTGGCAGGGGAAGGTGGAGAGCGGTGAAGAGTGGATGTGCCTTCTTAAATCTCAGGAGGAAAAGTTTGCTGAGATTGTCCGCCTGGTGAAAGAGCTGCACTCCTATGAAGTTCCGGAAATCATTGCATCACCATTGATCGCAGTCAGCGACGGCTATGAGCGGTGGGTGAGGCAGGAGCTTAAAAATGTCCCTTGAAGGCTTTCATGGCCTCTTCGATGAGAAGGTGGTATGAGCCATGGTAGCGGGGCGAGAAATGAAAGGTAACCAGCTTTCTTACGCGTGCATCGCGGGCAAGGAGTCCTGCCTGGTGTGCGGTCAGATGGGAGCGCTGAGCGGCCCGGTCCCGATCCTTTTCCAGAAAGGCAGCCTCGCAAAAGAAGCAGTCTCCCTCTTTAGCCAGGGCCAGTGTCTTTTCCCGGTTGCTCTCAGTATAGGCGCTATCCACCACATAGGCGATTTTTTGTCCCCGCGAAACATCGACGATGGATTTAAGGCGGGACAGGGGTTCTTTTATTTCCCGGCCCTTATCCGTGGCTGGAAGCATGGCTGAACCGGGTTTTTCCAGAAGGATAGTGAAAAGCGTATCATCGGGCTTTGCAGCCCTGATGGCATCTTTGAGCTCTTTGAGCCAGGGACCAACAGGGAGCCCCATTTCCTGGAGTTTTACCTTATTGACGTTGAGATGATCCTTTTCCTGGAGACAAAAAGCCAGGCAGGGAGTAAAATGGTCCAGGCAGACCGATTTCACCTGAAAGGTCAGGGTGTCAAGCAAAAATTCCCGTGAAGGGATTCTTTCGGGTGCATGATCAGGATGAAAGCCTGCTTTGCAGGAGAAGGTATTTCGCAGCAGGTGATCTTCGTGTACCTCCGTAACCTCGAAGGTGAGGTTGCTTTCATAATTTTCGACCAGATTCCAGGTATAGCCTTGCAGTTTTCCGGAAACATTCTGTAAAATTCCCGGAGGGCCAAAGATGCGTATATGCTTTTCTCTTCCCAAAAGGATACGGAGCAGGTGGTCGAAACCAAAAAAATGATCCATATGAGTATGCGAGATAAAAATATCTGTGATCCGGAGGAGTTTTTTCGGCGATATGCTTGAGATGTCTCCAAGATCAAAGAGGATGGCCCTGCGGTCAAACAGAAAATCGATGTAAAGGACCGGATCGCCATGCGCCCTGTTAACGAGGTAGGGATGAAAAATTGGTTTCATACGCCACAATATCCTTACAGTTTGGAGGTGAGAAATGCGGTTATCTTTCTCAAGGATACATCAACGGGAATCTTTTGTCATCAGGAAATTACATAAATGAAATAATTCAAGCAAAAACCGTGCCATAAGAGGTGGGGGACCCCCAATATCTCCTGATTTGGGGCTTGACAAAGAGCAAGGATATTGATATACATAAGTTTATTGTGGTTTTTACATTACCAATTATTCGAGGGAGAAAAGCTGATGCATAAGAAAGATTTCTTGTTTACCTCTGAATCGGTTACAGAAGGTCATCCGGATAAAGTAGCAGATCAGATATCCGACGCAGTTCTCGATTTTATCTTATCACAAGATCCTCTTGCCCGCGTAGCATGCGAAACCATGGTTACCACCGGCCTGGCCTTCGTGGCTGGAGAGATTACGACCAACTGTTACGTGGACATTCCCAAGATTGTACGCAGCACTATCCGGGACATCGGGTATATTGATGCCACATTCGGATTCGATTGTGAAACCTGCGCAGTCATCACCTCGATCGATGAACAGTCAAGAGACATCGCTCAGGGAGTGGACATCGGAGGAGCCGGTGATCAGGGAATCATGTTCGGGTATGCCTGCAACGAGACCGATGCACTGATGCCCATGCCTATCATGCTCGCTCACCGGCTGGTTCAGAGAATGACCGATGTGCGGAAAAAAGGCATTCTCCCCTACCTTCGGCCGGACGGCAAGAGCCAGGTGACCATCGAATATGTTGATAACAAACCGGTAAGAGTGGAGGCAGTAGTTATCTCTGCCCAGCACAGTCCCGATATTGACATCGAAACCCTGAAGAAGGATATCACCAATCATATTATCAGGGAAGTAATCGATCCATCGTTTCTTGACGATGATACGGTTTTTTATATCAATCCCACAGGGCGGTTTGTCGTGGGCGGCCCGCAAGGCGACGCAGGGCTGACCGGAAGAAAGATCATTGTCGACACCTATGGCGGGCTCGGCAGTCACGGTGGCGGCGCTTTTTCCGGCAAAGATCCCACCAAGGTAGACCGCTCGGCATCTTATATGGCCCGGCATATAGCCAAGAATATCGTAGCCGCCGGCATTGCCGAGAAATGCGAAGTTCAACTGGCCTACTCGATCGGTGTGGAAAAACCGGTTTCCATCATGGTAGATACCTTCCGAACCGGTAAGGTTCCCCTACAGAAGATCAAAGATATTATCTGGAAAAACTTCGATTTGACCCCTCGAGGGATCATCAATTACCTCCAGCTTCGGCGTCCCATCTATAAAAAGACCGCTGCCTATGGCCATTTCGGGAGACCTGATCCGGAATTTACCTGGGAAAACGTGGAAAAAGCGGATGACCTCCGGAAGGACGCAGGGATATAATCACAGCGTAGCCTTAAGCATCCCTCCCCTTAAGGGCTTGAAGGGGGTTATGAAAGAACTCCTTACCAAAAAGAGGATAGAAGTATACACAAAAGAGCCTAAAAACATATATACAAGGAGCAAGGCATCCCCCTTCTTCTTGTGTGCTCTCCTATACTCTTTTCCTGTTTGATGAAACTGCTATTTAGTGGATTGGCTTTCTGAGTACTTAAGGGGTGAGAAACAAACTATTTGCTGGAAAAAAAGACGGTAAAGGAATATACTACCGTTAGGGAATAAAAAGGAGCAGGAAAATGCATCTTATTCCTGTTAACATTCCCGAAAAGACGAGGTATGGGATGTAAGGTGAAAATGGTAAAGAGATACTTCCTGAATAAAAAAGCCTTCCTTATCGTAGGGGGAGTTCTGATTATAACCCTCTTGGTTTTCCTACGGCAGACGGATCGCCAAAAAGTGAGTGCTCCGGTGCAGGAGCCGATCGTAAATAAGGCGGACATGGAGGTTAAAAAGATGGAACTATTCGAAACCGAGGCTGGAGATCTGGCCTGGAACCTCAAAGCCGAGAGAGCTCAAGTGTACGAGAAAGAGGGTGTCGCCTACCTCCAGCACATTACCCTGGAATATCTGCTGGGGGAGGGAGAGGCAGTAATCCTTACCGGAGATAAAGGCACGGTCAATTTATCCCAGAAAAATGTGTTTCTTGAGGGGAACGTAGACGCTTCCTCTTACCGGATTCAGCTCAAGACAAACACTCTTTCCTGGAACAGGGAAAAGAGGCTGCTGACGACCGAGGACCCTGTCTGGTTGCGGCGGAAAAACATAGAGATTACCGGTAAGGGAATGGTTGCCGACATGAACCTTAAGAAAATTAAATTGAGCAAGCAAATAAGGACAGCGATCTACTGATTTATGCTTATCTTTCGTAATACCGTTGGTACGGGGAGAAGAACAGGATGGCTCGATTTCTTGGTGGTGGCAGCCGGGCTCTTGCTCTTTTCGAGCGTTGCGGCTGGTGTAAAAACGGGAAAAGTTCAGGCTGCAAAGAGTCAGGCTGAAGAAGTTAAGATCCTGATTACAGCCGACGAGGTGGAATTTGACCCGCAGAATGAGATTGCCACCTACACAGGACAGGTCACGGTAACACAGGAGAATACCTCCTTGCATGCTGACCGGATTGAAGTACATTTTTCAGCCAAGGGTAAAGATATCGAGATAATCAAGGCTTTTGGCAATATTACAATCACTCAGGAAGACAGAATCATTACCGCCCAGGAGGGGGTGTATTACCATCAGGAGCGGAAAGTTATTCTGACAGGGAATCCCATCACCCGCCAGGGTGGAAATTGCATCAGTGGTGATAAAATCGTTTACCTGTGGGATGAGGGCAAAGCACTTGTCGAAGGAAACGTAAAAGCCACCATTATTATGGACAAGGAAAAAATTGATACGCTGAGGCCGAAATAGAATGCTTGAAGCCAGGGGCCTGTTAAAACGATATAAAGGTCGAATAACCGTCAACAGGGTAAGCTTCTTCCTGAAAACAGGAGAGGTAGTGGGCCTGCTCGGACCGAACGGAGCCGGAAAGACGACGACCTTTCGGATGATTATCGGCTTAATTAAGCCAGAAGATGGACAAATATATCTCAACGGCACCGATATTACTCATCTTGCCATGTATAAGCGGGCTAATCTGGGAATCAGTTATCTTTCGCAAGAATCTTCGATCTTTAGAAAACTAAACGTCGAACAGAATATTATGGCTATTCTCGAAACTCTCGATCTGGATTCGGCAGAAAGAAAACGCCAATTGGAAATGCTCCTGGATGAATTAAACCTGACTGATCTGGCCCAATACGAGGCTGATATCCTCTCTGGCGGAGAACGCCGGAGAGTGGAGATTACGCGGGCACTGGTGACCTCGCCTTCTTTTATTCTTCTGGATGAACCATTTGTAGGCATCGATCCCAAGGCGGTCGTGGGAATACAGAATATTATCAATAAGTTAAAGAAAAAAGGTATCGGAGTGCTTATTACCGATCATAATGTCCGGGAAACGCTGACCATCACGGACAGGGCCTACATTATGTATAATGGCGAGGTTCTGATTTCCGGGACTACAGCGGATTTGATCAGGGATGCCAGGGTCAAGGACCTGTACCTGGGAGAGAGTTTTCGGATGTGACCTCTTGACAGGGGAGATTTATTATGTTATTGTTTATTAAAGAATATTTGGCTAATTCTTCAACGTAAACAACTATTTTTTCACGGGGAGAAAGGAGGACCCTGAGCAATGACGAAAGCCGATCTGGTGGTCGAAGTAGCAAAGTTAACCGACTTAACCAAAAAAGAAACCGAAACCGTAATAAAAACGATATTCGGAAGCATCACGTCGGCCCTGAGCGAGGGAGACAAAGTAGAATTAAGGGGTTTTGGAAGCTTTCGGATCAGGAACCGAAAGGCGAGACAGGGAAGAAATCCCAAGACCGGTGATATGGTGAACGTGCCAGCTAAAAAGGTGCCATTTTTCAAAGCGGGAAAAGAACTTCGGTCGCTGGTTGATTACTGCTGATTCTGGCTGGGTGAAAGAGCAAGGGCTGAATGTATCGAATGTCAAACGAGGACATTTCCCTGCAAGGGGACATTTTCCGGCAGGGAGAATGTCAGTCGAACGAAGACATTCGATCACCCCGTAAGAGATACACAACTTGAAAAAGAGGTATTGTTATGGCGCTGGAGATGAAGCAAACCTTAAGCATGAAGTTGACGCACCGGTTAATGATGACCCCGATGTTGCAGCAGTCTATCAAGCTATTGCAGCTATCCAAACTGGAATTGACCCAGCTCATTCACCAGGAATTGCAAGAGAATCCGATGTTGGAGGAACTGTCGCTGGAGCCTTCGGATTTCGGACCTGAGGAAATGGATCAGAGGGATGTTAAAGCCGAAGACATCCGGCTCGGCAGTGATGAAAATGGCTTTGATGATGCAGAAAGGGAAGTGGATTGGCAAAGCTTCGTTGACGATGATGTCGTGGATAATTCGAACCATTTCTCCGGCTCCGGCAGCGATGAGCGGGAACTTCCACCGCTGGAAAACATCCTGACCAGACCACAGTCTCTCCAGAACTACCTTCTGTGGCAGTTACGCATGTCATCCTCCATCAGCGATCAGGAATTTCGGATCGGTGAGATGATTATCGGCAATATCGATGAGAACGGGTACTTGTGCGCAACGATTCAGGAAATGGCCAAGGTTTTAGAACTGGAGGACAGCGCGGAGGTGGAAAAGGTACTTCGGCTGATTCAAAACTTCGATCCGGCCGGAGTGGGGGCCAGAACCCCTCAGGAGTGCCTGCTCTTGCAGGTGAAAGAAGAAGAGCCGACAGCATCTCTCATCAGAAGGATCATTCAGAATCATATCATTCAACTGGAGTCCAGGGAATATCAGGCGATCTCTCGATGTATGGGTATCAGTCCAGCCAAGGTCAAGGAACTGGCCGATATTATCCTGAGCTATGACCCCAAGCCGGGCCGCCGCTTCAATCCCGATGTCTCTCACTATATCGTACCCGATGTATTCGTGTATAAAATGGGAGATGACTATGTTATATCCTTGAACGATGAGGGGCTGCCACAACTGCGGGTAAGCAATATCTACCGAAAGATTCTCCGAAAAGGGAAAAACGTTCCAGATAATACAAGAAAGTATGTAGAGGAAAAATTACGATCCGCAGTCTGGTTAATTAAAAGCATTCAGCAAAGGCAAAGAACGCTCTACAACGTCGCCAAGAGCATCGTCACCTTCCAGCGGGATTTTCTTGATAAAGGAGTTGCTTATTTAAAGCCGCTAACCCTGGTGGATGTAGCCAACGATATTTCGATGCACGAATCGACGATCAGCCGGGTCACGACGAATAAGTACATGTATACCCCAAGAGGGATTTTTGAACTGAAATTCTTTTTCAATTCCGGCTTAAAGAAAAAAGATGGAGATTACATCTCCTCCATTCGAGTAAAAGAGCTCCTGCGCGAATTGATCAAAAATGAGGACGTTCGAAAGCCCTACAGCGATACTCAGATTTTGGAATTGCTCAAGAAACAGGGAGTGGTAATCGCCAGAAGAACGATAGCCAAGTATCGGGATGAACTGCATATTTTGCCTTCTCAAAAGAGAAAAGCAGTATTTCTCGATTAGATGAAGGCTTAAAGAGGTGAGGGTAAAGAATTACGATTACATTATTTTGGTTGAATCTCCTCTTCGACGATCAGATGCTCCTTTCCATCTGCATGTGGGATTGAATGGTCTGAAAAAAATTATTTATTTTAACGATAGAGATTAAGGAGGTCATGAGCGATGCAAGTCCTCATTACTGGTAGACATATGGATATGACTGAGGCCTTACAAGACTATGTAAAAACCAAGGTAGAACGCGTAGGCAAGTATTTGGAGAACATTAAAGAAGCAGATGTCATTCTGTCAGTCGAAAAATACCGCCATTCTGCCGAAGTAACCATTAAAGCCAATGGAATCACCATCAATGGAGAGGAGGAGACGGACGATATGTACAGCTCCATTGATCTGGTGATGGAAAAGATCGAGCGGCAGGTAAAAAAGTATAAGGAAAAAATCCGCCAGCACAAGCCCAAACAGGCGCTGAAAGAAAGCATGGTCATGAACGTATTCGCCTCAGAAGAAAAAGAAGAGGAGGAACAAACCCCCTCTTCCCTGCGTCTGATAAAGACCAAAAGGCTGAGTATTCATCCGATGAGTCTGGATGAGGCCATTATGCAGATGGATCTTTCAGGAGAAGACTGCTTCATATTCATGAACATAGCCTCGAATTCTTTAAGCGTGATTTACCGGTCTAAGGATGACAAACTGGTGTTGATCGAGCCGGAGTTCCAATAAAAGAGAGAGATGGTCCGCGTAACGGAGGGAATTTTATGAAGGTTTTAGATTACTTGCCGGAGGAGGTCATCGAAGCAGATCTAAAAGCCGAAACGAAAGTAGGGGTTCTGAAGGAGTTGGTTCAACTTTTAGTGAATAATCACCAGGTCAAGGATGCCAATAAAGCTTTGGAAGTTCTCCTGGAAAGAGAGAAGTTAGGGAGCACGGGAATAGGAGACGGCGTGGCGATTCCTCATGCCAAATTCAATGACATAAAAACGCTGGTAGCTGCTTTTGGGCGGTCCCCCAAGGGGATCAATTTCGAATCTCTGGACAATAAGCCCGCTCATCTGTTCTTCCTGTTTTTGGCCCCCGAAAACTCGGCGACTTTACATCTGAAAATTTTGGCCAGGATTTCTCGGCTCCTTAAAAAAACGACCTTTCGAGAGGCCCTCATGCAGGCCAAAGGGAGCAAAGAGATTTATCAGGCTATCGCGGACGAAGAAAAAGACGTGATAGGATAAATAAGGGAGAGAATGCTTGCCCAAAAATATTTAACGGTCAAGGAGTTGCTGGACGAGCAAGCAGAGCGGCTGCAACTGAAAGTGTTGAGCGGGGAGGATGGCACGAATCGCAAGGTTTCCTCTCCTCGCATTCAGAAACCGGGACTGGCTCTGGCTGGATATTTTGCTCAGATACGGGGAGAACGGGTGCAGGTATTAGGGAGTACCGAGCTCTCTTATGTGGAGAGCCTTGCCAGTGAGCGCCGTCGAGAGGTCCTTCGGGCTATCTGCCAGATGCCTATTCCCTGCTTTATTCTCACCAAGAGCTTACTTCCGCCACCTGAATTGACTTCTATAGCCAACGATTATGTAATTCCTATCCTGCAATCCAACCTCCAGAGTTCGATCTTTATACGGCAGATCTCCACCTACATGGAAGAGAAACTGGCTCGTGAAACGAGCATCCATGGTGTTTTGATGGATATTTACGGCCGTGGAGTCCTTTTGCTCGGCAAGAGCAGTATCGGAAAGAGCGAATGTGCACTGGATCTTATCGTCCGGGGACATCGGCTGATCTCGGATGACATGGTCAATATTAAACTATTGCCTCCTGACGTATTGATTGGCAGTGGCCCGGAGTTGATTCGCTATCACATGGAATTGAGGGGATTGGGAATCATCAATATCAAAGATCTTTTTGGGGTGGCTGCCGTGCGTTATCGGAAAAAGATTGGGCTCGCCGTGGTGATGGAGGAATGGAAAAAAGAATACGAATATGACCGGTTGGGGCTGGAAGAGAGTACTATCAATATCTTAGGGGTTGATGTCCCCCTGATTAAAATGCCTGTGGCTCCAGGGCGAAATATGGCCATTATTATTGAAGTGGCGGCTCGAAATCTGCTCTTAAAAGAAAGCGGTTACTACTCAGCTCGTGACTTCGATCAAAAAGTGGTGGATGTGTTGGGAAGGAAACCCAAGGCAAACCATTAAATTGGTTTAAAACAGTGAGGACAAAATGGGGAACAACATGGTCGGAGTGGTTATCGTCGCTCATGGAAACCTTGCGGAAGAACTGCTGAAGAGTTCGGAACTCATTGTCGGCCCGCTGCAAAAAGTGAGGGCCGTCTCGGTAAACAACCAGACCGGAGTAGATCAGGCGATGCATGATCTTCAGATTGCCATCGAAGAGGTGGATTCTGGTTCGGGGGTCTTGATTTTAACGGATATGTTCGGAGGAAGCCCCTCCAATTTGAGCTTGTCCTTTTTGTCCAAGAAGCACATAGAGATCGTTACGGGAGTGAACCTTCCGATGCTTCTCAAGCTTGCTTCCTACCGTGAAGGGCACTGTTTGGAAGAAATAAAAGAGACGGTATACCTTTATGGTCGTGAAAAGATTATTATAGCCAGCGATCTTTTGAACAAGAGATTAGAGGAGAAAAAATCCAAATAGTAAGATTCTTGTAGTCCTCATGAAAGTGAACTGACTTTTTCCTTCTTTTAAGTCCATTTCGGACAAAGTGCAGATATATTTATGCCGATAGTGTTAGTACGGATTGATGAAAGATTAATTCATGGCCAGGTGATCGTCGGCTGGGTGAAACATCTCAAGGCTGCAGCAATTATTGTGGCCGATGATGAAATTGAAAAAAACGAGCTTCGCCTGGAAGCCATGAAGATGGCTGCGCCCTCCACTCTCAGGGTGGAGGCCTACAGTATTGCCTTGGCCGTGGAGAAATACCTTCAGCACGATTTTCCCGATACAAAGGTCATCCTGCTTTTCTCCAGGCTGAAGGATTTCAAAAAGTCCCTGGACCTTGGCTTTTCCATACCGGAGGTGAATTTAGGCTGCATCCACTCCGGGGAAATACAGATTTTAAGCAATATCGTTATCAGGGAAGAGGACGTTTTCTACCTGGAAGAGATTCAGAAAAGGGGGATTCATTTGGATCTGCGGGCTCTTCCTCAGGATAAACAGGTTGATTTACAGGATATCCCCACTTACCGGAAATTGACTGGACAAAGATAAAATAAAGCCTTGTCAGAGTGCAGCACTTCATAACCTGGATGGAGACCGAATTTTGAAAAAGCAATATCTTATTTTGGGAATTCACAACCATCAGCCGATAGGGAACTTTGACTTTGTTTTCGAAGGATGTTACCAGAAAGCGTATGCGCCCTTTTGGGAGGTATTGGAAAAGCATCCCGGCATCAAGATAAGCATTCACTATTCGGGAACGCTTTGGAATTGGTTTTTTGAAAAATCCTCTCCTCTCCTGGATATCCTGACCAGAATGCTGCACCGAGGGCAGGTGGAACTTTTGGGTGGTGGCTATTATGAGCCTATTTTACCGATTCTGCCGGATGCAGATAAGGTAGGGCAGATCAAGAAATTAAGCGGTTTTTTGAAAGACCGCTTCAATACGGACCCCAGAGGCATGTGGCTGGCCGAAAGGGTATGGGAGCCTCATCTGGTGAGATTTATCCACGAGGCAGGCATCGAGTATCTGGCTGTAGATGATCTGCACTTTCGCTGTGCAGGGCTGCGTGATGAGGGTCTTTGGGGATATTATCTCACTGAAGAGCAGGGAAAACTGCTGAAAGTTTTTCCTGGAAGCAAGTATCTGCGATATACCATCCCTTTCAAACCACCGCAGGTAACGATCGACTACCTTTTGAGCGCAGGCAAGGGGAAGGGAAACCTGAGAGTAATGGCGGATGATGGCGAAAAATTCGGTGTCTGGCCTGGTACTTATGATCTGGTGTACAACCAGGGATGGCTGGACCAGTTTTTTACCCTGATCGAGGAAAACCACGATATCCTCGAAACAGTCACCTTCAGTGAGTATATCGACAGATTTCCTCCTCTGGGGAGAGTCTATTTACCCACTGCCACCTATTCGGAAATGGAAGAATGGGCACTCCCGACCCAGACTGCCGAGGAATTCATTGCTCTGGAGAAAATGATCAATAATACTGAAGAAATTTCACAGGCAGCCAGACTTTTCGTCAAGGGAGGGTTTTGGCGTAATTTCTTGAGCAAATATTCAGAAAGCAATAACCTTTACCGCAAAATGCTCTGGGTCAGCAGGCAGATCGACGATTGCCGGAGCAAAGTAACCGATCTCCAATCACCTCAAGGATGGCTGGATGAAGCTAAGGACGAACTGTGGAAAGGACAGTGCAATGATGCCTACTGGCACGGCCTTTTCGGCGGACTGTATCTTCCCCATTTGCGGGATGGGGTATACAATCACCTCATCCAGGCCGAAAACATTATAGACCGGAATCTCCATCCGGCGGGGAACTGGATCGACTCTCAATCTGTAGATATGGATAGCGATGGTATGGAAGAGCTCCTGGTCAAAACGCCCACCTTAAGCTTCTGGCTGGACGTGGATATGGGAGGGGCAATTACTGAACTGGATTATCGGCCAAAAGCCTTTAACCTGATCAATTCCCTGATGCGCAGGAAGGAAACCTATCACCAGAAGCTGCTGCAGGGAGCACTGATGGGCACGAGCGATCAGGAAGAGGGGTATGGGGATGGAGTAAAAAGCATCCATGAGATTACTGTCAGCAAAGACACTGGCCTGACTGAGCTGCTTTATTACGACCATTATGCTCGAAACTGCCTGCTCGATCATTTCCTCGCGCCAGATACGGCCCTTTTGGAATTCAGCCGGTTGCAGCACCAGGAGTATGGAGATTTCATCACGGGCAACTACCAGCAGAAGGTCCAGTCATCCGGTGAGCACTTAAAGGCCATTCTCTCCCGGGACGGCTCCCTGTCGATACAAGGAGAGCACATTCCGTTTCGCGTGAGGAAATTGGTACAGGCTTCGGCAGATAAATCGGAACTGGCTTTTGAATACCAACTGGTGAATATGGGGGCATCGAGCGTTCACTGTAAATTCGGAGTCGAGTTTAATATCAATCTCCTGGCTGGTCGAAGCGATGACAGGTATTATCGCGTTCCCGGCGTTGTTCTCGATGACCAGCAACTGGCCAGCAGCGGTATCCTGACTCATGTAGAGCAAATTCAGTTAGTGGATGAGGCACTCGGTATCATCGTATCTTTGGATTTTACTGAGCGCCCCACCATCTGGAGATTTCCTATCGAAACCGCATCCAATTCCGAATGCGGGTTCGAGAGGGTCTACCAGAGTTCGGTTATTCTGCCCCACTGGGATCTTTCGTTAATCCCCCAGGAGACATGGGTCTGCCATTTCCGGCTGCGGATTGCCAATTACAATCATAGCTAAAGTACACACCGCATTATCTGTGCGGACGGCTATCGCCCTCCCTCTCTTGATGAGGGTTTTTATCCCCCCTTTTGAAAAGGGGGTGAGGGGGATTTTCGACAAATGCCCCCCATTCAATAACTGGCCGGGGAATCCCCGCGCCGTGTACTGAGAGTCCTCACTACCCTGGGATCGGGATACACCACTTTTTACTATTTTGAGCCTTCGATCTCATCGAGAAAGGGAAAAGCCAGGGGGGAAGGGGTTAAGGTGCTTCAGCAGATCGTGAAAATCAGCCTTATCGGCGGATTGATAAATTTAGATGATGTGCCTTTGATCCAGACCATGGTTTCGCAGCCGATCGTAGCCGCTCCTCTGATCGGCTGGATCTTTGGAGATGTGATAACCGGACTGGTGATCGGCGCATTCCTCGAACTTTTGGTGGTCTACCTTTTGCCTATCGGATGTGCGATTCCTCTGGATGGCTCTTTAGCTGCGATTATCGCTACGGGGATCTGCATCCTGGTTGGAGAATCTTCTTTTCCCGGTCATCGGGAAGCTCTGATCAGCCTGGCCATTGCACTTAGTCTGCCCTTCTCGGCTCTCGCCCAAAAGGGAAGTGTCGTGGTGCGAAAGTTAAACGGCAGGATTTCCGACCACGCTCAAAGAGCCGTCCTGGATGAAAGGTTACGGAAAATCGGGTTCTTTCATTTCAGTGGCGTCGGGCTGTTTTACCTGCGCTCATTCAGCCTGTGCCTGATCAGTCTTTTTATCGCGGTCCCCCTTCTCAAAAGCAGCGCTCCTTTCCTTCCTCAAGGGCTTTTTCAGGGGTTAAAGCTTTTGTACTTTGCCTATCCGATGATAGGAATTGCCTTTATCTTTGATGCCTTTCGCAATAGAGCCTTATACGGCCTCTTTGCCTTAAGCTTTTTATTGGCCACTCTTTTCTCCACTCTTTTTCCCCTTCCTGCATGGGCGGCGTTCGGTATACCATGCATCCTTTTGGGGACGCTTTATGGAATGACAGAAGCCCTTAAGGGGAAGTAGAGAAAGTGAATATGGAAACAGGGAGACAGAACGCTATCTGTTTGAGGAAGTCCGATTTTCTCCGCATTATTCTTCGTTCCTTTATCTTCCAGGGAAGCTGGAACTTCAAGAAGATGCAAAACCTCGGCTTTGCCTTTTCCGCTCTGCCCGCACTCCGCAGGCTTTATCCGGATCGGAAGGAGCGGGATATGGCAGCGCACCGGCACCTTGAGTTCTATAATTCTCACCCCTACATGGCCTCTTTTGTGCTGGGTGCCATTGTAAGAATGGAGGAAAGGCGTGCGCAGGGAGAAAATATCCGTGTAGAGGATATCCTGTTATTTAAAAAGGCCATGATGGGTCCGATGGGAGCCTTGGGCGACTCGTTTTTCTGGGCGTCCTGGCGGCCGGTTATGGGAGTTTTAGCTGCTGCTCTCGCTTTAGCCGGTTGGGTATGTGCGCCGGTTGTTTTTCTTTTAGTCTATAATGTTCCTCACCTCTATGTAAGATTTTGTGGCTTCCGGCAGGGCTACCTGCTCGAGAGAAGGGTTGTTGAGCGTATTCGCAAATATGATCTGTTTAGATATAGTGCTTATCTGAAATCTTTCATGTTAATTATTCTTGGAGCGATGATCCCAGTTGTGATAAAATTAGGTGAAGGTATGCAACCACGAAGTCTTAAGATCCTGAGCAAGCTGGGAGTTCTGCTTGGAATCCTGGTAATTGCAGAGGTTTTCCGTCAGAAGGTTTCTTTAAACAAAGTGCTGCTTATCGTTGGGAGCATTTGTATATTATTAGGACTCTTAAAGATCGTTTAATAATGAGGATATATTCTCTATCTTTCTTTGACTCTCATATTGTCAATCAAGCGGCCGGGGGAAGATATGCCGAAGCAAACGGTAGTAATTAAAAATAAATTAGGTCTACACGCGCGAGCTGCCAGCCAGATCGTCAGTATTGCCAATAAATATGCCTCGGAAGTAACAATTCAGAAAGGAAATGTTACGGCAAATGGAAAGAGCCTTCTCGGAATATTGACTCTGGACGCTCCCCTGGGGAGCGAATTGCTCGTAGAGGTGAATGGCTCCGATGCACAGGAACTTCTTAGTAAACTGGTGGAGTTGGTCGATAATAAATTTTGGGAAAAAACCTGATCTTGATTACATGCAACGGTTGCACGGCATTTCGAAGAAGCAAAAAGGAACCTTTGCTTTCGTAAAGGGCAAAAAGGAGCTTTTGCTTTCTCAGGAACGCATATTGACCTGATTGATAGCGAGGTCGAAGTATGGAGGTCGATTTTTAATGCTTAAAGGAGTGGGGGTTTCACCGGGCATCAGCATCGGGAAGGCCTTTTTACTGGATAGAAGAAAAATTAAAGTCGAGAAATTTACCATCGCGGCTGAGATGGTAGATAAAGAAGTCGCCCGGTTCATAGAAGCCCTGCAGAAATCCCGTGAGCAACTGCTGCAAGTGAAGGAAAAACTCACCCATGATCTTGGGGATCAGGGTCACGCCCACATCGTGGATGTGCATATTCTTATCCTTGAAGATGAAATGTTGATCAATGAGGCCATCAAGATAGTCAGGGAAGAAAGAGTCAATGCCGAATGGGCACTGCGGAAGGTATTAACTCGCTTTGCCAATATTTTTGACCAGATTGAAGACCCTTACATGAAAGAGCGCAAGAGCGATATCGAACATGTCGGGCAGAGAATCCTGCACAATCTGGTAGGCGAGAAAATGAGGAGCCTCGATGGGTTTGACGAGGATGTCATCGTGATCGCCCATGATTTATCTCCTGCAGATACTGCCCAAATGCACAGGGGAAGAGTGATCGGCTTTGCCACGGACCTTGGAGCCAGGACTTCACATACAGCCATTATGGCCCGTTCCCTGGAAATCCCGGCAGTAGTGGGCCTTGAGAATATTTGCACCTTCGTTAAGACAGGGGATCCGGTCATCATTGATGGCACCGATGGGGTGGTCATCGTCAAACCGACGCCGGAGGAGTTCCGTGACTACCTGGAAAAACAGAGGAGATTTAAGTATGTCATCCAGGAGCTCTTAAAGTATACTGATCAGCCGGCAGAAACCCTTGATGGATATAAAATTGAAATTATGGCCAATATCGAATTCCTGGATGAAATCCCCCATGTGCTGAGCAGAGGTGCCGAAGGAATCGGCCTGTACCGAACCGAGTTCTTCTATATGAACAGTCCCAAACTGCCCACGGAAGAAGACCACTTTCGTGTCTACAAGCGACTGGCCGAGCAGGTAAGCCCCCATCAGGCAACCATCCGTACCCTGGACCTGGGGGGAGATAAGATCGAATCCAAGCTGCACGTGGCGGATGAACCAAACCCTGTCCTGGGCTTGCGGGCCATTCGCTTCTCGCTGAAGCACTCTGACCTTTTCCGCCTTCAATTGAGGGCTATCCTGCGAGCCAGTGCCTATGGGAAATTACGCATCATGTATCCCATGATTTCCGGTATTGCAGAACTGCAGCAGGCAAATCTCATTCTGGCTGAAGTCAAGGATGAATTATCCTCACAAGGGATCTATTTCGATGAAGATATCCCTGTCGGCGTAATGATCGAAATACCGTCAGCATCAATCACTGCCGATCTTCTGGCCAAAGAGGCCGATTTTTTCAGCATCGGCACGAATGATCTCATTCAATATTCCATCGCCATAGACCGGGGAAACGAACATGTGGCCTATCTGTATGAGCCGCTGCACCCTGCTGTCCTTCGGCTGATCAAGCAGACCGTAGAGGCCGCGCACAATGAGGGAATCCCCGTCGGCATGTGCGGAGAAATGGCAGGAGATCCTCTGTCAACCCTGATCCTGCTCGGACTGGAACTGGATGAGTTCAGCATGAATACCGCCTCGATCCCGATCATCAAGCAGATTATCCGCTCCGTTCGCCTGGAGCAGGCTACGGAACTGGCCTACAAGGCCATGTCCTTTGCTACCGCCAAAGAGATCGAGGAATTTGTATTGAAGGAAATGAGCACCAAATTCCCTGAGTTCTTCTAGTTTTTCTGATTTTTATTGTTTTCAAGCCAAAATGGCTTTTTAGCCGTAACATATAAACATGTCATGCATAAGCGAAGTGAACGAGAACAAATAACAGGTCATGAGCAAAGTGAATGAAAGCCAATTATGAGCCAAGTGAATGAAAAAATGAGGGAAAGATTACTCAACCTGGTTTTTGAGCGTGCCTTTACCTATAATGAGGAAAAGCCTTTTATTTTGTCTTCAGGGAAGACAAGCACATATTATCTGGATTGCAGGAAAGTGACCCTGATTCCCGAAGGGATGGACTGTATTGGCCGCCTGATTTTCGAAAATATCCAGGATCTCAAAGTTCAGGGTATTGGCGGGCTGACTCTCGGCGCAGATCCAATCGCGTATGCTGTTATGTCCGCAGCTTACCAGAATCAGCCGAACCGGCAGTACATCAAAACCTTTATCGTGCGCAAAGAAAAAAAAGGACATGGCTTACAACGGGAGATCGAAGGGGACCTGCGACCGGGAGACCGGGCCGTAGTGGTCGATGATGTGGTTACCACCGGCCAGTCAACTATTACCGCTATTGAACGTGCCAAGGCTTTTGGGCTTTTGGTGGAAAAAGCCATCGTTTTAATTGATCGGCAGGAAGAAAACGGGCTGGCCCGCATCCGGGAAACCGGCGTTCCTGTGGAAGCCCTTTTGAGTAGAGAGGAAATCATAGCCCGATATCGAATAAGCCTGCAAAAATAGAGTGATTACTCAAGGGTCAATAGAAAGCAGCATGGGGGCACTAGAGACCCAGTACCGCCGGGCGGTAGAGAGCAGCATAGGGTCAGTAGAGATTCAGGAAAAATAAAGGGAGCAAATAAAAATAAAAGGAGCAAAAGAAAGCCTCGATATTATCGATAACGGCGGGGATGCTGCTTTTTTCTCTTGCCATGGACTCTTGTGCTTATGTATAATACGCTCGTCTCATATGGGGATAAAGGATTCATATGGGGTGGTATCATGTGGGATCAATACCTTCATGTGGGCATTACCACCACCAATATGAATAGGCATTATTCATAAGATAAGCTCATGCCGGCGTAGCTCAGGGGTAGAGCAGCTGATTCGTAATCAGCAGGCCGCGGGTTCAAATCCCATCGCCGGCTTTAATAAAATCAAGGGGTTACAGGGTACACTGTGACCCCTACTTTTTTTCTGTGTGAGAATCTGTGTGAGAATTTTCATTTTCACATCCATCCCAGACATGTTCAAAAATCTCCATCGCCTCACGTTCTGACTCTCCGATACTGTGAAGATAGATCTCAGTAGTGCTCCGGTTTTCATGGCCGAGAATCCGCTGGATCGATCCAGTACCTGCCTTGCAATGGTCCAGAACAGATGCACCAAAATGACGGAAAGCGTGAAACCGGAAATACTTGACCCCTGTTTTTTTGCACAGGCCCCTCATAACTTTCTTCCGGTCATAATAAGGCCCGCTTTTCTTCTCGCCAGTCTTGCTGCTCCAATAGGTATGCCAGAACACCCAGGGCTTTGTCTTATCCCGTTTTGAATATCTTCGGGACAACACCTTATACAATCTGTTGGTCATCGGAACCTTGCGGGGAGTCAGGTGGCCGCCCTTTTTCTTCCGGGTATAAAGCACAACATACCGGTCTTCAAAATTTATCTCATTCCATGTCAGGCGGTTTATCTCGCTCACTCTTGCTAATGTCTCAATGATAGTCCATAAATAATCCTGCGTGTCAGGGTCTGCGGCGAGAATAACTTTCAGGATGTCCTCTTTCGATGGGATGTACTTCATCTTCTTCTCAATCGGCAGGAATGTAATGCTTTTTGTGGGATCACTAAGAATCCAGCCCCTTTTTATTCCAAAATTGAACAATGCCCGCAGGCAGCGCAGGTCATAATTAGCAGCATAAGCAGAAACCTTCGCCCGCTTAAGGATAAAAAACTGGGCCATGTCAATAGAGATTTCATCACAGCTCAGGTCACGCCATTTTTCCAGCCATCTTCGGGCCATGTATCTGTAATCCTTATAATACGTAGCGGAATGATAGGCTTTGACATAATCCAGTCTCCGGTTTACCAGCTCAAAGAAGGTTATGCCGATCGTCGGCGCAACTGCTGCTGTTACTGGGTTTGCTAACTCCTCCTTTCTCTTTGCCTCGGCTTCTTTTACTTCTTTTTTGGTCTTGAACCAGGCGTCTGTGTACCGTTTCCCTTTGAGGGTGAAGTCGTACCTCCACCCTTTCTTTTTGACAAAATATATGCTCATGGAGTTTCTCCTTTCCTGGAAAGAACAGAGAACCCCCGAGCTTCCTGCCGCCCAATATCTTCCAGTTCTTATAAACCCAACTCAGGCTTTTCCGGAGATACTGAGCGACCTCCTCAGGAGTCATTATATCACTATTATTATGGTTTCTGTCAACACTTGAACATTGCATAAATATTTTCCCAATCGGCAACAGACTACTCTGCTCATGTTCAATAGCTATCAGACGAGTCTTGAGAGAATTCAGGAGCCAGTAGCCAGAAGGAGGTGGTTCTTCCCTTCTGGCTGGATTTTGAATTCTGACTCCTGACTTCTCAAAAGCAATGTATTCTTTACAAGATATGAGCGAACTACTTAACCTCTCTCAAGGCCAGCACTTCAAATTTCCTGACAAGATCTCCGACAGACCTAATAAACCAGTAGTGAAGCTCCCCATCTACTACAGAAGCCATTCTCTCAAGCTGGGGTTCATTTACTTCCGCCGGAGACCCGCCTATTCCTATGATGTCCAGTTGTATCCCCCGGCCTTTCAATTCCTGTGCAATTTGCTCAGGATTACCCCCCTCATTATCATATCCGTCTGTCAACATTAAGACTCTTGGCACAGAAGCGCCTTTACATTTACTGATCACCGCCTTAGAAATCGTAAGCCCTTCTGCTATATTGGTAGAGCTTTCACACCGCAAATTATCGATTACATCCCCGATCCTTGCATAATCATCCTTAAGTCTCACAGGTTGATGCACTATCCGGGCTCTGGTACTGAAGCTTACAACTCCAACACAAGCATTGGGATTGCTATCCTGAAGCTGTTTTAAAAAACCAAAAGAGGCGTCTTTGGCTGCTGCTAATCTGCTTGGAGGGTAATCCCTTTCAGCCATACTTCCGCTCACATCAAGAAGGATAATATCCAGGGAATTTCCTTCCAAAGTCAAGTTTCTGGATTTTTCTCCTCCTGATACAACCGAGGGATAAAAACCATGATGATAGCCATCATGATTATGATCAGTAAAAAAATTCTTTATCGTGTTCAAAAATCGACTATTCATAACTTTTCCTCCATAAGATCTTTCTAAGAATGGGGATAAATAGCTCTTTCATTCCCTTTTATTACTTTTTGGGTCAATACCCCGCAGCTTGCTGCGCCCAAAATGTAATTAGAAATTTCCGTCGTGAAAATTCCGTAATATTCCGTCAGCTTGCTGCGGGGATAGGAATTTTAGGAAATTTCTTTATTACGATCTATTCTTGGAATAGAAATCAGTGGTGATCTCCTTCTCTTGCTTTGACATAAGATCCTTCACCACTACCTGTACCATGCCAGATTCGTTATAGCCTATGACCACCTCTAAAGATTCCTTATCCGAGCCTCTTGGGGGTAAGTCCATTATCTCCTCAG
>JBFMGO010000027.1:0-40806 GCA_040752695.1 bacterium
TCATCTCACTTCTGTAGCCCTGAAACTCGATGTAGACCCACTCCTTAGCCTCCTGGCCGGAGCTTCTTGGCAGAGCCAGAATGTCTGGACGAAGCTCTTTTCCTTTCAGCACAACGGCCTTAGCCTCATACCCGGCTGGATCTTTCACTCCCAGCAATTTAAGAACCGCCTCCCCGCCAATAAGCATCAGGTGGTAAAAAGCATCATCCGTGCCCCGCCTGCCTGTACCGGTCATTCGTCACTCTTCCTCCTCATTATTCCCTTTTAAGGCTATTCACCTTGCCCTGCCTCACGTGACAGATTGGTCTCCTTCAACTGTCACTCTCTGATGCGCCTGTTCTAAAAATACCTTCTCTCCGCTTTTCTAAAGTGAGGAGGGAGGATTTTAACATAGAATTCTATTTTGAGATAGGCTCATGTACGACTACTGTCCACTGTTTAGCGCCTTAACCCGGTCTCCGACCTTGAATTCACTTTGTCGGTCCAGAACTTCGGCCAGGGCAGTATGCTCATAGATGGATTTTATACGGATGGTTCCTTTCGGCAGCTCATTTTTGGTTTGATCCAGCACCTTAAAGGACTGGTCCTTCAAGATGCCGACCCCGGCACCAAGGTTAATTTCCACGGACTGATCGCTGCATGATACAACCCTTCCCTGAAGCGGGTACTGATCCTGCAGGACCTTGATGGTTTTGTTGACTAGATCCGAGGCCGCCCTGCTCAGGGAATCCGGCTGCTCCAGAGAGAAGGTACCGGAGAAGGCTGAAATGATCCGTGTGCTTTTTGTTTCCACCAGGCGAAGGCTTACCTGCGGCTCTATCCGCTGAGCGGCCTGCCCAGTCTGGTCGATTTGCCCTGTCTGGCCTGTCTGCCCTGGTTGCCTGTCCTGACTGGCTTGCCCTGCATGGCTGGTCTGGCTGGCTTGCTCTGCGTGCTGCCCTGCATGGCCGGGCTGCCTGGTTTGCCCTATGTGCCCGGCCTGACTGAATGGATAAAAAACAGGCTCAGGAAAGAGAATGACCTGGGCCGAGAGGATATCGCCGGCCCCTTTGAGTGCATCAGTGGAGAGGGTTCCGATCTCGAGCTCCTGAACAATAGCAGCCAGCCGCGCCCTTTCCAGGATGGACAGACCAAGGGTGTGGGTACGGGTAAATGCTTCGACCATCTCTTTAAAGAGCAGGTCAAAATGGGGTTTGACAACCCTGGCTGTGTTAGCATCGATTCTTTCCCAGTCGGGCAGGATTATGGCAATGGAGAGAGGCAAAGAGGTCCATGTGTCCGACTCTTTTTCCCTGGTGAAGAACCCCTTTTCCCTGAGCTTGCTGTTTAACTGGTCCTGGTAAGCAAAGAGAAGTTGAATGATCTGCATGCTCTTTTGAAAGTCTGAATCGAGTCCAGCACTCCTTACAGCATCTCCTGACGGCTGTGAGAGGACTGCCCCCGGCCCCTGGCCTTGAGAAAATGGCTGATTGGGAAGGATGGGACCTGCATTGTGTTGAAATCTGACGATGAAAAGGACAAGAAGCAGAAGGAAAAGACTGCCTCCGGCAGCAGCCAACGCCCACTGACGCACCATGGAGGCATGGGATGAGGAAGCGGTATTGTCAAAAGGCTCACAACCTGGCCCCGCAGCATCATCTGGCACTCTTTTTCCTGCCCCTGCTCCTCCCGGACCCTGGCCTGTATCAGTGCCTGACTCTGCCCCTGTTCCTGCTCGTGCCCTTTCCCATGATGCACATGGTGCGGAGGTGTCCAGAGTGTCCGGAATGTTCACCCTGCCTGTATCCTGCTGCCGTGTCTCTTTGCCAGCTTCGGCAGCCTGTATCTGGTTGAGGTAATTGGATGTAGGGTCCCCGTACAGCAGATAGCTTGCCCAGACGACTGTTTCCTCACCATATCTTCTGATCAGTGATAGCCTGGCCTCCCTTACAGCCTCACCAGTTGTCAGTCCGGACAGGAGGTATTTGTAAAACTCCATGGCAAACTGACTGCCAGGCTCATCCAGAATTTCCCAGAAGGTGCCCACATAGTGCTTTACTCCGCTCAGCAAAAAGGCATGGGCCAAACCGTAAATCTCATCCTGGAAGTGTTCCTTTAAAACCCACTCTTCGGTTCGGGCTGACTGGCAGGCATTTGAAAAGATGAGACTGGGCATGGTTGATGATCCGCCCATCCGGATAACATCCTGGGCAGTAAGCGTCCCTTTGGTGAGACGCCAACCACCTTTCTCAGGGTTTTCCTGACTGTAATCGGCATGGCCTGCAAAGTGGACCAGGTCGAAGTACCTCAATTTTTCCTTGATATATGCAGGGGTAATGTTCTGGGAGCGCAGGGCTGCATTGATGAAATTTCCGTAATGGGCCAGGTGTTCCTGGATCTGGACGCCCTCCCGGTAGGCATCCTTGAGATCACCCGAAGGGTCGGCTATAATCAGAATCCGCAATGGCTTAGCCAGGACACGGGTTTTAATCCCCTGTACAGCCTGCCTGGTTTTCACCAAGCGGCCCATATTAAATCTCTGGCAGAGGAATTCCTGGCCGTCGTAGAGCAGTTCCCAGGGGACCTGGACCAGTTGATCATCGATGTTCAGGCACAGGTATTCGGCCTTCGTCTCACGAAGCTTTGCTTTGACTGAAGGGGTTAAAAGCTCATTGTAAAAAACCCGGCCCATTGCCCGCAGCTTGAGCAAAACCTCCAGGCTGAAGCGACCCTGGCGGCTGACCTTGTTCAGGGTCTCGACCATCTCGTGGCACCTGGTTTTGATCCAGTCCATGGAGACCGGAACTTCCTCGTAGTTGCATAAGGTGCTCTCCTCACCGGACATGCGCTCGTTGATACTTATTTTAAGATGCGCTTCATGGCGGGCAACCTCAAGCTGAATAAGTCTCACCGCTGCCACAGAAGCTCCCTGCGCCACAGGGGCACCCTGGGCCATGAAGACTCGCTGTTTCCCGTCTTCACTGGATGAAGACAGTGCCCCTCCACCGAAAGCCCGGACCCTCGGCTCCGGACCCAGGATAATGTCCTCGTCCCGCCAGACCACGCGGTAAAGTTCCAGGGGCTCGGCCTTGCCCTTGACTCTGGCCGCTCCGCAGGATCGGCAGAGGATATGCTCGATTCCCCGGACCTGCTCGTAAATCCTGCTTGAAACCAGTATCTGGTCAGGCCCTGCCTGGGTCTGAATGCGTGAGGCTACATTGACCACATCCCCATGAATATCCGCCTGGTCCACCAGTGCCTGACCGATGTTGATCCCGATCTTGACGTGGATCCGGTCACTTTCCTCCACAGTGCAGTTATATTCGTGCAGCCCTTTTTGGATATCCACCGCTGCCTTGACCGCATCCAGGGAGTTTGAGAAAGAGGCCATGACCGCATCGCCGATGGTCTTGACGACCATTCCCCTGTGCTTTTCAATAATGGGCAGGACAATCTGGTTGTGCCGCTGGATCAGGGTCAACCCGCTTACGTCGCCGTGAATATCGGTATGCCTGGTATAACCGCAGATATCGGTAAAAAGAATGACTACTTCTTTTTCAAATCGTTCGCGGAGTATCTGCTCGAGCCGATCCCTCTCCCGTAGAATTTCTTCAATATTACCGGATCGGACATCTTCTGGTTGTGCTTTGATTCCCTTCTCTTCTTTCATGTCCATGATTAATCTCCCGACCAATCATAATGAGGCACTTTGTGGGGGGAACCTCAGTACCGGTTCTGCGGCTGGGCGAGTATGGAGAGATTTTGAGTAATAAACCTTCCAGGAATGAATCTCCCCGGGTGTTACGTGTCGGATCCTTCGGATATCAGGCGGTGATCGCCTTGATTACCTTATGATAATATAATAATAAACCGGCTGCGGGAAGTATGTCAAGCAATTGGAAAGATTTGCCACAAAGATCGGTGCTCAATAGCCGGTAGTGGGTAATACAGAGCCAATAATGAACAATTAATAACCGATGGCAAACAATCAGCGCTTATTTCAGAATCAATGTTTCTCTTTCCATAACGCTCAATTTTTTCTTTCCATACGCACAGTCTTTCATTTCCATGCGCACAGTTTTTAACCTTCAAAATATGCGGCAGCAAAAAAAGGGATTCTCTATTTACAGGGAAAATTAGATTTAACCCGAATTCTCTTATTATAGAGAGTAATTCAAGGAGAAGGGCAAAAAGGATCTGGCCGGAAAGAGAAGGGCCGGAAAGAGAAGGAGAGTATATGAACGGATCAAAGGGGCTCGGAAAAGAAATCAAAAGACGATCTTTTTTAAAAGCTGTTGGACTTTCTTCACTGGGGTTGGGTTTGAGTTTGGGATTCCCATTCTCTGCCAATTGGTGGAAAAAAAATAATGCGGAAGCGCATGAAGGAGCTTCCGTAGACTGGAAAACGGACGAAAATGGCAATAAGTACTTTGTTCCGAAAAACATTCGGACAGACCTGGTCAATGAGAAGAAAATAGTAGTAGCGAAGATCGATGGGACCTGGTGCAAATATGCTGTCAGGGAATTTGATAATGAATTTTATGATTGGTGGCTTGCTGAAAAAATCTGGTACTTTGATAAGCTCATCGCCTTTGTTCAGGGTGAAAGTGAAGATATGAATATTCCCAATGGGGGTCACCATCACCCCATGATATCAACATACGGAAAGAAATTTGCCAGCCGGGGTGACAGTGAGTTCCATCTTAACACGACCGCCAAAGGATTTACCATACTTCCCAAGCCGGAGAATATCCAGAAGATAAATGATGAGGTTAACAAGGTTTATAAATCGGGGAAGGTTCCGTTGGATGTTTTTAAACTCAAACGGCAGCTCTATCAGGATAGAGAGCTCTGGGACAAGACCAGGTTTGGCACCCTTGAGCTTTATACCGGCCGGCCCATCAACGACCAGGACACTGCCGGACAGTTTGGTTTCACGGAGACCCACACCTTTCAGAACATTGCTGCCAATCCAATGGCCACACTGACCTATATGTCACTTTTTAATACAGACGGGAGCCAGACCTACCTGGAAGGTATGCCCTATCTGACACCACACTTTGAATTTCGGGGCTTTTGCTGGCTCATCTCCTATTATAATCCTGGCAACTCCAAATATGAGAAGGACATTGCTGATTATATCAATCAGTCACACAGCAAGTTTCACGGCGGTGTCAGCGACATTATGGTAAATATTTTCCTGGTTGCTGAAGAGTTCAATAATACACCCGGCTACAGCCCCGGTCTTGGCAAGCGTATTGTTCCATCCTATGAATATAAGGAAGCAAAGACAGCACAGGTCGGGCTTCAGCACAGGAAAAAACTGGCCAGAGAAGAGAGAATCGAGCTCATCAGAAGATTGCGGCTTCCTGTTTAGTTCACAGCGGTTTTCGCTCCTCCCCGCCCTTTTGTAAAGGGATTGGGGGATTTACAGCATCTGGAGCAAACACAATTGGAAACCGATGGATAAAGGTGATACCTCTTCACAACCAAGTTTGTGAAGAGGTGAAGAGAGGAAGCTGAGTTGGTAATAAATTCACCACATGAACGTCGTTCCCGCGAAAGCGGGAATCCAGAAGTGAAGATACGGATTCCCGCTTTCGCGGGAATGACGAAATGATTGAAAACCACTGGATAAAGGCCGAACGGATTACCTCTACAAATTCGGATAAGAGTGACGAGATAGTGAAAATAGGCGGGGACCTTAGCTAAACATAATCATAGGTGCTGAACCATTCCCCACCTTATTTCCTTTGACTGGTGCCCACCAGTGAAGGGGTGCTCTCCCCATCACCAGCGGGCTATTTTTATAATAGCACTAAATCTATTTGAAAACAATATATTTTTAGCAATATCGTCTAGAGCTGTTCCCCGAGTTTCCTGGAACTCATTCAAAGACCCATCAGCAATAAGCGGCGTATCTCTACCCCTTTTATTTAGGAAGGAGAGATAGTGGCTCGGAAAAATTCCCGGTCAGGGTAATGTTTTTCTGGGCAGGTGACCCATCATCTTGAGTACATCCCTTATGAGGTCATTATATTGCCCCATCTGCTCAGCTCTCGTAGGGTTGAAATAGTCAAGAATGTCAATAAAATCCTCTCTTAAGGTAGCAAACGTTTCAAATAAATCTAACATTGTTATCTGCGGGATTGGAGTATCTGATTCAGTACTGGCTTGAACATACGAGGTTTCTTTTTCCTGGGTTTGAAATTCTCTGTCTGCAAAGGCAGAATCAGCACCAGCCAAGCAACTGATACAGCTAATAAGGATACACACGAATAAAAGGCTTATTATATTTTTGACTTTCTTCCTCATGCAATCCACCTCACCGAGCTATTGGGGTTATAGAGTTATAATACTTTTCTTAGCTGATAGTTCGGTTGAAAACAAAAAAATTCGTTACCGCGTAGTAAGTTGAATAATTCACGATTCGTTACCATGCAGTAAGTTGAGTGGTTCACGAAAAGATCGCCTATTTTATGTGAAATAAACCTTATAAAGATTAGACATATTAATTTTTATATAGTATAATATTGATTATATATTCACATGTTATCGATTTAACCTTTAAAATGCATGAGGTAAGCTCACATGAATCAACAGCAGAGATCAGGAAGATTAAAAAATTTGACATTATGTTTTATGTTCCTTAGTTTCATTCCTTTGATTCATATTGGATGCTGGAGTTGCGGAGCGGCATCGACCCGGGGAATAATCATCGATCATACCTGCACCAACATAAGCCGGATTCCGGAACAGTGGATTAACAAAGCCAAAGCCGAATTCAAAATCAGTTATGGACATACCTCTCATGGCAGTCAGCTTATAAGCGGAATGAGGGGCATGAGGGGTGAGATCGGCTCTCTCTACTGGTTCGACAAAGATGGGGCTCAGGGAGGTCTCTCCTTTCATGATTACGAGCCCAGCGGCGATCTTGGGAATCCAGACCGTACGAGTTGGGCAAGCAAGACCCGTTCACTTCTGGATCAACCGGGCAATGACCGAAATCTCATTATGTGGTCCTGGTGCGGGCAGGTATCAAGTGCCACTGAAGAGGATATCAAGACTTATCTTAATCTCATGAGTAAGCTGGAGGAAGATTACCCTGAGGTCACTTTTGTTTATATGACCGGCCACCTGGATGGATCTGGTAAAAAGGGAAAACTGAATACGCGAAATGAGCAGATCCGTGATTTTTGCCGGGCAAACAATAAGGTCCTTTTTGATTTTGCTGACATTGAAAGTTATGATCCTGACGGCAACTGCTTTCTGGATAAAAATGCCAATGATAACTGCGACTACAAGGATGGATCAGTTACCCGGAACTGGGCCAAGGAATGGTGTGATGCTCATCCTGGTGAATGTTCCGAATGCACTTGCGCTCATTCGCAATCTTTAAACTGCGATCTCAAGGGAAGGGCTTTTTGGTGGATGATGGCCAGGCTTGCTGGCTGGAATCCCGACTCAGCCGCCACGTCTGACCCATCGAACCCGTCTAACTCCGGCACGGGGGGAACCCCTCAAGTGAGCTGTAACGGTGATCTAAACAGAGACAGTGAGATTACTCCAAAAGACGCCCTGATCGCTTTTCAGTGTTATCTCGGACTTGGCCCTTGTTCTTATTGCACTGATGTGAACTTCGATAGCATGGTTACCCCGGCTGATGCTTTGTGCCTGTTTAAAACATACCTGGGAGCGATTTCCTGCCTGGCAGGGAGCGGGGTAGCCGAAGCGGCGAATTCGGACCCCTTCCCGGACCCGATCCCGACCCCCTGGAATATCGACCTTTACGGCAACGTAAATGCAAATGAGGGCTCCTGGGTGCTCGCGTATAGCACTGACGGCATACTATGCGGAAAGGCCATCGTAAAAGAGAATGGAAATTATGGAGTTCTTCATATCTACCTGGACGACCCCGGCACCAAAGAGAAGGATGGGATGCAGCTTGGAGAGCCGATTATTTTTGAGGTCGATGGGGTGAAAGCCATCCCCTTTGGACCAGATGAGGCGATGTGTCAGGGAAATACAGACGATCTGATGCAGATTAACCTGAAAGTTGAATGAGTACCGGATCTTTCATGTACAATGAAAAATTCTGCAATTTTGCCCTGCACTTGACCGGCTGGTTTTCCAACCAGTTTCGTATCCAATTACCCGACCCGTGCAATTAAGAGTTCTCCTTCTCGTCCATTCCCCTCAAGGTTTCTGAGGGAAATGGACGAGAAGCATAAAAAATTGCAGCCAGAGCCTGTTACACAACCGGAATGGGAAGTGTTAACTGGAAGGCTCCGGTTTCAAGTATGGTTTTACTTTGAGTTATCGTGTAATTACCGGACATGGCAGTCGCGGAAGAGAGTGTTCCCACAATCTGGACAGTAACCGTCGTACCAGTTACGGAAAGACCGGTACCACTCAGGATTATCTGGTTATTCAATAACTGCCCGGTTACATCAACCAAAGTTGGGATAATGGCGTTATTCGCTAATTGGACAGTACCCGCAAGGGCAGTTGTAATCAGTGGGTCTTGCACAATGGTGAGAGTCATGGGATTAGGAGAAGAAAAAGTAATCCACCAGGACCCCGTCCATGTACCTGCCTGTTCGGCTAACCCATACATTAAACCGAGGCCGCCGAGCCCATAGAGACCACTACTACTGAGCCCGCCATAAAGTCCCAGGCCGCCATAGAGTCCGCCAAGCCCGCTGCTATAACCGCCATAGAGCCCGCCAAGCCCACTGAAAAGCCCGCCGTAGCCGCCGCCGAAAAGTCCGCTACCGCCATAGAGCCCGCCGTAGCCGCCGCCGAAAAGTCCGCTATAACCGCCATAGAGCCCGCCGTAGCCGCCGCCGAAAAGTCCGCTATAACCGCCATAGAGCCCGCCGTAGCCGCCGCCGAAAAGTCCGCTATAACCGCCATAGAGCCCGCCATAGCCGCCGCCGAAAAGTCCGCTATAACCGCCATAGAGCCCGCCGTAGCCGTAGCTGTAATAAGCATGAGCAGTGCCGAGAGAAATTGATGTGAAAGCGAACAGGAAAAGAAAACAAATGACCGCGTTCTTAGATTTAGCAGATAGATTCATAATAAGCCTCCTCCATAACCATACGAAAACCATATGAAAACCATATGAAAACCATAGGAAAACCATACAAAAACCGTACAAAAACCATACGAAGACCTTAGGAAATTGAACTATTGGGAATCTGACGCCCTCACATCTTCCTTTCGTGGTAGCTGCATGCACCTCCTTTCATGCTGTATTTTCATAAGCGATCAGTGACAGGAGCCAGGAGCCAGGAGTCAGAAGTCAGGGGCCGGGGATCATAAGTCAGGAGCCAGGAGTCAGAGGTCGGAGATCAGAAGTCAGGAGTCAAGGGCCGGAGGTCAATAATCAGAGATCGATGATCATTTGTTACTCCACAACTAATACTTCACAACATCCAGCATTTAACATCCAACCTCCAGCATCCAGTATCCAGCATCCAAAAACCAGCACCCGGAATCCATCAAGCATCTAACATCCAGTATTCAGCACTCAGCATCCAGTATCCAGCATTCCCCATCACGTCGCTTTATTCTTGCAATATGGCAATATTGATACCAACGAGTTGCGTTTCAAAAAGCACTTTTCTTCTGAAGATCGTAACTACCCGGGAAGATAGACTATAGGCATTGAGACCGTAGAAGGAGACGGTGCACGCCGACCACAAGAAAGGCTTTTTGACTGAAAGCCTGCGGCCTTCAGCCTCAACAATCTTGGTAGTTACTGAAGATCTTTGTCAAAAGATCCATTGATTGGGGATTTTGTCATAAAAAATACAGGCAGGGGGGCATAAAACGTAGTACAGGCCGCGGGAATGAGGCGACCGGTGGATCTCTGTCCTTTTCGCTGATACCTTTAAGAATAAGTCTGTCTAACTTCAGCTCCAGGGGCCTCAGATAGCGGAAATTTGAGAGCATTGGCACTCTCTGTGAAGTCTCAGGGTCAGGCATCTCAGACTGCCGCCTCCGGCGGTTAATGCCTCAGGATGTAGGGTGATGATTTCTATTCCTCTCTTGGTAAGCAGTTTTTGGGTCTTCATGTCCAGAGCCGTATCATAGTGGATAATCGCCCTGCAATGAAGGGGGACGAAAGTGCAGGCCAGTCTTTGTTGCTCAGAGTCAGACACATTGATGATTTCAACGCCCTTGGCCTCCCATGTGTTGAGCGAAATCCATTTTTTTAACTCCCTGTCTGGTAAAGAGATAGGTTGCCCTGAAGTCTGGCAGATAAGCCATCGCCAGGTGTGGATTTATCCTATTAAAATGGTATCAGGGTGCATATATCGCCGGGCTTTGGGAATATCTATCCAGACCGCCTCAGAGAAAAACGTCAGTGCTTTTTGGATAAATTTTTCAATGGATACCCGGCGGTGTCGTTCTGTTTCCACTACCAGCACGGTTTCCGGGGAGAGCAGCAGGCAGCCCTCAAAGACGTCATGAGGATCATCAAATTCTATGAAGATCGGTATGCCAAGGCTGGTCATGGCTTCCCGCACCACGAGATGCTCGTTCTTCCTCCCCTCCCATGCCATAGATGAAATGATGGCTCCTTTGCGGCAAATGACCGCAGTATCATGCAGATAGGTGAGATTGGGCCGCTCTGATATCAATGCGCGATGCTTCGTGACGTAGTCTGAAAGTTCTAGAACATCGACTCCGAGGGAAAGCAGAAGTTCTCGATAACGGTCATGCTCGTTAATGAATCCAGCTATGTCCGGTACGCTGTCGAATAGCCACATGAGGTAGTTTTCATGGTTGATCAGCTCAAGCTCCCTGCCCGGTCTATGCAGGATAACCGTGGTAAGGCTGCCAAACTGCTCACAGCCGTAAGGGATTTTAGCTCCATCAGGCACTGACTATGATAAGCTCATACCATCTCTCGCCATATTCCCATTTTCAAATCCATTATTATTGCCGCTCCCATACCTTTCCTCCCTACGAATCTTTCTTCCCAATATCTTTCTTCCCAATATCGTTTCTTGCTGTTATCATCCATCCTTAATATCTCTGTCATATCCTGTTTCATGTCCTCTTTTTCCCAAAGGCTTTTACTCTCATCCAGTTTTAAATCCTGCTTTTCACCCTGCTTAAACGTCCTGCTTTTCATCCTGTTTTATATCCAGCTTTAAATCCTGCCTTATGCCCTGCTTTTCATCCTGCTTTACGTCCATCTTCTCATCCTGTTTCATATTCTCTTTCCGAAGGCTCGTTTTTTTCACCTGGACGCTTTCGGGCAAGGAGAAGGAGGTTTTCTCCATCGATGCTCTGGAATTGCCTCAACTGTTCAAAACCATTGCGCTGCATATAGCCTTCAACCTGCGACCGGCTGTACTTATAGGTGAACCCTAACTGTATGGTATCTCCTGAGGTCAGGGTAATCTTGTCCTTTCCGAAGGATATGGCTGCATTCTTCAGGATTTGCAATTGTTTATTAGTTCTATACACGGTCCCGATATCTGTTTCAACGGACCGCAGTTCCAGGAGAAAGACGCAGTTATCCGTATCAAATCCCCTCTGGACAAGAGGATTGATGTTAAAGCGCATGTTCGGTTCCGAGCGGTACACCCGGTCCACCTGTTCTTGTCCGGACCCCTCGAAATTTTCCTGCTCAGGAAAGAGGTGGCAATCAAGAAGCAGCAGATCATCGGATTCAAGCTGCCCGCTGATAATAGCCAGAACGAAGTCCGGGTCGAAATTGCAGAAGGTATTGCCTAAAAGACAGACCAGTGCCGGAGGGCTCCAGTATTGCCTCACCAGGGGCAGATCTTCGAGAAAGGCTACCAGCCCGGTCTTTTCCACTTTTACGTCAGCTACTGTCTTGAGGGCAGCATCTATCATCCGGCTACTGATATCCACCGCGTAGTACCTTGACACTCCCCGCTGCTGCAAAGCTTCCAGCAGCATTCTGTCTTTGTCTCCGCCACCCACCCCGATGCTGACCAGACTCAAACCTTCCGGAAAAAAGTCGATCAGGGAGGGAATGCTCTGCCTGAGAAGATCCGTAAGCCGGGTGGAAACCGGAAACCCCTGCGAGCTGTTGAGATTGAGCCAGCTTTTGACTCCGGCATCTCCCAGGTAGAGGAAATAGTCTGGCATCCGGCGTTGCTCCAGGCACTCCTTGAACCGGGCTTCCAGTTCATCAGTAGTTATCAACTCAATCTTCTTCAATGTGTTCTCCTTATTCCTGATAATTTCGCTCAAGCAATTTCTCCCATCCCGCTCAAGCAATTTCTCTCATCTCATCAAGTATTTTCTCTCGTCCCGCTCAAGTATTTTCTCTCATTTCGCTCAAGCAATTTCTCTTATCCCGCTCAAGCTGTCCCTCCTCATTCACTCGATGGATTCCTCTCATGGCTCACGAACATAAAGGATCTACTTAAAGCACTGGAGGCATCCGGAGCGAAGAGCACTACAGGGGTCCTTGCCTTCATTCACGCCTGCGCTGTAAGCATACCCCCGGCAGCCGATGCACTCCTGCAGGTGCTCACAACCGCGGCATTTCCCTTCCAGAAACCGGTCGATATTCCTGACATACTGAAACAGGGTATCCTCATAGATTTCCCTCAGGGAACGCCTGCGAATATTGTGCGGATAGACTCCATTATGCTTAAGATCAGGATGTTCGTCGAACTTGACTGAAGCGCATGGTCTGATATTTCCCTCTATGGTTACATACAGGCTGTAGAGGAGTCGAAGACAGCCACTTGCAGTCAGGGGAGTGTAGGGGAGCCAGTCATACCCATAGCAATCATGATCAATCTTCAGCAGCTTAAGCTTATAGCCCCTTATCTCCTCAGGAGAGAGGATCTGATAGTGCAGTTTCTCCCTTCCGGTTGGTGTCAGCACCTCGATATTCGGGAAAATATTTCTCTGGCGGCACAGGTGCCATATTTCCTCAATTTCTCCTCCATTCAGCCTGTTACTCACGAACGATATGCCCATCCTGAGCAGGTGCGGGTCCTCCACGTGAGTGAAACCTGCCTGAATAAGGTGACTTAACCCTTTTTGAATCTTACGAAAGGTTCCGGGCCGTCCTGTTAAAAAGTCCTGGATCGAAGGCCGCAGAGAGTCCAGCTTGCCCATTACCGAGACATTTTTTTCATAGAGGAATTCGGCTAATTCTCTGCTCATGGTTACGGTATTGGTGAAAATCACAGGGATGATGCCCAGGGAATGAATGTATGAGACCAAATCCCGAAAGCGGGGATGAAGGGTAGGTTCTCCCCCTCCGGTGACCACCACTGAATTCACGCCCAGTTCTTTAGCCTGCCTGACTATGTCGATCCAGGTCTCAAAGCTCAACTCATTCTCAAGGGTTTCCTCACGCTCGGCATAGCAGTATCGGCATCGCAGATTACAGGCTCGATTGGTTTCCAGACGGATAGTCATAAGGCGGTTATTGTCCCTAGCCCGATAAGCATCGTCAGGCTCATACATATAACCTGCTAAAATAGGAGGCCGTCCGAAGGGAGCACTTCGATCCTGGCAGTGGTATCCTGATCGTGCCCTGTTTAAAACCATATTCACTGCATCTCCTTGTTTCATCGCTATAAACGGATATCTTTACATTTTTCTTTGCAATTTCAGTTGCTCTTCTTAAATCGGAATTTTGCCTTTTTTATGTACTACTCTTTTATCTAATTTTGTTTATGTTTATGCGATTTATTTCACTATTACTGATATAATCCTTGCCGCATGGCCCGGGAAAACATAGGAAAGGCCGCGGGAATAATGCGAGCGGTTGTTATTGCCCTTTATAGCCGACAATGAGCAGATTCTTCATAGGGCAGAGGATAAATCTTGCAATCTTTTTCATACTATGAAATATTCTTATATATTTAATTATATATTTAATTAATTAAATATATAATTAATAATAATTAGTTAATATTTAATAAAAGTATAGATATAATGTGTATAATTCTTGCATGCACTTCTTATCGTATCTTAACGTTTGCTGCTCACCAGATCGAGTTATAGAAAAGATATTGCTGACTACTGACTTCTCAATTTCACATCAGACACTGTTGAACTGAGCACTGTTGAACTGAGCTCGAACTAATTCTGTTTGTAAGCTTTAAATACCTGTCCCTTCTCAACGCTCTGTCATTAAATACAATAAGTTGCATTTTGCATCATTGTTGAGGGCTTTACTATCATTGTTGGCTTTACTATCATTGTTGGCTTTACTATCATTATTGGCTTTGCAGAAAAATAAGCCGCAGGTTGTCCGAACCTGATGATTAAATAGTGTAATTATCATTAATGATTAAAAATTGTGATCATCATTTAGGTGCCAGTGCGACAAAGATGCTTGTTCCAAGACCATGAGTTAAGTGGTTTCCCAAGATCGTGAGAAAAGGCACGCAGCAGGAGGAGATCTCCACCAGTCAAGCTCCTCTCAGGAAAATAGCTTAAGAAAAATGTCGTTTTAGTACTGGTTGCTGTCTTTAGACTGATGAGGGGAGAGAATTCTTAACAGGAAAGAGAATATATCGGATAAATCCCTGGAACCCCTTGTAAAATGGGTATCCAGTATAGCCGTTTATACCGCATTTGGCGACCTATCCGACAGGCTCCTAGTGGAAATTTTTAATTAAATAGTATGCAAGAGATTGCATAATCTAGGAGCCTGTCCGAGAATGAAGTTTTGATTTTTTATATACAATATATGGTGTTCAAGACCATGTTTGGATACCGCATGTTGTAGCTAAGGTTGAAAAATCCCTGTTCTCGGACAGCCTCCTAGTCCCCAACCAGTTCAAATCGAACTCACCGCTAGACAGAGAGCGGTTTTGGAACATATAGAACGGCGGCAAAGTAGCCCGCAGTGTTTGACACATCGAGTGAAAATTATTCTTGTTTGCGCTGAAGAAAGCAATAACGAACAGGTTGCCCAAAGACTGGATCTAAACCGAAGTTACTTATACATACCCATAAGCGCCTCTTGTGCCTCTTTAAAGACTTTTACGGAAAGCCATAAGGAGGATTTTTTAAGATTAGTCAGTGCCTGTTCAGCTTCCCGTTTTGACAGGTGTCCCCTGGCAGCATTCCACAGTACAACACCCAGAGAACCGTGCACTTCTAAACCAAACAAAGAAGCAAATAATCGTGCAGATGAATCATCTGTCAGCAGCCAGTCAGCTTTTTGCATCCTTGCCAAAACAAAGGCATCGGCTTCTCCTGCGTGGAGGTCTCCTGCCTTTGCCCAATTTTCAGCCTCTCTCAATTCGGATAGGGAAAGCTGGATTACCCGAAGCCATTCTGGCCAATGATCAGCAAGATCTGTAACGGCACGAACTTCTATTGATACTCTTTGTGGTAAAACAATTTCACCCACATTTTCAAGCAAAGACAAAACCCCTGCCTCATGCAGGTGGATGATCGGACCAGCATCGCAAGCGGCTATTCTCATTTTGCTTTCCGCATCTCATTTTGCGTCTCATTTTGCGTTTCATTTGTCTTTCGCGCTTCCCTTCTTGCCCATTCGATATCTTCATGGGCAAAACGCTCCATCAGGTCTATTTTATTACGCCGGACGAATTCAGAGATTGCAGCCAGCAAAACATCCATTTCTGAACGAAACAAACCGGCTTTTACATAACTCTCAACGGCCTCAGCCAGGCTATCCGGTAAATCTATTGACAGAGATTTCATTGACGTTCTCCCACATAAGGATAGATGTACTTTTTTCTCGTGGTCAGATGAATAAAAATAGGTCTATCCTTTTTAACTGGCAAAATTGTTACTTTCACCTTCCTAAAAGCTAGATTATCAGAGATAGAGTAATTTTTCAATATATACCCTCCCTTGGAAACCTGCCTCTCTTGTCAATAACTCGGCTGGTCAGTTGAAAAGTATCCGGCAGCGAATGCGTAAAAGATACCGCTGGACCGGCTTCCCCCTGGAACGCATGCCAATAACCGCTACAACCCTGAGATGATGGCCGCACGGTGCAACCAGGATGACATCCAGGTCAAGGTGGGAGCCTTCTGGGTGGATAAGTACGCCTGCCGGATTATCGATGTCTGTGCAGGCTATAGCGGGACAACCTGGAAGGATGACAGTGCGGATATGCAGACAAGCGCCAATGCCGATGTACCGCCCTACTGGATGGCTTTTTCCCAGAAAGGCAGGGGTTCAAGCGGCATGACCTGGTTTGTGGCTCAGCAGGCTGCGGTCAATGCAGGCAAGAAGATGCTGCCTAATGCCGAGTGGCAGGCTGCGGCCCTTGGCACTGCCAGAAGTTCCGGGAGCGGGATAACCAATGGCAGCGACTGGTCCAGCGTGGCTGATCAGGATGTCTCACGGTATGGTGTGGTCGGCATGGCCGGCAATCTGTGGGAGTGGGTGGCTGACTTGGGGGGCAGTATGGAACAGGAACGAATATGACCACGAGTGATTATTATTCAGCGACAGCCTGTCGGCCTCGTTATGGAGATGACGGTACGTGGAATATTGATGGTACGGCCTATACCAATGATGGTGGCCGGGGCTGGGTGCCGAAACTCCCTGCGGCGCTGCTCCGCGGCGGCTACTGGGGCGACGGGACGGGGGCCGGGATGTTTGCGATCCGTGCGAGCGACGCGCCGTCGCGTTGGAGCTACGCCGTTGGCTTTCGGTGCGGTCGCTAGCAGTCTCGCCTGAAGCCCGCCGAGAGCTTCGAGCGAGCTTGAGACCCTTGCACACTTGACGGCGGGGACAGTCGCCTGGTGCGGCTGTCCTCACCACTTTTTCTATTTCATCATTCTATTTGTTCGTTTTCAAGCTCTTCTTCGGATATGCCGGTAGAATCACTGATAATTTTCGGATCAACCCTTGCTTTGAGAAGCTTTCTGGCAGTCTCAAGCCTCCCTTTCCGTTCACCCTCGGCTATGCCTTTTTCCAGGCCGACCCTCTCACCCTCGGCCAGGCCAATTCGCTTTCCTTCAGTCAAGCCCTTTTCCAGGCCGATTTTTTCTCCCTGAGTCAGGCCCTTTTCCAGGCCGATCCTTTCTCCCTTTTCCAGTGCAGCTTCGGCTACTCCCCGCTGGTCCTGGATGGAGACCATGCTCTGGTCGTACAATTCCCATTCCTCCCTGCTCAGGTTCGATCTATTGGCTATATCAAAGGCCTTTTCGAACACCTCGACCTGAAGGCTTGCAGGGATATAATCGAGCCTACCTGCATTTTTCAGGAAGAATACCCATCGATCGAGGTCATTGGTAAGTTCATGCTCTGTCCTGGTAAACTTGGGCAGTTCGATAAAGTAGTAGCTAATCTCTTCAAGATAGCACTGATTGGTCGCAGACTCCTTGACCAGGTGATGGGATAAATACCCGATATCGGCGGGGTGCTCGAACATGGCAAAGTCAAGGATATTGATCGAGATGACCTGATTGAACTTTGGATAGTCTACACCCCGTTCGATCTGGTTGACGTAAGCCTTTGAGGAATTATAGACGATCCTCTTGATCAGCCCCTTGACATACTCCACCTGCATCTCGACAACATAATGAACCTCCCGGTGATCCGTGCACTTGACATCCAGGAAGCTGTGCTTGAGTTCCTTGATCTTGGGTGCCTCGTATGGGTTCAGGATGACCACTGACTTGATTCTTCGCTCTCCCTCCAACCCCATGACCGCATCAAGAAAGGAGATCAGAATGTCATGAGCCCGGTTGTTGCCAAAAATCCTTTTAAAAGCATAATCAGAGCGGGGATCGGTAAATTGCATGGCCACTATCTCTTTCTCTTTCAGGGGTTAGGGGACAGTGTCTTTCCCCTGATCCCCAGCCTCCTGTGTCTCATTTTGCGTTTCATTCGTCTTTCGCGCTTCCCTTTTTGCCAATTCGATATCTTCAATAGATATATTTTTTCTCGTGGTCAGATGAATAAAATATAAGTCTATCTCTTTGAGCTGGTAAAATTGTTACTTTCACTTTCCTAAAAGCTAGATTATCAGAGATAGAGTAACTTTTCAATATGTGTTCTCTCAAGTAAGATAAAAAGGGCAATGGCTTTTGTTGCGGTTTGAAAGTCTCGCTGTACTAAGCTCCCCGCTTAAAGATTGTGGGGACAGGTCAGAATGACGGATGGAAAAGATGGCATCAATTTATATTTTAATTGCTTGATGAAAAATGCAAAAGTATAATATTATGAACGGCGTAAAAGGAAAGAGTTCGAAGGAGAGAGGGTTTGGTGTGAAAAGAAAATTGGCGGTCAAAAAAGGCAGTCGCTTGTTTCGTCGGTTGGCTTTTGGATTAACTCTCCTTTTCCTTGCGGCTTTCGTCTATTTATTTTTCACGCCGAATGTTTCGAGACTAGTCAAAGAGAACCCCCAAAAGACTGCATTTATGGCCTACCGGGAACGGGAATGGAAAGAAAAAGGCAAACAGTGCAGGGTCAGTCAGCGGTGGGTGCCTCTTTCCCGGATATCGGATTATCTTGTCAGGGCAGTCATTATCGCCGAGGACGATAAGTTCTGGATTCACGAGGGCTTCGATTACGATGCCATCCAAAAAGCTATAGAAAAGGATCTCAAGGCCGGTGAATTCAAGCTCGGCGGCAGCACCATCAGTCAGCAACTGGCCAAGAACCTGTATCTCTCTCCAGCTAAAAATCCTTTCAGAAAGATAAGGGAAGCGGTCATTACCTGGCGTATGGAAAAGGCACTCACCAAGAGGCGGATATTGGAGCTCTACCTTAATGTTATCGAGTGGGGAGAAGGGATATTCGGCGTTGAAGCTGCCGCACGGCACTACTATGGAAAATCCGCATCCCGGCTTACTCCCCATGAGGCAGCGAGATTGGCCGCTGTTCTTCCCAATCCGAGAAAATATAACCCCGCAGGTGATCACAGGTACGTAGTCAAGCGGTCAAACCGCATTTACCGCATCATGGCCAGAAGGGGAGGGCAGTGATTAGAGCGGCTCCCCCTTACTACTCGTGTCTCAGTGCCTCCACGGGCCGCAGGCGGGATGCCTTGTAGGCGGGGTACATGCCGAAAAGAATACCCACCAGACCGGAAAAAATGAACGATATGGCCACATAGAGCATCGACACTCTGGTTGTAAAGTGAAGGAGGTAGCTCAAGGTGGCCGTAGCCAGCATGCCGATGCCAATGCCGATGATTCCACCGAGCAGGCTCATGGACATGGACTCGACCAGGAACTGCCTTAAGATATCGCCCGGCGTAGCTCCAATAGCCATGCGGATTCCGATCTCCTTGGTTCTTTCGGTGACTGAAACCAGCATGATATTCATGATTCCGATCCCGCCCACGATAAGGGAGATTGAGGCAACCAGGGCCAGTAGGATGGAAAATACCTGGGCAGTCTTGCTGGCAACTTCGATGATTTCTGTGACATTCTTGATCTGAAAGCTGTCTTCCTGGCTGGGGCTCAGTCTGCCTCTCTGGCGCAGCAAAGCGTTAATCTGCTCGATGACCAGGTCAGCGATCTGGGGATTGGTGACTGAAACGAAAATCAGGCTGATATGGGTCACTCCGGCCAGTTTGCGCATAACGGTAGTCACGGGAGCCAGAATCATGTCATCCTGGTCCTGGCCGAAAGCGGTCTGCCCCTTGGGTGTCATGATGCCAATGACCTGAAATGGCACATGCTTTAAAAGAATAGTCTTTCCGATCGGATCTTCCAGGCCGAAGAGCTGGTCCACCACGGTGTTGCCAAGAAGGCAGACATTGGCAGCCAGCCGGACATCTTTTTCGGAAAAAAAATGGCCCTTTGCAACGCTCCAGTTGCGGATGTACTGGAAGTCCGGCGTTATACCGGTGATTACACTCAACCTGTTCCGGTTGGTGTAAACCGCCTGAAACCCGACCGAGATAAAGGGGCTGACGAAGGTCACGAAGGGGACCTGTCTGCGGATGGCTTCGGCATCCTCCAGGGTCAGAGAAGGCGCTGACTCGGTCCTTACGCCGCCGAACAAAAGCTGTCTGGGGAAGATAACGATCATATTGGCACCCAGATTGCTGATTTGTTCCTGAACGATGGTCCGGGTGCCCTGAGTGACCGCTACCATACCGATCACCGAGGCCACACCGATGATGATCCCAAGCATGGTCAGACCGGAGCGGACCTTATTTCTGGTGAGATTCCGGTAAGACATATAGAAAAGATCCCTGGCGGTCATTTCCCTTCCCTTTTCCCCTGGCTATCCACCGAATTTTTCTTTACGGTTTTCCTTTTGCTTTTGGTTTCCCCCGAGCTTTCCCTGAGGTTCAGCCTTGTGCAGGTTCCAGCTCCAGGGCGGCAATTTTGGGATGCTCCACAAACCGGTCTTTGGCAATACGGCCATCGACGATAGTAATTGCCCTGGATGCATGCTCTGCAATATCCGGGTCATGGGTGACCATGATTATGGTTTTTCCCTGGCCATTGAGTCTCTGGAAAACATTCATGATCTCCAGGCTGGCTTTGATATCCAGATTGCCGGTAGGCTCATCCGCCAGAAGAATGACCGGGTCATTCAAAAGTGCTCTGGCAATGGCTACTCTCTGTTGCTGTCCGCCTGAAATCTTGGATGGAATATAATCCTCGAACCCGTGCAGGCCAACACTATGGAGCAGTTTAAGAGCCCGGTGTCTGGCGGCTTTCCTGAAGTTTCCTTTACCCCTTCTGTACAGGGCCGGCAGATTCACGTTTTCCAGCAGGGTCGCATTCTGAAGGAGGTTGAATTGCTGGAAAACGAAGCCGATCTTTTCATTCCGTATATGCGCCCATTCCACAGGCGGAATGGCATTGATCAGGACGCCGTCCAGGTAGTATTCCCCCGAATCAGGCCGCTCCAGGCACCCCAGGATATTGAGCAGGGTGCTTTTGCCCGAACCCGAAGGCCCCATAATCGATAAGAATGTACCCGCAGGAATATGCAAATTTATTCCCTTGAGCACCTGCAAGGTATGTTCGCCATATGCATAACTTTTCATTATTTGAACCAATTCGATCAAAAACCTTCATCCTCCTTCGAAATGCTTGCAATAACGACCGCATCCCCTGCCTGTAAACCTTCATGCACTTCGATATACTCATCGCCGCCGATGCCGGTTTTGATAATCACCGGTTGTACGATCTGGCGGTTCTGGTGATCTGTGGTGAGCAGCCAGACGATCCCTTCTCCGGGCTTGAGGTTTTTGAGCATTATGCGCTGTTTTTCCTCCTGGTTCGGCATGATAAAACGAAGCGCCTTATAGGGGATTTTCAGGATATTCTTTTTTTCTTCAGCCAAGATCGATACGGTGGCAGTCATACCGGGCTTCAGTAAAAGTTCACTGTTGTCCACATCGATCAGGGCATTGTAATTGACCACATTGGACACTATCACCGGATTGAGCCGGACCTGGGCCACTGTGCCGGAAAACTTCTTTTCAGGAAAAGCATAAACGGTAAACTCCGCCAAAGCCCCTTCCCTGACCCGTCCGATGTCGGATTCGGCCACGTCCGTATTGATCTGCATTTTGGTCAAATCCCGGGCAATCTTAAACAGGGTAGGGGACTGAAGACTGGCCACCACTGTCTGTCCTGCGGAAATGTTCCTGGCTATGACGATCCCATCGACAGGGGCGACAATTTTGGTAAGGTCCAGGTTGTAAAGATTTTGCTGATGCCGCGCTTCCAACTGGTCGATCCCGGCCTGCAGGGAGTTGACATTGGCCAGGCCCTGCTCGTAGACAGCCCTGGCATTATCCAGATCCGATGGGGAATTCAGTTTCAATTTGGCTAATTCTTTTTGCCGCGTATACTGTACCTCATTGTTTTTCAATGTCACCCTTGCCCTGTTCAAATCGGCCCTCGCCTTTTTGATGGCTGCCAGACTCTGATCGGCCTGCGCCTGAAAAAGCGTTGGATCAAGCCTGGCCAGGATCTCTCCCTTTTTTACTTTCGAATTGTAATCGACATCGATCTCCATAATGGTGCCGGAAACCTGTGTTCCCACATCCACCAGATCCACGGGATTAATAGTGCCGGTAGCTGAAACATAACTGGAAATATCACCCGGCTCTACCTTGACTGTTTGGTAGCTGAAGGCGGGCCTTTTATCTCTCACCAGGAAAAACCAGAAAAGGACCACAGCGGCAGTTATCAAGGGTGCCACGATCAGTGTGAGGAGTTTTCTTTTCCTGCTTATCATAAATCAGCTACCCCAGTGTTTTTCTTTTCATAACTCAAGCATGTCGGTATCGTTCCCTTCACAACACCACTACACCGCTATCGTTCTTTTCACAACTCGAGCCTGTATCGGTATCGTGCCAGCTTATAACTCAGCTACGCCAATATCTCTTTTCAGTTTTGCAAAGATCATGAGCAGGTTATAGTTGGCATTCACGTAATCGGTTTTGGTCACAATTAAACTGAGACTGGCATTGGTCCATTCGATAATATCGCCCAGCCCGACCTGGTAACGGGCGCTCGCCATTTCAAGGTTGGCCTCGGCCGCATCACCCGCTTCTTTGAGCGAGTCCATCTGAGAGAGCGTTTTCTCATAGTTGGTGAAATCCTCCACTACTGCCAATTGGGCGTCCCTGGTAACCTGCTCCAGAATCGCCTGGCTTTGCCGGATATTCACCAGTGCATCTTTTACCCGGTAGTATGTCGCCCCTCCGGTAAACAAGGGGATATCTATCTGGAGCCCCAGGATGAATTTTCTCTCAAAAGGAAAATCATCTCCTTGCGCCATATAGTCCATATGCCCGGAGACAGTGGGCCAGTACTCGCCTTCTGCGGCCTTTAAGGCGAGTTCGGCAAAGCGCACACTCTCTTGAGCCTGGCGGATGGCCGGGTTATGACTGGTCAAAAGCCGCAAAAGCTCCTCCAGCGGCGGAACCGGCTTTGAAGCTTTGACCGCTTCAACAGGTTCATACTCATCGTCAAAATCAAGGCCAATGGCATGAGCCAATGCTGCTTTAGCCAGGGTGACATCAGACTGGGCCTGCTGCAACCTGCTTCTTGCCGTGGCCAGGTTCATCCGGGCAGTGGTCACATCAATGAGAGGAACGAGGCCGGTCTCGTTTCTGGCCTTGGCCTGCTGTAACTGAAGCTCGAATTGACGGACCGATTCCCTGGCCACATTCAGAAGATTTACAGATTGAAAATATCCATAGAAAGTTTTTTCCACCCCGAAAATTACCCCGTTCCTGGTCTCGGCCAGATTTTCCTCTGTTGCCTGAAGGCCGCTTTTGCTCTTTTGCAGAGCGTAATATCGCCTTCCAAAGTCGAAAATATTTTGGGAAAGAGTGAAACTGATGGTCCCCTGATTAACATCCCGATCTTCGTCCATGGACATGGTCATGGTCCGGTCCCCGTTGCTGAAGGTGACTGATTTTTGAGTATCAGAGAGAACCTTTGTCTTTTGGATGCCCCCTGTGGCTGCGATTTTGGGAAAGTAGCCCGACCTTGAAACCTGAACCTTCGCCCTGGCGCTGTCTAGTTGAGCCTGCAGGGACTTCAGGGTATAGTTTTTCTCAAGGGCCAGATCAATAGCCTGCGGCAAGGTGATTCTCCCCAGATTTTCGGCCCAGGACAAAGAGCACAGGGAAAGCAACAGCCAGATTTCAAAAAATAAAAAACGTTTTTTCATTGGATCCTATTATCGAAATCAGGTATTTTTAAGGAGAGCCGCTCTCCTTAAAAACCTTTTGTGAAGTCTTTCCCGCTGCCCCTTTTTTATGATCCTTCTTTTGCACAATCCATTTCCCCAATACCTGATCGGTTAACAGAAATAAAAACAAGGCACCATACGACAATAACCCGACCGTATAGGAATTTCTCTTTTATTTATGCGGCTTGACGGGAGATGGTGATAGAAAGGTAGGAGCAATACATAATGTAAAGGAAAGGTGCAGGGCGAAATCGTCCAATCCAATGAAGGAGAGTCGAAGAAAAGGGTAAAAATACAAAAGGAAGCGCCTAAGGAAAAACGCAGGGAAAACGCGATGGGAACGAGCGGGATAGGTTATATATCCAGATAAATGCTATTTTGGCGAAGCCATGCTTTCCGGTCCTGGTAATCCGGAACGATTGAACGGACAAGGCTCCAGAACTGCGGAGAATGGTTTTTTACTCTCAAGTGGCAAAGTTCATGGACAACTACGTAATCGATAACTGGCAGGGGAGACAGGATGAGCCTCCAATTGAAATGAAGGGCATTTTTCCCGGTGCAGCTACCCCAGCAGCATTTTTGATGGCGAACCCGGATCGTGTGCGGATTAACCATAACATCTTTTTTACGTATATTGATTTTTTCTAAAATAATTTCCTCGGCCTTGGCAAAATACCAGCGGAGAAAGGCCGACCGGATAAGTGAAATCCGCTCCTCCTCGTCTGTTCTTCCCGGAAGGAAGATCCAGAATGCATCTGCCTGAAAATCAATCCTGGGCAGAAGCCCAAAGGATTGGCAGGGGTCACTCTTTTGGATGTATAAGGGGTATTGATTTCCCAGGTACCAGAAACATTCCCCCTCAACGAATTTTTTGGGAACTTTCAGACTGATTTTATTTCTCAGTTGGTTTTGCTTATCAATAATCCATCCGGCACGCTTGAGTACAATTTCTCTTAATTCACCTGCATCCAGGTCAGGATGGGCGGAAATAACAACACCCTTTACCGGGTCGATGAGGATACCGACAGTCGTGCGATTTCTTCTTTTGATTGAATATTCGATAAGGTGCTCACCGAATTTTATCTGATAAAGCCCGTTTTGCGGTTTTATGGCTCCTCTCCTTGTGACAGCCGGGAAATCCGGTCAAATTCCTCCCTGAGCTTTTGATAGGCAGCATCCAATTCCTCTGCCTTTCTTCCGGCATTTCTCAGGTGCGTCTCGTAGAATACCCGCCACTTTTCATCAATTTCCCGAAACCCCCGTGAAATCTTCCAAAGGTTCTCCTTTACTTTCTCCGTCTCCTCGGACAGCTTTCTGGCGTGAACTCCGGCCTTGATCAATTCAATCTTGTGCGAAATGGTCAGGGGAGAAACAACCTGGACCCCTTTTTTCGCATAATCGCGAAGCGACTCGTAATTCTCATTTACCAGAAAATAATAGACTCCCTCCGATGGAATATAAGCGAAAGCAAATTCGGCAGAACCTTTTTCAGGGCAAACATAATCATCCAGTATTTTCCTTATATGACCCTGCGCATCCTTAACGAACTGCTTTTTAAAGGATTCTTTTTCCTGTGCATTATCAGTTTCAAGCATCTTACGGTAATTATCAAGAGGGAATTTTGAATCAATGCAAATAATCCCTACCGTCGATCGAATATAGGCATCGGGTATCTTGCCATCGAGAATTTTTTTCCGGATGCCGAACATATCCGGGGGGAGCTGATCCGCGAGAATCGTCTCTAACCCGAGTTCTCCCAAAGATGCCCTTTCCGTAGATACCCGGAGCATCTGCTCCAGAGATTTGTAATTATTTCGAATATCCTGCGCATAAATAGTGAGCATACCCACCTTATCGTCAATCCCGAGTTTCATCCAGGCCCGTGACATCGCAGACTCTACATCGTCAAATGCAAATCTGCTGCCTTTCATGAACATAAGGAACAGGAAAATCAAGACGACCAGAAGTATTACAATCAGACAGAGTAAAATTTCAGTCGCCATCTTCTCCCGAAGTGCTCTCCGTAAACAGAGGCCGGACTTTTGTAAAATAATAAAAAAAGATAAGGGATATATTCTTGTTCATAGGTTATGTCAAATATTATAATCACGGTCTTATCTTATTGCAATCATAAAGTTTAGGAGCGATTTATTTTTAATTTGAGGACTGATGGATGCCTTTGGAAAAATAGGATGGAATGAGATGCCAGGGGAGCATTGGATTAATGACTGACTGCTCTCCCTTTCAGAGAGGATATGGAAGGATTCGAAGGGATTATACGTAGAGGATTTTCTTTTGAGACAGGTACTTAATGGCAGATCTTTCGTGGCAGATCTTTCGTGGCACCTAATATGCGTATCAGATTGGCTGGGGAAGTATTACTGTTTTTTTCAGAATCAATTCCATAAAATGAGGGAGGTTAAAGTAAGAATGGGTAATCTTTTTATAGGCTTGGGGAGAGAACAAGATAAGAGCGCAGGGAGGAAAACGGTGAAAATGAGGGGGGAAAAAATGAATAAAAAAAGCGACATAAATGTATTATCTTTATTACTCGTTCTTTTTATTGGAGCAAATACTTTTTTTATCGTCAGATCGAAAAGAACCAAAGCTCAAAACTGGACTGCTTTGCCTCCCTACAATACTCTGTGGCCGTTGTGGTCTCCGGCACTTTCTCCGATAAGTGCCTCTACCGGCCTTCCTGAACCCTTAGTCACCAGTCTTTCTCCGAATACAATTTTACCGGTACAGCCTGGCCTGACGTGGGATCCGGTCCTGAGATATCCCTGGCTGCTTTACAACACTCCCATGGGTCTTGCTTATTACGATCCTGCCGTAGGGATCGATCTATGGCCACCGAGGATTTTAGTCAATCAGATCACCGGCCTTCCTATCGTTCTCACGCTGCCAGCCGGTTATGCCGATCTTCCTCCAACTACGGCCTCCTGGCTTGCGAGCAATGTACCGGCAGCCAACTGGGCATATATGACAGCCTATCCCAACTACTCATCCGCGGCACCAGCTTTTCCTCAGCCGACGATTGTCTCGTTGATGACACCCACGGCACTCATTTGAGATGTTTTTCTCCTTTCGCTCTGAGAAGGTAAAGGGAGGGCGAGCGCAAACACGTGTTAAGTTGAGGGACGGATTGTGTAAAGTGCGGTGTCACGGACACCGCACTTTACACTCTGTCCTTATGCGAAGCGATAGATACCTCTTTGCCACCATGATACTCGGTTATTGTTGTCATCTTGCCACCCTGTTGTTTCATCCTTACCCCCATCAAAACGTTTGTCGGAAAATTTATCCCTGCGCCACTTGAATTCCCGGACCGGATTCCCGGACCGGAATGATCAACGTTACCCTAATAGCTGTATCGAAGGAGCTGTATCGTAAGGGTCTGATGCCTGGCATAGTTATTAAGTAAAATAATTAAAATTAGAAAAAATAATTTAATACTTGACATTATTTAATAAATTAATTATAATACTATGCTTTTGCACTTTTGGAATGGAGCACTTTTGGATATGGGTATAAAAATTGACGGGTACAACATGTTAAGGGAAGAAGTATCCGAACTTCTTATAAACCTTTCCCAAGGAGAAAAGAAGCTATGGATACATTCTTCCCTACAACTATTCTTACCTATACTTTTGCACTTTTTGTCATTGTGAAACTATCTGCATTTCAAGCACTTAATAAAAAATGCAAAAATATAGTAAAAATTAAATCATTTTTAATGGCTCTCACATCCTGGAATCATCGTTGATTAAAAATAATCCCTCCTCAAATTTATTTCCATCTCCTCAGCTTAGCGGTCCTTTCGCTAAAGTCAAACGCAGTGAGAGTGCCGTTTCAACTCTCTCTCCCTTATGGATGCCGTGGGAACCCTGACCAAGGTCGGGAATTTTGGCGCAGATTTGGAATTTACATTCCCACTGAGGTCATACTTTGCACCGTGACTGGGGCAAACGATCTTCCTGTCCGTACTGTTTCAGAGATGAAACAAAAAGGGATCCTCTACCTGCCAGTACTTGATCAACGATCTGAATAATAAAGAATTTTATGGTGGCACTTGATATGCTAATAAAATTTATAAGGAAAGTTACCAGATCTTATAAATTAACCATTAAAAAAGGAGGGAAGAAAGTATAGTAAATCCTTTGAGACAGGTGGAGAAAATCTAAAAACATAAGGGGGAAAAATCATGAACAGGAAAAAAGGCATGAAAGCATCAGTTTTATTAGTTCTTTCCTTTATTGGGATAAGCGCTCTTTTCGCAGCCTTTGGAACAAGAGCCAGAGCTCAGAATTGGGTTGCCTTACCTCCCTATAATACTCTGTGGCCATTGTGGTCCCCGGTGCTCTCTCCGGTAAGTACAGCTACCGGCCTCCCAACACCTTTGGTTACCAGTCTTACTCCGGATACGGTCCTGCCAAGACAGCCTGGTCTGACCTGGTCTCCATTTCGAAGGAATCCCTGGCTGCTCTACAACACTCCCCTGGGCATGGCGTTCTATGATCCGACTGTAGGGGTCAGTCTCTGGCCACCGAGAATTTTAGTTAACCAGATCACCGGTCTTCCTATTACGCTTTCCTTGCCAACCGGTTATGCAGATCTTTCTCCGACACAGACCTCATGGGTTGTAAATAATGTCCCTGCGGCTAACTGGTCGTATTTGGCGGCCTATCCCAGCTACTCAACCGTGGCATCAACTCTTTCTCAGCCGACCATTACTTCGCTTCTGACACCTACTGCACTTTTATAAACGATTTCCTTCTTTCTCTCTGGAAGCGAGCAGGGCGCAGGGCCTAACAGGTCTCGATCACAATTGGTTCCCGGAGTGGACCCGTTCCTCTCCTGAGTACACATCGCGTTCAATACGCGATCGGTTTGCCGTGCAGTGAATCCCCTCGCCCCAGCCCTCTCCCCTTCAGGGGGCGAGGGGATTCACTGGGGAATGCCTCTGATTCGGCTGTTCGGAGGCGGAAAACCAACGGGCTGGGTAGTTAGTTCCCGCGGCCCGTACTAAGCCTCTCCAATGATTATTTTATCTCCGGCCATGGAGGCCCTGACCAGAGTCAGAGGTTTTGGTGCAGGTCCGGATTTCACATTCCCATTGAGATCATACTTGGCACCATGACAGGGGCAAACGATTTCCTTGCTGGTTTCATCCCACTGCACAATGCATCCCAGATGAGTGCACACTGCCGACATGGCAAAAAGGCCTTCGGCAGTGTTGATGACAATGGTTGGAGTTTCCTTATAATTGACAACTTTGGATTTTCCCATCTCGATTTCGGCTGCATTGACTTCAATGACACCTGAATCCCTGGAGGCCCTCTGGGGCGGGATCAGGTATCGGACTACAGGGTAAACGAACACTCCTGCCAATACTCCGAAAATCCCTTTAGCCAAAATATCCAAGAAAATCCTGCGAGTAACTGAAAGACAAGATTTGCGCGGTTTAACCAGCTCCGTATTAGCTAATTCCATAATTATGCATCGACTCCAGTAAAAAAACGGTTCAAGTTATCCTGCAAGTGACTTAAAACAAGACTCTTCAGGGCTGGCAATGACTATCACCAGGTTTGAAATATAAGCGACGACCATGTTTTGGCAAGGAACTCCGACTTTTAGTAAGAGACTCCGGTAAGGTCGTTGATTCCATCTCCGTTGGCGTCAGTAAAATAATCGTTGATACCGTCCCCATTCGTATCCTGCCAGCCAGATCCATTGGCATAGTGCATTCCTTCGCAGGTTTTGCCCGCATCGCAGATTCCATCTCCATCTGCATCGGCGAAATTATCGTTGATGCCATCGCCATTTTGGTCTACGAACTTTAACCGGTATCCCCGGGGAACCCTTCGGCCTGTCAGGTCATTGATTCCATCTCCGTTGGCATCGGTAAATCTATCGTTGATGCCATCGTCATCTTCATCCAGCCAGCCATATCCATGAAGGTACGCGACTCCATTGAGATCGTTCACACCATCTCCGTTCCGGTCCTGAAAAAAATCATTTAATCCATCGCTATTCTGATCGATAAATCCAAACGTAAAGCCATAGGGCGGGCCCTGGGGAAACAGGTCATTTATTCCGTCTCCGTCTGCGTCACGGAAAAGATCATTGATTCCATCCGTGTTTTCATCCTGCCATCCATAGCCTTGGGCGTATGACTGACCGGTTAGGTCATTTATTCCGTCTCCGTCCGCATCACGGAAGAGGTCATTGATTCCATTTCCATCTTCATCTTTCCAGGGGAATCGGTATCCATCGAACCCTGTGCAGGTTAACTGACCATCCTCGTCAATGCCGGTAATCCGGTCCAAATCGAGGTCATAGGCCAGGGTGAGCCGGATGCGTCTTCTGGCTGTCAATTGTCCGTCGAGATACAATGCCAGCGAATAATCTCCCACCGGGCAATCCTGAATTTGAAAGCGGCCATCCGAATCCGGAACTCCATATAAGTTGGTCCCTTCCAAAACCATAACCACCGGGTATTGGGTGATGGCCGTGTTCATGACACCACCACCCCTGCCTGTTCCTGGTCCGCCGTCGCCAGTACCCGACCCTGCCCCGCTGTTCTGAGGGCCTGGTGAGCCTGTAGGAGGACCAGGGACGCCATCCGGCGGGCCTGTTGCAGTGCCATCCTGCGATCCTGTGGTTCCATCCGGAGGGCCTGTGGTTCCATCCGGAGGGCCATTTCCCGCTCCGGTCTGCCCATCGGGGGGGCCGCCGCCGACAGAGACATCACTTCCATCCTGAGATCCCCCATTGGGACCGGGAACATTATCTGGAGGGCCAACCGTGCCGTCAGGGCCAGGATTCCCTGGCCCTTTCAGCAAGGTGCTGGGGCGAGAAAAATCAGGCTCCACTATGCCCGAGACGGCAGCTCCTGCAAAAAGATTCGATTCTTCGGGAACAAGAGAAGTAAGCTGACTATCATTATCCGATGAGACGTTATCAGTATTACACCCTGATGAGAAGAACAAGAGTATTACGATTAAGGCTGCTTTTATCCCACAGCTCTTCATTCCACGATGACCCATGCCACAATGACCCATTAAAAAACCCCCCTATATGTGTAGTAGAAAAAAATGGGTGATAAACGTTCTGCGCTCATTCCTCAACCTCCTTTGTGCCTGAGTATGAAGCAAGATTGATACCAGGGGTGAAAACGAAAATGAAGAATAAGGTTTGATTCGCGGCCCTCTCCATAAAAAAGTGAGATATACCAGTCATGGCGCTTTAAGTCTCAGTATTCTCATAGATGTCTCAAGGGTTTCACATGTTCACTGTTTCTGTTCCAATTTTGAAACGCTTTGATATCGATGATGAAAAGCAGGGCAGAATCTTCCAATTATCGAGCAGTTCTTTGCCGAATAAGAAAGAGAGTGAAAATCCGGCATCTTTCAAGGCGGCACGCCGCAGAGGCGCCAAAACGTACAGGTCAATTTATGGCGATGGATCAATTCATGGCAATCGATATATCTCAAAAATAAAATAAATAAAAGAAATAAAGAATACAGAAAAATATGCTTAAATATTATCCCTTTGACGAAGGAGAGGAGGTGCGAAGAGGCTGTGCATGCACCGGATGGATTTTATAGTGATAGCCTTTGCCTGGTCATGGATCTGGCCTGCGCCGGCGTTCTGACTTACAGCCTGAAAAAAATCTGGAGGCAGATCAACACTCCGGAGGTTTTGCTGGCCAGCAGCGTAGGGGCCTTTTGCTTTGCCCTGGAGATGGCCAACTTCGAGGTTACCCGCGGCTCTTCCTGCCATTTTATGGGAGGTATTTTTGCCTCCATTGTCCTGGGACCTTACCTGGCCACGCTGGTTATGACCCTGGCCCATTTTATTCAAGTTTTCATATTCCAGGATGGGGGAATCATGGCCCTGGGACCCAATTTAGTGACTATTGTCGTTGTCAGCACTTTTGGGGGCTATTATCTCTACTTTCAATTAAAGAACCTGGTCATCGAGCCCTATGGGTATTATATCAGTGCATTTCTTTCAGCCTGGCTCACCCTCCTGATTACCAGCCTGACCGTGTGCGGGATGCTATCCGTATGCGGAATCGAGAAGTTTTCAGCCACTATCAGTCCCATGCTCGGCCCCCATGTCGTGGTGGGAATTACAGAAGGAGTGCTGACTGTCCTTCTCATAATGGGGATACAAGCGCTGTCAGCGGGCCATCCTCCTGATCCTCAGGAGACAGCACCCCGGTCAACCCGGAAAGTGGCCTGGGCATTGCTGGGCATGGCACTCCTGGTGAGCCTGGTCATTTCTCCATTTGCTTCCAGGTCTGCTGAAGGGTTGAAAGTATTCGCACTTAACCGCATTTATCTGCGTTCACATAAAATCGTAATCCCTTACCAGGCACCTGTTCCCAATTATCACCTGCCTGGTGTCAGAAATCAGAAAATGGCCAAGATTCTCGGAGGAACGCTTGGAACACTGCTGACCTTCTTTTTCTGTTTCCTCGTATGTTCCGCAATCAGGGAGAAAGCCGGCCACACAGCAGGCAAAGAACCCGCCGACCTGGAACTACATTATAGACAACATGATCAAGATTGGCAAGACGGACAAATCAGGCCAGATAGGCAACACACATAAGGCGGGCAAGCGGGATAAGATGGACAAGCGGGATAAAAAGCCGAACAAAATCCTAAAAAGCATCCTGATACCTTTCATCCTGGTATTTCTTACTATTTTTTTGACTCATATGGGTATGCAGACTCAACTTGTTGACCAGGAACTGGATAAGCTCAACAGTAGGAATATGGCTGCCCAGATGCAATTCATTCAGAACCACTTTCTAACCGATGAAGTGAGAAAACCGGTGAAGGTATTGCAGTACGCGGTGGGTTCCCTTTTTCCGGGAATCCTCCAGGGGGCATCCACAGACCAGGAGGAGTCTTCCCCTCAATCAGCGCGATTGAAAAGCGATTTGAGCCTCGATCATGTGGCTTTTTTCGACTTGCACGGCAAATTGCTGGCCCGGAAAGCTCTTTCTCCCCTGCATGAAGAAGAGAACCTGACCGAGTTTCAGGGCTTGATCAGAGAAGGGAAAGTGAGCAGGGAGATTTTTGGATTCGATAAAACGGCTCACGGCCTGGTCTTAAAGATAGTTTTCCCTATTTACGGGTCTCAAAAGAAAACTATTGGTTATATATCGGCTATCCGTTCTCTGGATAGCCATTTTTTCAGGAAAATCCATCATCCTCCTAACCTGGATATCATGATTTTTAGAGGCGATCAGGCTATTTTCAGCACCATCCCTGCCAGGGCAGGTGAGCCATTCTCGATCCCCCCGGAGATTCGAAAAAAGGTTCTTCAGGCTCATCTGGAATCACCGCAATCAGTCGAGCGTATCTTTATCTTCGATACCCAATATTATGTTATTTCTTTTCCTTTCCAAAATTTTCAGGGGGAGACCGTAGGAACTCTCATGCTGGTAGCCAGTCTGGAGGCAAAAGAGCAGAGCCTGAAAAAGATTGTTTCCTATTTGCTGGCAGCCAGCCTGATCGGGATGATACTGCTCGTATCATTTGGATTTCTTATCAGCAAAGGGATAACCGCCCCTCTCGAAGGGCTTATTCAGGCTACTCACCGGCTTTCTGCCGGGGATCTCAATACCAGGGCAGCGATCCAGTCTCACCGAGAACTCATTACCTTATCACAAGCCTTCAATACCATGACTGAAAACCTGCAGCGTACCTTGATCTCGAAAAACTATTTCCATACGATTATTGATACCATCAATGACCTTTTAATTATCATTTCTCCTGATCAGCATATTACCTTTGTCAATCAGGCTACCTTGAAAGTATTAGGGTACGAAAGAGAAGAATTGCTCGGCAAGCCGTTTCATTTTCTTTTAGAAAAGAATTGCTCTTTGAGAGAGGTGGATCTGAACACAGAAGCTCAAAAAGGAATGATCGAGGATACCTCCTGTGACCTGATAACGAAAGCGGGTGAATCCATACCGGTGAGTTTTTCAGGGTGGCCCATGCTGGACGAAAAAAAGCAGGTTCTTGAAATCGTTGGCATTGCCCGTGACGTCCGGGAAAAAGCGGAAGCAGAGCGAAAGATAAAAGAAGAGCGGGATAAATTGAATACCCTGATCAATACGACCAATGACCTCATTTTTATTCGCACTCCGCAGGGAAAAACAACCTTTATCAGCCATGCTGTCCAGGATATTTTAGGGTATTCTCCCGAAGAATTTAAAAACCTTCCCTATGAGCTCTTTCTCAGCTCGAACCCGATCAACCAGGGTTTTCTGGAATCACCCGGCCGCTGGTGCGCGAAGGGGGAAAAGGTCGAGCCGTATTGGACCGAGTTTTTGGCTCGTGACGGAAAGCGGCTTTTCCTGGAAATTAACGAGGCCCCTTTGCTGGGAAAAAAGGGAGAAATCATTCAGATTATGGGAATCGGCAGGGACATTTCGGAGAGAAAGAAGCTGGAAGAACAGGTGCGGGACTGGCAGGAAAGACAGTCAAAAACAACCGAAGAAACATACCAGTTCGGAAATATTATCGGTAAGAGTAGGAAAATGCAGGAAATCTATGAATTGATAAAAGTAGTATCTCAAAATAACAGTACCGTTCTGGTGCAGGGTGAAAGCGGAACAGGGAAGGAGTTAATCGCTCAGGCTATCCACTATCAGAGCCTTCGCCGGGATCATCCGTTTATTGAGGTGACCTGTTCGGTATTGTCCGAGCAGCTCTTGGAAAGCGAGCTCTTTGGGCATGTAAAGGGTGCTTTTACAGGCGCTGTTTCGGATAAGCCCGGCCGTTTTGAGCTGGCGGACGGAGGAACTATTTTTCTTGACGAGATAGGTGATGTCAGCTTGAATGAGCAGGTTAAATTGCTCCGTGTCGTGCAGGAGCGGGAGATTGTGCGGGTGGGAGGGAATAAGAGGATCAAAATCAATGTCCGGATTATTGCTGCTACCAATAAAAATTTAAAAGAAGCTGTGGCCCGGGGCACTTTTCGGGAGGATCTTTTCTACCGCCTGAACGTGGTACCGGTCATTGTCCCCCCTTTGCGGGAGAGGAAAGAGGATATTCCTCTTTTGGTAAATCACTTCATAAAGAAGATGAATAAGAAAATCGGAAAGCAAATCAACGGCATCTCTCAAAAGGCCCTGAACATCTTATGGAAAGATGATTGGCCGGGAAATATCCGTCAATTGGAAAATACCATCGAATATGCGGTAATCCGCTGCCGGGACCCGGAAATTAAAGTGAGGGACCTCCCTGCGGAAATTCATGATCTGGAGGGAGAGAGTGCTTCCTCATCAGTGCAGGATTTAATGGCGGACATAGAACGATCGGCTCTCATCGATGTTCTGGAGAATTGTCAATGGAATATGACTCAGGCAGCTCTCAAGTTAAACATCAGCAGAACAACACTATGGCGAAAGATTAAGAAGTATGAAGTAGTAAAACCAGATGGTCTGGAGACTGCTCTTTTATGAAGTTCAATGTTTAAACAGACTGTTCTGTTCTTTTACTTATCAGAATAACTGTTTATTTTTTTTACAAGGTTATACCTTTCTTTTCAGCCTATCCATAGTATCATGTTTCACTCTGTTTGTCGCACCGTGCTTCGTTTCTGTAACAATAAGGCCAAAGTACCTTTCAGATATTCCGGCTGAATCGGTGTGCACGCGTGCATTACCCTTTTTGGCCTGCTTCGGCATTATATTTGCACAAAAGCCTAAGGTAAGGAGTATTACGGATGGATCACAAAGATGAATCAGCCAAAAAATTGACCAAATTAACTCGAACTAAGCGTATGTGAAAGGGGATAAAATGGAAAAAGTGTAATCGCCTGTGCCTGATCACCAGTGTAAGCAGCTATTGTTTTTTGAATCATATTGATAATCACACATTCGCTTTTATGGGGGGAGATACTGATGCACAAGAGAATGCTCCTGTTCGCTGCTCTATGTACGATCACCTTGTCATTGTTAACCATGTGGGGATGCAACGGAGGAGGTGGAGAATCTCAATCTACGGGACTTGAGGACAACGGCTCTTTAGATGAGTCAGGATACTCGGCCTATGTTTTTGGCCCCGCAGCGGCAACATCCGGCCAGGCATTGTACAAGCTCTATAACCTTACGGATACAACGACGGAAGAGGGACTGGTGGTTCTGGACAGCCCTGATCAGGCCCCTTCAGACTATGTTGCGCTCATCGGGTGCAGAGTGACACTCCCGGACGGAACAGAGGTCACAACGGATTCCAGCGGCAGGTTCCGGTTTAACCGCATACCCTATAACAGCTCTGAAAAGGGTATTCCCCTGCTTCTCGATCCGTCACAGTCGAACCATCCCCGCTTTGCCAGAGTCATCGTTCCTCTTATCGTGCCCCGCCGGGGAGCGGAACTTCCATTGGATAAAGAAGGACTTCGACTGGTCGTCAAGCCAGCCTCCCTGCTCCTGTCTCAGGACGCACGTTTCTTGTACCACGCTTTTTGGGTCGATGACGAAAAGGGTGCCCTGTATGTGGTTCCTGCCGATGAGGTCACCTGGTCGGTCGAGACCGAAGGAGGGGGCGAGACTGTAGGCACCATGTCATCGCTCATTCCTGGACTCTTCCGGGCCTATGGTCTTGGCAAAGGGAGCGTTGTGGCCACGGTAACAACCAGTTCCGGGGAGATGACCGCCTCCGGTGAGGTAGAGGTTGTCAGCAGGCAGCAGGTAGCGCGGATATACGGGCAGGTTACCGATATCGGCCACCAGCCGATTGCGGGTGTAACCATCTTTGTCTCGGGATTTGAAAACGGAGTAACCACCAATGGCCAGGGCAACTATCTGATTCCCCGCGTTCCCACGGAAAAGAGCATGACTTTGACCTTTATCTACCGGGGGATCGTGGTCAAGACCCTGAACGATGTGTTCGTGGGCGAGGGAGAAGCAAAGGAAATCAATCTGCAACTGGATACCTTTCGTGAAACAGGGAGAGTTTCCTATCGCCCTGGCCAGAACCAGAGCAGCGGGCAGATCGTTCTGGCAGTAGAGGGAGTGCCCGGCCCGCTCTCCACGGATGAATTTCCCGGAACCAAAGAGTTCGAACTTTTGGGTGTAGCCGAAGTCGATCATGATCTTTACCTTCAACTCCAGGAAGACCCGAACCTGAGTGTTCCGGTCATGGTGGAGGGAGAACCGCTCTTCTCCTCTGCCGATATGGGCAATTTCCTTCCACAGGTGCAAGTCGATGCTATTCAAATTTTGAACATACAACAAGATAGCCCTGTGCAAACATTGATAGGTGATATCGCCTGGGTGGAAGGGCAGGTTTCATTCAGGGTTGAGGCCAGAAACCAGAACGCGACCCCTGCACCGTTCATCCTCAAGGGGATGGAGAAATTCGCCAGGATTCTGGAAAAACTGCAGGGAGACTCAGGAGTCTGGTTTTCCGTTAAGATCATTGGCCAGGTTGACCGCGCGCACTCGAACATTACGGTCATCGAGATAAGCCTGGTTGAAACCTTTTTTGAGGGAAATGGAAGGATTTATTATGATCCGCAATTCGGGCCGGACGGGGCCATTCTGATGGAAACCTCCTCCAGCCTGGCAGCAGGGAGGTTAAACAGCCAGAGAGGTCCTTATCTTTTACTCAATGTCCAGTCCGCCTCGCCTGAGATTTATGACCTTTTAATGGCTTCTTCCGATCAGGGCTTTTCCGGAACAGTCTCCGGTGTAGAGATTGATGATCCAAACTGGGCTGCGTATGATTGCCAGCCGGTCAAAGTATCCCGTATTCAGCTTTATTCCGATGAGGGTAATTACCTGCTGCATAAGCAGGGGAAAATCTGGCTTGATGTACAGGGCCGGATCCGATTCTCTCTGTCCTTGACCGTACAGGGAAACGGGAACGGGTATTTTCTCCTGGAAGAGATTGACCCGTTCAATGACCTGCTCACCGATGTAAGACAATCACCCGGTATTGCTTTCTCCTGCTTTCTGTCCGGAAAGATCCAGAAGAACGATGACGGAACAAGCAGCATTATCGTCTGGCAACTGGAAATAAACGGCCGGGCATCGGATGGGGAAGGAGGGGCAAATCTTAAGGCTGAAGGATTTATTTACTATGACAATAACACCACACGACCTACCGGCGGAATATTTGTGTACCAGAAGTTCCTGCCGGATGGGTCTATCGATAACAAGGAATTGTATGAACTGAGTAATCTAACCCGGGGTAAGTACTCCGATACTGCGGATTTACTGAAAGACACTCCTGGGCTGATTATTCAAATCGACGATCTCAACGCTACAAATACCAATGACTTGAACGGCGGGCAGCAGAATCCTCTTGGAGGGCTGCCCCGGCTGTTGGTCAACTCTATGACTGTCCTTGAGGATGTAGACCCTCTTCTGAAAATTTCCGGCAGCTTGATTTATCACTCCTGGGAAAATATCCTGGAAATGGTGGCTACTTCACCTGCTTTCCGGGGAGAAAATTATCAGAGCTACATTCTGCAAAGTGTGCCTGAGGCAGTCATGAGCCAAATCCTGGACCATCCGGACCGCTTTATCCCGGTATCCGGCATCATTCAAGTCTTACGGACAGAGCGGCGTTCCAGCCTTGAGCCGCAGATGGCCAGGGCTCTTGACCTGACGATCAAGGCGACACTGGATTAATGATCATTTGTTTGCCTTGCGGCTGATGATTATTTGCCTGCCCCCTTTCCCTGAAATGCTAAGGAAAGGGGGCATTTTCATTCAGACTATAACAAAGGACCGGGTAGTCTGGAAGCTGCATAACGATTAGCATCCCCCCTTTGCAATCTTCATGGTTAGAATCCAACCAGGAGATTCTTCGCAAATGTCGTGATCATCTGCAAAGCCAGCGAAAGCACAAAAACTCGAAAACCTTCTTGACGTATGTTAGCAATATAAGGTTCTTCCCTATGGAGAATCTTTGTATTCAGATAGTTGGATATGATAAGACCAGGCATCCGGGGGGTTGTTCCATTTTTGGAACTGACGACATACGCGGCTGAAACAAACATGTTTAAGCAGAGGGTTAATAGAACAGACTTTCTCTTGGTCAGAGTTAAAATTAATCTCATCTTATCATACGGTTAGGATAACATTCCCTCCTTATGGTATTAAAAATGCTATTACGAGGGACAAACATCTTCGATCCTATATACAGGAGCCATCATATCCGCTCTTTGTCCTTCCCGCCTTCGCGGGAATGACGGGATTCGATGACTTTTACAATAGGTGTGTTGCTTTATCAATATGAGCGAACATCTTATAAGCGTGGTTGTGAAGATAGCCCTTTGTGAAATTTCTGTACGAACATAAGGTTCTAGTGAGAAGAGGTTCATGCGCCATTCAGGTAATCTTGATCGTCTCAATAAGAGGTCGTTGAGACATGCAAAAACCAGGGAGGTGATAATAACAAAGGAATTCTGGCCTGATCTATTGTAACTCCAGGTTGATAATCATTTTCATCCTGTCTGAGAAATGTGATCTTACCGAGCAACCTGAATTAGGAGGAGCATAAAGGTGCCAAAAGAGTTAATTGTATCAGAATCAATAGAGACGAAGAAAGCTGCTGAGAAGACACCTGTTACCCTAAGCTTTATTTTAGAGAAGCTGGCTGGTGGCGAAACGATCGAGCAAATCCTCAAGATCCACCCGCGCCTGTCCCGTGGAAGGATTCAAGAGGCTTTATTTTTTGCATCCGAAGCCGTACGAACTGAAGTGTCATATTCTATTGTTGCAGGAACAGATATCACTGTTGAATCTATCCTGGAGGAAATGGCCTACGGAAAAACAATCGATCAGATCATCGAATTCCACCCACGCTTAACTCATGAGGCAGTTCGAGAAGCGTTATATTTTGCAGCCGAAGACCTGAGAACCGATGTGATATACCCAGTAGCCGAGGAGATTGTGTGAGCTGAATTCGGCAACACACAAAAAAACCGGCCATGAGTTGATCCTCATGGCCGGGTCAAGATTACATCTGACACAAAGGATCCGTCATGAGAACAGGTAATCCCTGCCATCATGAAGACCGGTCTTTATGTGAGAAGATACAAACCATTCCTACTATTCCTAATCGAGATCCAGACAGGATTGCATGCCTAAATAATTCCGGAACAGGCACAGGGCATCCGCAGGAGTAACCTGACCATCCCGATTTACATCACAGCAAATAGAACATTCACCCTTTCCAAGGAAGCACCGGAAGACGATAAGAGCATCCGCAGGAGTGATCTTTCCATCTTCGTTCATATCTCCCCCGCAGGTCATCCACAGGTAGCCTTCGGCCAGTGCCTCGTTGACATGGACGACAGCCTCATTGGTGTGTTCGTAGGTATACCCGGAGTAAATCGGCTTTGCCTTGGCGGCAACATCCGCAGGTGAAGTAACGGTGCTGCCTGCCGGGACGTATACGTTGTCCGGGATCTCCACGCCGACAATGGTGCAGCCTGGCTCGATCACGCTGTTGTGGCCGACCCTGGCATTGAAGATGAGAGTCTGCATGCCGATGAAGGTGTCATGGCCGATATAGGCTGGACCATGGACCTGGGCCTGGTGCGCCAAAGAGACCCGCTCTCCGACATACACGCTGTAGCCCGTGCCGTCACTCACCCTTTGACCGGCAGCGGTGAATTGCCGTCCATGGACGAATTCCCACTCGCCGTGCTCTGACAGCTCCTCGGTCTCGAGTCCGTGGAGAACGACGCCATCTTGAATATTGGCACCCTCACCCACATAAATGGGCTGACCCTCGTCACCCCGCACCGAAGCGGCAGGAGAGATCATAATATGTCCTTCCAGCGTGGCATTGCCGATCACTGAGGCCAAAGGATGAACATAACTAGTTTCGTCAATGTGCGGATAAGAAGCCTCCCTGCTGAAATCCGTTATTACGTTCGGGGCAATGTGGGCCATTGTTCCGCCCTGCGCCAGATACCCTGCGGCCAGAGCTTCATTGACATGGACGACAGCCTCATTGGTGTGTTCATATGTATAGCCCGGATAGATCGGGAAGGCTTTTGCGGCAACATCCGCAGGCGAAGTAACGGTGCTGCCTGCCGGGACGTATACGTTGTCCGGGATCTCCACGCCGACAATGGTGCAGCCTGGCTCGATCACGCTGTTGTGGCCGACCCTGGCATTGAAGATGAGAGTCTGCATGCCGA
>JBFMGO010000027.1:40906-56630 GCA_040752695.1 bacterium
TGAAGGTGTCATGGCCGATATAGGCTGGACCATGGACCTGGGCCTGGTGCGCCAAAGAGACCCGCTCTCCGACATACACGCTGTAGCCCGTGCCGTCACTCACCCTTTGACCGGCAGCGGTGAATTGTCGTCCATGGACGAATTCCCACTCGCCGTGCTCTGACAGCTCCTCGGTCTCGAGTCCGTGGAGAATTACGCCATCTTGAATATTGGCACCCTCACCCACGAAAATGGGCTGACCCTCATCTGCCCTTACCGAAGCGGCAGGAGAGATCATAATATGTCCTTCCAGCGTAGCATTACCGATCACTGAGGCCAGGGGATGGACAAAGGTTGTTTCGGCAATGCGCGGATAAGAAGCCTCTTTGCTGAAATCTGTTACGACATTCGGGGCAATATGCTTCATTCCGGCCGAGGCTGTGCCTGCCAGGATCGCAACGGTGATCATCAGGTGAAAGAAAAAAACATGCCATCTTCTTCGCTGAATCATAACTGCACTACTCCTTAAAAGTAAGAATTATTATAACTCGTTGACCTTAAAAATTCTCATGATGGTAGAACTCATGATGGTAAACATGATAATAAATTATGATGGTAAGGATGGTTGGAGATTGATCGATGAACCAGAAAAAGCATCTCTCAAAAACCTGATCACAATTTACTGCCTGGAGCGGTGTCAAATGGAGTCATTCATAGAGTATTGACAGAAAAGATACCTGACGACAGGAAAAAGAGCCTCTTTTTGGGGAGCTGGATTTTTCAAGCTTATTTCGTGCCACCAATTTCTCCGGTTTAATTCCTTAACAAAAGTAATCCAATTACGCAACCACCTCCTTTGGAAGTTCAAACTCGAAGGCTCCCCCCCGTTTTCCCTCTGCGGATATACAGAAGCCCTGCCTGAGCGGCAGGGCATGGACATCTGTGCAGCATTGTACAGCAGCACGGTATTGACACCTCTACTGATAGAATTGAAATAAGGAATCTTGGATCGTGAGCAATTTTCTGCCTCTTGCTAAGGACTTCTTTGAAAAAAAATAAACTGCTGTATCCAAGAGATTTGGACTTGGCGACAGAAAAGAACAAAAGGGGCAATCCCAGAAGAGAGAGTGGTAAAACGCATAGTGCTATACCGCCTGCCTACGCTTGGATCGCCAGGTTGCCGGTTTGATTTCATCGACCTTCTGATTTGATTTCGGCCACTTCTGCCTTGATCTTTTGGAAAAATATTCTGCTCTCTTCAATGATCTTTTACCAACCTCGTGATCTCTTCGATCGGCAGCTTTGGTTAATACTGTCAATGAATTTACAGATAGATCTAAACCGTCCCCCCTGGTATTTGTCGCTTGAATCCGGGCTTTTCAAGCATGGCACTTCTTTTCCTCTTCACAATACTATACTTTATTTTTCCTTAAAAAGTCAAAAATTTTCGATTATATGCAGATAGCTACCAGAATGAATTACTTTGAAGTGCTGGCTTTCATTTGACTTTTCCCGTAACCTGTGCTAAAACAATAAAGGTTTTAGGTAGATAGCAAGCCAAACTCTATCCAGGCTAATCAAGTGAATAAAACAAAAAGACGAGAAAAGGTCGAAAACCCTCATGATTGATCTTCATACCCATTCTTTATTCAGTGATGGTGTTCTTATCCCTGCCGAATTAATGAGGCGTGCCAAAGTGAGGGGGTGCAGAGCCTTAGGTATCACGGATCATATTGATCAGTCCACTTTTGATTATGTCATACCAAGGATCATTACTGCCTGTGCCCGTTACTCCGGCTCCCATGGTATTGTCGCTATCCCGGGGGTTGAAATTACGCATGTTCCTCCCCAGGACATCATGGGTCTGGTAAAAGAGGCCAGAAAACTCGGCGCCAGGCTGGTGGTTGTGCATGGAGAAACACTGGCGGAGCCTGTGGCACCTGGAACGAATCTTGCTGCTTTGCAGGCAGATATCGACATATTGGCCCATCCTGGCCTGATCAGTGAGGAGGAGGTAGCCTTGGCCGCAGAGCGGTCGATCTGTCTGGAAATCTCGGCAAGGAAAGGGCATTCCCTTACCAATGGTCATGTTGCCAGCATCAGCCGGAAACTGGGTGCACGGCTGGTTATCAATACCGATTCCCATGATCCTTCGGATCTGATCGACCGGGATACGGCCCGCAAAATCGGATCGGGTGCCGGTATGGTCGGGGAGGAGATTGATGCAGCCTTTGCCAATTCGCAACGGATCGTGGATCATTGCCTTGCATAGCCCTCTTTTAAGAGAGCCTTATGGGAGAGTGTTCTTCTGGCATTGTGGTTGAAAAGGGGAGAGGCCCCAGGGATTGAGGGTCAGGACATCGAGACTCAAGGAGCACGTAAGTAACGGATCTGTGAAATGAATGAAAAGCTCAGGTTGAAGATCAGGTATACTTGCTGCGATAGAGAAGTTTGATCTTAGGCATTAACGATGGAGAGCAACAAAGATGCAGATTAAGAAGAAGTTAACACGAAAACAGTTTTTGGCCCAAGATGATGAAGTTACCTCATTCATGAAGACGGCTACTGACTGGGTTAAGAAAAATGCCAATCTTATTGTTTTTGGAGTTATCGGGATTGGGGTCGTAGTTGCAGCCGTTTGGGGGTTCCGCTATAAAAAAGAGTCTGATTTTAAAAATTCCTCCAGGCTTTTATCGGAAGCGCGGCTGAATTACTATGCGAAAGTGGAGGGAGAATCTGCGGCAGGCAATCCCCTCGAAAGCCAGAAGAGCTTTAAGGATAAAAAGGAAAAGTATGCAGCAGCCATAAGCAGTCTGGATCAACTTTTGCAGCTCTACCCTTCCCAGCCAGGTGCGGAAGATGCTCTCTTTCTCAAAGCCGAGGCTTACTACCAGCAGGAGGAGTACGACAAGGCCATTCTTATTTACAAGGAATACCTTGAAAAATATAAATCAAAGGGAGCATACAATGCACAGGCACTCACTTCCATCGGTTACGCCTATGAGGCTAAGGATGATTTCAAGGAAGCTGCTGGGGCTTTCAAGAAAGTAGTTGACGATTATCAGGACTATCTTTTGCGAGACAGTGTGTTCATGGAACTGGGAAGGTGCTACGAACAGATGAAAGAGTGGGAAAAAGCAAAGGATGCTTTTCAGAAAGTCGTTATGAATTTCCCTGATTCTCCGCTGCTCAAAGACGCCCAGAGTAAACTGGATGCAATTGGTCAGCCCCCGGCAACTTCAGCCGGCGGGGCTGAAAAAACTCCCGAGGCAGACAACACTGCTTCTAAAAACGATCAAGCCCCTGAAGAAAGCAGCAATCAGCCTGCTGCCGACACCGCCCCTGTCCAGCAGCAGGGGCAGAGCCAGGAACATGATCAAGGCGGCAATCTTTCAGACAGTCATTAGGTCAAGTGAATGCAGTGGCTTAACTATGTGAAAGCGAATATAAGATGGGGAAAGAGAGAGAAACTGATCTTGAAGTGCGTCCTTTTCAGCGTTCCCTTATTCCTGCTTATTCAGTTTTACTTATTGCCTGCTATCGCAAACGTTAAGGGTATTGCAGAATCTATCCCGAAAAGAAAACAAGACCTGAAAGAGCTGCGGAAATTACGGAACGAGTTTCTGGATTTCCGTGAAAAAACGGCATGGGTAAACAAAACGCTCCAGGCAAGAGGTCCGGATTTTGAATTTCTCACCTTTATGGAGGAATTGGCCAAGAAATGTAAGATCGAGAGTAAGATCATCTCCATGCGGCCAGTAAACCACCCTTCTTTGCTGCCAAATGAAAAGATCGTAGAGATAAACATAGACGGCCTGATAACCGACGAGTTGACAAGGTATCTTTATGAAATCGAAAATTCGTCAAAGCTCCTCTTCATAAAAAAAACAACCATCCGTTCAAACTTTGGCCCTAAAAAAACACTGGATGTCTCTCTTCAGGTTTCAACCTTAACCGATAAAATTTAATTCGATATTTCTTTTCGGTTCGAAAAGGAGAATCGGCTCGAAAAGGAGAAATAGAAGAACATGCTTGACATAAAGACTATTTTGGAGCACTTGCCCCATAGATACCCCTTCCTTCTGATTGACAGGGTACTGGAATTCGAAGAACAAAAGCGGATTGTAGCTATCAAGAATGTCACGATCAACGAGCCATTCTTTCCCGGTCATTTTCCCGGCAATCCGGTCATGCCCGGTGTTTTGATCATGGAGGCTTTGGCTCAGGCAGGAGGAGTCTTGTTCCTGGCTTCGATGGGCATCAAAAATCATGGTGTTGTTTACCTGATGGGCATGGATAAGGTAAAATTTCGCATACCGGTCACTCCCGGAGACCAGCTTCAACTGGAGGTCGAGGCACTCAGGGTTCATCAAAGGGGATGGAAAATGGCAGCAAAGGCTTTTGTGAAGTCAAACCTGGTTGCTGAGGGACTCATTCTGGCCAGGGGTAGCAGTAGCGAACAATGAGGGAAATGCAAAGAAATGAATATTCATAGGACAGCCATTGTGCACCCGAACGCTCAGATTGAAGAGGATGTAACGATCGGTCCTTACTGCATCGTAGGCGAACATGTCATCATTCGCGGCGGAACGGTTTTGGAAGCTCATGTATTCTTAGACGGGTGGACCGAGATAGGAAAAAATTGTCGTATTTACCCCTTCGCCAGTTTGGGTACTGCACCGCAGGACCTGAAATACCGGGGGGAAAAGAGTGAATTGAAAATAGGGCAGGGGACCGTGATCCGGGAGTCGGTTACAGCCCATCGCGGCACCGTAGGAGGAGGAGCGGTTACGCTGATCGGAGACAACTGCCTCCTTATGGCTTACGCTCATGTCGCCCATGACTGCATACTGGGAAATCAGGTTATCCTGGCGAATGGTATTGCCATGGCCGGGCACGTTACCATTGAAGATCATGTATCCATCGGCGGGCTGACGGCCATTCACCAGTTTACCAAAATCGGCAGCTACGCCTATATCGGAGGTGCTTCGGCCGTATCCAAGGATGTTCCTCCTTACGGTATGGCAGTGGGCAACCGGGCAAAACTGTTCGGGGTGAATTCGATCGGTTTGCAGCGAAAAGGTTTCTCGCCAGAATCAATTGAAAAGATCAAGAAAGCTTATCGCAGGCTCTTATCATCCCATCTCAATGTCACTCAGGCTCTTGCCCAGATTGAGACCGAGATTGACAATTCTCCTGAAGTGAGCTACATGGTTGATTTTATAAAAAATTCATCCAGGGGAATCTGTACTTGATTTTTCAGACAATCGTGCGTAATCAAGTGCGCGTGTGTAATCAGGCGATAGTGCGTAATTCAGTACCGGTGCATAATGCGTAACCAGGCAATAGTGCATGGTTAGGCAATAATACCGATTATTATATATAATAAGACTTATTATATATAATCAGGTAATAATGCATAATAATGAGGAAATTGAGAACATGGAAGGTTTAGGGCTGATTGCGGGTAGTGGCCAATTTCCAATCATTGTAGCAGATGAGGCTAAAAAACAGGGGTTACGGATTGTAGCCATAGGCATCAGCAGAATTACCTCGCCAGCTTTGCTCTTTCACGTAGATAAACTGTGCTGGATTGAACTTGGAAACTTCAGTAAGCTCATCAAAGAACTGAAAGCGGAAAAAATCGATAAGGCCATCATGGCCGGCCAGATTCGGCACGTGAATATTTTCAAGGAAATCAAGTTTGATTGGCGTGCCTTACTTTTATTGAAAAGGCTGATCAACAAAAAAGCCGATACAATACTGGGAGCTGTAGCTGATGAATTGGAGCGGGAAGGGATCTATATCCTGGACTCAACCAAATACCTCTCCAGTCTCCTTCCTCCACCCGGAATCATTACGAAAAGAAAACCCTCGAAAAAAGAAATGAAAGATATTCAGTTCGGATTCGAAATTGCCAAGCGGATAGCAGGGGCGGACATCGGGCAAACAGTAGTGGTTAAAGACATGACCGTCGTTGCTGTGGAGGCTATGGAAGGAACCGACGAAACGATACGAAGAGGCGGCCAGATCGGCGGAAAAAGAACGGTTGTGGTTAAGGTGAGCAAACCAAATCAGGACATGCGCTTTGACGTTCCGGTTATTGGCCTCCAGACAATCCAGTCACTGAAAGAAGCCAAGGCAGCGGTTATGGCTATCGAGTCCGGAAAGACGCTCTTTTTTGACCGGGAAGCGGTTACTGCCGAGGCTGACGGGGAAAATATTTCCCTGATCGCGGTTTAGGCAGGGCCGGTTGCAGGGAAGAGAAGAAGGAACCATGCAGTACACGAAACAACCGGGATAAGATATTTTATGTTCGCGATAAGGTCTTTTTTTACCTCCTCCAGATTATTATGGATGAATAGGAATAAAAGGAATGGATAAAATACGAGTCGGAGTAATCGGGGTAGGGCATCTGGGGAAACACCATGCCCGGATTTACTCCGAGTTTGAAGATTGTGAACTTTATGGAGTGGTTGATACCGACCCGAAGCGAGCGCAGGAAATTGCCGCTGAATATCGGACCAGAGCACTGCATGACTATAGAGACTTGTTTGGCAATGTAGAGGCGGTAAGCATTGCCGTTCCCACGGTATTGCATTATCAGATCGCCAGGGACATACTATCGCAGGGAATTGATGCCCTGGTTGAAAAGCCGATGACCTCAACCCTTCAACATGCCAGGGAATTGATTGATCTGGCCGATCGCCAAAAAGCCATATTGCAGGTCGGGCATCTGGAAAGGTTCAACGGCGCAGTATTGGCTCTTGAGAAATACATCGATGACCCCCGTTTTATCGAAACCCACCGGATTGCTCCATTCGTAGACCGGGGAGTAGATGTCGATGTGGTTTTAGATCTTATGATTCATGATATCGACATTATCCTGAGTCTGGTAAAATCGAAAACCAGGAACATAGAAGCCATCGGAGTTCCGGTTATTTCCTCAAAAATCGATATCGCTAATGCCAGACTGGAATTTGAAAATGGCTGTCTGGCTAATGTGACTGCCAGCAGGGTGTCTTTAAAGAAGGAGCGAAAAATCCGGGTGTTTCAAAAAAATGCCTATTTTTCTCTCAATTACGCTGACTCATACCTCTATTCCTGCACGATAAAAAAAGATGACGAAGAAAATAAACCCTATCCGCTTCATGTCGTACGAAGCGATATTCAGGTACAAGAGGTTGAGCCTCTCAGGGCAGAGCTGCAAGCTTTTATTCACTCCTGTCATACCCGCAAGAAACCTGTTGTCTCAGGAGAAGAGGGATACGAGGCTTTAGCCGTGGCCTTTCAAATTCTCGAAAAGATTCCTTCCATATCCTGAAGTCTCCGGTAGCTCTTATCGCCTGCTTCCTTCTGTGTTCTTAAGGCATCAGTAGTCTCCCCTTATTCTTAAGGCATCGATAATCTCCCCTCCAAGCAAGACAACAATCTGCGCAAGATAACAATGTCCCTTTGCTCTCGATGTACCAGTCTATATTGATAGAAGTTTGGCAAACTCTCAGGCAATTTTTGTTTACATAATCTAAAATTATGTAAACAAAAATTGCCTCGTATAAAGAAGCTTTCCCAAAGTAAGGAGAAGAAACCAGCGAGAAATTTTCGCCGAGCTCTCCTGGTGGGGCATCTTTATCCTGGACGTCTTTCACCTGTCCTCAATGTTTCTTCCCACCCCTTTTTTTGAGCCGGCAGCCACAAAAGTCCTCCACATCCCAGCCATTTTCCGGAAAAGGAATTGGTAATGATATAAAAGTAATAGCGATAGTATATTTATATCCTCAAGATTTAAAAATCGATCGATTAATTTTTTATATCATCATGATGTATAAAAAATTACATATTTTCATCATCAAGATATATATAATGGGTACTCTGTCATTTGTTATAGCCTGCTCTTTTACTGAGATGAATTGGGATTGCTGATGGTCTGAGAGAGGGGGAGGGCGCGAGAGCGGCCCTCGTTTCTGGTCTATTTAATCTGCAAGCCGTTCATATTCTCTGCCATTCCGTTGCCAATCCAGTTGTTAATTCATTGACTTCATTATTATTATTTGTCAAAATCCGGTGATGGGAATTATTTGCTGCTCGATCTACCTTTTATGGAGAGGGCCAGGAAGAGCCTGTTTGATTTTCAGACGAACGATGTTCTATAATTACCCTTATATAGCTAATTATCTGAAGTAATAAGTAGTTAAATAGCAGATGTAAATCACTATAGAAAATTAATAATTATAAAGGTTTAATTTTCTGATCTTTTTACCTTGAGATCACTTGGCAGCCAATTTAGAAACAGCAAATAAACAAGTTAGTCCTATTAAGCTCAGACGGAGGTTAACCGGTATCTTATTAATAATCAAAAAAACAGAGAGATAATCTTCTTAGTACAGGCCGTGTTAATACTACAGCGAGACGGGAACATTACCAGTTTGTTACGGAGGGGGCTGGCTTAGACACTGCGCATTAAATACGCGACCAGATAGTGTGTAATAATCCTTCGCTCAGAATGATATTTAAAGTAGGCAAGGGTGAAGGTAACAAGGAGCGTAATGGATAAGGGGAGGATATCGTCTAATCTTATTAAGTTGAAGGCCCATGCCTTTTTATCGGGTTTGTGCCTTTTGTTCACCATAGCAGGCAGGACTTTTGTTTCCTGGGGCAAAGGGGGTGAAGGAAGTATTATAGATTTTTTTATCTTTACTCATGTAATTCTGTTTAGATCAGTGAGAATGGAGGTTAAAAGCTAGGGGAAATTACTGGTCTTACACCACTGCTTACCTGGGTTAAGCAGGGTCAAGGAATCCAGTTGTGCAACCTATTGGCTTATGGAGCAAAGCTGGCAGGTGAATGCACAAAGTTGATCCAAAGTTGATCTGGATATTTCGCTCTCTGCTGAAGGAGAGACGCAACTTGGGTTAAAGAACTGATTGTGAATCTGTATGGTTAGAGAGGAGTAGTTATGAAAAAGAAAAATAGTGTGTTATTATTTGTGTTTTTTTTCGTTATGAGTTCCTTCCTGGTTACTGGAACTGCTCACGCCCAAACCTCAACAACAACTAATCCTTTATTAAGTCCCTTTCTCTTTTCAGGGGGAGGATTAGGGCACTTGAGCCCGTATTTACTCTATGGCCTTTTAGGCAATTCCACCGGTACACAAACTACCAGTAATTTTGGCTTTCCATACCCCTATATGGGTATGGGCGGCATGATGGGCATGGGTGGGTTAAATCCCTATCTCTACAGCGCATTATTGGGCAATCTGGGTACTACCGGCACGACCCCGACGACCACGGGGAGCCTGGGTTATCCCTATTCTCTCATGGGCGGCATGATGGGCATGGGTGGCTATGGCCGGCTGAATCCGTATTTATATAGTGGCTTGCTGGGCAATCTTGGTACTACCGGCACAACCGGCACGACCCCGACGACCACGGGGAGCCTGGGTTATCCCTATTCTCTCATGGGCGGCATGATGGGCATGGGTGGCTATGGCCGATTGAATCCGTATCTGTATGGCGGACTGCTTGGAGGCTTGTTTGGCAGCACCACCACTACTCCCACCAGCGGCACATTTTCACCCTTTGGATATGGATATGGATATGGCGGCATGATGGGCGGCATGATGGGTATGGGCGGCATGATGGGCGGATTATTTCCTTACCTTTACAGCGGCTTACTGAACCCCCTTACTTCAACAACAACTGTTGCTCCGGCAACGACTGCTCCTGTCGCGCCAATCGTTACTCCTGTGCCCCCAACAGTTGCTGCTCCGGCGGCAACCATTGTACCGGCGACCACGGTAGTACCTGTAGCTACAGCACTTGCATTATAATACCGCTCTTTTTTAACGTATTATAAAATAATATGTTTTCCTTATAATATATAAAGGTTTTAAAGATTTTCTCTCACTTCTCTCCTTGAACAGGAGAGAAGTGAGAGCCTGTTTTTGCTTTTAATGCCGATTTTCCGTACCGGCGTTCAATTATTTTAGATTCTGTAACTCGTTAGTCTCTTAGCCATTTTTTAGCCGTTTAAGCCAGTTGTCATTTAAAGCGATTTTTTGCATGATCTTGTTAAGCGATTTTAAAGCTACCTTTGGTTGATGAGCGGGAATTTTGTTTTTTTCAGGAAAAGATTCAAAGCTCTTCATTGGGGTTTCCTCTTTGTTTTGCTTAATCAAGTTTTTTTCTCTTTTCTATATCATGTAGAGATGACAGCGCTTGTGGCTTATTCTGGGGGTGATTTTATTGCCACGGGAAGACTGACTCATTACAGGATACTTTTCTTGCCCAATTTTTCCTCGTAATAATAGAGAAGAGGTGAAAGAGGGGGGGCGTTCTTCTTCAGGCCTGCCAGGAGGTATTGGCACCATTTTTTTCGATATACATTTTGAAAAACGGGATTACATATCTTTTTATAAAAAGAGAAAAATATTGTTATAAGTAAATCCCAGGATTGCAATTATTTTCAAAAAGTACTAAAATAAAAATGATTAAGGCCGAATTTTTACCAGACATTTCTTCCTCATTCATGGAAATACAGCTTCGTTCGTGGGAATATAGCTTCGTTCATGGAAAGATAGCTTCGTTCGTGGGAATATAGCTTCGTCTTATTTTTGAGCTTTGCCTCATTCGTAAGGTACAGCTATCTCACGTATCCTTATCGTCCAAGCATCACGTTTATAAACCGTAAAAATGATAAAACTGCAAGAAGGGGGGGGGTTAAAAATTCGTATATGTCTTTTACCAGTACTCTACCATAATATAAAGAATATAATTTGCGGAATAATCCCAATAAGGAGTCAGGATAATGAAAGGAGAGATGATGGAGAGTAAAAGAGAGAGAATTACGAAAAGTCTTGTTGTTTTTCTATTTTTTAGCTTATTATTGGCAGGGACATTGCCGGGTTCTTATGCTCAAACCCCTGTCCTTTATGCTGCCGGTGGAGAGGTTACTGTTTCCCTATCGCCGGTTATCACAACAACAGATCCCGCTCTATATCCTCCCCAGGAAGAGGTGCCGGTATCTCAGATTATCACGGTTACCTTTAGTCAGGATATGGACGTGGAAACAACCCGTTCCGCTTTTGCCTTATATCAGCTTTCTGAAGGTGCCGTTCTGCAGGTTGAAGGAGTTTGCAGCGTTGAAGGTAAAGTTCTTACCTTTGCGCCTTCGACTCCCCTGGAAGTGGGTTCCATCTATCAGGTCACCCTGAACCAGAGCGCTACGGATATAAATGGCCAGAACCTGCAAAATGGCTCTTTGGAGGGAGGCGATATCCGATGGTATTTCGTCACGGCAGCCGACACTCTCTCTCCGGAAATTACTGATTGCTCGCCAGCTTCGGAAGGTGTGGATGTTTCTCCGGGTACTTCCATCACATTTCACGTTCGGGACAATAATGCAGGTGTTAACCCGGATTCTGTTGTTTTGACAATTAATGGTGAGCAGGTGATCCCTTCCCTTTCCCCGATGTCAAAGACAGACCTTCAGGTTACCTATCTCCCTGCAACTCCCTTCAGTGATGGAGAAGTGGTTACCGTCTCCATCCAGGCCAGGGATTTTGTGGATAATGCAGTAGAGTATTCCTACTCGTTCACCATCGCCCGCAGGATGGATCAATTCTGGAGCCGGGTGATGGGGTTTGACCTTACAACCATCATCGCCATGGCTGTTGACAGTCAGGATCATCTCTGGACGGTTATGCAGCAAGGACCCGATCAAGAGCCAGATTGCAGCGGTGGAATCGTAATGTTCGACGGCAGCTACATTCGTTTTCCTCTTGATACCTTGAGTGAGCTTTGCAGCATTAAAGCCACAGCCATAGCTGTTGACAGTCAGGATAATGTATGGATTGGCCTGGCCGCAGGCAGTGAGCCGGAAGCTGATCCTAATACCATTCCAAAGCTGGCCAAATTCGATGGAGATACCTGGACCCTTTACAGCGCCACGGCCCTCGATGTTCCCCCTGAGGAAGAAATCAATGAGATGGCTGTTGACTCTCAGGATCATGTCTGGATGGCTACCGCTCAAAGCGGGGTCGTTGAGTTCTATGATGGTTCGAGCCATCACCGGGGACTTGAAGATAATACCCTGGTCAGGGCTGTCACCATTGACGGCAATGGCGACGTCTGGGCCGGGACGGTACCGTTTGGCGTCATGAAATTGCACGATTCGGTATGGGAGCAGTATTTTTACTCTATCCGTGCCAAAGATCCGATTGATTTCACGGTTAATGATCTGGCTGTTGATGACAATGGCAAGGTATGGGTAGCGACGAATGCGGGACTCCTGCAACTGGTTCCGGATGCCGGTACCGGCGATCCTCAATGGGTGCACTTTATCCCGGGTGAATTTGTCAATACTGTGGCTGTAGACAGACGTTCAGGCTCTTTGTGGGTTGGAACGAAAGATGGACTTCTCAGGTTCGATGGTGAGTCGAACTGGGTGAATTATTCCACAGAGGAGTCATACTATCCTCTCTCGACCGAGAGCATCACTCACATTGCCGTAAATCCCAATACAAAGCACTACGAAATCTGGGTTGCCAGCAGTACATCTTTGGCCAGGAGAGATGAAAACTGCCCCCGGGTTGCCTCTACCTCACCGCTGGACGGAGCCACGGATGTATCGAAAAATGCTCCGGTTAAGATAACTTTTTCAGAAACTGTAGAGGCTCTTGATCAGCAGAACCCCACCGGATTTTTCAGTCTGTATGACTCTCAAAACGTGCCTGTTTCGGGAAACGCCGTCTTTGCTGCTAAAAATATCCTGACCTTTACCCCCTCATCACCTCTGAAAGAGATGGAAACCTATACCATAAAGGTTACCCCGCAAATCCAGGATCTGACCGGCAACGCGTTCGATGTTGACGGAGATGGCCTGGGTGCAGAAGGAGATGATGTATTCTTTGCCAGCTTCAGGGTGGAGAATGAGAAAGTGCCACCTCAAATTGTATCCACATCACCACAGAACGGTGTTAAGAACGTATCAAAGAATACGACGGTTAAAATAACCTTCAATGAGGGTATGGACCATGATTCTGCCGCTTCTTTTGGTTTGTATGATCCAAATCTTGTGGCTGTTTCAGGGAACACCGTCATTGATGGAAATGTTTTGACCTTTACTCCCTCATCTCCTTTGGAAGAAGGTAAAACCTACACGCTCGAAGCCGGCCGTGAAATGAAGGATCTTGCAGGTAACAGGCTCGATGGAGACAAAGACGGCGTGGGAGGAGAAGAAGAGGATACATTCTCCGCCAGCTTCACAGTGCAGGAACAGACAGTACAGCCGTCATATAATGGTGGATGGATGTGGCCGTATACGGGTGGATGGAGTGGCATAGGGTGGCTCCCGGGTACCTACACCGGTTTTTATGGCGGTGGCGTAACCGGCCCATTTATGCCGTATAGTTATATGCTGCAATGGCCCTGGTATCCTTTTAGCCAAAGCAGCTTCAATATATTCCCTCAAACTCAGCTTATCGGCCTCCAGGGAATGAACAACACGTATCTCCGGAATTCATTATTAGCGTTTGGATGGACCTTGTATTAAATGTGCATGATTTAATTATTGTGCATGATTTACGGTAATCAATTTTAACCTTTTGGAATAAAAAACCGGGCTCCCTGAAGATAAGCCCAAGGGAAAGCTTTCTTCAGGGAGCCCGGTTTTTTTTGCCCCTGACTGAATAAATGACCGCGTATTTCTCGCGGCCAATGCTACTAATAACTAAGGCCAGAGGATACTTAATAAGGCAGTGGGTGGGCAAGATTGAATGTTCCCTCATCCAGTAATTGGCCCAGGCTGTCTTTCAGGCTGTATTTCCCGTCTACCAGGAATTGGCCTGCCCAGATGCACCAGACGCCTGGCGGACACAGGCTATTGCTGGCTGTGCCGGTAAAATCGGCAGTGTAATTTCCGTTGTTAAATCCGGCCTGAAAGGAGATAGGGCTTGAGCCTCCGGTCGGTGTATAGTGAAAGTTCATCAAATATCCCTGTCCCAGATCATACGGAGAGTCAGCCATCTCAACGGTTTGATTTTCCCGGTCAATAGTTAGTTTCCCTCCGCTGGCCGGGTTGTTCTGGCTTTGCCACGCTCCTTCCATTTTAATGGGTGCAGGAGCTGCCTTCACAATGGGGTCTAGACAGGAGGGCATAGTCAGATAACTTTTGAAGATGCACAGGGCATCTGCAGGAGTAACAGAGCCGTCCTGGTTTACATCAGCACAATCTGAACAGGAACCGAGTTTCAGGTAGCATCGAAAGGCAATCAAAGCATCTTCCGGGGTTAATTTTCCATCTGCGTTAAGATCACCCTCCTGGCAGTGAGCGATACAGATGCACCCCGGGCTTGAGGAAAAAGAGGCCAGGCTGCCTCGGAGATTCTCCAATTGCAGGGTGTAACATCGGCTCTCCTGTACTGTCTGCTCCGCCTCTGCCGGTTTACATTCCCCTCTGAAATAGGCCCATTCTTCGCATTCACTCCCATTACTGAAAATACAGACCCCGTATTGATTCCCCTCTGCGTCTTTTCTTATTTCCAGCCTGCCTCCCTGGTTTATGCAATAAACAGAGGCAGGATTAGCGATGCCAACCCCCTGCTGCTCAAGACTTTCCCGGGCATTCTCCGTGTTTCCCTGTGTATTCTCGGTGCCTTGCGGCACATTCCCAGGGCTTTGCGGCATATCCTCCTCTTCCCCCCGCATCTGGCTGTCCTCCTCTTTTGCCTTAAAGTTCAACCAAACCAGGTATCCGCTCGCTCCTTTGGGAATGGTACGATCGGATGAGACACCAGCTATACTAACCCTGCCGGGAGCAATCGGCGTAACCTCAGGCGAAGCGGAGGGACCGGCCAGATCACCCGGATCAAAGCCCAAAAACTCCAACGCCTGTTCCGGATAAGTGACATCAAAGCCGAAGGTATCGACTTGACAGGGTGCATGCTGAATCCTCACCGCAACCCGAACATTTTCACCTGTTCTCGCCCTGACTCCTTCGATATCCAATGCTCCTGAATCACTCTCAAGGCATTGGGAAGCAGGGAGATAGGAGCTTTTTCCATCGATAGTACCAGGGACATTGGTGAATAGAGGGCTCTCCTTCACGTATACCGCCCCCTCGAATACGGCTTTGGCTCCAGCCAGAGGGACATGAAAGGCAAGTGATGCCACTAGGACGGCCAAAATGCAACTTCCGAGGACTGATCCTCCCGATACCTTTAATCTTGCTTTGTCTTGTTTCATTGTTTACCCCCCTTTTGATTGAGTTTTATAACCAGGAGGTTAACCTAGTTATCCAAGTTAATCAGGTTAACCAGGTTGTCCAAATTAACCAGGTTATCCAAGTTAAACAAGTTACCCAGGTTATCCAGATAAGTCCTTATCGATAAAAGGCACCTCACGAGTGGCTTTCAGGAGAAGAAAGCCTGATGTAAAATCACCAGGGAAAGCTATCAGCTATAAATGCTATAGGTATAAATATTAAAACGATAATTGCTATAGATAATGTAGTAAATTTCAATATTCAGTGTCAAGTTGAACTTCCGCATCCTGTACCTGGTTAAAAGGGGAAGAGCGGTTGCCCCCCATCTCCCTTTATAAAGAGGGGAGGCATGGATGCCTTTGAATAAGGGAGGGAGCCTTGAATATATGGAGGGAGCAGATATACTCTTTATTAAAAGAGCAGGAAAAGATAGCTTTGGTGGCGGATGAATTCCATTGGCGGGGGGGGGGGGGCCACCCCCCCC
>JBFMGO010000028.1:0-56288 GCA_040752695.1 bacterium
TTTCTAAAAATCCAAGGCCAAAAGGAGAAAAAACTGCTCTGGTGTTCACGCTTGGGGTAAATCTCATGGAGACAGTCCATTTTTCGATAGGTGACCGGGTAGACGTGCTTTATGATTCCGCGACCAGGATGGGGATGATCAAAAAGGTGCAGACAGGAGGATATCTTCTGAGCAATAAGCAAGGTGGCAAAAAAGCGAGTAAAAGCAGGGTTCGTTTTTCCATTGTGTGGAAAGAAGGGATGCCGATTGTCGATGACACCCTCGTCATTGACAAGGTGACCACCATCGACGATGGCTTTATGTTCCAATTCCCTCCCAGTCAATCCCCTGCCAATCAACCATCAGCAGGAGAGTGAAACGTGGGCGAAATCAAGACGCCAACTGGAGTGCAAAATAATTCCTGGCAGAAAATACGTAACCAGAATAAGTCTCCTCCTCATGTGTTCCTCCCTCTATCATTAAGAGGGAAAATAAGACTGCCGAAATTATTAAAGAAATTCAAAGATGTGTAGATGAGGTTAGTAGAAACTCACCAGAAGAAACAGATGTAAATATTTTTTTGGATTGAAGTAATTGCATAGTCCATGCAAACCCTCCCTCACAGATCACTATCAGTGCTCTCCAGCAGCAACTTGCCGGTTGGCAGCAGGAATGAGGGAAAGTGCTTAACAGGAAGGATCATAATATATGGAAAAAAGGTATTTAACTATTGAAGAAGCAGCGGAATTATTACAAATGAGTGTAAAGTACCTTCGTAACATCTTGTCTCCGTCTTCAAAAATAGGGCTCACAGTCAATGGCCATGTGATAAAGCCAATTAGAATCAATCGGCAGATAAGAATTGACCGTCAAAAGATAGAAGAATGCATGCAACAAAAAAAATGCATGCAACAAAATTGACATACAAACCTCCTTCAATATATAAGACATTAAAATAACGGGTTAGGAGGGAATACTATGGCAGTAATGGCACAATGTCCGGTATGTAGGCAAAAACAGAGTAATCAAAATAAAAAGTGTACAGGATGTGGGGAGGACTTGGTTAAGGCAAAAAAGTCCAACAGGGTTAAGTATTGGATAATGTATAAGGTTGAAGGGAGAAAAATCTGGGAATATATTGGAATATCAATAAGAGACGCCCAGGATGCAGACGGAAAAAGAAAGGCTCAAAAAAGAGAAAACCCATTTTTTAGTACCAAAAACAACAGGATAACATTCCAGGAGTTAACCGACTGGTATTTAAGTCAGTCTAAAATTAAAAAGAAAGGATATTTCAAAACCTTACAGTATAGGCTTACGAAATGGAATGCCCTATTCGGTAGTAGGATGGTATTAAGCATAAAATCGTCGGAGCTTCAAAATCATCAAGAAAGCAGATTAGAGGAGGGATGGGCCGAAAGCACTATTGACCAGGAATTAGGGGCGGCTCAAACCATGATCCAATATGCCATCGATGATGACATGATTTCTGGCGATGCCCTTAAACCATTCCGAAAAATCGAGCGATTGGTAAAGGGGAACAGCAACGCCAGAGACAGGATCATTACGCTTGAAGAATTTTATCGGATCATGGATGCGGTTCCTGAATACGCCAAGGGGATCGTATCGCTTGGTTTTTTCGCTGGTATGAGGTTGGGTGAAATCATGGGGCTGACATGGGACAAGGTTAATCTGCAGCATGATACCCCTCATATTAAACTTCAAAAAACTGACACCAAGGAAGGAAGAGAAAAAATCGTTCCTCTTGCCTGTCGAATCAAAGGCAACCCTTACGAATTACTAAAGGTTACCCCAAAGGGTATCCACGATGACCATGTATTTTTATACCGAGGCAAACCATTAAGCAGAATACGCGATGGATTCAGCAGGGCTTGCGATGACGTGGGGCTAAATTATGGGAGATTTGCACGGGGTGGATTTATCTTTCATGACCTGCGCCATTGTTTCAATACGTATATGCGCCGAGCTGGAGTAGATCAGCTTACAATCATGAAGATAATGGGGCATTCACCAGGGAAAAACCTGGAGATGACCTTCCGGTATAGTACGTTTGAATTACAAGATCTGGGGCTCGCTATTGAAAAGTTAGAAAACTATTTCATGAATGGAAAGCAAATAGGGGGGGAGGAAAGTTTTGGAAAAAGGTAACCAAAAGGGTAACCACGGTCGATTTTTGGGGATATCAAAAAGGCTGGAAAGTCAATGCCGAAGGGGGGACTCGAACCCCCACAAGGCTAAGCCTCACTAGACCCTGAATCTAGCGCGTCTGCCAATTCCGCCACTTCGGCATATAATTACAGCATACTCATTGAACAGAATCTGTAAATAAAGTCTCAATCTACGAACATTTATTTACCATTCTTTAGGATATTTGTCAAGAGTATTTCTCCCTGCTCAATTCGCCGGGAGGCGGCCTGTTCGTAATACGCGGTCTATTGGTAATGCTCTCTGATCAGCGAACATCTTTTCTCCTGTTTGCATATGTGCTATCATTGTTGTTATGGCGTTATGCTTTGCATATGGTATTATATATGAAGATGATGAGAGGAACCTCTATGAGAACTACACCAAACAGGACTCTATTATTCTGAATATTCAAAGGTCCTGTGAAGCAGCCATAGATCTGGCCATGCACGAGGTCCGCCTCCGGCATTTAGGAATTCCCCAGGAAAGCAGGGATGCGTTTTCTTTGCTTTATCAAGCTGGCCTGATCATTAAAGAACTCGCAGACCGTACCATAGCCATGGTAGGTTTTCGGAACATCGCTGTTTACAACTATCAGGATCTGAATCTTGAGGTTGTCAGGCGGATCGTGGAGGAACGTTTAGGGGATTTTCTTGACTTTGCCAGGATCATGCTGAAAAGTGAGATAAAGGAAGGCTAAAAGGCTCATCAGCCCTTTGTACTTGTGCAAGAGTACAGGGATATACGCCCAATTGGTGAACAGCCCAATTGGTGTAGAGCACGATGGCGCATAGCACATTAGTGCATAACACATTGGTGTAATAGTACAGCGGTGTAAGTGGTGTATAACTCAGGAGTGTATTGGTGTTAGCCGTGCCTTATCCTGCTGTGCGGCCCATCGCATACTATTCCCCTAGATAGGCTTTGCGTATCTGCTGGTTTTGGGCAAGATTTCGGGCTGTGTCGGCTAGGACAATGCAGCCTGTTTCCAGAATATATCCCCGGTGGGCTATTTCCAGCGCTTTTCGGGCATTTTGCTCAACCAGCAAGATTGATAACCCCTCCTGATTGATTCTGGCAATAATCTGAAAGATACTTTCCACAATCTTTGGAGCAAGGCCGAGGGAGGGCTCATCCAGAAGGATCAGTTTTCCCCTTGCCATCAGGGCGCGGCCAATGGCCAGCATCTGCTGTTCCCCTCCTGAGAGAGTGCCGCCGTACTGCTTCTGCCGTTGATGGAGAATGGGAAAGAGAGAAAATACATGGTCGAGGTCCTGCTTGATCGCTTTCTTATCGTGACGTAGGTAACTGGCTACTTCCAGGTTTTCGATTACCTTGAGGTTGGCAAAAATCCCGCGTCCTTCAGGAACGTGAATAATGCCAAGCCTGACAATCTCATGGCAGGGGAGCCGGGAGATTTCGTTTCCCTTAAAGGAAATTTCGCCAACATAAGGCCGGATCAAGCCTGATATGGCCCGCAGGATGCTGCTTTTTCCAGCTCCGTTGGCTCCGAGCAGGGTAACGATTTCAGCCTGGGAAACCTCGAAGGTAATGCCTTTGACTGCCTGAATCTGCTGATAGCGAAGATCAAGATTACAAACCTTAAGCATCGTCCCGGTTTCCTCCTGCCGGGCTCTGGTTTTCTGCTGTGCTCTGGCATCCTGTTGTGCTTTGGTTTCCTGCTGTGCTCTGGTTTCCTGTTGTTTTCTGCCTTTATGCTGTGCTGTTCTGGCTGTTCTGTCTTTTCCGCCATCCTGCCGCGCCCCGTTCTCCTGCCGTATTTCATTCTCCTGCCGTACTTCATTCTTCTGCTGTGCTCCACCAGCCTTAATCGTCATCTTGATGTCCTCCAAGATAGGCGTCAATGACTGCGGGATCTTTTTGAATCTCTTCCGGAGTGCCTTCAGCAATCTTTTCTCCGAAATTAAGGACGATGATTCTTTCGCTGATTTCCATGATCATTCTCATCTGGTGTTCAATTAAAAGGATGGTCAGGGGAAATTCCTTTCTGATCCACCGGATCAGGCTCATCAATTCATCGGTCTCTCCTCGGTTCATTCCCGCTGCCGGCTCATCCAGGAGGAGAAGGAGGGCGCCGGTAGCCAAAGCGCGGGCAATTTCAACCCTTCGTTGCAGGCCATAGGGCAGGCTTTGGGCCAATTTTTGCTGCTCTTTGGTTAAGTCAAAGGTTTTGAGCAGAGAGAGGCTCAATGCAGTGATGCGCTCTTCCTCCTTTCTGAAGGTTGTACTCTTGGTGAGCGCATCCATGAGGTTGTATTTTTTTTGGAGGTGAAAGGCCAGACGGATATTATCCAGGACTGTCATCCGGCTAAACAGCCGGATGTTCTGAAAGGTACGTGAAATACCGGCAGCCGCGATGAGGTGGGGCTTAAGACCGGCAATCTCTTGGCCATGAAACTGAATGGTTCCTCCATCCGGCAGGTAAAATCCGGTCAGCAGGTTAAAGATAGTTGTTTTCCCAGCCCCATTCGGCCCGATTATGGAGACGATTTCCCCGTGATTAATGCAGGTGGAAAAGTTTGAAACCGCTTTTAATCCACCAAATGATTTGTGAATACTATCAACCAGAAGCAACACAATATAAGCCCCTTAAGAAACAGAATGTCAAAAGTCACTGCAAAATGCCAAAAGTCACTGCAGGATGTTAAATAGTAAAAGTTGCTGTAAAAATGCTAAAGGTCCCTCTTGAATAATCCCTGCGGCTTTCTGAGCATAATCAGGATTAAAACCACCGGGTAAATCACCAGCCGCCACTGCTGCAAATTAACCATCCGCAGGAATTCCAATAAAAAGGTCATAGAGCTGGCGGCAATAATTGAGCCCCACAGGCTGCTCATGCCGCCGAGGTAGAGATAGACCAGGTATTCGATGGATTTGATGAAGTTGAAGTTATCCGGATGGATATAGCGCAGAGTGTGCGCGTACAGCCCACCCCCAAGCCCTGCCCAGAAGCTGGCTATGGCAAAAGAGAGCACCTTGTAGCGGGTGAGGTCTACTCCCATCATTTCCGCTGCAATATGATCATCCCGCAAAGAGAGCCAGACACGGCCATAGCTGGAATGGAGAAGTCGATGGATGACCACGACTGACAGCAGCGTGAACCCTACTGCCCAAAAGATATTAGTGAAGCCGGGAATTTGCCCGATTCCCCTGGGACCGCCTATTTTCTGAACAATCCGGCTCAAGGTGGAAAGGTGTACCCTCTCGAGCAGCGCAGCCAGTTCATCCGTAAGCTTGATTGCCGAGCGAACCACCTCCACCATCGCTAAGGTGACAATGGCCAGATAATCTCCCTCAAGCCGCAGAATGGGAAGTCCGATCAGATAGCCAATGGCAAAAGCAACCAGCCCGCCCACGATAACGGATACCAGAAAGAGGGGAATCTGCCAGAACCAGGGCCACATGGCCGAAGGAAAAATGATCGTGGTCATAAGGCATGAAGTATAGGCACCGATAGCCATAAAAGCTGCATGACCGATAGAAAATTCTCCGGTAAAGCCATTGATCAGATTCAGGCTGACCGTCATGATGATATTGATGCAGATGAACAGGAATATCTGCTGGTAGTACCGGCTCAGGATGTCAAACTTGACCAGGAGACTGACAGCCAGCCCGGCTATGACCAGGCCAAGGTAAAAGGAACGATATGTCGAGCGGCCAGTGCTCGACGGATGGTTAGATGAATGGCTCGTTGTCTGGTCAGCCGATTCATCCTGGACTCCCTTACTAATGATTTTCATTTTTAATGTCTTATCAGCCTCTTAAACAGGATATCTTCGACATTTTGCCGCGAATCGAGAACAGACAAAATATATACATTCCTATCTGCTATCCTGTAGGCAATTCTCCAGGGGGAAATAATAATTTCACGATATTGCAGGATACCATGTTTCTGCAATTCCGGTATAATACGGCCTCGATCGGGTGAGAGATAGAGACTCGCTCCTTTGTCTTGGATTTCCCTTAATAATTTTCTGGCATGAGACGGGCTATCGTGAGCAATATATTCAATGATACCTGCCAAATCATCTTCGGCAATATCTGTCCATATTACTTTATATTTTCCGCTCATGTGCCTCTATTATTTTTTCCAGGTTCTTAAATACTTCCTCTTGAGTTTTGACATGATTGTTTTTTATTTCCTCTTCTCCCATGGAAATCAGTTTTAAAATCCCCAGAGCGTTACGCATATTTTCATAACTTTCAGGATCCTGTAAAACCGCTTTGGGTTCTCCGTTTTGGGTGATAATAACAGGGCGATGTGTTTCGTTGATTTGTTTTAGTAAGTCTGCAGCCCGTGACTTAAGATAAGTTACAGGCTTTATATCTTCTGAAATGTTCATTTGTATTACCTCCGATCTTTTTATGCTACCAAATTTAGTCCGGATGTCAAGTTCCACATGGGCAGAGCCAGTTTTACACCAAGTAAGGTCTCCTTAAATTTTTTCCGTATGGGGGGAGCCCAAAAGTCCTGTCGGCCTGATTAAAAGGACCAGGATCAGGATCAGGAAGGTAACTCCATAGCCCAGATTCGAATTGATGCTGATGGCCAGGGTTTCCACGATACCCATCAGGAATCCTCCCAGCATGGCTCCGGGGATATTACCGATTCCGCCGACTACAGCGGCAACAAAGGCCACAATGCCGGGCCACATGCCAAGATACGGAGACTGAAGCACTCCGTAGGTGATGCCATACAGTGTGCCTGCGCACCCGGCCAGGATACCGCCGAGCGCAAAGGTAAAGGTAATGACCCAGTTGACATTGATGCCCATCAGCCTGGCTACCTCCATGTTGTAGGATACCGCCTTCATGGCTTTGCCCATTTTGGTTCTGTTGACAATATATTCGAGCAGAACCATTAAAATAAGGGCAGTCGCCAGGTCGATGATCTTGATGTTGCTTACCATCACTCCCCCGATCAGTGGATAGGCCCTTTCTTTGATCAGGGTCGGAAAAGAGCGAAACTGGGGTCCGAAGACCAGATAATTGACAGGAAAGGGAACCTGATGGGGATCGAGTGAGAGGAAGTTCTCAAGAAAGAGCGATACGCCGATAGAGGTAATGAGCATGGTCAGGCGGGGTTTATCCCGCAACGGGCGATAGGCTATTGTTTCGATGATAACATTGACGAACAGGCAGCCGATCATGGCCGTGATCATAGACAGCCAGAAGGAGAGCCCTGTTCGCCGGGTTAGAAGGAAATGAGCGGCAAAACAGGAGAAATAAACGCCCACCATAAACACATCTCCGTGGGCGAAATTGATAAGTTTGATAATTCCGTAAACCAGGGTATAGCCAAGAGCAATCAGAGCATACATGCTCCCTTTCTGGATGCCGTTGATTGTCTGCTGGGCCAGAACCTGCCACCCGTAATACCATACATAACAACCAAGTGCCGCCAGGAGTATTCCGGGAAAGATGACGTCAGCGGGTTTTATCCTTCTCAATGGGCCTGGTTTTCCTTTTTATTTTATTTAACTTAATCATATGGAGATTACCATCAGTTTATAAAAGATGGTCATATGACTCACCATAAATTGTTCCCCGATCGACAATTGTATTGTTGAGGGCATCATAAATAGTATAATTCCCCTGAATAATTCTTGGAAATTTCCCTGAGAAAGTATAGGTACAGTTCAATTTGAGAGTATAAGTAACAAGGCTGACCGGATCAGGATAAGTACCAGTGAGAGTAAAATTATCTGAAAATTGATAAGTTCCTGCCAGGTCGATTGCCACCGGTATCAATTCGTTTGACAATAGCCTGACAGTGCTGCTTTGAAAAATATAGGTTGGAGAATCAACAAAAATCTCCAGATCCATTGCATGCGTAGTCCCGGCTACAAGACTTGTCCATGTGCCGGTATACCGTCCGGAAGGAGAGCGAGGGAAAGGCGTCACTACTCCTATAAGGCCACCGGGATATGAACCAGGATATGAAGGTATCATAGACGTAGCGGGAAGAAATGGGGCCAGGGGAATCGCTGATGTGAACCACGGAGAAACCTGACTTCCCAATCCTGATGCAAAGGGGATGAGGGGATTGTTTATCAGTGGATTGATAAATGCCGGATAATAAGGTATCCCTGATGCAAAAAAAGTATTCGATGCCGGGAACCCATATCCGATCCCCGCTCCATATCCGATCCCTGATCCGTATCCAGTCCCTAACCCAAATCCAGTCCCTGATCCATATCCAATTCCTAATCCGCTCCCTAAGCCATAGAAGCCTAAATTGCCGGGGCCGTAGAATTTCAGGGGAGAATATCCATAAGGAGAACCAGAATTTAAAAAAAATGAACTTCCTAAAAACCCGCTATAGTAAGCCTGTGCCGGAAAGACACAAAAAACTGCTGTTGCTGCCAAAAACAGAAAAGTGGTAAATGCGATAGGGGACAGCTGCTTAAAATTTCGCAGAAAATGCATAAATTTTCTCCTCCGACGGGCTTTCAGCTTCCGAACCATATAATTCCGAACGACATATATTGAGTGAAAGCAGTAAAAGGTAAAAGCAGTCAAGATGAACATATCACGCCGCAGATTACGAGTAAAACCAACATAATAGTCTTATTATGCCACAATGCATTATGATACGGTGCATTTTCCTGGCCATGCTACCTCATCTGCCGTTCTTTCCTCTCTTCCTCTCTTTTTTCCCTCTTGGAGATCTTCTTTTTTCTTCCCTTATGGATTAATTCTCTGGTAGAAAACCTGTTTGCCTTCTTCGACCTTGATAATTACCGCGCTCTTGATCGGGTTTCGCTGAGCGTCAAAGGATATCTGTCCTGATATTGCCGGAAAGTCCTTGATATTTTTCAGGGCATCACGGATATTTTCTCCCTTCAGGCTCTTGGAGGTACGAAGCCCCTCGAACAAGACGAGACAGGCATCATAGGCCAGAGCGGCCAGAGCATCAGGAGGCTGGTGGTATTTATCGGTATAGGCATTGACAAACTTCTGGACCTGCGGAGTCGGATCATCTTTGGAAAAGTGAGTGCTGAAGAAATTTCCGTTTACCGCTTCTTTGCCCAGCACCATAAGCTGCGGTGAATCCCATCCGTCGGTCCCGATCAATGGAACCGTGACGCCCATGGCCCGTGCCTGTTTGGCGATCATGGCTACGGAGCTGTAGTAGTTGGGGAGGAAAAGGATGTCGGGGTCGGCAGCCTTGATCTTGGTCAGTTGCGCACTGAAATCCTGGGTCTTGTCCTCATCGGTAAAAGCCTCATAGGCCGCGATCTGCCCTCCGAGTTCCTCGAACCGGGCTTTGAAAAATTCGGCCAGCCCCTTGTTGTAATCATTGCCATTATCGAACAGGACAGCGGCCTTTCTTTTGCCCAGGCTGGTAAAGGCAAAATTGGCCATGATCGTTCCCTGAAAAGGATCGATGAAGCAGGCACGGAAAATATAATCCCCGACCAGGGTAACCTGCGGATTGGTGGATGCGCTGCTGATCATGGGAATGTGGGCCTCCTGGGCGATCGGGGCACCGGCTAAAGAGCATTTACTCATGACCGTTCCGACAATGGCCGTAACTTTATCCTGATCGATGAGCTTGCGATAGGCATTGGCCGCGGATTCTGGCCTGCCTTCATCATCTTCAAAGATCAGGTCCACCGTGTACTTTTGTCCTGCAACCTCAATCCCTCCCTGCTGGTTGATTTCCTCCACAGCCATGAGGAAGGCGTTACGGGTGGATACTCCATAGGTGGCCGCACCTCCGGTCACCGGCCCCACACCGCCGATTTTAATCACGTTTTCCTGCCGGGTACAACCGGACTGGCTGAATACGATACACCCACAGATCAGCACCAAGATCAAGGCATATCTTTGAAGAGAGTTAAAGATTTTTTCCCCCATAGTCTCGCTCTTTGCTCCTTTCATCAGTTTATGAAGTAAGGCCTGAAGATCAGGCATCATTTTTATCCTCTGGCATCCTCATTTATCCTCTAGCATCCTCAGAATATGCTTTGCCAGGTATTCCTTTATTTCATCATGCCGTGGTATCGGTTGTGATACTTTTGTTTTCGGATTTTAATACCAGTCGTGCCTTCCTCCATGACGGATAAAAACACACCCCATTTTTTTTTATTTCATTCACTAAATCTTTTCTTTTCACGAAACTTCCAATTCTGCCATTTTCCGAACACAGGGTATGTTTCCACTATTCAACTCCTTGTATATATCCATTAAATTTTCTTTTAATTCTTCTATTGTTTTTCCCTGCGTCATGTAATCAGGGTATTCTTCAAGATACCCGATCCATGAGTCACCATCCTGCCAATAGATAAATCTTGTCTTTCCCATGGTCATTCCCTTTGCCTGACGTCCCGTATAAGGGTAAATTCTAAAACGTGCACTTTTCCCGGACGTTATGCTCTAAAACGTTTCCTAAAACCAGGCAATCAAGCGATCGGCCAGCCAGGAAATCATCTATTCATTAAAGATTACGAAAAAGATTGCCAAAGTATAGGAGGTATTATATGAAATTTTTCCTTTTTTTCAAGTGCTAATGTGTACTATTGTTCCCTTTGTCAAAATATGCTATGTTCTCCTTCATTGCAGGAGTAAAAACTTTTGTCGGGGAAGGGTATCCATGGGAATTTTTACAAAAAAAAGTAAGGAAGAAATCCAGACCCTGGAAAAGGCTCTGGCCTACAAGGACCGATTGCTCACCATTACCAACCAGATCCATTCGGCTCATAACCTGGATGAGATTTTTTTACGCCTTCAGAAACCGATTCTCGAGTTATTCGATGCCGACCGCATCACTATTTACGCTATCGATGAGGACAGGGGTGAGCTTTTCTCCAAGTACAAGGTTGGAGAGGAAACAGGAGAAATCCGCATACCTGTCAGCCCGTCAAGTATAGCCGGTTATGTAGCCTATGCCAAGGACATGATCAACATCAAGGATGCCTATAACCAGGAAGAGCTGGAGAGGATCAATCCTGACCTTCACTTCAACCAATCCTACGATCAAAAGAGCGGATTCAGGACAAGCCAGGTATTGGCCGCTCCTGTCCTGTTTCAGGGAAACCTGGAGGGGGCTATCCAACTGATCAATAAAAAGGATGGCCAGGGCTTTGACCTTAAGGATGTTGATTCTGTCCGGGAAATTGCCAAGATCATCGGTATAGCTTTCCATAATCATGCCTCTCGCCGGAAGAAGATGCCCAGCAGGTTTCAGATGCTGGTCCAGAAAAACATCCTGACCGAGAAAGAAATGCAGGAGGTCATTCGAAAGTCCAGGGAAAGCAAGCAGGCCATTGAGCAGATCCTGATGCAGGAGTATAAGGTGGCTAAAAGAAACATTCTGGATTCTTTGGCCAATTTTTACCATTGTCCATTTATTGAATACGATCCTGAATGCCAGCTTGAGGAGGGGATTCTGGATGGTCTCAGCCCGAATTACCTGAGCAAGCACTTCTGGATGCCCCTGCGCAAAGAGGGGGACACGATCGAGGTCTTGGTGGATGATCCCCAGGACATTCAAAAGATCGATGAAATCAGGCTCTCCTTGAACCAGCAGAAAGTGAGGCTCATCGGTGCCTTGCGCGAGGATATTCTGAAATTCATTCATGCAGTGAACAACCCGGTAGACAAGAATGTCCTCAAGGTGGACGAGTTGTTGTCCGAGCTGGATATCGAGCAGGTGAGCGAAGAAGATGCGGATGATGAGATCGATAATGCGCTCAATGAATCTGACAATACGATTATCAAACTGGCCAATCAGATTATCCGCGATGCCTATCAAAGAGGTGCTTCGGATATCCATATCGAGCCCTACCCCGGCAAGCAGCCTACTATCGTGCGCTATCGCATCGATGGAGATTGCCGGAAATACCTCGAAATTCCAGCCGCTTATCGCCGGGCCATTGTTTCCCGCTTTAAGATCATGTCTCAGTTGAACATTGCCGAGCGCAGGCTTCCGCAGAGCGGAAAAATAAAATTTCGCTATAACCGCAGGGAGATCGAGCTGCGGATGGAAGTAACCCCGACGGTAGGTGACCAGGAAGATGTTGTACTGCGCATCTTGGCCTCCAGCGAGCCGATTCCATTGGTAAATCTAAACTTGAATCCCTACAATTTGAAGCATCTGAAGCACATTGTCAGCCAGCCGTACGGATTGATCCTGGTAGTCGGCCCTACCGGATCGGGAAAAACCACCACCTTGCATTCCGCTCTGGCCCATATCAACACGCCCGAAAAGAAGATCTGGACAGCCGAAGATCCGGTGGAAATTACCCAGTACGGCCTGCGGCAGGTGCAGGTAAAGGCTCAGATCGGCCTTACCTTCGCTGGTGCCATGCGCTCCTTCCTGCGGGCTGATCCCGATGTAATCATGGTGGGAGAGATGCGGGACAAAGAGACAGCAGCCACCGGCATCGAAGCCTCTTTGACCGGCCACCTGGTCTTCAGCACGCTCCACACCAACAGCGCTCCTGAAACCGTCGTACGTCTCCTCGACATCGGCATGGACCCTTATAACTTCGCCAATGCCCTTTTGGGAATCCTCGCCCAGCGCCTGGTGAAAACATTGTGCAAGTCCTGCAAGACAGCCTATCATCCTACTTTGGAAGAGTTTCAGGAACTGCGGTATGAATACGGAGAAGAGGCTTTCAACCGGATGGGCTATGAATACACCGATGACCTGATGCTCCATCGGCCGCAAGGGTGCGAGGGGTGCGCTCAAACAGGATACAAGGGCCGGACCGGAATCCATGAATTATTGGTGGGTACTGAGGAAGTCCGGCACCTGATCATTAAAAGATCGACCGTGGAAGCGATCCGGGACGCAGGTTTGAACCAGGGTATGACGACCCTGAAGCAGGATGGCATCAATAAGGTTTTCCAGGGGGTCACGGATTTAATCCAGGTACGCAAGGTGTGTATAAAGTAAAGATGAGAAGCCGGCTTTTCATCGCTTAGCCATCATTTATTAGCCATCATTTTACCAATATTTATATCATTTTACCAAATCTTCTAAAGTCCTTTGTATAAGGGGTCTTATTTTGGGTATGTCTTCCTTTACCACAAGCCAGACGCTCATGAAATTCCCACTGCCACAGGGGCTTTTCTTGGCTTGCTGAAAACTGGATGGCGCTTCCACTTCTCCTCTTACGGTACTTTTCCTCTTGCGATTACATACGATAGCCCCGTATTCAATTGACAACCCCCCGAAAGCCTCGTATAATCAAAACCTGTGGTATACCTGATAGAAGTAGTACAGCCAAGTGTAAGGCAATCTTGATCATTTCTCCGATAGGGAAAAGATGGAAATTGTAAAAAGCATTCAAAAGATGCAAAAAACAGCTACTGACTTAAAGGCGGCGGGAAAGAGCATCGGATTTGTCCCCACCATGGGCTTTTTCCATGCAGGGCACCTTTCGCTCATGGAGGCTGCGCGCAAGGATGGCCGCCAGGATGGCCATGGGGTTGTTGTGGTCAGTATTTTTGTAAATCCCATGCAGTTTGGCCCTCGCGAGGATTTTGCGTCTTATCCGAGGGACCTGGAAAATGACAGCCGGCTGGCCAAAGAGGCTGGTGTGGACATCCTGTTTGTTCCTGAGGCTGATGAAATGTACCCAAAAGGCCGCTATCAGACCTCTGTTGTAGTCAGGGGGCTGACCGAAACCCTGTGCGGCCGGTTTCGTCCCGGCCATTTTGAGGGCGTGACCACGGTTGTTGCCAAACTCTTTTCGCTTGTCAAGCCGGATACTGCCTACTTCGGCAAAAAAGACTTTCAGCAGTTGGCAGTTATCAGGAAAATGGTGCAGGACCTTAATTGGGAAATCCGGATCGAGGGGATGCCCATTGTCCGGGAGAAAGACGGGCTGGCCATGAGCTCCAGAAACACCTACCTGAGTGAGGAGGAAAGAAAGGCGGCTCTTTGCCTTTACCGTTCGATTTGCCTGGCCCGGCAGATGAGGCAGGAGGGAGGAGTTGTCCAGACTGCAACAATCATCGCCGAGATTCAGGCTGTCATGGATCGAGAGCCTCTGGTCAGGCCGGAGTATATACAGGTCTGTAACCCCGAAACCCTGCAAGATCTGGAGTACATCGATGGGCAGGCCCTCCTGGCCATGGCTGCCTATGTCGGAAGAACCAGGCTTATCGATAATTGCCTCCTGTGAGGATAAAGCCGGGCCACTGAATGAGGCCATGCCCCTAAAATAAGGCCATGCCCCCTATGAGGCCATGCCAGTGAAATGAGCCCAGGCCATAGGTACAGGCCGTGAGGATCACGCGACCAGTTACCCCCTCACCCTGTCCTCTCCCCCTTAAAGGGGGCGAGGGATAAATACTGCCCTCATCACCACGGGAAAGAATTCATTACCAAGGGATTAAGGATGATGGGCCTTTTAGAACAATTGGCTGCGTATTTACCGCCTAAAGCCATTCAGGTTCAAGAGAGGTTTTAAAGATATATAAGCAATGTCTTAAGATATATAAGCAACGTCTTAAGGAGATGAGACGTCTTAAGGAGATGAAAGGTAATGCAAAGGATTATTCTTAAGTCAAAAATCCACCGGGCTACGGTTACGGACACCTGTCTCCATTACGAGGGGAGTATCGGGATCAGTGCGGATCTCCTCGAAGAGGCCAATATTTTAGAGGGAGAACAGGTCCATGTGTATAACCTCAATAACGGGGCCCGGTTTGAAACCTATGCTATTCGAGAGGCTGCCGGCTCCGGAAAAATCATCCTGAATGGAGCTGCCTCCAGACTTGCGGCACCGGGGGATCTGGTTATCATCGCCACCTATGCCATCGTGACTGATGAGGAGTGCCGGAACTTCCAGCCCATTAAGCTGAAAGTGGATTGCCATAACCGGATCGTCCGGGAAAAAGAAGAAAAGTAGAGGCAATCGATCCATGAGTGGAATCAAAGACAATATGAACGGAATCAAAGACAACGTGAGTGGAACCACGGACAACATGAACGGAATCAAAGATCATGTTTTCATTCATATCCCCTTTAACTCCTTTTCTGAATACAGGTCCAGGATTGCCGGGTACAGGATCAATCCGGAGATTCTGGTCACGGCCGAGGATCTTGACGGTGCGCCCAACGAGGATATTGAGAAAATCGGCCGTTTCCTCGAAGAGCACAAGCTCTCCTGCACCATTCACGGGCCGTTTCTCGACCTTAATCCCGGGTCATCGGACAGTAAAATCCGGCGTATCTCGCAGGACAGATACCGGCAGTTGCTGTCCCTGGTTGCCCCCCTGGCTCCAAAAGTCGTTGTTTTTCATGCTGCTTTTGATCATCTTTTCTACGAAGAAAGAACCGGTGCCTGGCTGTACAGGAGCATCGAAACCTGGCTGTCCGTGGCTGAAGCAGCGGAGAATGCAAGAACCAGCATCGCTCTTGAAAACGTACTTGAAAGGACGCCTCAGATAATTCAGGAACTGCTCCTGAAAATTAATTCTCCTTCTATCGGGATGTGCTTTGATATTGGCCACGCTCATATCTTTTCGCAGGTCCCTTCATCGGATTGGATCACGGTCCTTGGCCCGAGGATTTTTGAATTGCATCTCCACGATAATCATGGCCAAAAGGATGAACATCTGGCCCTTGGGGAAGGTACCATCGGCGTTGAGGGCTTATTGAAAATGGTTCAGGAAAAAGAGCTGTCTCCGGCACTGACCATTGAAGCGCTGAATGAAGAGCATGCCCTGCTCAGTGTTCAAAGATTATGTACTTTCCTGTCAAAAAAAGAGAGGGAATAACGAGTGCTCGTTACTCCCTCTCTTTTTTTGGCCTTTCTCTTTCCTGGCCTTTTTGGTCGGGGCATTTTCCCAGGATGCCCCGACACCGGCAATGATAATTGCTTTTTCAAAAGCCGCATTAAAAGCTTTGATTTTTCACCACATTCAATGCCTGCGGCCCTTTGGGCCCGTCAATCAGTTCAAATGATACGGTTTGTCCCTCTTTCAAGGTCTTGTATCCTTCCGACTGAATAGCGCTGTAGTGAACAAATACATCTCTTCCACCTTCATGTTCGATAAAGCCATAGCCCTTTGCATCATTAAACCATTTTACCGTTCCTTCACAACATCCCATAACTACGTTTAACCTCCTTTTTTAAAGACCAGTTATCCCTCTGGAACACCGATAACAAAGATTACAGGTTCCCTTATGGTATTTCTCCCTGCCTTTTTGCAGGATCAAAAGACGAGATTTTATTTCTCTGTCACCATACTCTTTGTTAATCCGATATTAATATCTTGGGGGATTTACATTTATGGTTTATGGTTTCAGGAAGAAGTTATCCATTGCCTATAACTTCACCTTTCCCTACTATTTTCGGGTGCCTCTTTAAAAAGTTGAATAATTGACCAAGCATAAAACACTTGTTTCAAGATTTTGCCTTATTCCGCAAAATGTCGCGCTGCCTGGTAAAAACATGGTTAATAATAGCCTCCTGATCATCTCCGTGAATATCTGAAAATAAAATCCCTACCTCAAATCTTTTCACCTCCCCTATTTGTTTGGCTGTTACCCTGACCACCCTGCCCAAGGTGGTAATCAAAATCTGAGGATTTTGAGGCAAGAGCATCCTGATTTTTACCTGTGTTTCTGCCGATAGGGATTCAGAGGTGTAAAAACCGATTCCTTCCGCACTCAGAGAGACATCTTCAGGATGTTTTTGATAAATGCTCACATCCTCCTTATCTTCCAGGTGAGATAAGATCAAATCAACTTTCTCATTCATACCGATAATGAGTTTCACGAGTCCCCGGATGAGTTCGGATACCGGACGACTCAATTCTCCGGCCCCAAAATACTCCATATCAAGCTCATTGGGCAAAAAATGAGCATACTTGTTTTTCAGGGTTCGTACACCGCTTACCTGATTCCAAAAGCGAATTTTTTCCGCTTCATACTCCTTCGGTGAAAGAACCTGATACTCGAAGGCAAGTGTATCCTTAATCCGATAGTATTTTCGCTTTTCCTGATATGACAAAAAACTTTCCTCTATAATAGAATCGGCATTTTTAACAAGAAGGCTCGATACGAAAAAGAGCTTTTTTTAAACTGCCCACTACCCACCGGTCATATTTTTCATTTGATAGTTTTTCCAGCTCATCGAGGGCCTCAGGACAGGATTTGGCTCGGCGGTAAGGGCGTTGAGAAGTCATGGCGTCAAAAGAGTCTGCCACACTGATGATTCTGGTGCACAGGCAGATCGCCTCCTCACCCAGACCATCGGGATAGCCGCTTCCATCCAGTCTCTCGTGGTGATGGCGGATAATCGATCTTTCCGGGGTTAAAAAGTCGAGAGACCGCATGATGTTTTCCGCAACCAGAGGATGGGTCTTGACCACGCAAAACTCGTCACTGGTCAGGCTATCCTTTTTGTTCAGAATAGAGTCAGGAATACTGACTTTCCCGATATCGTGCAAAAGGCCGCTCATCCTAAGGATATCTTTATCTTTTTGATCGAGGGATAGCTCCTCTGCAATGGCCAGGGCCAGCCGGGCAACCCTCTGCGAATGGGAACAGGTATACTTGTCCCTGCATTCGAGCATATTGACCATGGACAATAAAGAATCGATCAGGTCCCGATGCACCCGCTTGTACAAAAGATCGTTTTCGATTTTCAACGTAGCCTGCCGGCTCAAAAGAAGCAGTGAGAAAAGGTCTCTGGAATCGAACTTTTGATTACCCGTTTTATTTTCGACCCGCAGATAACCAAACGGATCCTTCAGTCCTCGCAGCATTAACGGAATGATGATATGCGAATCCGATCTGCAAAAATTACGGATTGAGAATGATTCATTTTTGGTTTTTGATTCTGAAGGAGGAATATCGATATTTTCAGTGAAAACCACCAGTGATGAATTTCGGGCCGAAACGATTCTGGCTCCGATATCCACAATCAGTTGCAGAAAATGCTCCATATTGGCCAGAGTATCCAGTTTCGTATTGACGATGGATAGTAAAAGAGGAAAAATCTCCGTTTCCGAGACAGCGCTGCTTTGATCAGGATTTGCAGATTCCTTATTTATCATAGGGATTACCTCTGTTTGCGGGGTGTTTTCTTATTCTCGAATAGCCTGTCCATAAGGTCGCTTCGCAAAAGATCTCGTAGAGACAACAAATCATAAAAGTAAAATAGCTACATCAATTTTTTCGGTTTTAACCACTCCATCCTTCGCCATGGTTTACGCAAGGACCAAAAAAACAGCCAAAGGATGCAGTGAAAAGCAGGGCTCTGCAAACACATCCCGAAGTGTTTTTTATTCAGGCCGATAAAAAAGATAGAATGCTATTATGAATAAGTTATGGAAAAAATTACTAAAAAAGGTTTGATTGGAGACCTCTGTTTTTCAGCAACACTGTTAGATCCATACAAAAGAGGTGATACATATAAGTGGAAAAAATTTACAGATACTCAGGTTAAACCATGCTGAAGTAAGTTACTTTTTCCAGAAAACAGAAATACCCATTATGTAACTGTCTCAAATTCCTGGTGAAAAATCACGGTGGGAGGTAAGCAGATGTCCATTTATGGAAAGCTTGGAGTAATCAATACTAACCTGATGGCGAACGCAGCATATCGAGGACTGGAATCGACGAACAGCATGTTGAGCGTGCATCAGAATCGGATTGCCACACTGAAAAAAGTCAACTCCTCAGCAGATGATCCCGCCGGTTACATCCACGCTACAGGGATGAAGATTGACATGGACGGTATGGAGATGGCCAGCAACAATATCGGTAATGCCCAGAATATGATCAACATTACCAATGATGGTGCATCTTCCATTAAAAACCTGCTCATGGAGATGCGGCAAAAAGCCCTGGAAGCCAGTGACGGTTCCAAGAACTCCGCCCAGCGGGCCGCCATTCAGGACCAGATTTCTCAGTACATCAATGAAATTCAGGATACCGTAGACCAGACCACCTGGAACGGTGAACTTCTCCTGGACGGGAATGCCTCCTTTAACTTTCAGACAGGGCCGGATGTCGGCGACAGCACCAATTTGGCCATTGGTCTTAACTTCCGTCTCGGACTCAGGCAGGCGAATATGGCCAACGGGTTGCGGGGCGGTGACGTTATTTTCAGCAACACCACGGCAGTAACTGATGGAGGCAAGCCCACGGTCACCAATGCCGACAGTGTTATCGATGCAGACTGGACCATTGAGTTCACCGGAGATAACTCCTATAAGGTCAGCTATACTACGGCGGATGGGGTCTCTTTCGATTACGAAAGCACCTTTTACCTGACCGAAGGTCAGCAGTATAGCGGCCGGGGCATCAGTCTGAGCGGTCTGAGGCTGGCCAGCGGTATAGCAGACAAAAAGTTTGCCGAAGGTGATATCATCACTTTTAATACCAAGGCCACGGTTGATGCCGATCTCTATGGTCTTAGCTGGGATGTGGAAGATAGAGATAACTATGGTATGTCCCTTACCAGCATGATCGTGGCGGACGGCGACACCGGTACCGGTGGATTAGCCGAGGCCGGAGATCTGATCGAATATGAAATTAAAGTCTTTGACGGCGGCACCATGAACAGCGGAACTACCTCAGCGGCTCTCAAGATCCGGACCCGCGTGGATAAGGGAGACGGAAATGGCTGGGGTGACTGGACCGATTGGGAAGATGAAAAAACCATCAATGCCAGTGGAACCATCACCTTTGACGGCACCAATCATCATGCCACCGACTTGGAGATATCTTTCAGCGGCGGCGATGTCTTGACAGAAGGTGATGTTTTTAAAGGAAAAATTCAGACTTCTCAGGCTGGCCATGTGGTTGATGACAGCGTGAATGTGGATGGCCTGACCGGAGCCGGAGGGCTTAACCTGAGCACGGTCAATGGCGCCAAATCTTCCTTGCGCAAGCTTGATGCTGCACTGGCACAAGTTGACTCTGAATTAGGCAATATCGGTGCTATGACCAAGCGGCTGGATATGAAATCAAACCTCCTGGACGGAAGGAAAACCCAGACCGCTGCCGCTGTTTCGCGAATCGAAGATGCAGACCTGATCAACGAGCAGATGAATGTATCCAAGCTGATGATTCTACAGCAGGCCAATATGTCCCTTCTGGCTCAGGCTCAGCAGTCACCGAGAATGGTACTGGGAATCCTGGGTCTGGGAGGGTGATCTTAGGGTCTCTCTCGGATTACGCCAATAATAGGTTAATGAGTGTCTCCCCGTTTGCTTGAGTAAGGGGAGGGAAAAGCGAAGAGTCGCTGTAACCGTTTGTCGTCGTCGAATCACCGAATGAAAAACCTCAAGATGGGGAGATCATAAACCGGTCTCCCCTCTTTTTCGCGTCTTAACAGGATTGACCCCATGAATATGCTCAAAGCTTATGAACAGACAAATAGAACTACAGCCAGTCCTAAACAGGCACTCCTGATCCTTTACGATCATGCCATCGCCAATCTGGCCCGGTGCGAACATATCGTGATTAACAACCAGGGCCGGGGGGCCTATAAGCATTTTTTGAAAACTCAGGAAATTATCACGGGACTGGCCAATGGCCTTTCCTATGAAGGGAAATTGAAAGAAATCAGCAGCCGTCTCTTTACCCTGTATGAATATATGATGGTCAAATTATCCAGGGTCAACCTGGAAGGGGGAGACGCTTCGATTCTGGCCGAAGTCAGAGGGATGCTGGAGGAGCTTCGGGAAGCCTGGGAACGAGCGGATGACAGACCCCAGTGAAATTAACATGTTGAAGTTAACTGCCTATCAGAAAAATATATCTGCCCTGCAGGAAAAATCACCGGAATTTTCCCTCTGGTTGAAAAGCCAGCCAAATCAAAGACAGGTCGAGCTTATCAATACACTTGCAGGCAGGCTGGATCTTCGCCTCCAGACAGAGGACGGGAAAACCGTGGTGCTGTACAACCATGACGATCCCGTTCAACTTACCCGCGATGATCTTGAGAATCGGGAATTTTTAAAGGAAAGTGTCACCTTTCTCTTCGGATTGGGGCTGGGATACAAAGTTCAGCAGGTTCTCGAAAAGATGGAAAATGGCCATCTTCTCTTTATCGTGGAACAGGATCCCCAGATTATCCGGTTGGCGCTCAGCCTTCACGATTTCTCTGATGCTGTCAGACAGGAACGGCTGATCTTCTGCATTCCGGAGGAGGAACAGGTCCGCAGAAAGATTAATCAGCAGGGCCCACGGCTGCTGGACGGCAAGATAAGCCTGGAACTGGAGGATTTTGCCCCTAAAATCTCCCCTCTCTATTCCGTTCTGTTCAAGAGCAGCCAGAGGTTTTGCAATACGCTGTTTCTATCCTACAATACCTTTGTCGCTTTAAGCGATACCTTTATAGTCAATGAGCTGAAGAACCTCCCCAAGATCGTTCTGGGCCATAGCACGCACGGGTTCTGCATGTCAGAGGATGCAGATGGCCAATTCAGCCATATACCGGCCATTTTGGTAGCTACCGGGCCTTCTCTGCAAAAAAATATTCATTTGCTGGCCAAGGCGAGGGGAAAAGCTGTTATCATTGCCGTAGGTCAGGCTCTTCGGGTTTTGCTGGCCTATGGTATAACTCCTGATATTATCTGCTCCATCGATTTTGGCAAACCAAACTACCACGATCTGGAAGATGTTATCCTGGATGCCACCATGCCCCTTGTTATCGACAGCCGGGTCTATCCGAGGATTCCCTTTGAATATCAAGGGGACCTGGTTATTCCGGTCTCGTACGACGACATCCTCTTTCAGGCTAAAGGCAATTATCGGGAAAAGGTCAACCGGGGGAAAACGGTCGCTCAATTGTGCCTCAATCTGGCCCTGGCCATGGGTGCCGATCCGATCGTTTTTACCGGTCAGGATCTGGCCCTGGGTGCAACCAGCCATATTTCCGGTGCCAACGCAGATACCAGCGTGGTACTTCAGGGAAATTCGATTGTCCGGCGGAGCGCAAAAGGGGAAGTAGTCAACGAAGCTTACTGGGTGGATGGCATCTATGGCGGAAAAGTGCTCACTACCAAGGTTCTGATGGGATACCTGGAGGATTTTGAGAATACGATTAAAAATTCTCCCGATAGGCACTTTATCGATGCCACCGAGGGCGGGGCGAGGATCAAGGGCACAGAAGTCATGACCTTGCAGGAGGCCCTGGATCAATACTGCCGAGAGGAATACGATATCCCCCGTCTCATCAGGCAGGCGTTGACTCCCCTCGATCCTGATATCGAAATACTGACCGGTGATCTGGATGCGGTCAGCCTGCTGGTTCATAAGATCCTGCGTATTAATAAAAAACTTGAAAAGCCTATCAGGCTCATGAGGAGGCTGCTGCCTTACGCAGACGGCGAAAGTCCCTCTCAATCTCCCGATAAAAAAGAAGGACTTGAGCAAGAGGCTTCAAAACAGGAGGGTGAAGAGGAAGCTTTAAACGAGCAGAAAGCCTTAAACAAGGGGAGACTCGATCGGGATACATTTTCGGAGAGCCGGAAAAAACAGTTTGAAGAGCTCAGTCAGAATGTCCACCGTGGATTCAGGCAGATTTCCAGGGCGATCAATTCCCATCGGATTATCCGAAGCTCTCTGGGCAAGGTCAGGCATGCCCTCATGCAAAGACAAAACAGATACGAGGATGATGCCCCTTTTTCCGAAAAGGCCAGGGTCACGCTCAACCGCTATGAGCTCGCTCATTCGGGATTCGGTGCAGTTGTCAGCCGGGTCAAAGATGCCCTGGATGAAACCCTCTCCCAGCTCAAAAGATACCGGAGATTAAAGAGACGGAAAAATGAAGCCGAGGGCCGGATGTCGGATGAGGCAAGGGCTGATTTTCATTTTCAGATGGGCCTTTGCCTGAAAAGGATGGGTTATCTGAAGCGGGCTATTCCGGAGTTTGAGCAAGCCAAATTCGCAGGGAGCCCCTGTGGCACAATGAGCCCCGCTGACAGCAGGGGTAAAAAAGAGGAAGTCCTCCGTGAGCTTGTCGAAATATATCTGACCCTCGAGCAGTTCGATCAGGCGCAAGCGTGTCTGAAGGAACTCCAGTCAGGTTCGCCAGACCCGCAGGGTGATGCCGGATTTCGCACGGGAAAAATGCAAGATAAGATTCAGGCCAGCAGGAAAAAATGCCTGGAGAAATACCTGAACAAAGCCTGTGAGCGATCCCGGGGAGGAGACTTTGTCAATGCTATTCTCTACTCACGAAAAGTCCTGGCCATAGATCCTGACGAGGGATCGTGCTCATCAGCTCAAGCCAGGGATATCCTGAAAAATTCCCTGGAGCAGTGCCGTCAAAAGATCACCTCCACTCAGGAAGATATCCGGCAATTGAAGGAAGAAGGGGAACGCAAAAAAGAACTTGCCCTACAACTGGCAGAGGCAAGAAAATTGATCCAAAGCAATGACTTTGATAAGGCCGTCCAGGCTTATCAGGAAATTATGGCCACCCAAAAGGACCATCCGGAAGTTCATTTTGGGCTGTCCAGGGCCTATCAAGGGCAAAAGGACTGGGAATCGGCCCTTAAAGAACTCAGGTGGCTTGCCGAGCGCTACCCGCACAAGGCACAGGTTCATGTAGATATCGGAGACACTTACCTCTCCATCTCCGGTACCGATTGTCAGGAAGCATCTTCAACGATCGCTGATGCCTTTTTGGCCTATAAAAAGGCGATCGAAACGGACAAAAGTTTTGTTCACCTTTACCTGAAGATGGCCAATATCTGTTTCCGATCGGGAAAGATCGAGGATGCAATTGTACACTATGAGGATTACCTCAACCTGAACCCGGCAGATTACCATTCTCTCGTTAAACTGGGGGATTGCTATCTTCTCATGGGAGCCAGGGATGCAGCTAAAATAGGTTATCAGGCGGCTCTTCGCATTCAACCGAATTATTTACCGGCTGTGGAAAGGATCACCCGATTGTCCCTGTAAACCGATGCCAAGCACATTAATACTGAAAATCGCGCAGGATTGAAAGTCGCGCAGGACTGAAGATCACATAGGCTGAAAGATCGCACAACGGAAAATCGCACTGGACCGACCAAGCGGAAAATGCGGCGAACGAAAAATGCAGTAAGCGGAAAATACAGCGAGCGGAAAATGCAAAGGAGGAATCAACACCAATGAGATTCTTAGTCGTAGGGCTGGGCTCCCTGGGTAAACGCCGAATCCGGAATCTGAAATACCTGCAATCGGGAACCATTATCGGGTGTGATCCCCGTCTGGATAGAAGGGATGAAACCTCACAGCGGTATAGAATTCAGACCTTTGAGAACTTCAATGAGGCTATGAATCAAGATCCTGAGATTCTCATTATCTCAGCATCTCCAAACCTGCGGCTGCACTACGCCCTGGAGGCGGCAGCAGCCAATAAGCACTTTTTTGCCGAAGCCTGCCCGCAGGATGAGCAGATGACCGAATTGGTCACGATGCTTCAGGGGAAAAAAATCGTGGCTGCTCCCTCCTGCACTCTCTGTTTTTATCCAGGCCCGAAAAAAGTCAAAAATCTCCTCCTGAAGGGTACCATAGGCCAGCCCTTATCCTTCACTTACCATTCCGGCCAGTATTTGCCGGGCTGGCATCCTGCCGAAGATTTCTGGCCTTTCTCGGATTCCCCGCAAAGCCCTGAAGCCTACCGGGAAATCCTCCCCTTTGAACTGGTCTGGCTCAGCATTCTGTTCGGAAGCATTGAATCGGTCTCGACGTTCAAGGGAAAAGTCGGCAACTCCGAGGTAGATATGTGTGACGCTCCACACCGGTGGCTGCTCAGGTTCGAAAGCGGGACCACCGGCTATCTGCTGCTCGATATGACTTCCAGGGCGCCGATTCAGCGCATGCATCTTACCGGGGAGGAAGGACATATCGAATGGGATAACAGGGAACAACTCATCAGGATTTACTCAGGCGAAAACTGCCTGAAGCAAACAGAACCGCTGATCCGCGGTTGTGTGGAAAATATGTATATTAAACCGGAAGAGCCTTATGTTGACGAGTTGCGGAGCTTTCTGGAAGCTATTTACGGGATCGCACCCTTTCCCCATACTTTTAAAAAGCATCAGGAAATCCTGACTCTGGTCGACCAGTCAGGAGAAGCCGCTTCAAAGGAACGAAAGGGGATCTCTGCGCCGGAGCCGGAAGTGGAAGTGTCGTAACCGGATTTTGTGCCTTGAATATCCTTTAGTATTCTATAATATTCTATACTATCTTGATATTTTTTGCATCTTTGCGGCGGGGTGACTGACGGTTTCCGTTTGAGAAAACCGGCCCCTTAAAGGGGCTGATGGGGGTAGATTTGCGTAATCCCCCTTTTTCAAAGGCAGGAGGCAAGGGGGATTTTTTGCAGCCCATGGTTTTATGCTATGGTTTTGTGCCATGGTTTTATGCTCATGAAATTGCCCTATGATAGCGGCTATATCTTACTTCATAAGCATCAATATGGTAACAATCACCCCGGTTTGTGCAACCATGAGGCCCGCAATCCATTTGATTACACCTGAGCGGACAGATTCAATTTCCTTAGTGAGCTTCAGTTCTACCTCTTTTATTTCACCCCTGACCGTTTCTATTTCTTTGGTGAGCTTCAGCTCTACCTCTTTTATTTCACCCCTGACAGATTCAATTTCCTTAGTGAGCTTCAGCTCTACCTCTCTTATTTCACCCCTGACCGTTTCTATTTCTTTGGTGAGCTTCAGCTCTACCTCTTTTATTTCACTCCTGACCGTTTCTATTTCTTTGGTGAGCTTCAGCTCTACCTCTCTTATTTCACCCCTGACCGTTTCTATTTCTTTGGTGAGCTTCAGCTCTACCTCTTTTATATCTCCCCGGGTTATTTCTATCTCTTTGATCAGTTTAAGCTCACCTTCCCGCAGGTTTTCTTTTGTCACCAATTCCTGTCTTGTATCATTAATCAGGCCGATGATATCCTTTACTGCTGCCTTAGCCTTTTCCTTGCCGAAACTTTCTTCGAAAATCCCATATAATTCAAGCGATTCGATATTCATTGGTTTTTCCCTCTTGGCCACCATGCTCCTAATATACCTTATTTTTCGGCCAAAAGTCAAAGTTTACCGGGTGATTCGCTCAACCAGCCGCAAAGAAAGGGCAAGGGGCCACGGCAATCCTCATAACATACGATACGCCGTGCGCTGATCTATCTGCCGAAGATGCTCGATCCATCCGCCTTGTTTCGTCCATTTCTCCTGCGGACAGGCTTAGACGGTAAAAGCAGGTATCACCTACCGGCCGGTAGGTGATTAACCCGATCAAGGCTGCGGCTGTCTTATCGACCTCTATGCGGATAGATCGCTGCTCGTCTCCAAGTTCTACCACGCCACTGGTAAGTCCCAGTCCCTGACTGGCAGATACAAGGAATGACACCGATTTGCCATGATCAAACCCCTGACCGGACTGGTGGCCGGATGGAATTCCAGGCTGGAAGCCGGCTGGATATCCACTCAGGGTGAATCTCTCCCATTCGTGGCCGCCGTTATGGGTGCGGTAAAAGAGCGTAGAACGCTCGAAAGCCGCAGGATTAAGGGTGATGTGGCCTGCCCGCAAAGAACCTGGGGGCATGGCTTCCCAGTCGAGCTTATACTCCAGTTCCACCCGTGGTGAGATGTGGAAAACCCGCACCCGTTTGCAGACCGGCCCAAGAGGCGTCGGGACAGCCCCGGTAATATCTATCCAGGAGCCTGTATTTTCAACCGCGGGCTCTACCGGATTGAGGTCCGTTACTTTAGGCTGGCCGAAAGACTCCAGGACCAGGTGACCGGTATAAAAGTCAGCTCCCAGGGCTATGTCGTCGTAGTAGCCGTGGGGCAGCGTACCGATTAGAGGCTTGTCCGATATCTCCTTGAACCACAGGCCGTCAAAGGCCAGCCCCCTGCGGGTATTCAGGCGCAGCCGGAGTGCATTCGTTTCCACGGACAGGTAGCGTCCGCGGCGCTCGATCGTGAAATGAGGGGAAGGGGAATGGCAGAAAGACTGCTGACCGAAAGACAAAGGGGCAGGGGGATCAGGGGATATGCCTTTTGCCCTGTTCTCGAAAGCGGCCAGGTATTCCAGATAACCAGCCCATCTTTTTTCCGTGATATGAGTGCGAAAATCGCTGCTCCATAAGAAGCAAAGATCGCGCCAATCATCATTTGGCCAGACACTGCCAGGGGACAATCCGGCATCGACAACCATGTCAGTGCCAGTGGCCATGCCAGCACCAGCAGCCACCCCAGCCCCGGCATCAGCAGCCACGCCGGCGCTGGCATCAGCAACCACGCCAGCAACCACGCCGGCGCTGGCCGGGCAGTTTGCCTTCAGCGCTTCATAGATACGCCAGCAGGCCGTGTTGATCCCAAGGTCATTCCGCCCGGTTACTGCCCAGCGGGTGATATTATATTTCCCCTGCTTCTTGACTGGAACCGGCTGTTCGGGAGATTCCAGGTGCAGCCTGTTGCCTGCTCCGGACTGATGGATCAATTCCAACACCTCGCCGGGCCGGACAAACCGGAAGCGGCTATCTGTCAGGAGGTATTCAAAGAGTCGCTCGATGCGCAGCCAATCGCTCTCCTGGCCGAGAGGGGCTTCTGTATGGTAGCGGCCCGGTCGAAAGTCAAAGATTTCGACGTCATTGCCATAAAGCGGGAAAGCGCGTGGCTGCTCTGTCATGTGTCTGTTGAGATAATCGAGATATTCCTCAAGCTCGATTTCTGCGTGGGCATATCGCTGAAACTTCTGGAAGGCAATGGATTTATTCCAGATGAGGGGAATCTCCCGGCCGCTCTGATCACAGGCAATCTGAGGCAAATAGCGCCACTTGGCATTCCATTCTGGATGGCTGGAAGCAGGATTGTCCCATTCCATGATAATGGCCTTATAGCCTGCATTCAGATAATGCCCGACCAGACCGGCAGAGTAAGCCTGTTCGTTGACCAGGGCGATGTGCGGGCGCATACTCAAAAGCCGCTCGTAGGTCAGATGCCCTAAGGCCAGATTGGCGGCATTCACTAAAGGCGGCACCAGCGGGCCGATGACCTGGCTGTAACCGCTGCCTATGAGTTCCAAGGGGCCGTCAGCCATAAGCCGCCGCAATTCGTCAAGCCAGGCAGGATCATGCCGGGCCGCTGCCTCCAGGGTATAGCCGGAGGCTTCGATGCCAAATGGCAGGTTGTAGGTGCGGGCCAGCCGCAGCAGGGGCCAGTAGCAGCGTTTCAACACTTCCGGCTGTTCTTCCTCTTCGATCGAGGAGTAAGCCAGATTGAGATGAAAGATGACGTATAAAAGAAGGCAGTTAGGCACCTTTAATACCTATAAAAGGTAGTAATGGAACGACACGAATCATTGTAGGGGGAGGGTAAGAAAATGTCAACTGGATCTTTCATCTCGTCCGTAATGAGAACAATGTCAATCCGGAGCCGTCCAAAGACAAGCCACAAGGCTGGTTTGGCCTTATGGTTATGACCAAGGGATAGGGATCCAGGCAATTCGGCTGATAGGGAAGAAATGATGAATTCTCCTTTTTCATAACGAGTGACCGTCTTCATCCTTTCATCACAATGGATTCTCCTTACATTGCCGTATTTCTCGCTGGCGAGCTGTATAGAATATATACCCCTTTTCCCATACGGAATATGGAACGAATCGGGGCCAGTCATCGACTATACAGAATAATTCGTTGTAAATCAACAGCAAAATAATTATACCCTGCAAGGCACGATATGTGCATTTCTTCTCGCATAGTGAACGTTAAAATCAGTCAAAACGAAGCACCAAGGGGGTGATTATACAAGGAAGAAAAAACAAAAAGAGAAAGAGATGTTCGCAATGAGAATTAGCCAAGGCCGTGCTACTATCTGCATGATTCCCGTGAATCGTCCTCTACCCCGCTGCTCTCGTACAATTTTGATTATTCATTATGATTGGTTATAATTATTTATAAATAATTATAAGTAGTTATGATTAATCGCTAATGATTATAATCGTTTGTTCCTGAGGCTTAAGGCGGATATTTTTAATCTTACAGGCTAGGAAAGGAGTTAGTTACATGTCTCATAAGAATTCCAGCAAAGCATTTCTGGCAGTTTTTTCTTTTTTGATTCTCTTCGGTTTTGCTCTTTCCCAGGCAGCTTATGCGCAGGATAACTGGGTAGCCATGCCTCCATACAACACCTTGTGGCCACTCTGGTCTCCCGTTCTCTCGCCCGTCGATGCAACCACCGGCCTGCCCACTCCCATCGTTACCAGCCTGGTGCCGACAACGGTACTTTCGGTAGAGCCGGCGTTAACCTGGGATCCAGGCATTGAATATCCCTGGCTTCTTTACAATACTACCTACGGCATGGCCTATTTTGATCCCCTCTATGGAGTAAATTTCTGGCCTCCAAGCAGTCTGCTCGATTCAGCAGGTGCGGCTCTTCCTCTGACTCTGCCGACCGACTATAACCTGTTGCCCCCGACGAGTACCGCATGGTTACAGCAGAATGTGCTCCTGGCCAATAGCTACTTTGTCCAGTCTTATCCTTCTCTGCTCTTCTCTGTTGCTCCGCTTCCACCACCTGTGGCCTTAGCGGTTGCAGCAGGAGTTACCGTACCGACTTCTTACGTGACAGCATTGTTCCCTCCTCCGTCTGTCTCACAGTACCTGACACCAGCCGCACTGTTAGGACTGTTATAGTAAAGGCTTAGTGGGAGACTCGCTGTGCCGACTTTCCAGGCTGTTTTCCGCAGGCTTAAAAAGCGGCGGAAAGAGATGATGGCTAAAAAAAGTCGGTCTCTGTAGCAGAGTACGAATGGTAAAATCTTTTCGGCTCCCGATGGAAACTTGTAAAACCATCGGGGGCCTTTTGTTGAGAGCTCCAAATCTCCCTTGAGAAAACCGGAGTAAATTGATTTTGTATCGAGGAATAAACTAATCTTGTATCGAGGAGGGAACGATCGTGCTCTTTAGTGTCTCTCCGAGACACAATCGTAATGGTGTTTTATTATTTTACGATTTTTTAGGTACATCGTTCCAACATGAATTCTCACCCCGCCTTGTCTTCCCTTGACTACTTATCAAAATCTTGTTATATATTAGTTAAAGTTGCTCTTTATCGAAAGGAAATAGAAAGCAGGGCATTGAATTAGGGACCAGAGGGCACTAATTAGGGACCAGGATATTGCATCATTAATGACCAGGACATTGCATTAAGGACATTGAAGATTGAAGAAGGAGATAGATCTCGTATGAAAAAGATTTTCTCTATGAAAAAGTTTATCTTGAGCTTCTGGCTCTTGGTTTTGCTTTTCCCCAGCCATGCCTTGAGCGCGAAAGATGCAAAGGACAAGAACTCTTCTCTGAATATCGTCGTTATTACGGTGGATACCCTCCGGGCAGACCGGGTCGGCTGCTACGGATATCGCCGGATCAAGACCCCTCAGATGGATGCCCTGGCCAGTGAAGGTGTTTTATTTGAGTATGCCTTTACTCCGACGCCGCTCACCCTGCCTGCGCATGCTTCGATCTTTACCGGAACCTATCCGCTCACTCACGGTCTCAGGAGCAATGGAACCTTTGCCCTGACTGAATCTGCGCTCACCCTGGCCGAAATTCTCAAAAAGGAAGGGTACGCGACAGCAGCCTTCATCTCCGCCTATATCCTGGACTCCCGGTTTGGTTTGGACCAGGGTTTTGACACCTATAACGATGACCTGGTAACCGGCGTGCAGACCCCCTCTCTGCTCCAGAAGGAAAGACGGGCGGAAACCGTCACCAGGGCGGCTGTTCAGTGGCTGGATGCAAATAAGGGCGGCGCACCTTTTTTCCTGTGGGTGCATTATTATGATCCTCACACCGCCTATGATCCACCGGCTCCATTCAAGGATGTGTATGCCCATAGCCCTTATGATGGAGAGATCGCCTATACCGATTCCTGGATCAAACAGTTGATGAGCAAGCTGAAAGAGACAAAGACATATGATCAGACCCTGATTGTCCTGTGCGGCGATCATGGCGAAGGGCTAGGAGATCATCAGGAGGACACTCACGGCGTATTCCTCTACGATGCCACGCTTCACGTGCCTTTAATTTTCCACTGTCCGGCCCTTTTGCCGAAGAATAAGAGAATCGGCTCTCTGTCGCGGTTAATCGATATTGCTCCCACACTCCTGGATATCTCAGGGCAAAAAATTCCGGCCAGTATGCAGGGAGTCAGTTTATTACCCCTTATGAATGGCAAAAAAGAGGACTTGAATCTGGAGCTCTATTGCGAGACCGATTATCCCAGATTTACCTACGGATGGAGCCCCCTGGAAGGGATACGTACTGAGCAATGGAAATATATCAAGGCACCGAAAAGTGAACTCTATGATCTTACCAAAGACCCGGCCGAAGGAAAGAATCTGATCCAGCAGGAAAAAGGCCAGGCTGAAAAGTACCAGAAGGAACTGGCGGATTTAAAAAAGCAGATTGCTTCCGCTTCGGCTTCAGGGACGTCACCCTCGGCCAAACCTGTGGCCCTGGATAAGGCTTCCAGGGAAAAGTTGAAGAGCCTGGGCTATATCTTTGCAAGCGACTCTGAGAAGAATAAATCCGCCTATCCTGATCCAAAAGATAAGATTGCATTGGTAACCTATTTCAATGACGGGGCAAAATATCTGGGCAAACAAAAGTTCGAAGAGGCGATCAAGGAATTCCAGAAGGTTATCAAGAAAGATCCCGGGAATATCGACGCTTTTACCTGCCTGGGTGCAGTTTATCAGGCCATGGGGCAGACCGGCAAGGCTATCGAGGCCTACCGCCAGGCAGTCTCCCTGGGGCCGGACCACCTGGATAACCTGGTCCAACTGGGCACCCTGTATATGAGCAACGGCCAGGACGAGGAGGGAAAATCAGCCTTTGAAAGAGCCCTGGCCTTAAACCCGAAGAGCCGGGAGGTCTATCTCAACCTTGGAATGTATTATATCGGCAAGGAAAACTGGGCCGAGGCCAAAACTCAGTTGGAAAAAGCCCTCGAAATGGATCCTCAGTATGTCCTGGCCCAAAATCACCTGGTTTCCGTTTACTACAACTTGAAAGAGACGGATAAAGCCTTAGATCTTTGCCGTAGCATACTCAAAGTCAACCCGAAAGACCCTTCCGCCCTCTATAATCTTGGCTGTATTCTCATGGATCAGCGAAAAAATTCCGAAGCCCTGGATGCGTTCCGGAAACTGAGCGAAGTGCGGCCCGACTACAGCAGAGCCTACCAGCATATGGGCATGATTTATGTCTATCAGAGCGACTTCGATCAGGCTATCACCTTCTTTCAGAAGGCAGCAGCCAAGGATCCCAAATGGGCAGATCCCCATTTGAACATGGGTATTGTCTATGCACAGAGTAAAGGGGATTTTACCAAAGCCCTGGAGGAATTTAAAAAGGTAATGGAGATCGACCCCCAAAACGCCCTGGGGCGTCAGCTCCTGGAAAAAACCCAGATGACCATTGACATGCAAAAAGCTGCCACTCCGCCGCCAGGATCGGGGAAGGGAAAATAAGGATGGAATAGGGAAGCAGAGCAAGCTCCCGTTTTGAAAGCCTCGCTTGAAGTACGGGACTGTAGTAAGGGAAAACGAAGAGAGAGGAAGGAGTGTTTTCACTCCTTCCTCTCTCTTCGTTAAGAGCTGCCAATGCCATCGCTGTCGTTGCCATTCCTCAAAGGTGGTTAACGCAGCGATGGACAACTAGTTACTGGTAAGCGGGTAACCATACTGGGAGTTGCTCGATGGTGGAGGGGTGTAGCCTGATGGAACCAGCAGGGGTGCCTGTGATGAGGAAGAAGGTGGAGCAATAACCTCAGCAGGCAGAGAGGACCCATAGGGCAAATAGGCAGCGGGGTACTGGGGATAGGCAACGCCGCCAGGTATGGATAAACCGGCTGGTGAAGAATATGAGCCGGTTGGTGAAGAAGAGGAAGGATAAGGAGAATATGCACCAGAGACGTTGCCTCCATACACAGGAGAGGTGGCCTGAGCACCGGCAAGACCAGTGCCGCCAAGACCGTAAAGCCCGCCTCCAGCCGGCGTGACCTGATAAGGATTAACCAGACCAGCACTGCCGTAACCGATGTATTGCCCCGCCGGGTAAGGTACCGGGGGAGGGTAGCCCATGCCTGTGCTGATAGGGCCGTAGGGACTCTGGTAAACCAGCGAGTCTGCTCCCTGGCCCCAATCCGCTAACTCTTCCTCCAGCATTTGCTCGAGATCTACAGTCCGTACCAGGAAGATATTTTTGGGATCAGATATATCAAAAACTGCCAGGTTCATGCCGGCATGGAGGCACAACTTGTTATCTCCACTGAGGTAGAGACCGAGTCCCAATCCGGTGACACTTTCGCTGGTATCTACGATTTCGGGAGTATTGGGATCTTTTATGTCAAAAACATCGATCTTTGTCTTTGACGGCATCCTGGTAGTCGCCAGCACATAAGCGTAATGGTCCTTAACAACCATATCCTTCTCATTACCCAAAATTTGGTCGCCGTCCAGTTTTCCGGAAGAAGATACTATTTTGGGATTTATGGGATCACTGATGTCGATAATTTTAAGTTTATAGGCAGCAGTGGCAAATGGCCCGAATTCCTCGGAAGCCTCGACCGTTGCCAAAAGGTAATCTCCATCAGGTTTCATGGCAGCCGTTATACTGAGTTCCGGCTCATGTGCGGGAGCAGTACCCAACTCATTGAAGATATGAACCAGGGAGAGGTTTTTTGGATCCGAGGTATTTAAAATGTGAATGGTTAAACCATAATCCTCCTCGGTGCATTTTTTACCAGGCAGATAAAGATAGCCCGGTGCAGAAGCAATGCTATAAACTTTATAATCGCTCTCAAACTCGTAGGAATCCAGCAGGCTGGCACTTTCATCCATGTTTTCAGGATCGGAAATATCCAGGGCAAATACTGTATACGTAGTACCTGCACTGTCAAGATCAGTGCCATCCAGATCCTCGATACCTACAAAAAGCACCTGGCCCTCGATGGCCAGCCCCAATATATGATCCGCACCGTTATCGTCATCACCGGCCAGCTTTAAGGTATTGATCCGCACCGGCTTCTCTTTATCGGAGACATCTACCAGGTAGACTACGCCAAGATCGTTGCCACCGATCACGGCCAGGTCATCTTGAACTATGATTTTGCCGGGCAGGGGTGGGACTCCAAGCCTGTTATCATATCCCCCCCCTCCCTCGGCGAGGACGACATGGGAAAGATATTTGTACTCACCCGAATCGGAAGTCTCAAAGATGGCCAATCCCCCTCTATTTTGACCTCCGTTTTCCGAAAAGGTTACATAGGTATAATCTCCATCCATAGCTGAATACATCAAGCCGAACTTAGCCGTAGCCGCTCTTATTGATGCCGCAGTAGGCGGAAGGTAGGTTATCCATTCATTTCCATACATATCAGTGCCAGCCATCATTCCCGATGCATACGGAAACCAGGGCGGCAGGGCGGCAGCAGAACCGGAAGGATACCCGCCATAACTGGCAGGATAGCGGTCATACTCCCCAGAAGAGGAACCGCTATAAGGATAAGCAGTATAGCTGCCATATACGCCACCATATAAACCCGTAGGGGAACCGCCATAAGGATAAGCAGTATAGCCGCCATATACGCCACCTACGGAAGGATAGCCGCCATATAAGCTGCTGCCATATACGCCGCCGTATAAACCCGTAGGGGAACCGCCATAAGGATAAGCAGCATAGCTGCCATATACGCCATTTACTGAAGGATAGCCGCCATATAGTCCACCAGCCGGGAAACTCCCATAGATACTGCCATATACGCCGCCGTATAAGCCCGTAGGGGACCCACTGTAAAGATACCCAGGATAGGTGCCATAACCTGCCGGGGAACTTTCAGAAGGCTTGGATTCATTTACATTTATGTTAATATTGATAGGCGGCGTGGAGTCTGGTGGTATATTTATATTGATGTTAATAGCCGCAGATGAAGCCTGCTGTGAATGGGTTGAATACGGTTGACCTTCGAGTGGTGAGCCATAATATCCGCTCGCCAGAGTGACAAAGAATAGGAAGGAGAGACTAATAAGGCAAGTTACGATAACGGTTTTAAAAAAATGCTTCATTCTTAACCTCGCTTGTCCTTAAGGCCCAGGTGAGCCAATGGGACGTTGTTTAAGAAATCTTGTTAGTTGCCAACCTCTAGGCTAATCTTGTCATGTAATGCACCTGCCTTCCATTCACCCCGCTGGATTGGGTCGGGGAGGGGATTCGGTGACAGGGAAAAGGAGAAGATTGTTCCTTTTTCTGTGGGTCACCTGCTTACGACAAAGAGAACCGATGGATTCACTACCTGCCATTTGCTCGTATAGATATTTCCCTCATTTTTGCTTAATGTATTTTCGCTCATATATAGGAGCCATCACATCCATTTTCTTGTCATTCTGAGCGAAGGCTTAGGATCCTGTAGTACCAGGGCTTTTTGGATTCTAAGCTCCCCGCTTAATGCCTGCGCGGGGACAGGCTCCGCTTAGAATGACGGGATTTGAAGCCTTCTATAGCTGGTTTGCTATGTTATAAATATGAGCGTGTATCTTTATAAAGTTTAAGACGATGGCAGAGTTTTGTCAATAACGAATTTTTAATAAATTAGAAAATATTATATGCTATATTTATATTTCACTCTGTGCAAGGTGCGGTGGTCTTTCCTAATAATGTACAGAAGCAGCAGGCAGTCCGCTCAGGGGGGGGCTGCCATGAACCAGGGATGTAAAGGCATGGTATGAACAGCAGGTCCGGAGGACACCGAATGCAGCAGGGCAATTATTACTTGGAAATGTATTCCATAGTATGCCTGAAAAGAGGGTTGACAAGCCGAGAGGTACCGGATATGATAATTGCATTTTTGTATCTGCTAAAACACAAACTTAGTACACTGCGCGAAAATTATGCGGCCAGTAATTGAATGAAGGAAAAAATAGATTCTTTTATTTCTTGATTCCACCCTTACGCTTTATAAACCCTCATATCGAGTAAGAATAAGCTAATGAAAAAAACAAGACCTCAGATTACCGGTTCCGAGATTGGCGAGTGGCTTTACGATTTTTTACTGCTCGGATTTTGCGTTGGCCAGTTGCCCAGGTTTTTATTTGAATATTTTACCACGGCCAAGTACAAGGATGACTTATGGCAGCGGTTCGGGGTCTATTCTCCGGCGGTGCAAAAGCAATTTCGGCAGGGGAAACCGGCCTGGATTCACGCGGTTTCTGTGGGCGAGGTGGTTGCAGCCACGCCGCTGATCAAGGAATTAAAAGCCCGGCATTCTGATCTTCCCCTGACCATTTCCACGGTGACCAGAACGGGCAGGGAGATGGTCGTAAAATCCCTGGGCAGGAAGACGCAGAGTATTTTTCTTCCCTTTGATTTTCGCTGGATTACGGAAAGGGCCATGAAGCTGATTCATCCCCGCTTTCTCCTCCTGACAGAGACGGAAATCTGGCCCAATGTAATCCAATCAGCATCCAGGCGCGCGATTCCGGTTATGATAATCAATGGCCGCATCTCTTCCCGTTCCTATCGGCGCTATCGCCTGGTGCGGAGTTTGCTGCGTCCGGTCCTGGGCAGAATCAGGGTTTTTGGCATGCAATCAAGCCGTGACGCCTCACGGATCATTCAGCTCGGTGCAGATCCGAAGCGGGTTTTCGTCACTGGAAACCTCAAATTCGATCAGCTCAATACGAGAATTTCAGGTGCCGAGCAAAATGACCTGGCGCAAGGGTTGCGCCTGCTCCCGCAAGCGCCGGTCTTCATGGCCGGAAGCACACACCGGCGGGAGGAAGAACTGATCATCGAAGTGTACAAACATGTGCTGACCCATTTTCCGGATCTGGTGCTTTTGATCGCTCCCCGCTACTTGCCTGAAATTCCCGCCATTGAGGCAAAGTGCAGCCAGGAGGGGCTTTATTCGGAGCGTAAAACACTCCTTTGCAGGGGAGAATCCCCGAAGCCAGCCGGTGGTGGCAGCGGCGGCCAACACGGTCTCAGCGGACGGGTGATTATCCTGGATACCATCGGGGAATTATCCAAAATGTACAGCCTGGCAACGGTGGTTTTTGTCGGTGGAAGCCTGGTGCCGGTCGGAGGTCATAACATGCTTGAGCCGGCTATGTACGGGAAACCGATCCTGTTTGGCTCCCATGTGGATAATTTCCGGGAGATTTCCCAATTACTGAAAAATTGCGGCGCAGGATTTGAAGCCAAAAGCAAGGAGGAACTCAAAGGGTACCTCGAAGGCCTCTTGCAGGACCGTCCGAGGCGGGAGGCAGCAGGCAGGTCCGCTGTCCGGGTAGTGGAAGAAAACCGCGGCGCTACGCAAAAAACCATGGAATTAATTGAGCGTTATGTGATGCATGATGCATGATGCATGAGGCGTGATGCCTGATGCCTGATGCCGGTGGCCGGGTACAGGATAGGTGATGCCATGCCGGGCGGGCAGGGTGCGATGAGGATGGGTAATGCTTACCCTTGTTGCTGATTTTCAGACCATTGCTCACGGACCACCGCTCATTGAACGCTTGCCTTAAGGCAAAGGGAAAAATGAAACCTTGGCTGCATATTCAGCGGCTGCGGATTCAGCAACTCCTTGAGATCACGGAGCATAGCTGGCAGCAAAAATTGTATCTTGCACCTTTGTTTGGCCTTTCCAGGGCTTATCTTGCAGCCGGACGCTGGCGGGAGGAGGCTTACCGGATCGGGATCCTGCCGGCAGCCAGATTGGACTGCCGTGTGATTTGCGTGGGTAATCTGACAGTCGGGGGAACCGGGAAAACCCCGACTGTGGAACTGGTCTGCCGCACCTTGCAGCAAAGAGGCGAGAGAGTGGGGATTATCAGCAGGGGATATGGGAGGCGTCCTCCCGCTGGTGCACAGGCACAGGACGTTCTGGTCGTCTCAGACGGCAGGAAGATTCTGGCCTCTTCGCAGGCAGCCGGTGATGAGCCGCTCATGCTGGCCGTGAGGTTGCCGGGAGTTCCGGTACTGGTTGGCAGAAACCGGTATCAGGCGGGGGCGCAGGCCCTTAGGAAGTTCAATCTGCAAACACTCGTTCTGGATGACGGTTTTCAGCATCTGCAACTGGCCAGAGATCTCAACATCCTTGTTCTGGACGGGCGAAAGCCTTTCGGTAACGGCTACGGCCTGCCTGCGGGAAAGCTGCGGGAATCTCCCAGAGCTCTTGCCCGTGCGGACATGATCCTTTTGACCAGGATTTCCGGCCATGATCGACATGATCGACATGGTCAATATGATAGACCTGACCGACATGATCAACCCGATCGGCGTGATCACTATGCTCATCGTGATCAAGGTGATCAAAACGACCGGAAGGTAAGGGCGGAGAAAGAAATCAGAAAATACAACTTCAAAGCTCCCATAGTGGTCGGTCATCATCAGCCAAGAGATCTGGTTTCGCTGCAGGGCGATCAGATTCTGTCCCTGGATGCTTTGAAGGGAAAAGCAGTGGCGGCCTTATGCGCAATCGCAGATCCCGACTCCTTTGCGGCTACTCTGAAGGCGCTTGGGGCCAGGGTAGTGCAAACCCTGGCTTTCCCGGATCATCACTGGTATTCGATGGCTGATATCCGGCAGGTAGAAAGAAGAGTCTCGGACGAGAAAGTATGGGGGCTTTTGACTACGGAAAAAGATGCAGTCCGCCTGCCACCCGGTTCGCTTCGGTATCCGGTCTGGGTTCTGCGCATCGACATGACCCTTGTGGATGGAAAGGAAATATGGGAAAAAAAATTAAACCAGAGGCAAAATTCCGCGATCTTATCTCGTATTGGCTCGTCCTGAGCCTCATGAAGGTCGTGCATTTTTTTCCCTTTTCTGCAAGCTGCCGGATGGGAGAGTTTGCCGGGACTGTATGGTTTTACCTCGACCGCCGTCACCGGGCGATTACCCTGGATAACCTGAAGAGAGCCTTTGGCCGCGAGTTGTCCGAAGCTCAGCAGGTCGATCTGGCCAGGAAGACGTATCGCACGCTGGGCAGGGTTCTGATGGAATGCATTTCCCTGCCCTCGCTCACGGCTGAAGCTCTACGGGATTATGTTTCAATAAGTGGCCTTCGGCATTTGCGTGAAGCGCAAAAGCAGGGGAAAGGGATATTGATTCTGACCGCCCATTTCGGCAATTGGGAATTACTGGCGCTGGCCTTTAATCTGTACGGATTTCGTTCTTCGGCAGTGGCCAGGCCTCTGGATAATCCATATCTGGATCGGCTGGTCAAAAGCATCAGGAGCAAATATGGCAACCAGCTTATCAGTAAAAAAGGAGCGGTTAAGGAAATTATAAGATGTCTGGCTCAAAAGGGCATGGTGGGTGTTTTAATTGACCAGAACGTCTCCAGCCGTGAAGGGGTATTTGTCGATTTTTTTGGCACTCCGGCTTCGACCACTCCTGTTCTGGCTGCCTTGAGCCAAAAGACCGGCGCTCCGGTCTTACCCATTTTCATGGTACCAAGAAAAAGAGATAACGGAATGGGGGAGAACGGCTATGTCATAAAGATAGGTAAGCCGGTAACCCTGATCAATACCGGGGAAAAAGAAAGGGATTTGATCGTGAACACAGCCCGGTTTACCCATATCATCGAAGAGCATATACGTGCCTATCCTCATTGCTGGTTCTGGATGCATCGGCGATGGAAAATCCGTCCGGAAGACCAGTTGCAGGAGTGGGGGAAAATCCGGCAGGCAGGAGAGCAGTGAGAGTAGACGCGAGCTTTGCGATTAAAACAGAAAAGATCAAAAATATCCTTGTTCGGGGAACCAACTGGGTTGGCGATGCCGTGATGACTCTCCCGGCTCTGGCCGCAATCCGGCAGAATTTCCCCGGTGCCAGGATTACGGTTCTGGCCAAACCCTGGGTGCAGGGCGTATATGCACATTGCCCGGATATCGATGGAATCATGACCTTCGACCAGCAGGCCGGTTTCCTGAATTCACGATACTACAGATCACGATACCTTTTGATCAGGCAACTGCGCAATCAGCAGTTTGATATGGCTGTTTTACTTCAAAATGCCTTCGAGGCAGCCTTGATTGCTTTTGGGGCCGGTATCCCCTGCCGTGTGGGATACAATACCGACAGAAGGTCATGGCTATTGACCCATAAGGTAAGGATATCGGAAGAAATCCTTTCCGTGCATCAGGTCTACTACTACCTGGGGATGCTGGAATCACTCGGCTGGACGGTAAAAGAGCCCGCTCCCCGGCTTTTGATCACTTCCCGGGAGAAGGAAAAGGCAGTCCGGTACCTGACTGATAAAGGGTGGCAAGAGCCGGATTTATTACTGGGATTTAATCCCGGCGCTTTTTTTGGCCCGGCCAAACGGTGGCTTCCGGAGTATTACGCCGCTGTGGCAGACAGGGCTGTGCAGCACTATGGGGCCAAATGCATTATTTTCGGAAGTACCAGCGACCTGCCGGCAGCCAGGGAGATGGCATCCAGGATGCAATCCGCTCAACCCATCCTGTCTGCCGGGGAAACCGGCCTGGAGGAACTGCCGGGCCTTTTGAGCATGTGCTCTCTGTTTATTACCAATGATTCCGGATTGATGCATATGGCCGCTGCCCTGGGAATTCCGGTAATAGCCATTTTTGGTTCCACAGACCCTCGAACCACCTCTCCATACGGTGAGGAGCATACCGTCATTTACAGGCGTGTTCCATGCAGCCCATGCCTGCGCAGGGAATGCCCCACGGACCACAAATGCATGAAGGCGGTAACCGTGGATGATGTCTGGCAGGCAGTAGTTGAAAAGCAGGAGTCAAGAGCCAGAAAATAAGGAGCCAAAAAACCATATAAGTATCTCAAAGGCAGTCCAGCTCAGGTAATAGTATCGTATCAAGGTAGTCAGGAGTCAATTATCCAGTGTCCGGCATCCACTACTCAATAACAATCGTCCGGTATCCAGTGCCCAGCAATCACCGTCCATTGTCCATTGTCCAGTACGCAGTAATCCGGCAACCAGTACCTGTTCCTCCTGACCTTTATATCTCTCAACAAGAAGTGAGGTTTGAGTTTCTATGGAAAAAGAAGAAAGATGTCGAGCAATATTTATGGACCGGGATGGAACCATAAGTGAGGAAGTAGGATATGTAAATCATTTGAGCCGCTTTCGCTTATTGCCCAGAACGGCTGAAGCGGTCAAACTGATTAATCAGAGTGGTTTTAAGGCCATTGTGGTTACGAATCAATCAGGAGTAGCCCGTGGATACTTTCCTGAAGGGTTGGTCAGGGAAATACACACCAAAATGCAAATGCTTCTCAGCCAGCAGGGAGCCCATGTGGATCGCATCTATTATTGTCCTCATCATCCCGATGTGGGCACAGCCAATTACCGGATGAACTGCGACTGCCGTAAACCGAAAATCGGTATGCTCAAGAAGGCCGTCCGGGATCTCAAGGTGGATTTATCCCAATCCTATATCATTGGTGACAAGCACACCGAGGTAGTTACCGGACACAGAGCGGGGATAAAATCAGTTCTGGTCTTGACCGGCTACGGTATTGGAGAGCTTGAGCTTTACGGTGACCAGTGGGAGCAAAAACCCGACTTTGTGGCTGAAGACCTTCTTTCTGCAGTCAAATGGATCCTCCACCAGGAGTCGCAGAAGAAAAAGACGGAAGCGGAAAAGGAGCAAAAGGCCCGGGCAGGGCAGGAGGAGCAGGCCGGAGTAGGGCAGGAGGAGAAAAACTCTTGACAGACACCCGGCGGCTTCTGACCATTCTGGATCAGTTTTCTTCGAAAAAGATCATGGTACTTGGCGATCTGATTGCCGATGAGTATGTGTTTACCAATTGTTCTCGCATCTCGCGGGAGGCGCCTGTCCTGATTTTGCGGTATGAATCGAGGAAGGTGATTTTGGGCGGAGGGGCCAACGCAACACACAACGTTTCTACCCTGGGCGCTGAAGTGTGGCCGGTCGGAGTGGTAGGAAAAGATGAAATGGGCGAATGCGTGCTGGATCTGATGAGGGAGAAGGGAATTTCTACCGGTTTGATCCACATGGTCAAAGGAGTCCACACTACCACCAAGACAAGAGTGTTGGCCGGGAGCCATCATACGACCAAGCAGCAGGTTGTCCGGATCGACCGGGAGCCGGATGGGCGTGCTCATGGCGAGGTGGAGGAGTTTGTCATTCATTCCCTGGAGAACAATATCGACCGGGTCGATGCCCTTTTGGTTTCCGATTATGGCCTGGGCATCTGCACTGCGAAAGTCAGGGAGAAAATCAGCCAATTGGCTGAGCAGACATCAAAGATCATCACCGTGGACTCCCGGTACGAAATCCTCTCCTACCGGGGGGTGACAGCCCTGACCCCCAATGAGCCCGAGATCGAGGGTGCCCTGCATGTGCAGCTCAACAGCGAGGCTGACCTTGAGGCATGCGGTCAGTCGGCTCTTCGAAAGACCGGCTGCCAGAACATTCTGATCACCCGCGGCAAGAAAGGCATGTTCCTTCTGGAGCGAAGCGGTGATTCTTGCTTTATTCCAATCTACGGGAAAGATGAAGTAGCGGATGTTACCGGTGCAGGTGATACGGTTATCAGCACCTTTACCCTGGCCCTTACGGCCGGTGCTACCAGAATTGAGGCAGCAAGATTGGCTAATTATGCGGGAGGCATCGTGGTTATGAAAGTCGGAACCGCTCCTATCTATTGGAAGGAGTTACAGGAAGCGGTACGGGGGGAAGAGACATTTGAAGAAGCGGACAGGGCAGACGGAGAAAAGGACGATGCGGTCGGAGAATCGGTGGAGGTGGCCAAAGGAGCGGAGCATGCGGTCAAAGAAGTGAAGGGGGGTGCAGGATCATGAGCCGCTGTTTTAGCCAATACCTTGCGGTTAAACTCAAGAGCCGGGATGAACTGCCTCTCCTTACCGAACAGCTTCGGACCGAAGGAAAACGGATTGTCCTGGCCAATGGATGCTTTGATCTTCTGCATGTGGGGCATATCCGGTATTTGGCGGGAGCCAGGGAACTGGGGGATGTTTTGATTGTAGGCATCAACAGTGATCAATCCACCCGCCTTTTAAAAGGTCCTCCCAGGCCCGTGTTTCCGCAGGAGGAGAGAGCGGAGATGCTGGCTGCTCTGGCCTGTGTCGACTACCTTACCATTTTCCCGGAGCTTACGGTTGAGAGCCTCCTTTTGGCGCTGAAACCGGATATCCACGCCAAGGGGACAGATTACACGGAGGAAAGTGTGCCGGAGGCCGCTATCGTTCGCTCCTTAGGGGGGAGGGTGGCTATCGTGGGAGATCCCAAAAATCACTCTTCCAGCCAGATCATTTCAGGAGTCAAGGGGAAGGGATGAGAGGGTGCGGGGATGAGACAGGGATGAGAGGACCAGGGATAAGGCGTAAGGTCCAGGACCCGGCGATTGGAAACTGGGAAGAAGAAAAGGCAGCCAGCCATAAAAAATGAAACGGGGCAGTATGCAGGAATTTAGAAAGATTGCCATCATTAAACTGAGTGCCATCGGGGATGTGGTCCATGCCCTGCCTGTGGCCTCAGCGCTGCGGGAGCGGTACCCGGATGCGCACCTTGCCTGGATTGTGCAGGGTAAGTGCCGGGACATTCTGGAAGGGAATCCGGACCTGGACGAGGTCATCGTTTTTGACAAGGACCGGTGGCTGCTGGAAATCCCCTATCCCCACAAGACCGCTTCGATTCTTTGGGAAATGTACCGGTTTGGCAGCCGGTTGCGCAGGGCGGGCTTCGATCTGGCCATTGATCTGCAAGGATTGATTAAAAGCGGTCTTTTGACCCGGCTGACCGGTGCAGGCACGCGGATCGGCTTTCGTGCGGATTATTGCCGGGAACCTGCCAGTGCCCGTTTCACCAACTGCCACATTGCTCCTTCGAGTGGAGATGTTCACATTATCGACCGGTGTTTGAGCCTGATTCGGGGGCTGGGAGCGGACACAGACCATAAGCGGTTCAAATTTCATATCCCAAAGGAGGATCACGCCTCTATTGCCGCGTTCCTCAAGAAAAAGAAGGTGCCGAAGGACACTCTGCTGGTGCTGATAAACCCTGGGGCCGGATGGAAGACGAAACTCTGGGGAGAGGAGAACTATGCAGCCCTCGCTGACCGGATTGTCTTGGAACTGAGGGGCAGGGGGGTGGCAGTGATTTTTTTATGGGGGCCAAAGGAGCTTTCCATGGTAAAATCCATTCAAAAAAAGATGCACCAGCCCTCGTTGCTGGCCTGCCCCACGAATCTGAAACAATCCCTGGCCTTGATGCAAAGGGCGCATCTTTTTATAGCCGGAGATACAGGACCACTGCACATGGCAGCCGCAATCGGCACCCCCTGTGTCGGGATATATGGACCCAGCTCACCGGAGCGAAACGGCCCCTATGGCGACTTCCACACCGTAGTGCAGGCCGCTGTTCCCTGCAAGGGTTGCTTTCGCAGGTTTTGCGATAATATCATATGTATGGAATCAATCCCGGTCGATGAGGTGATGGATGCCGTCCGGAATGTGCTTTAAAAGAATGTGCCGGATGGGGCATTGAACCGATAGATAGGAAAGAGGGATGGCAGGCATACCATTAGGTTATAGTCAGATGCTATACAATGAGGGGAGAACTCTATGAAATGCTTAGTCACTGGAGTTGCTGGTTTTATCGGTTCCAGTCTGTCGGATGAGTTGATCAGACTTGGCCATCAGGTCGCAGGGATCGATTGTTTCCTCGACTATTACCCCCGCCTTTTCAAAGAAGATAATCTGGAGGAGCTGCGCAAGAGTGACCGGTTTACCTTCGTAGAGCAATCGATTTTGACAGCGGATTTGCAGGAATTGCTCAAAGGGGTGGATGTGGTTTTTCATCTGGCTGCCCAGGCCGGAGTGCGGGCCAGTTGGGGGAAGGATTTTGAGATTTACACGGAAAATAATATCCGGGGAACCCAAAGGATGCTGGAGGCATGCAAGGACATAAAACTGAAAAAATTCATCTACGCTTCTTCCTCTTCAGTTTATGGCGATGCACTCTCTTTGCCCATGAAAGAAACCGATAATCCGCATCCAGTCTCTCCCTACGGGGTTTCCAAACTGGCCGCTGAACATCTTACCTATCTTTACTGGAAAAACTTCGGCATTCCCGTGATATCGCTTCGCTATTTCACGGTTTTTGGCCCCAGGCAGAGGCCGGATATGGCTTTCCATAAATTTCTGGCAGCCGCGCTTAGGGAAAAGCCTATCGAGATGTATGGCACAGGAGAGCAAACCCGTGATTTCACTTATATCTCCGATATCGTCAAGGCTCACATACTGGCTGCGGAAAGTCCTGCGGAGGGAGAGGTCTTCAACATCGGGGGAGGGAACCGAATCAGCCTGACAGAAGTTATTCCGATTATTGAGGAGGTTACGGGGAAAAAACTGGCTATCATATCCAAACCTGCCCAAAAAGGGGATGCCAGGCATACCTATGCCGACATTACGAAGGCAGGCGAAATCCTGCACTTCAAGCCAACGATTTCAGTTCGGGAAGGTCTGGGAAGGCAGTGCGCCTGGATAAAAGCTTTTTGGAATAAGAAGGGGAAAGAAAATGTCTATCGATAAAGAACTGCTGGAAATCCTGGTTTGTCCGAAATGCAAAGGAGATATTCAATTAACGCCTCAGGAGGATGGATTCATCTGTGAGCACTGCAAGCTGAAATACCCCATCCGTGACGATATTCCGGTTATGCTCATTGACGAGGCAATGAAACTGAAAGATTAAGTTTTTTACGCTCAACCGATCGAAAACAACACTTCTCGCCATGGAGAAGGGGAAAGCAGTTCCATCGCCTCCTTCCTCTTACTCCATGGCTTTTTACCACCGTCTCTTTTCATGGCTCCATCAACCGCTTTATTTCCTAACCACTTAAACGACAAGAGTTCAGATACTGGCTGCTCACTCACGAGTTACCACCCATAAGGTACTTGACTCCCGGCTGTCAGCGCTTTTCCACAGGTGGGGGATAATGGCCTCGAAGAAAATGGTATCTCCTTCGTTGACTCTCACCCTCTCATTTCCCAGTTCTACATCGACTGAGCCCGACAGAACATAGCCGAACTTATATCCCTCATGGGTAATATACTCTTCAAAAGACTTCTGATTCGCTCCAAGATATGAGATGAAAACTTCATTCCTGTAGTCTTTCTTGTCTTTGATCAGGAACTCCAGCTTATTGTCGGAATTATCGAAAAGGAGCTTCTCTCTCTCACCTTTGCGGCTAAGAACCCATTTTTTGTGTTTTTCGATCTCGAAAAACTCAATGGGATGGACGCTCAAGGCCATGGCTATCTTGTTAATAGTCGTAATCGATGGAGAAATTTTCCCGTTTTCGATCATGGAAATGGAACTTTCGGTCAACCCGGATCTGGTACTCAACTGTTTGATCTTGATGCCCTTGCTCTTGCGGATGCTCTTGATCTTTTCTCCCAGTTTGCTCAGGATGTTATTTTTGACTTCAAGGTTGATGTTGCTTCGGATAATATCGAGCAATTCCTCATTCTTAAAAGGCTTTTTGAGGTAGTCGATAGCCCCGTTCTTCATTGTGGATACAGCGGAATCTACAGACGGATATCCTGTCAGAATGATTACCTTGGAGTGGGGAGATACCTTTTTGATTTCGGTGATCCCCTGGCTGCCGTTGATATCAGGAAGTTTCAGGTCAAGGAGTACGATATCGAAAATATCGTTTTTCAGTTTATAGAGGGAATCGTTGATATTGGTTACAGAGGATACCTTGTATCCGTCTTTCACCAAAAGCTCTACAATGAATTCGCTGAGATCCTGATCGTCATCGACCACCAGAATATTGGCTTTATCAAATACCATTTTTTGTCTCCTTCTTTTAAAGAGTAACGATAATCGTTTGGTTTTATTGGGTTAATAAAACCCTTTATAAGATACAGATAGATTATACCATATTATTACTTTTTTGCAATACCCTCTTTTAATATATTATAAATAAGATTTGCTTTAGAAGCTTTGGATCTGTTTAGAGTAATTTGCTTTTGGGTAAGGATTTAAAAAAACCTGTATGTAATTGAATTTAATGTTTTATTTAGATCTTAAATTTGGTACTAATTAGCACAAGACATTATAATGCCTTATTAAGTCTAGGATGCTATAAGTCGATCCATGTTTCAGAAAGAGTCTTATCCTTTCTTTTCGGCTTATCGAAAGGCAGACATCGGTTCTTTTTTTAAAAAATATTTTTTTTAATGGTTGATTTATGTAATCATTATATGACGGTGGATAGCAGGGAAATCCCCAGGGCGTTCGTAAAGTTCTGTGTTGGGGCAAGCCCTGCCTGCGTGGCTGTATAAAGAAGTTCCGGCAGGTGGGGAGCAAAGGAATAGAGTGAGAATAAAGGGAGAGGAATAATACGTTCAGCCGGATTGTCAGAAAAATAACCTTTATTTAACAAAGGATAATAAAATGGAGTAGCAAAGTATGGATTAACCGTTATCGTACTGTCCTGGCTGGCAACCATGGAATTCCACAGGTAATTGAACGGCGATGGAGAGAACTGATAAAGTCCTTGCAGAGAGCTTGGATCGAAGGTTCGGTATTGTGCCGGGCTGTAAAGAGTATCGAGGGATAGAGTAACTTCGTCCAGGTTAATGGACGGGTCAAACTGACCGTACGAGGACATGGGCAAAAGGGTATTATAATAGTAAGGGCTCAGATAGGATAGCATATAAGATGTTGATAATAAAGGTGTTGTTGATGATCCAAGATATGGATAAAATTGAGCATGCGCACCCTTTGGGCTGCCTGTCCATAAGCAGAAGACACCTATGCCGAGCCACACGATTGATGATAATTTCTTTCTCATGTATTGTAAGTCCCTTACTTTTTCTGTGCTGTGGGGAAGTTCCTTTGTCTTTGGCAGTTCTTCCACTCTGCATGTTTGTTCTTTATACAGTATACAGTTACAGTTTACTCACTAGATTTTACATCATTTTTCGTAAAATATCAATGTCATAATTTTTTTACAGGGCATTTTCATTCCACGTAGTTGGATTTGGGATGCCGACGGTGACCGGCGGCTGCCGGTGAATACTGCAGAGGGATGCCGGTTGCCGGTATCCGGATGGCTGAAGTGGGACGTTTGGATGATGAATGAGCGGTCAGGTACTGCGAATCTCATTTACAAATCGAGTATGTTTTGTTATATTCAATAAGGAATGGATATTTATGATTTATTATGGAGATTATGGCCGTCTGGCAAGTAATAAGTGAACCCCCATATATTCAGGTAAGATAGATGCATATAGACAATATCGATAATACGGATAGTAAGGGCGTGGATTTTGATGAATTCATGCCTCCAGGAAAACTGAATGCTTCAATTTGCTTACTCTTGGTTGAGGACAGTCCTCAGCACCAGCAGCTTATTAAAAATGCTTTATTGAATGGGCCGCTGAATATTTTAATCACTGTGGCGGACAGCGGAGAAAGGGGCCTTGAGTTATTGGCCAAAGAGCACTATGACGTGATTTTGCTGAACTACTCACTGCCAAAAATGAATGGACTTGAATTCCTGTGGTCCATGAAAAAAAGAGGGATTACTATCCCTACTATCATGATCACCGGGCATGGCAATGAGCAGGTCGCGGTCCAGGCCATGAAGATGGGAATTTACGATTACGTCAACAAGGATGGAGAATATTTAACCAAGCTTTATTTAATCATTCAGAGGGCTTTGGAGCGGCATGAATTAAAGATCCAGCAGGATGAACTGCGTCAGCGGACAGCTTACATCAACAAACGGCTGCAGCAGGAGAAAAGAAAGCTGGAAAATATCATCAGTGCCATTGGTGCCGGGCTGGCGATTATTGGCAGAGATTACCGTGTAATCTGGTCGAACCGGACCATGGAGGAATGGTTTAAAACAGACGGCGGGCTGGAAGGGATGCCATGTTTTGTCATTTTCAAGCGGGGTTCAAAGAACTGCAGCAAATGCATGATGCGCAGTACCTTTGAAAATGGCGGTATTCAGAGAGTAAAGCACAGTCTGGTCAATAGTGACGGAGAGCGGAAACATTACCAGTTGACGACGACACCGCTTGTGGATATTAATGGAGACGTAATCCAGGTCCTCTGCCTGGTACAGGATATTACCCATCAGGTCGGCATGCAGCTTAAATTGATACAGGCCGGCAAATTGGCGGCTATCGGGGAGTTGGCCAGCGGCCTTGCCCATCAGTTGAATAATCCCCTGGTGGGCATCCTGAATTATGTTCAACTGATCCTGAGAAGGATCGCACCCGATGACCCGAATCGGGAACTGCTCGATACGGTCGAGCGGGGAGCTAAGCAGTGCAGGGACATCGTAAGGAACCTGTTGAATTTTTCCAGGCCGCATCATTTCAACTTTGAGCTTTTGGACTTGCAGACCATTATTACCAGCACCCTGGTTTTGATCGAAAACACCCTGAAAGTTGGAAACATCAAGATAATCCGAGACATAAACAAGGCACTGCCTCCCATAGAGGGAAATGTGACTCAAATTCAGCAGGTTTTCTTAAACCTGCTCATGAATGCGCTCCATGCCATGCCGCAGGGGGGTGAAATCAGGATTTCGACTGACATTTTCCGGGATGATACTGTTGGCCTGGATTATGCGATTGTAAAGTTTGCCGATTCCGGCCGTGGTATTCCGAAAACCATCATTGAAAGAATCTTCGACCCCTTTTTTACGACCAAAGACAAGGATCACGGGACAGGACTCGGCCTCAGTATCGCCTATGGCATTATCAAGGCCCACAATGGCAAAATTGAGGTCGAGAGCGAGGAAGGCAAGGGTGCAACATTCCTGGTTTATTTCCCGATTGCTCATCCGAAGGAGAATTACTGACCGGTCAGTGCGGCGGGGAGACAGTCCCCTTTGAATGGAATAAAGTTCTATTTTTGCAGTATAGTTTCGGTCTGATTTCTGTGATAAGGGTTTATTATATGTTATAATATAAGACTGCAAAAGTATGGAAGAGAGGTACGAGACGGATGAAGAAGAAGGCGAGAGTACTGGTTGTTGATGATGAAGAATATACCCGGGGATTTTTTCAGAGGCTGCTTGGTGAAGAAGGGTATGATATAGCCACCGCTGCTGATGGAGAAGAGGCCTTAGGGCTCTTTACCCAGAAGATATTTGATCTGGTCCTTCTCGACCTGAAAATTCCCGGCAGTATGGATGGGATGCAAATTCTCCAAAGAATCAAGAAGATTCAGCCGGGTACGGTAGTTATCATGATCAGCGGCCATGGAACCTTAGAGGTTGCAGTCCAGGCAGTGAAAATGGGTGCTGAAAATTTTATCTCCAAGCCTTTCAACAGTATCGAAGAAGTCCTTATGCATATCGAGAAGGCGCTGGAATACCAGAAAATCCTCAGAGAGAATGCTCTCTTGCATAAGCAACTCGCCCTCCAGATCGAAAACCGCAACATGATCGGCAACTCTTCCAGGATGCAGGAAGTCTTTGAGCGTATCCGGAAAGTGGCTCCCTTAGAGACCAATATCCTCCTGATGGGAGAGAGCGGAACAGGTAAGGAACTGGCTGCCCAGGCACTCCACAAGAACAGCCGCCGCCACAACAAAATATTTATGACCGTCAATTGCGGTGCGCTTCCTGAGCATCTTCTGGAATCCACCCTCTTTGGCTTTGAAGGAGAAACATTTACCGGTGCCAGAAAGGGAGGCGCCAAAGGGTATTTCGAAGAAGCGGACGGGGGAACTATTTTCCTGGATGAAATCGGAGAGGCGTCTCTTCCCTTACAGGTAAAATTACTCAGGGCTCTCCAGGAAGGTGAATTTAAACGGGTGGGAGGAACGGAAACACTGTATTCCGATGTGCGGATTATCAGTGCTACGAACAGAGATCTTACCAGGGCTGTGCAGGATGGGAAATTCAGGGAGGATCTTTACTATCGAATTAATGTTATCAATATCAAACTGCCTCCCTTAAGGGAGAGAAAAGAGGATATCCCCCTTCTGGCTCATTTCTTTCTCAAAAAGTTCGTTGAGAAGGAAAAGAAAAGCGTGACCAGCATCTCCGCTGATGCAATGAGGTTGATGACGGGTTATCACTGGCCCGGAAATGTGCGCCAACTGGAGAATGTGATCAAAGGAAGTGCTGCTCTGTGTGAGGGAGATACCATCGATGTCTTCGCTCTCCCTGAGGAAATCCGCACTATACATCCTCCTGTGACCGAAGATAACAAAGTTGCGCCTGTCTTACTGCCGTTTAAGGAGGCCAAAGAGTATTTTGAGAGACGCTATATCGAGGATCTCCTGAAAGCCAGTCATAACGATGTTGCAGCCGCAGCCAGGACATCCGGGATCGATGTCTCGACTATCTATCGGAAAATCAATAGATACCATATTAAAATCACTGAATGATATTCAAAAAATCAGGATGTAAGAGGGGGATCGGATGATCAGTGGCTGGCAGGCGATCAGCGGGCGTTTACGGACCAGCCGATGACGGGTGTCCTGGCTACATCCGGTACCAGCACGTCATCCAGTCCATCGGTTCCAGCCCCCGGCATCTATCTGCCAGCAGGCAGCATCCATCTGTCAGCAGGCAGCGTTGAGGGACCGGCGTAAGGGGTTCCGGAAAAGAGACCGAAGAAGTATTCGTATCGTGGAGATTGAACCGGGAGAGATAAAAGAGGGGGGTATCAATGGAAGAGGCAAGATTTTATGAGAAAAGACCGGCGCAGAAGGTTCAATGTTACCTTTGCAGCCACCGATGCCTGATCCTGCCGGATAAGCTTGGGATTTGCGGAGTGAGAAGAAACATTGATGGTACGCTGTACAGCCTGGTCTATGGAAAGGCAATCGCCGATCAGGTAGATCCAATTGAAAAAAAACCATTTTTCCATTTTTATCCCGCCAGTCAGAGCTTTTCCATAGCTACGGTCGGATGCAATTTCCGCTGCCTGAATTGCCAGAATTTTTCAATTTCACAGATCATCAACAATGGGGGCCGGATTATCGGCAAGGGCCTTTCTCCGGAACAGATTGTCGAGTCGGCAGCTTACAACCGGTGTGAAAGCATCGCTTATACCTATACAGAGCCGACCATCTTTCTTGAGTATGTACTGGACACCGCTCGACTGGCCAAATCTAAGGGGATCAAGAATGTACTGGTGACCAATGGCTACATAACTCCGGAAGCACTGAAGGCATCTCATTCCTTTATCGACGCAGCCAATATCGATCTGAAAGGCTTCCATGACCGGCGTTACCAGAGGATGTGCGGGGCAAAGCTTCAGCCGGTGCTGGATTCCATCCGGTTGTATCATGAACTGGGGATCTGGACCGAAGTCACCACGCTGATTATTCCCAATCATAACGATTCTCCCGAGGAACTGGAACAGATAGCCCGCTTTCTCGTGGGGATTGATCCTGCCATCCCCTGGCACGTAACCCAGTTTTGCCCGACTTATAAACTGATCGATGAATCAAGAACGCCAAAGGAGACCCTCCAAAGGGCCAGAGATATCGGCCTGAATGCAGGCTTGCGTTATGTCTACACCGGGAATATACCCGGCGATGCGGGAGAAAATACGTACTGTTATCAATGTAAAAATGTGATCATCAAAAGAAGAGGCTTTTTCGTGGAGGCCAATACGATTCAAGAAGGCAGCCTGTGCCCGTCCTGCGGAGCTAAAATCGATGGAGTCGGCCTTTCGTGAGCGCATACCGGGAATACGAATACATCGAACATACCGCAGACATTGGAGTGAAAGTCTTTGGCCCCACGATGAAGGATCTTTTCGAAAACGCAGGCAAAGCCTTCTTTGATATTCTCACTGAGCCGGAAAGTATTCGACCCTCTTTGAAGAAGCAGGTTATTGTGGAAAACCAGGGACAGAGCCGGGAATGGGATCGCCTGCTCGTAGCCTGGTTAAGTGAGTTCCTCTACCTGTTCGAGGTGGAGCAGTGGTTGTTCCGGGAATGCGAAATTCAATCCTTGCAGGAAAACCGGCTGGAGGCAGTTTGCCGGGGAGAGCACTACGATCCCGACCGCCACGAAATCAAGACCGGAATCAAGGCGGTGACCTACCACCAGTTGAGTGTACAGAGAGTAAATGACCTGTGGGAAGCGACCATTATTTTTGATATATGATGGGATACTGTTATGACCCTATTAGGGTCATAAATGACAGAGCGCTCTTATGGTCTATGTATGATATAATAGGTGTAGTACGGATATGTTCCATGGTGATGTAACGAGGAAAAAAACCATGCCGGAAGTAGAGAAAATAAAAGTGCAGAAAATCGACGATTACCGATGGCGGATTCCCCGCGAGGGGAAAATGAAAACGGATGGCATTATCTATGCCGATCAAAAAATGCTGGAGGATATCCAAAAGGACATGAGCCTTGTGCAGGTTGCAAACGTAGCCTGCCTGCCTGGAATCGTCGGCCACTCCCTGGCCATGCCTGATATCCACTGGGGCTATGGGTTCCCTATCGGCGGAGTTGCGGCTTTCGATCCTGCCGAGGGAGTCGTTTCCCCCGGCGGAGTGGGCTACGATATCAACTGCGGGGTCAGGCTGATGCGGTCCAACCTGAGAAAGGACGAAATCCAGGCTGATGTGCGAAACCTCATCGAGGCCATTTACCGCAACATCCCCTCAGGTGTAGGCTCACGGAGAAAAGACCTGAAACTGGGGCCGTCGGACGAGCGTGAGGTCCTTATCAAAGGGGCCGCCTGGGCCATTGGCCAGGGATTCGGAGTACCCGAAGACCTTGAGCATATCGAGGATCACGGCTGCATTGCAGGTGCCAACCCCGACCTGCTCTCCAAAAAGGCCCTGGACCGGGGGAGACCGGAAATAGGGACCGTAGGATCGGGGAACCACTTTGTGGAAATCTCGTACGTGACTGAAATCTTCGATGAAGAGGCGGCCAGCGTCATGAGACTGGATCCGGGCACGGTCACGGTTATGATTCACTCCGGTTCGCGAGGGCTCGGCCATCAAGTCTGTGAGGACAACCTGAATATCATGCTGGATGCATCGAGAAAGTACGGAATCGAGCTTCCTGACCGACAACTGGCCTGTGCGCCCGTCAGGTCGCAGGAGGGGCAAAATTATCTTGCAGCCATGGCTTGTGCAGCCAATTTTGCCTTCACCAACCGGCAACTGATGACCCACTGGGTTAGGCAGAGCTTTCAGCAGGTACTCGACCGCTCCAAAGAAGACATCGGGCTGGGCCTCATTTACGATGTCTGCCACAATATCGCCAAAATCGAGGAATTCGATGACCAAAAAGCACAGGGCCGAAAGCGCAAACTCTGCGTCCACCGAAAAGGTGCAACCCGCGCTTTTCCTGCCCATCACCCCCTCGTGCCCCGCGATTACCAGAGCATCGGGCAGCCCGTCCTGATTCCCGGCGATATGGGCAGATACTCCTTTGTCCTTTTGGGTACCGAAAAAGCCATGACCGATACCTTCGGCAGCACCTGCCATGGAGCAGGCAGGCTCATGAGCCGCCACCAGGCCATGAAGGTGGCCAAGGGCCGGGCCATTATCCGTGAAATGGAAGACCGGGGCATCCTGGTCCGGTCCCCCGGCAAGCGCACTGTGGTGGAAGAGATCTCCGAAGCCTACAAGGATGTGGCGGATGTGATCAGGGTGGCACATGGGGCAGGAATCAGCCGCAAAGTCGCCAAACTGGTCCCTCTGGCTGTGCTCAAGGGATGAGGAAGAAGTATCACGGCATGATGGCCGAAGTATCACGGCATGATGGCCAAAGATATGGGTAATCCGGATGGGGAAGTGATTTTTGATGAATCTGGATTTGTCAAAAAAGTCGAAGATTCTGCAGGAATTGCCAGACAATAGTGCTATATTACCATTGCAAGCCTCTGATGACCAGACTGCTGATGAGCTGGTACGATGGATTCAATTGAAGAACGAGAGGGCCTATATTTCGCACAAGAAAAGGAAAATGCATGCCTTATAAAATGGTTCATAGCGAAATCAGCGTTACAGGATTAACATCAAATAATATTATGATTCACATAATATCAGCACTGATAAGGACATAAAGTACCCTGTCCTCTTCAACCAAGATGCGAAATGTGGCTCTTACCATTCTTATCTCGATTTTGGCCATACCACAAGTCTCCTCCCTGCCAAATTACCGCCCAATACCGCTAAAAACCTTATCTTTTTCGGGCATCGTGCCCTGCCTGATACCTGATTAAACAAAAGGTAGAAAATGTGTAGTAAATTACTACAATGAGCCTGCTGTAAAGTCAACGAAATCATTGTGATAACTTCGATAAGAGAAAAGGCAAGACAGTGTTGCCAAAAACTACGGCCCACTGCCGACAATCAAAGGAGATTCACCGGAAAGATACAGAAGAGACAGGTATCGTTGCTTATAACCATTACCTGAATGTGCAGGTTAGGTTTCAGTATTTTGTTAGAAAAATTCCACGTCCATTTTGTGGTGAAGGGGTGCTGTAGGAAAAGGCTACAGAAAAATGAAAAAATCCAGGCCGAACCGCAGACGGTATCTGAAAGAATGAAAAAATGTTCTCCCCTGCTCTATTACTAACCCACCACATATAATCACTAGGAGGCTGTCCGAGAACAGGGATTTTTCAACCTTAGCTACAACATGCGGTATCCAAACATGGTCTTGAACACCATATATTGTATATAAAAAATCAAAACTTCATTCTCGGACAGGCTCCTAGTAGTGTCCCTGTCCCATCCACTTGCTTACTTTTACTCTCAGGATTACTGGGAATGGTAGAGATTAAGAGAAAGTTCGGTTGGAATTAAGAGAAAGTTTACTTAAACATAACTATCATTCCTAAATTCAAAAGACAGGGCCAGTAATGGCTCTGTCTTTTTTTATTCCTAACAAATGCAATTATTATAATATAAATATATTAAATTTTTATCATTGGATAAAAACGCAGCAGGTACATCTATTTTTTGTTCGCGATGTGCAGGCTGACTCCACAGCACTTGGTGCGCAGGCAGGCTCTTCAGGCACTTATCGTCCGGCCATAATCTTGTACCTTTTCCCCCTTAAGCTCCTTCCTCACACCGCCAGC
>JBFMGO010000029.1:0-55920 GCA_040752695.1 bacterium
CCTGGGGAATTTACACAAAGTCAATGCTCATGCGATTTATGGTTTAATTCGTTCCAGACAATCTCAGCCTTGCGACTTTCAGCAACTTAAACGGGCTGCTTGAGATAAAACTTTTAACTGTCGAGTATATTATATGTAATATATGTATTACCCTGTATTGCACATATTGCATATATTTTTATATATTGTGTGTATTGCTATGTAAGGAAACATAATGTTGAACCAAAAACAAGATTTCGATGTCGTGGTTGTTGGTGGAGGGCCTGCTGGAGCGATAGCTGCCAAATATGCAGCTTCGAATGGGGTCAAGACCCTCTTGCTGGAGCAAAAAAAGGTCATTGGAGTTCCTGTCCGGTGCGGTGAGTTTTTCCCTATGGCCGAAGAGTTAGAAAAGATTTTTGTGCGCAGCAAGTTAGTACCGGAATTGTACAACATCAGGAACGATCTCATTGCTCAAAGGATAGACACGGTACGGGTATACTCTCCCAAGGGCACGAGTTTTGATGTCCCGCTGCAGGGGCACAGCGTGTACAGGGAAAAATTTGAGCAGCACCTGCTCAATGAAGCTGCCAAGGCAGGAGCCACCATTCAGATGAATACGCGGGTCGAGATGATTGAGGGAGGTTCGGTTTACATGAGAGATGCGGTGTTAAGTCCCCGCGTTATCGTTCTGGCCTGCGGCCCCAATCGAAAGCTGCTTAATCAACTTGGAATCCCGGTTCAGAAGGATCTTGCCATTTGTGTCCAATACCTCATGGAAGGTCTTCATATTGAACCTAATGTCGTTGATATGTATTACGGAAATGTATCACCAGGAGGGTATGCCTGGGTGATTCCCAAAGGAAAAGACTGTGCTAATGTGGGGTTGGGGATACGAAGGGATTTCTATGGTCAGAATGTCCTGAATCTACTGGATCAATTCCTTCAAGGCCCTTTCATGGCGGAGAAAATCGGGCAGGGCCGAAAGATTTCCACTATTGCGGGGCTTGTGCCGGTTAACGGCCCTCTTCCCAATACGGTCATTGGCAACACTCTTCTGGTCGGCGATGCGGGTGGACACGTAATGGCCACCAACGGTGGAGGCATCCCCACAGCCATGATCTGCGGCCGCATAGCCGGAGAGGTCAGTGCAAGCCATGTCCGGCAGTCGAAACCTCTGGATGCTTACGAAAAGAAGTGGAAGGAGGAGTGCGGCAAGGAATTTGCCAATGCCCTCCATACCCGAAAGAGAGCTGATTTTGTTGTCTATCGGTTCGGCTGGGCGGCAGAAATCCTGATGAGGCTTGTAGGCACCAAGATTATTTCGCGAGCACTGAAATGCGCTTTTGTCGGTCCCTGATGCATCTTGCATCTTGGCATCTTACAACTTGCATCTTGCATGCGGAGCAGATAGCCAGTCCGTGATACGTCTAATCTTTTCTTTTTAGTGTGACACATGATCGGTCCTTGATATACCTTTCGCGTATGGCAGATGAGCGGATGATCGATCCCTGATGAATTAGCCGATCTTTGATGCACTACTCGGCCACCGATGCACTTTGGCCCTTGATGCATTTACTAGGTCCTGTGATGCGCTATTCGGCCCCTGATGCATAATTGCATTGCATCTTTTCTTTGTATGTGGCTGACAAAATGAGACCGGCACTGATAAAATGGTATCGGATCAATAGCGACATTGGCGAAATGGGATGGCACCCATGAAACGGGAATAGCATGCCTGGAATGCGAAGGCACTCGTGGGATGAAAAGATGCCCACAGGATGAAAGGTACTTACAGAATGAGAAAGTGCTCATAGAATGAGATGGCACTCGTGCAGAAAGATGACACTCATGCAGTGATGATGACGCCCATGCAAAAAGATGGCGCTGATAAGGTGATGATGACACTGATAAATCCGAGAGTGAAGAAAGAAGGCTGAAGGAAGAGAGAAAAAGGCTCAGGATTATGAATATTATTGATTACATAGATATTTGGTATCGCATTTTACGCAGAAAGCCCATCGGGTTCAGTATCGACCTCACCCATCAGTGCAATCTTTCCTGCAAAACATGCTATATGAAGTGGTATCAGCGCGAGCCGGAAATATCTACCGGGCAATGGGAAAAACTCCTATCCTCCTTTCCCCTCAGTTACCGTTACTATGGAGCGTGGACAGGAGGAGAGCCTCTTTTGCGGGCGGAAACCATTGCAAAGCTGATTCACCTTTTCAAATGGAACTGGGTTGCCACGAACGGGACGATTCCACTTCCCATAAATTGGTCCAATGTTTCATTCCTTGTTTCCATTGACGGAAACGAGGAAATCCACGATCGGCAGAGGGGTCACTGGGCGGAGGTAGTCAAGAATGTCCGTCAGGATTGCTTCGTTATCTACGATATTACTCATCTCAATCGCGAAGAGAAAGTCTTGCGGGAAACGGTCAAATTCTGGCAGAGTCGATGTAAGGGGATCATTTTCGGCTTCTACACGCCGTCGGTCGATGACAAGTCGGGATTACTCCTGAGCCCGGAAGAGCGCAGGACCGCTGTAGAGATTATAAGGAAACTGAAAAATGAATACCCCAATTTCATCGTTAACAGTATCAAACAACTGGAGAATTGCTGCAACACCCCCTGGAGTCAGAATTGCCCGGCTGGAAACTGCATCGTAGGATTAACCGTACAGGGTGAATTTAAAACCCCGTGCGTCATGGGTTCGGATGTGGATTGCTCGAAATGCGGGTGCGCCGTGCCCCAGTTTATGTACCTGGTGCAGCGCCTCGACATCCCGGCCATTCTCTCCTCCATACGGATACTTTCGAAGTAGTTCATGCAGAGTACTCCATGACATGCACAGTACCCCATGATATGAATAGTACGCCATGACATATGTGTGGATAGATATAACCAAACGCTTTCAGATGAACTCAATGCACCAAACACAGCCCAATATACAACAGCCCAACACACAACCCATAAGCCCATATATAAACAGATGAAAAAAAAATCGATTCTTGCCCTCATTTATGATCTCGATGGAACGCTCATCGATTCGCGTCGAGATCTGTGCATTGCCGCGAATGTCATGCGCTCTCACTTCGGCCTCTCACCCATAAGTGAGGAAACGATACGAAACTACATCGGCCTTGGCGTCAAGCACTTGGTCAGCCGAGCTCTTGACGGCAAAGAGGCTCTGTATGCGGAAGGATTCGATATCCTGCGCAGTTATTATGCCAAACACTTAACCGAAAACACTCTCCTTTTCGAAGGCGTGGTCGAGATATTGGAATATTTCAAGCATAAAATGCAATTCGTGCTGAGCAATAAGCTCGATACGGAAACGAAAATGATTATTCAACAACTCAATATCAGTCGGTATTTTACCGAGGTCATCGGCGATATCGATGGAATACCCATCAAGCCTGATCCAGCCAAGCTGCTGGCTATCATGGATAAATACAGCATCGTTCGTCAAGATGCTGTAATGGTCGGAGACAGCTCAATCGATATCGAAACCGGTTATAACGCAGGCGTCAACACAGTTTTCATTAACGGCGGAATCGGCAAAAGAGGAACCATCGAACCAGATATTGTCGTTGACCGCATCGTTGACCTCAAAGATTACTTCACCTGATGATTTCCTGATGAATAACATGGTGAATAACATGGTGAATACATGATTATGAACACATGATGAATCCCTAGTGGGCCCTTGAAGAACACATGAAGAACACATGACGAAACCCTGACATCCTCCCATGATCTCCCGACCTTCCCCTGATGCTCTCCTTAAGATAATCCCCTGATCTTCCCCTGATGATTCATGATCCGAGCTTCCGCACCCTCTTTGTGAAATTAAACATTTATGTGATCCGATGAATTCTGAAAGTCCGTTCAGCAGTGTCTTTTTGGCAAGGGTGCGTGAAAAGCAGGTTAAAAAGATGTTATCATTTGAAGGGATTGCGCATATATTCGGCAGGCAGGCATATATTAAGAGAGGGTTTATCCCTACAACGCGATTTATAATCAATAGATCTATATTTATAGTAACCCATGATCGATCAGGCACAGATTATTCTCAAAGACGTATTCGGGTATGATGAATTCAGACCCCTCCAAAGAGAGATCATCCATAATGTTCTCAAAAGAAACGATACTTTGGTCATCATGCCGACAGGAGGGGGAAAATCGCTCTGCTACCAAATCCCAGCCCTCATTTTCGAGGGCTTGACGGTAGTCGTCTCTCCTTTGATTTCGCTGATGAAGGACCAGGTTGGGCAATTGAAGGAGCTTGATGTCGATGCCGCATTTTTAAACAGTTCATTGTCGTATGAGCACTACCGGCAAACCGTTGCGCGGATAGTGAGAAATGAAGTCAAGCTGCTTTACCTTGCCCCTGAAACATTGTTCAAACCAAAAACCCTGGCGTTGCTTTCGTCGGTGAAGGTTGATTGCCTGACCATCGATGAGGCTCACTGCATTTCAGAATGGGGGCACGATTTCCGGCCCGAATACCGGAAGCTTATTGAGATCAGGCGACAGTACCCCTCGGCAGTATGCATTGCTCTCACAGCGACGGCAACACCACGGGTGCGGCAGGATATCAAAAGCAATCTCGGCTTTGACCAGGTGAATGAATTTATTGCCAGTTTTAACAGAGAGAATTTATTTATCCAAATCGTGCCGAAAAACAATCCTCTTTCCCAGTCATTGCAATTTTTGCAGAGGTTTCCGAACCAATCCGGCATCATATACTGCTTTTCCCGCAAACAGGTGGATGAACTGTATGAAGTATTGCAGGGAGAAGGATTCAGCGTCAGGCCGTATCATGCGGGTTTGTCTGAAAATGAGCGCACCCGGAATCAGGGATTGTTTATCAGGGATGATGTACAGATTATCGTAGCCACTATTGCTTTTGGCATGGGAATCAATAAGCCGAATGTCCGGTTTGTTATCCATTATGATCCTCCTAAAAATATCGAGACTTACTATCAGGAGATCGGCAGGGCAGGGCGCGATGGCTTAAAAGCCCATTGCCTGCTGCTGTTCGGCTATGGAGATATCCAGAAAATTAAATATTTCACGGCCCAGAAGAGCGAACAGGAACAACAGATAGCCAATCTTCATCTTGATGCCTTGCTGCGCTTTATCGAAACCGGTACCTGCCGCCGCGTCCCCTTGCTCACCTATTTTGGCGAGGATTATTCCGCTCCAAAGTGCGACTCATGTGACAGGTGCCTGGAAGGAGAAAAGGAGCTTGTCGATATTACCATCCCTGCTCAAAAATTCCTCTCGTGCGTCAAAAGGACCGGCGAGACATTCGGCATCAATCATATCATTGACGTCCTGCGGGGGGCACGCTCTCAGAACGTATTGAAATTCAATCATCAAAGCTTATCGACCTACGGTATCGGAAAGGAGTATTCAAAGAGGCAGTGGTTTAATCTGGCCCGGCAATTTATTCAACATGGCCTGATGATACAGGATATGGCGTATGGCAGTTTAAAACTCACTCCAAAAACCTATGAGGTATTTAAAGGCACGAAAAAAGTCATGGGTAGGGTCGAAGGAAAAGAAGCCGGTGACGGGCAGGGAGAAGAAAGTGCTGTCCAATACGACCGTGGTTTGTTCGAATTATTGAGAGGGAAACGAAAGGAGTTGGCTGACAAGGCCAGCGTTCCCCCCTATATAATTTTCCCTGATAAAACTCTCATGGAAATGGCCACTTTTTTTCCGCAATCCGAGAGGAGCTTATTGAATATTCAAGGGGTCGGATTAGCAAGGCTTGAAAAATACGGCGATATTTTCCTGAATATCATTGAGCAGTACTGCCGGGAACAGGGTATTCAAGAGAAACCGAAGCACACAGCAGCCAGCCAATTAACCGCAGCCAGTCAATTAACCGCCGCATCAACGCTAATGCCAGCGGCAGCTCAATTGCCGACATCAAAACCAATACAAAAGCCAATATCAAGGCAGGCCCCTAAGTCAACGCAAAAACGAAAACACATTATCGTGGGAGAGGCATATAACCAGGGCAAACCGGTCAAAGAGCTTATGGAGGAGTTCGGTGTCAAGCTGGACACGATCTTGGCTCACCTGTACAAATACCTGCAGGAAGGGCATACGATCAGGACCAATGGGCTCCTGGAGCTTTCAACCTTATCCACCGACCAGCAATCTGCCGTGTTGAAAACCATCGACCAGCTTGGCACGGGATACCTGAAGCCCGTCTTCGAGGCGCTCAATGAAGAAATCAGCTACATAGAGATCAGGATCTTGCACTTGTATTATGTGAGTACACGTAGTATGTAAGCATGCCCTTGTTTCCCTGACTGACACTTTTAAGGAAAGGTTCCCTTGTTTTATCCTTGACATCAGTTAAATATTCCTGGTAAAATAAAAACCAGGTTTGGAACTATTATTACATCTTATCAGCAGGTTTAAAAGGCGATGGAGTTCCGCCGTATAACCGCTTCCGGATAATGCCGGAAGCTGATGACTCCTACCGGCAGGTAAATACTTGTGGTAGGAGTCGAAGAATTGCTTATATCGAATTTTTTAAGGCTCTTACCAGGGTTAATTCCTGGATAGGGCCTTTTTTTTTATAAGCAGTAAAAAGAGCCGGCAAAACGATGAATAAGTAAGGAATCAATAAGGAATCGGTGAATCAGTAAAGAAACAGTGAATCAGCAAGGAACCAGTGAGGAGGAAGTTTATCTATGGCTTTAGCGCTGGCAAAGATTATCATTTTCGGCCTGATTGCCGACTGGCTGCTCAGAAAGGTTCGAATTCCCGGCCTGATAGGGATGCTCCTGGTAGGCGTGGCTTTTGGGCCGTATGCCCTCGGGTGGCTGAGCCCGGAGCTTTTGGCCATTGCTGCGGACTTGCGCCTGATCGCTCTCATTGTCATTTTGTTGCGGGCGGGGTTCCAATTGAGCAAGGATACACTGAACCGGGTGGGGAAGCTGGCTTTCAGGCTTTCTTTTATCCCGGCCACGTTCGAGGCTGCGGCTATTACGCTTCTCGGTCCGCATCTTTTAGGGTTGACCTGGCTGGAATCGGCGGTCCTTGGCTTTGTGCTCTCTGCGGTCTCGCCGGCAGTGGTGGTGCCGCTCATGATACGCTTCATAGAAGAGGGGCGGGGAGCGGAAAAGGGTATCCCAACCCTGGTTTTGGCTGGCGCATCAATGGACGATGTCTATGTCATCACGGTCTACAGTGCTCTCATTGGCATATACACAGGCCGTAAAGTCAATATCATCTGGAAACTGGCCGGGATACCCCTGTCCATTTGCCTGGGCATAGGCATTGGCTTGCTGGCAGGGTATCTTCTGTATCGCTTGTTCGAGCGTTTCGATCCGCGGGCAACCAAGCGCGTGCTGCTGATCCTGGGAGTTTCCATTCTCCTGGTACAGCTCGAACACGTAATTCAGAACTGGATTCCCTTCGCATCCCTTTTGGGTGTCATGGCTATCGGATTCATCATCCTGGAAAAGCGGGAGCTCATGGCCCATGAGATATCCGCCAAACTGGGCAAGATCTGGGTCTTTGCCGAGATCTTGCTCTTTGTTATGGTGGGAGTGCAGGTCAATGTGCCTGTAGCTCTGCGGGCAGGTCTGGCCGGGTGCGTCCTGATCGGGCTTTCCCTGGTTTCAAGGAGCATCGGAACCTACCTGTGCGTTACGGGAAGCGAACTGACCTTTAAAGAAAGGATGTTTGTCGTTGTTTCCTATCTTCCCAAGGCAACTGTCCAGGCAGCATTCGGAGCGGCTCCCCTTGCCGCCATGAAGCTTGCAGGCATGAATACCGCACCTGGCGAACTCATCCTGGCCATGGCTGTACTGAGCATCCTTTTGACTGCTCCCCTGGGTGCATTCGCTATCGCCATGGCTGGAGAACGGTGGCTCAAGGTCGCTCCGTCCACGATATCCATGCCTCGGAAGTCTGATGCAGTGCAGGCCAGAGAGGGAAAAGCGGACCTTAAAGGGGCACGATGTGAAACGACGTGAACCTGAGCATGTATCCGAAACAGCCTTATCCCCAAAAGCGGCACCCACAGAAACGGGATCTCCAAGAGCCAGATCCCAAACAGCGATATCCCAAACAGCGGCATCTCAAACAGCCACATCCCCCATAGCCTCGCCTTCCCCTCCCCGGCAGCCACCCTCGAAACCTCCGTTATCCTCGCTATCCCCGCTATCCCCAACTGTTATCGCCCTGGGCCTGGTCAGTTTCTTCACTGACCTGTCCAGTGAGATGATTTATCCTCTTTTGCCTGTGTTTCTCTCTTCTGTACTGGGGGCAGGAGCGTTCGCCCTTGGACTCATTGAGGGCATAGCTGAGACAACTGCCTCAATCCTGAAGATTGTCTCAGGTTATCTGACTGACAGGGCAGGCGGAAGAAAGCCCTTTGTCCTGATCGGTTACGGCCTGTCCTCTACCGTTCGTCCCTTGATCGGTCTGGCCATGGTCTGGCCTGCGGTCCTTGTCCTGAGATTTATGGACAGGGTAGGCAAAGGGATCAGGACATCTCCACGGGACGCCCTGATTGCCGAGGTCACTCCTCCCGGATGCAGGGGCCGGGCATACGGCTTTCACCGGGCCATGGATCATGCTGGCGCAGTCTTTGGTCCTCTGGCCGCAGTCCTTTTAATACAGAGATTTGGGTTTTCGCTGCGAAGCGTTTTTCTCTGTTCCGCAATTCCTGCTGTTGCGGTCATGGTGATCCTTGCTTTATTCGTGCGGGAAGGAAAGCAAGAGGGCAAGGTGACTGGCGATTCCCCACTCGTGCAGAAAGGAATGAGTGGTGGCAGGGTGTCTTGCGATAATCCGGCAGCAGCGGGAGGCGAGGCAGCAGCAGAGGGAAGAGGGACAGACCAACATCAGGCTGTGGTACAGTCTGCAAGACATGTTGCAAAACATGTTGCAAGACAGGCTGCGGGAGAATCAGCGGGAGAATCTGCTGAACAATCAGCGGAACAATCTGCTGGGCAATCAGGGACTGATCAAAAGGGCATGGGAGGTGATTTTAGGCTCTTCCTCCTGGCCGTCATCATCTTTACCCTTGGCAACTCCACTGATGCATTCCTCTTGCTCAGGCTTAATGCGGCAGGCGTGGGAGCGGCTGGAACAGCTACCCTCTGGTCGCTGTTCCATGTGGTGAAGATGGCGTCAACTTATGCAGGAGGACGGCTTTCGGACAGAACCGGGCAAAAATCCATGATCATAACCGGCTGGGCTTATTATGCTTTTATATATCTTCTGTTTGCCTTTCTCCACAGCCAAAGGGCACTGATCGGCGTTTTCCTGCTATACGGCGCTTACTTTGGTCTTACCGAACCTGCAGAGAGGGCCTGGGTGTCCTCATTCGCACCTCAGGCAGGGAGGGGAAGAGCCTTCGGCTCCTATCATGGCGCCATCGGCCTTGCCTCTTTGCCAGCCAGCCTCATCTTTGGCCTGGTGTGGCAGACATGGGGCTATAGATACGCCTTTATCATGGGTGGAATTTTCGCTTTGCTCGGATGCGTACTTATCAGGGAGGCATCGGCACCATCTACGGATGCCTGCCGTGCTTGACCGCATGGGATTTCCGCGTAGTTCCCGTAACTCCCATAGTTCCTGTAGCTCCAGAAATTCCCGTAACTTCCGAAATTCCCGTAACTCCTATCAACTCCTGTAACTCCTCCTAACTCCTGTAATTCCCGTAACTCCTATAACTCCCGGGGTTCCTATGACTCCTGTAACTTCACAAGTCGCAGGTGGAGAACCTTCCCCCTACCTGTTTTCTCCTTTTCCGGCCATGATTCTGACCACTTCTTCAGCTAGGCTGGCCAAAAGAACATAAGGAGGCGGAGGTTCCTTCCCCTTTCTTTTCCAGATGCTGAATGCCGCAACGCCATATGAACCAAATATCCAGTCCTTCGCTTCGCGGCCCGCACCCTGAGCTGCACAGTCGAAATACCAGACCGTTGCATGGGTCTTCAGATCGTAGACCTTGAGGGACATCGCGACACGGGATGTTTCGGTCCCCTGGGCAAAAAAAAATCGGTTATCCTCCCCCGCACCAGAAGATCAAAACCCTTTTCTCCTGCCTGGTCCATGAGAGCTTCCTCCGGTCCCTCTTGAGCGGAAAAACGCTGGGTGACCTTAAACACTCTCTGCTTCAAAAAGGCCTTTTGAAAAATAGCCGTGCATTCCGCGCCAAGGGTCTGCGACGGATGAGGAATGAGAGCAGAGAAGACAAACGCTGCCTTCGCCTGTTTACAGGAGAAACTGCGGGGTACAACAATAGGATTGATAACGGTGACACCGCCGTCTTTGCGGTGATACTGTACAGGCTGGAAACTGGTGCCACTGGTGTAGTACCGAAACGCCGGATTATCACTGTATTCGGCCCTGCTGGCCGTAACCTTTTGCAGAGAAACACAGCCAAACGAAAACCAGAGGCCGGTAATCATGATAATCATGCCGAACGGGAATGGTCTTTTTTCCCCTGTCACCATTATGCCTGTCACGAATCGATTATTCCTTACTATGCACTCCTTACGTACCATGATACTCCTTTACGATGAAACTCCTTCGCTCATATGCAGTTATAGTAACCATCTTCATGGAAATGACGGTTGATACTCTTCGAACCAATAGATTTAGAGCCACTCCGGATTTAGGCCCACTCCGGATACAGAGCTACGCCGGATAGAGAGCTACTTTGGATACAGAGCTACTGCGGCAGCATATATTCATAGACTCCCGACTCCTCAGACTGCTGCTCGTCTCCCATGAGAAGATCTCCGATAAAGGAAGTCCTGGGGATCTTTCCGTTCCAGCTTTTCAGTATCCGGAAGTCGGAAGCACGGGCAATTCTGGCCGTAATCAGGACCTCCCGTTCGGAGGCCAGATAGGTTCCGTAAATGACTGCATCGGTGTGAATGGTGTCAGGTATCTTGCCGGTGTTCCGGGTCAGGACCATTTCACCTTCTCTCTCGATTATATAGATACTATGCCCCCTCCTGATTTCGATAACAGGAAAGCCAAGGTCACTCAAGGCAGTCATCAGCCGCTCCGAGAGGATGCGGCCAAAGGCTGAGGTTTTCTTCAGGTTGTTTAATTCCACAAAGGTGGTAATCAGGACTTTTTTACCAGGAGAGCCCTCCATCGGGACCGTGGAAAGTTCACTGCTCATCTCCTGAATCAGGGTGTCCAGAAGCTCGGAACCGTCAACTGTCTGAGAGTTGCCTCTATGAGGGGGAGGAAATGCCCCAGCCGGGAATTTCACAGGAATGCAGGCCGAAAGCAGGAAGAGGGAAAAGACCAGAGGAAGAAAGACACGCAGGAAAGAAGCAGAAGGATAAGGAGAAAAAAGCGAATGCAGAGATATTGGCGATAGGAGCGAAGACCGAGATAGCGGAGAAGAAAGGGATAGCGGAGAAGATGAAGATGGCGGAGAAGATGAAGATAGATAAGCAGGCCGCATCGAAAAACCTTCATTCGATAGTGGCTGGCGCAATTCCATACGTAACTCCAGGATTTCCGAACAAAGTGGAGCCATACAAAGTGGAACCACCCAATAAACAATAAACAGACCCGGAAAGAGGGCACTCCCTCTTTCCGGGTCGCAATACATCGATTCGGGATGACACTACCCCGACCTTATGGTTATGTGGTTAGGCACCTGGTGGTGGGCCAGCAGGCTCCAGGATCGTAATGTTCACATCTGCACTGACCGTATTGCCTGCGCTATCCGTTGCCGTTACCGTTATGGTCTGAGGTCCTTGCGGCAGTGCATCGCTGTAAACCGTTTCTCCTGTTCCAATCATCTGTCCGCCCGCCGACAGAGTCCAGACAATTGAATCGGAGGGCAGACTCCCATCTTCTTCATCGAAAACGGTGGCTGAAAATGTGATATTCATCCCATACTCAAAGCTGTCTCCATTCGTGGGCGACATTATGGTGACCACTGGAGGATTATCCGTCTCTGGAGGAGGTTCATTGACAGTAATGGTCACGCTGGTACTACCCGTATTGCCACGACTGTCCGTTACCGTTACGGTTATTGTATGTTCCCCCGCCGACAGGCCGCCATAGTCGGTCCACTCTCCTGTTCCAATCGTCAATCCATCCGGCAATTCAGTCCAGACGATCGAATCTCCGGTGAGAGTTCCATCTTCATCGTCATAAGCAGTGGCCTCGAATTCGATAGTCGCGTTATAGTCATAGACAGCCCAATTGAGGGGCGATAACATGGTAACCATTGGAGGGTTATTCGTCGGCGTAGGTTCATTAATGGTAATGGTCACGCTGGCACTGGCTGTATTCCCATCGCTGTCCGTCACGGTTACGGTTATATCCTGAGTTCCGGGCGGCAGTGCATAATAGTAAAAGGCTGTCCCTGTTCCAAACGGCTCGGCCAGCGACGATGATGTCCACACAACCGCATCAGATGGCAGATCTCCATCTTCTTCATCGTACACCCAGGCTTCGAAGGGGATATCATCCTCATAGTAATAGATGGCGCCGGGCGAGGGCGATGAAATGCTGACTGCTGGAGGAGTATTGGTCGGGTTAACCGGTTCGTTGATAGTAACGGTCACGCTGGCACTGGCTGTATTCCCATCTTTGTCCGTCACGGTTACGGTTATATCGTGCGTTCCGGAGGGCAGCACATCGTAGGAAAACTCTGTCCCTATTCCGAATTGTCCGACAAGTGACGATGTCCAGACAACCGCCTCAGGCGGAAAGGAGACATCATCCTGGTCATAAATATAGGCCGTAAACCAGATGGGAGCCTCAAACTCGTATATCTCGCCATTCCAGGGCGATTCTATGGAGACCGAGGGAGGATATCCGCCACAGGGCGGGATATCGTACCAAATGTGTGTATAGCCCTGGTCTTTCAGGGCATCCACCGGGAACCATACCGGCACCTGCGGATTCGGCATCCCTGAAAAGACCAGAACCATCTCCGGCGTGGCAGGAATACCGCTTAAGGTAAGGACGCACGGACCTGGCCAGGTATCGGGCATAGTAACAGATGTTACTATTATTTGATTGCCGCCGCAGTCCAAAGCCTCCATGGGCGTTCCCTCGGGGCTATCGATCCGGTTGGGATCAAGCAGGCGGTAGTTTGCCGGATTTCCGGCCCAATCAGCGGGTATGCTGTCATCGTACGTGTAATCAACCGTCAGGGTGGCTACGGGCACATCCTGACCGGGTTCACTCGCTAAGGAGAAGCTGGTGTACGGAGAAATAAAGATCGGAGCCGGCACATGCACATCGAAGGAGCATGGAGCATCGGTCAGTGGCTGACCATCGATGGTTTTGCACCTTTCCGATATATTGACGGTATAGTCACAAGGCGGCTGGTTCAAGAAGCCATCGCCTGTATAGAAAGCGGTAATCACCGTGACCGTGTTGTTCTCATACCATGTCTGCTCAACCCAACTGGGGAACAGGGTCTCACTCCAGGGATTGGTGATTACGAGCTCATCTCCTCCTATTCTTGTCGTATTCGGATCCATGGGCACGTCGAATTGAATGGCGATCTTCCCGGCTCGCACTCTCCAGTAGTCATACGAGCCTCCTTCATCGAAGACGTTCCGTATGTCGTGCATGGTTTCCACACCGACTACATCCAATACTCTTCCGGTGTACGCTTTTCCCTGGAAGGTGGCAACACCGTTTTGCGGCAGTATCTCATACACCTTGTCGGAGTCCTTAACACCGGTTACCTGCAAGGTGTATTCCACTGTTTCCTGCGGGTCGGTCTTGATCAGGACCTGGCCATCTCCAGGCAAGATAGTTGATGCGTAGGCCGGGTCGCACTGATTGGGATCCCAGCCATTGGGATCCCATCTGTTGTTCTCATAGCATGCATAATCCAGAACATGCTGGATTCCCAGTTCCCTGATTACTCCATTTCCATCCACGTAGGAAATGTTGTAATTATCGGCATTGAGAGCGGTTTCGGAATCCAGTGCCTCAGTGAAGTACAAGCGGATGTAGTCATGGTCCTCTCCGCCCAGCCGCTCGATACCCTGCAGCCTGAACACGTATTCAGGCTGGTTGATGGTAATGGTCACGATTTCAGTGGCCGTATTATTGTCACTGTCTGTCACGGTTACGGTTATTTCGTGGATTCCAGGTGGCAGCAGGTTATTATAGGAGAACTCTGTCCCTGTTCCATAGCAGAACCCTGTCCCTGTTCCGATTTGTCCGATCGACGACAATGTCCAGACTACTGCATCAGGTGGCAACCATCCATCTTCTTCATCGTATACCCAGGCATCAAAGCAGATAGCGTCCCCAAAGGCAAAGATAGAGCCATCCCCAGGTGATGAAATGACGACCGATGGAGGAGTGTCCGTGGGGATAGGCGGTTCATTGATGGTAATGACTACGGTTTCAGTGACCGTATTACCATCGCTGTCTGTCACGGTTACGGTTATTTCCTGCATCCCGGACGGCAGCAGGTCATAGGGAACCGATGTCCCTGTCCCGAATGGTCCGATCAGCGACGATGTCCAGACAATCGAATTAGGCGGCAGTTCTCCATCTTCTTCATCGTAGACAGAGGCTTCGAACCAGATCATGTCCCCATACTCGTAGATGGCACCAGACGAGGGCGATGACATACTGACCCCTGGGGGATTATTCGTAGGAATGGGCGGATCGTTGATGATGATGGTTATACTGGCGCTGGCCGTATTCCCATCTTTGTCCGTCACGGTTACGGTTATATCATGGGTACCGGACGGCAGCGCATCATAGTAAAAATCCATCCCTGTTCCAAATGGTCCGACCAGCGACGATGTCCAGACCACCGCCTCAGGCGGGAACGAGTCATCATCTTCATCGTAAATAGAGGCTGAAAACCAGACGGTGCTCTCATAATCATAGGTCTCACCATTATACCAGGGCGGTCCTATGCTGACCTGTGGCGGATATCCTCCACAGGGAGGCCTGTCACACCAAATACCTGAGTAGCCTACGTCTTTCAGGGCATCCACCGGGAACCATGCCGGTATTTGGTAATTCGGTAATCCCGAAAAGACCAGAATCATCTGCGGTGTGGCCGGAATACCACTTAAGGTGAGGACGCATGGCCCCGGCCAGGAATCGGGCATAGTAACGGATGTTACCGTTATTTCATTACCGTTGCAATCCAAAACCGGCCTGAATATTATCTTAGGAGTATCGATCTGGTTCGGATCAGATTCATTGGTATCCATCCAGTTAGGATCAAGCAGGCGGTAATTTCCTGGATTTTGGGCCCAATCAGTGGGTATGCTTCCCTCATAACTGTAATCGACCGTCAGGGTGTTCTGACCGGGTTCACTCGTTACGGAGAAACAACTGGTGTACGGTGAAAAGAAGACAGGCTCCTGGACGTATACATAGAAGGAATACGGGGCATCGGTCAGTGGCTCGCCCTGGGCGTTTTTGCACTTTTCCGTTATCTTGACTCTCAAGTCGCGGGGTGTATAGTTCCAATATCCATCAGCCGCATAGAAAGCGGTAATTACCGTGATCGTGTCGTTCTCATACCATGCCTGCTCGAACCCGCTGGGATATATTTCCTCATCCCAGAAAGTGGTGAGTATGAGCTCATCTCCTCCTATCCTGGTCGTATTTGGGTCCATGGGCACGTCGAACCGAATGGCTATCATCTCGGTTCGCACTCTCCAATTGCCATATGAAGATCCTGCATCAAAGGCATTCCCGATATCGTGCATGGTTTCCACACCGGCCACTTCCATTACCTTTCCGGTATACTTTTTCCCCTTGAATTTGGCGATACCCCTCTCCGGCAGTATCTCATACCGTCGGCTGGAGTTCTTGACACCGGTTACGTGCAGAGTGTATTCCACCGAATCCTGCGGATCGGTCTTGATCAGAACCTGGCCATCTGCCCTCATGACGGGTGGTGCATAAGCTGGATCACATTGATTAGGATCCCAGCCATCAGGATTCCAGACATTAGGATCCCAACTGCTGTTATCGTAGCAATCGTGATCCACAACCCACTGAATTCCCAGTTCTCTGGTTGCCCCATTGCCATCCAGGTAGGAAATGCTGTAATTGTTGGCATCCAGAGCGGTTTCGGAATCCACATCCTCATTGAAGTACAGGCGGATGAGGTCATAGCGGTCTTGTTCTTCCTGCTTAACACCTTTCAGCTCGGGCAGGATGATATCCGGGTTGACGACGAGGATCCATTCCCCCGGAGTATTGGCAAATTGACCCTTCAGGGTCCATGGCAGATTTCCATCTATCTCGGGCGGAGTCAGGTGGTCCAGCCCCTTCAGTGTCTGCACCTTGATTAAGGCATACTGAACCGGCTGGTAATGCAACTCGGCCATGTCAGCATAGTCTGAATCTGACACTTGGTTTTGATCGCGATAGAATCTCCAGTCGACACGATTAGCATCCCCAAGGTCGACCGGCTGAAAGGATATGATGTTCGGGTCTTTGAAATCAAAGGCATTAAAGCAGCCTGAAGATGCATGAAAGGTTAAAACTCCCATTCTGTTATCCGCATTCACCCAGATTTTGGGCTTCTCCGTAGTGAAAGAGAAAGTATACGGAATATTATACTCGATCCCGACCGTACTGTTCGAATCACCGAAGGATAAAGAATCAAACGAGCTATCAATACCCTTGACGGTAATTCGATATTCAGTATCCGGCAGTACCTGCCTGAAGTTGAAGGCAACCAGACTGACCTGCTGCCAGGGGCCATCGCATTGCCATCCCCACGGTGAATAATGGCCCAGCGGGCAGTCACCAAAATACGGATTATACTCAACCAGGTAGTCGTCACCCTGAATGAGCTGAGTTTCACCAGCCCAGATTTCAGCATCGATGCCGCCGGAAATATAAGGCTGAGCAAAGTACAGGTTGACCCGTCTGTATTCCAGGTCAACATTTTCCTCTCCATCGTGCGGCTCCGTGCGATAGAGCAGCTTCTGCACTTTCGGTCCTTCTTCCTCGCTCTGGCACATGGTGGTAAAGACCAGGTCCTTATCCACCCAGAGGAAAGGTACGCCATCGCAGACTAAAGCCTTGGTGTCAGGATCGGTGTTCAAATGGATTCTGTAATTGGTGCAGGTATCCATTGTAAAGGCAATCTGCAGCCGGGACCATCCGAACTCCTGCTCGGACCAGAAAAACGCGGGCACCGGATAGTTGGGATGTTCAGGCCCGGGATCTGCCCCGGCTCCGTAGTAGCTGCCGATAACCTCGATGCTGTTCTCAACGACATCCTTCATCCCTTCCGTCAACTGGCCGCAGAACTGAATCGTGACCACATTATCCGTGCCGCTCTCATCCAGATAATAACCGGTCTCTCCCTGCTCCGGATTGGTATACGCTATCCCCACTCTCTCGGTGGAGAAGTGATGAGTCCTTTCGGGCAGCAAGGAACCGTCATCGGCCTTGATATTCCTCATGGTGAGCGTAAAATGGGAAGATGCGGGAAGTGATTGAGGTATCAGGCTAAAATCATTCGGACTATACTGATAGAATGGAACATCCTGCCAGACGCTGCCACTATCCGTAGCCAGGACAAAATCCGCTTCGGAAATATTGACACCGACATTATACCTGAAGTAAAGATCACCCGATCCGCACTCCAATATTTCCCCCTCAGCCGGATACCGGTCCACCAGACGGGGAACTTTGGTCCGGAATGTGCCGGAGAAGGCCGCAATCTTCTTGCCTTTGAAAGAAAGTGCCTCGCCATCCAGCTCGATCCTGTAGACATGGTCATATCGGCGGGGGAAGAAAATAGCCAGCCGGTCGCCGATGCGCTGCTTGCCTTCTGCACTGTCGCACTCTTCGCAATCATAAGGATGATTTGGATCATACGGGTAGTCGGGAGAATCAGAGTGCGATCCGCTATCTCCGAATCCGGGCAGCGGCACCCAGGCCAGTTTGTATGAAGGCTCCTGGTCGGTGGCGTTCTGCCTGGCCGGGATCTCTACTCCATTGGTATCGTTAAATACATGAATATGCTCCTGCACGGAATCGCGGTCGGTAATGGTATTGAAAATCAGGGTCACCGGCTCATCGAGGCCGTTTTCGATGCTGCCGCTCTTTGGAAGCATGGCGGCAACTTGAGGAGAGGCGGTGGTGAACTGAATGGTGAAATTCCCGGTGACCGGATCAAACTTATCAGGAGGATGGAAAATATTCACGATAGGGTCACCAAAGATGGTCCTGATAGATGACGCCAATACGATAGCATAGCTCGTGTTCTCTGCATAGAGTCCATGAATTTCGATATCGGTTTTACCCCAGATCACTCTTTGTCCCGGCAGAGCCGGTGTAATAGTCAGGTCCGTATCGAGATTCACCGAGTTTTGGTCGATCAGATTGGTGAATCCGGCTCTGACGCACCCTCCCACATCAATACCGGTTGCTCCGTTGGGAATAAAATAATCGTCATCGTCGTCACCACCATCAATCATCCAGGCCATCAGCTCTCTCATCTCGAAGGAGTAGATATAGTCATGGTACAGGGGATTGCCGCCTTTGTCCTTGATTGTATTCTTAATGCGGATGACATACTTACCAACCGGCATCTCGCTGCCGGCAATCTTCTGACCGTCATCCTTCACGGGAATAATAGTCAGCTTGCAGGGTGAAGGAGAAAAGGACCACGGCCCATCATCTTCCTGATAATAGTCACTAAAATAAGCATCGTACCACCCCCATTCGAATTTCCAGCGTAGATTTCTGTCTGCAAATGCCGGCGGGGCTTCGATCAGAACCGTTTCCCCTTCCTTGACCGAATTGGCGTCCATTTCCCGGGTGAATTTCACGAGGATTCCCGGCTGGGGATAAAAGGCGCCGCTGTAATCACTAAATAACTCGTAGCGATGAACAATGGCCGGATGGTTGGGATCATGGCTTTCTCCGATTTTATCGGGAGCTACGTAGTCGATGGAGGCGAAGCGGCCAATGATGGAACCCTCAATGGTCCCCATATCTCTGGTCCTTCCTGCCTCTATGGCTACCTCATCGTTCAGGGCAAAATCTTTTCCATCATCTTGACCACGCATAACCCCTACCCGGTAGTTTCCGATGGGGATTCCCCTGATCTTGTAAACCCCGTTAGAGTTAGTGACTGCCATGAACTGGGTCCCATACAGGAAAACCACCACTCCCTGCTGCGGGCTCTGGAACCAGGTGATCCGGCCGGTCAGATCACCGGTCGCGGTCAGGACAAAATCCAGATTGACGGTTCCAGCCAAAAGCCTCACCTTCTGAGAAGCCTTTTGATTGCTCTTCTCATCAGCTATTATGATATAACTGCCCTGTTGCAGGGACATGAGATAATTGCCAGCCGAGTTGGTGAAAGCGGTGCGAACGGGCTGGGAGTCCTGGCCGGGAATAGAGCTATCGGGATATGCGGAAATCAAAACCCCATCCTTCGGTACCCCATTGCTGACAACTGTCCCGGTGAGGATGCCCTGACCTTTCAGTTGTCCCTCGCTCGTAGTTTCGTTGTCCTTTGTGGAACACCCCAGCCCGAGAAGGAAAATAAAGGCCAGTAGAAAGGTCCACGTTTTTTTGGAAGCGCGCATCCTGTTTCTCCTTTCTCAAAAAAGCGGTGAATCGGTGAATGACTGATCGATTGTTAAAAACACCTCATTGTTCAACATCACTCTGCAGGAATAGTGACCGTCTGGGTTAGTCCCAAATAATTGTCACGGTTAACTATCACGTAGTAGGTCCCGGGTGGAACGTCAAAAAATTCATAATAACCATTCTCATTGGTTACCGTCTTCTGATCCCAGACCTCTGGGCCGTCGGCATGATACATTTCCACTGCCGCGCCGGAGACGGGATTGCCATCTTCATCTCTCACCGTACCGGTAACAGCGGGGGGTGCCTGCTCAAGTACGTATATCCACACATCATCCTTTCCAGTAATTGTGCTGTTTGCGTTTACGGTCACGGTCAGCCAGATATGGTAGCTGCCCGCTGTGTCCGCGCTAAACACGGTGTTCTGAGTACTTGAGGAATCCAATGAAGCATTGGCACCGGTCTCTATGCTGTTGGGGTCAATTCTCCAGTTTATGGTATAGGGCTCATCAGCAGGATTGATGCCTATCTGGGCACTCAAGGCAGCCGTCGGTGGATTTCCCATATCTTCCAGGTAAAGCACCTGGTTTTCGCCTGCATCCACGGTCAGGGAAGCTACCCGGATATCGATGGTACCGGTAGTCTCCCTGAGCCCATCGCTGACCTTGAGGGAAATGGTATAATCTCCGGTATTCTGAGGTGCTTTCCAGGTGATCTGGCTCGTACCCTGTCCGGATGGAATCGTTCCTCCGGTGCAAGACCATGCATAGCTGATCTGTCTTCCTTCAGGGTCTGTCACCACAGCCTGGATTGAGATCTGCTCATTAGGCAGGACGCTTTTCTTCGTTGCAGTCAAACTCGTAATCTGCGGTGCATTATTGGCTGCTACTAGCAGCGGCACCGTTTTACTGCTTGATCGGGGTTGAGCGGCATACGTATCCTGAACGGTCACCATGATATCCTGGGTGCCGACATAGACCGGATTATCCGGTACGGTCCAGCTAAGAGCGGGGCCCGTGCCGATGGTTACCCCCCGGCAGGACCAGGTGTAGGTGAGAGGATAGATTCCAGCAGGATCGTCCGGATCAACCGCCTTGGCGGTGAGTTTCACCGTATCTGCCAGAATGCACTGGCCGGGCACGACCCCGATCGATGTAACCACCGGCGCCCTGTTAGCCAGAACGGTCAGGGATACCCCTTTTTCCGCCTTCTTGCCCCCGCTGTCGGTTACCGTCACCCGTACGGTGAATTCCGCAGGCTTATTTGCATCGAACTCATCTCCCTCGAACAGATCTGCGGGAATAATCAGACTCGCATTCTGGCCATTCGGATAGGTTAAAGACCATTCGGAATCCGATACCGCTCGTGCGTTCGGGTCTATGATTTTCCATGTATAGTGCAGACTCAAGGGATCTCCATCCGGGTCATAGGCGACCACACTAAAGCTTTGGGTTCCTCCCGGTATGCCGGTTATCGCCTTTGACGGTGTCATGAGGAGGATCACCGGAGCCTCGTTCTGGGTTTCACAGGACACTGCCTCTACCACAAGACTGATACTGGCTGTGCCGTTATCCTTCCCATCCGATACCGACACGGTCATAGAATACTTGCCGAGCTGAGGGACCTTCCAGGAGAAACGGCTGGGACTGTCAGCGGGGCTTAAGGTTTTATCCTGCATGATGAGCGGCGGGAGGGCCTTGACGATTACCGTATAGGTTAAGGGGTCATCATCAGGATCGATAGCCGTAATATTGAGAGTGACTTTCGTCGAGTTGGGATCGGTCCAGCACACTTTAAGGCCCGGCAGAATGTCTACCTTCCGGATAATTGGCCGGAAGTTATTCACTTCCAGGTTTACATCCGCGACCGTCTCGGTAAGACCTCTTTCAGGAGTGGAAAAAGTGCGAAAGGCCGGTTTGTACTTATCCCTATCCCTGTCACAGGAAAAGGCCACCAGAACCTCGTTCAGATTGGCGGGGACAATCAGCGTATACGTGCCATCGGCGCCCGTCAGGTCGCGGCCTCCGTATTCGCTGACGACCGCGACATCCTGCAGCGGCTTGCCGTTGCCCATCACCCTGCCGGTAATCCTGGCTACCCTGCTGTCAAGATGAAAATCGACCTGTTGCTCACTATCAGATATGTTCGTAGATACCGTCTTTCGGTCAACCTCCACGATTCCAGCCTCAGGGATGGCTAACCTGGCCACGGCATCGAACTTGGTGCCCGCCGGCACTTTCAGCTCATACTCTCCCGTATTGGGATCAGACAGAGCAAAGGTGCCCAGCGTGGTGGAAATCCGGATATTGGGAAGCGGCTTATCGCCACTGGCGGGATCTGTTACGGTCCCATAGAGCCAGACAGACTGCACCCTGAAGGTTACGTTCGGATCGTCCCCCTGCTGCGTGTTCGGGTCCAGCCAACTGATGGTCCGGCGCTGCTCCAGGTATGTTCCGTTCTGGGCATAGTAGCGGTAGGAGATATTGACCAGTTCGGTGCCCCGTTCCACTACTACCTGGTAATTGCCCTGAGCATCGTTGGCCGTTGTAAACCCGGTATCGGCGGTAATCTTGACCTCCTTACCGGTCAGCGTCTTTTGTGTGCCATCGTCATTGATGATGGTTATGGTCCCCCGGACGTATTGGGGCGAGAGGTTAATGCTGACGATGGCATTGGGATCGCCGCAGGGAATATCCTCATTCCCTACCCACAGGTTGTGACCGACATGATAGTTGATCCGGTTATTGGTATAGGAGACTTTCAGCTTTACCTTTCTGTTCGGGGCTGATATCAGGTGGAATTCTCCGTTGGGATCGGTAAATTTTCCACCTGCGGTACTGGCATACACATAAGCGCCATGGATACCGCTGTTATTCTGGCTGTTCACTACCCGTCCGCAGATTTTCACCAGGTGAAAATCGATGTCCACCCGTTTGCAGTCGTCTCTGTTTTCATCATTTTCGTCTTTTTGCTGATCCACGTAAACGGCGTTGGGGTCCTGGACCTCATACTCGCCGAGCTGAGCAGTGATGCGGGTCAAGGCGTTCTTCTTGACAGTAACCACATAGTCGCCGTTTGGGTCGGTCATGGCGAAGCTCTGCCCCTGGTAATCCACACCTTCGGCCCTGATCTGCACTCCGGCCAGCCCATTTTCATGCAGCCTGTCGTACACACGGCCATGGATGCAGCCGTGGGTTGTTACCGGCCAATCCACATTCCACCAGCTAAAATGGGTGGCTGTGGCTACAGCGTAGACTACTTCATCTATCAGGATCAATTCCGCCTGCTGCTCGGAGAGATCCCAGGTGCTGTCGTTCGGGTCATAGGCATACCAGGGGATAGACCGCTCTCCGCGATTATAGCTCTGACGATACATCTGCTGGAGGGCATCAGGAAGGCGGAACCGGATTTTCACGCCATCCTCAAGATCAATGTCGTTGACTGGCGTGCCGTCTTCATATTCCAGAGTGAATTCCCCCAGGACCACTGACTCGAGCTTTTTCTCCCTCTCATCCTCTTCCCCGGCAGCATTGGGATCACTGGTAGTGAAGTCTCCGGGGAAGGCGTCGATTTCTTTGGTAGGATCGAGGGGAGTTATCTTGACATAAATAGCGGGCTCCTCCTGTTCTGCGGCGTAGCGGGCCGGAAAAGCGCTCTTGCGGCGGGACAGGGTATGGCGAATCCTGCGCAGATCTTTCGGGGAGAAAGTCAGCGACATGGCATCATCCATGGCGTTTATCTCTAATTCTCCCTCATCCAGGTACCGGGCACGGGCACGGGAACTGGCCACGATTCCTCCCTCCATATCCAGCTTCACCCGGGAAACGACCGCCTTCATGATAACGACCACCCCCTGACTCTTTTCCTCAGGAGAAATTTTAGCCACAGTCTGAGTGCTGGCGTAGCCGGGTGCCTTCATGTCTATGATCAAATCCATTCCGACAGGCAGTTGAGAAAAGAAGAAATTCCCATTTTCATCCGTCTGACTCTTAAAAGCCGTACCGCGGATGGAGGCAGTGGCCCCCGCGACAGGGCTTTGCGAATCCAGGTCGAATACACTGCCGGTCAATTGGCCTTTTCCGCGGTCTGCCGCTGCGGCCAGGGCCAGATACTTGCTCAGACTGGCCTCTTGAGGCAGCCAGCCACCGGCAATGCGGTCAATTACCCGGTCTATGCTGCCTGCATTCGGGTCATCCTGATTCACCTGATAACTTATCAAATTGCTGATCCGCCGCACCAAAGCAGCATTCTGAGCGGATTGGGCAGCATTGCTGCTGAACCCGGAAAGATCACTGCTGGAGATAATTCCGGGGGAATTGGCATCGATCTGCTGCAATTTCATCTGTAGCAAGACAAGGGCAGTATCCAGGCTGATGCCTGGATTTTTCACAAGATACGACCGCAGTAAAGAGGTGATGGGATTCAGGTGGACCTGCAACGATTTATGCTGCGTGTCGCCACCGGTGGTCGATCCTGCATCGTTCTCTGCATCCTTCAGGGAGGCTACACCGTACAGAATGCCATTGAATTCCGCGCCGGAATTGGCGAATCTCCCACCCTCAGCCCTGGTGTAGAGTACTTGCGTATCGTCATCTACCTCTACCTGCGTTTGGTAGGTTCCGTTGTAAAGAGTGCTGGTGCGGGCGATGGGGTGATTGGGATCGGTTACGTAAAAGATAACATTGGCATCGGCCAGGATGTCGTCATAAACTTCTCCCGTGAGATTAAGGGTGAGGGTGGTTTCATCTCCGCCGCCACCACCTCCTCCACCTCCATCTATTGCGTCGTCTGTTTGAGAGCTGCCACCACCACCTCCTCCACAGCCGGAGATCAGGAAGGCTGTTAAAAAGGCAATCATGAGATGGATCAGAAAAGATTTTTTATTTTTCCTCATAAGCCAGAGCTCCTTCGCTTCAGGGGGTTAAAGGATGTTTAGAGGCTGTCCGATAACGCAAATTGCCTTAAAAAGTAAGGGTAAACGATCAATTTTGAGTGTAAACGATATATAAACGATAAATAATGTAACGTTAAATATTATAATTAATATATATTGTAAACGATAAATTTAGATAGATTAACCACAATAAATTTTGCTTATACACAGTAGCCATCACATCCGCTCTTTGTCATTCCCGCCTTTGCGGGAATGACGGGATTAGATGCCTTTTCCAATAGGTGTGTTGCTTTATCAATATGAGCGAAAAAGAATATTGGTGCGCTGCCGAATACAGGATATTTATGTGCTATCGAATACAGATACTTATGCGCCGCCAAAAAAGAATACCTGTGCGCTGCCGCCTATATCTCTTTTGGGCTGAATATGCGATGTAAATTATGAGAGATTGTATGGAAGAGGACTGTTTTTCCAGTACCTTCCCGGCTATTCGCTCATCCCCGACCTATTTGTATGTCTCCGGCTATTTGCACGTCCCGGCTATTCACATATCTCCGGCTATTCGCATGTCTGCCTGAGAGATTATGAGTCTAAAGGATTTTTTCAAGAGCAGGAATTGGTGTAGAAACATCCGGGTGAGTTCTCTGGTAATGAATTTTTTATCGGCAGGAAAAGTCCTGCCTTCGGAAAAAAAGGAAATGTCTTGTGTTGAATCCTGACGTAATGGAAGCAGTAAATAAATGAGCCATTAGGACAAAGATATCATGAACTTAAGGAAAAAGGGGACAGACTTATTTTCTTTTATGGACAAAGGCCGCGCGACTAAAAAAGTAGAGAGACAGGAAGATTTCTTCTCCCGCCTCTCACGGAACCGGGGACGTGCCGCTTTCTCGAATCCGACTCTTTAATCAGTTTATTCCCCTGCATTTTTGCCTGCCAGTTTCTTAATATCTGCCTGTTTCCTCAATCCTGCCTGTTCTCTCTCTCTCTGTATGTATGTATGTCTACTTCTTGCCAGTCTTATCAAGCCCTGCTTTTTCTCTTCCAAAAAGCCCTGAGCCTGAAGTTACGATTGCCCTCGCGATTACCCTAGATTTAGCTTGACGCTGCCTTCTTTTTCTTATACCCTTGTAACAAGGATTTCGGCCTCTACTATTACGATAAGACAAACAGCAAGGGGCCATGATTGTCCTTTGAGAATGGGAGAATAGATGCATGAAAACACAAGATACCGCTATGCATCAAGATACCAAATTCACCTATGAGGATTATCTTCATTTTCCGGAAGATAAAAGGTATGAGATTATCGATGGGGAGGTTAGTTTGGCACCATCACCAGATAAGATTCATCAAGATATATCAAGAAATTTAGAGTTTATCCTCTGGGAATTTGTCAAAAAAAATGATCTTGGCCTGGTGTATGATGCTCCCTTTGATGTGGTCTTATCTGATATCGATATTGTTCAACCCGATCTTGTCTTCGTCTCCAAAGAGCGAAAGCTTATCGTGACGGAGAAAAACATCCAGGGGGCTCCGGACATTGTCATTGAAATCCTTTCTCCCTCATCACAATACAAGGATAAAGTTATTAAGGCCAAGTTGTACAAGAAATTTGGGATAAGGGAATACTGGCTCATCGATCCACAGGAAAAGCAAATCACCCTTCATGACTTTAGATCATCCAAAAGGAAGTCATCCACTGCCATCTATAGCTTTGACGAGATTTTCGAATCGCCTCTCTTAGCCGGGCTGAAAATAAGCCTGAAAGAACTTTTCATATAGCTGGGCATTTGCTATTCGCGCAACCCTTGCCCATGAGAATAATAAATCCGTCCCCTTTTACATCTTTTTACATCTGAAATTTGGTTCAGTGAATTAAGGCGGGGTGCTCAAGAGCGAATTGGTTTATTTTTTCTCAACCGATATATCAATATACAGTGAAAGAAATGTGTCAAATTGGTGGGAAATACCTTTAGATGCAGACAAACATACATGTACATATACACGTGCAGATATATCTATAAAGTGCATCTGTGGATATATATATAAATATGCGCATACACACACATGTAGGTGTGCATAGACATGCAGATGTACATACACGTGCAAGTGCAGGTGCATATCAGACAGAGATCACAACTGCCTGGCAAGCGCCAGGAAGGGTTCGTTTTTCCCCATTTTGGTTTTTCCCTCATTATGGGGAGAGAGGAGATTTGAGCAATGATGCTGGATTCAAAAGTAATGGCCAAAGTCAGGGACCGGTTTGCCGGTCTTCAGGAGAAGGTAAAACTTATCGTCTTTACACAGGAGATAGAATGTGAATTCTGTCAGGAAAACCGCAAGCTGAATGAGGAGATTGCTTCTGCTTCAGATAAGGTTACCTTTGAAATCCTCGATTTCCAAAAGAATCGAATTGAGGCGGAGCGCTACCGCATCAATCAAATTCCCGCTACGGTGGTTATGGGAGAGAAGGATTATGGCATACGTTTCTATGGAATCCCCTGCGGATATGAATTTAACTCTCTGATGGACAGCATCTTAATGGTTTCCCGAAGAGAATCGGGCCTGTCGCAGGAAAGTAAAAAAAGGCTGCGGGACTGGAAGAAGCCAAGCCGCATCCAGGTTCTGGTTACGCTTACCTGCCCTTACTGTTTTCAGGCTGTTAAGACTGCCCATCAACTGGCTTTTGAGAATGAATTCATAACCGCCGAAATGGTCGATACCGCCGAATTCCCCCACTTGATAGGCAAATATCAGGTTTATGGCGTGCCAAAAGTGGTGATCAATGAAACGGTTCAGTTCGAGGGCGCACTGCCTGAGGCAGCATTCATCGACCGGCTTTTAAAGGCATGATCCATGGCTCCCCTCCCTTCTTTTTCACTTCAGGAAGAATATGACCTGATTATCATCGGGGCAGGCCCCGCTGGAATTTCGGGAGCTATCAATGCCGCACGTCATAAGGCCAGCTTCCTGCTCCTGGATCAGGCCGCCCCGATGGAAAAGATCCGGGTTTATGGCCAGGTTGCCAATTACCCTGGCCTGGGTATCGTAAAAGGTGAAGAACTGGCCCGAAGATTTCTTGATCACCTTTTGGCTTTTCAGATTGCTCCGCAAAGGGAGCGGGTAATGAAGATTGCCAGGGAAGCGGATGCTTATCAGATTTATGGCCACGAGAAAGTGTACAGGGCCAGAGCCGTACTTTTAGCTCCAGGCATCGTCTATGAGAAAAAAATTCCGGGGGAAGAGGCGCTGTTGGGCAAGAGAGTCAGCTACTGCCTGAGCTGCGATGGTCTATTGTACGCTGGAAAAAGGGTGGGAGTAATCGCAGAAGACCCCGAAGGGGAATCTGAAGCTGTAAGCCTGCAGCAAAATTATGGCTCGCAGGTTATCTTCTATGCCACCTATCTTTCCGTTGCCACTTCCTCATTCCATGAAGTTTACCCCAATGCCCGCGTTCAGAGACTGGAAAAGACAGATCGAGGAGTCACCATCATCGCCGAAAAGCAAACAGACCGGGAAGTGAACGGAGTTTTCATCTTTCGCAAAGGAACCTCCCCTGCCAGTCTGTCACCCTCCCTGGACATGGATAAACAGCATGTGCGCGTCGGCAGAAATATGCAAACTAATTTACCAGGCATTTTCTGTGCCGGTGATTCCACCGGCACACCATACCAGATTGGTAAAGCAGTAGGAGAGGGGCAGGTAGCTGCCCTCGCAGCCATCAAGTATCTGGCTGCATTGAAGTAAGGAGTCAGGGCAGAAGTCAGGCCAGGGAGCAGGGCAGGGGGGACAGTGGCCGGAGGCCAGGGAGCATCAGTGGTCAGGGCAAAGGGGCAGGAGCTAGAGGCCAGGGAACAGGCAGCAGTCATGGCAGGGGGTCAGGGCAGTGGCCGGAGATCAGGGCAGCAGTCAGCATTCAGGGCAGGGGGGCAGAAGCCGGAGGTCAGGGCCGCAGGCAGAAGTCAGGAGTCAGCAGTCAGGAATCAGGGACAGTGAGAGACTCTCTCTCTCCTTTGTTACACAGTGGTTACTTATTCTGCTTTTTTTCCCATGATCAAATCCTGGTAGAATTCCAGAGTTTGCCGGGCCACGCTTTTCCAACTGAAGTATTTTTCTACTCTGGTCCTGGCCTTATGGCCCATCAGCTCTCTTTTTTCCGGTGAGGACAAAAGGCTGTTTATGGCAAGAGCCAGATCCTGCGAGAACTTATCCGGGTCCTTCGGCTCCCAGTCACCAGGGCCGCGAGATTCGAGCGGAACCAATAAGCCGGTCTCCCCGTGCACGACTACCTCAGGGATTCCCCCCACGCTGGAGGCGACTACCGGCGTTTCACAGGCCATGGCTTCCAGGTTGATGATTCCGAAAGGCTCATAAACGGACGGGCAGACAAATATCGATGCGTGGGTATAGAGGTTGATAACCTGATCTACGGGAAGTACCTGCGGTATCCAGATGACCCTGTTCCCGGTCTGAGATCTGGCATCTTCAACCTTTTCGGCCATTTCACGGCCGATTTCTTCTGTATCGGGAGCCCCTGCACAAAGCACTACCTGTACTCCCGGATGTAAGTGTCTGATGGCCCTGACCAGATGAATAATCCCCTTTTGCCTGGTGATTCGACCTACAAAGAGAATGAATGGCTGGTCGGGATCTATTTCATATGTGGCCAGAGTGGCCCGATCCGGACTGGGCTTGTACCGGTCCAGGTCAATGCCGTTGGGGATGATGCGGATCTTTTCCACGGGAACATGGTATAGTTCATGGACATCCCTCTTCATGGCCTGGGATACGGCAACAACCCCGTCAGCGATTTTGTAGGCATTGCGTTCAATCCAGGTACTGACCTTATAGGCTGAACCCATCTGCTCCTCTTTCCAGGGTCTATGGGGCTCCAGTGAATGAGTGGAAAGAACCAGGGGGATACCAAGGAGCTGCTTGATCAGGCAGCCCGCAAAATGGGTATACCAGGTGTGAGCATGAACAATGTCGGCCTCAGGCAAAGATTCTGTCATGACAATATCTCTCAGCAGGGTGTCCATCAGCCTTTTGTGCCGTGGGTCCTGAAGAGGGATATCAATAGGTGACTGGATACCCTTCACGATCTTATTCTCGAAGTGCTCCTTCTGATCGCCAAAACAAAGAATCCTGATGGCGTGTTTTTTCTCTTCCAGGGCTGCCAACTCCTGAGTAAGATATTGCACGTGAACTCCGGCTCCGCCATAGATATTGGGAGGGTATTCATTGGTTATAATAGCAATTTTCATTAGGACTCCTTTTGGGTTGAGGTTTTGAACCAATTCTAAAGGTATTGACTTGAATTGTCAAAGGGATTTCCTGGCGAGTTTCCAAAAAACCTCCACTGCCCTGCAGAAGTCAGCATTCAACAATCATGGTTGAGCATTCAACAATCATGGTTGAGCATTCAACATACATGGTTGAGTATTCGGCATTCACTGGTGAGCTTTCAGTATTCATTATCCTTAATTCACTATTCAGTTTTCAATTTTCATCATTCCATAATCCTTAGGTCTATGCAATTGTTTCCAGTGCCTTGTAACCTACATCCAGCACCCTGGCCAGCATCCAGTACGCAGCTCCCTTATCCAGCAACCAGCATCTCATTCAGGAATCCAACCAGCATCTCAACCAGTAATCCAATCAGCATCTCAACCAGTAATCATTGATAATCATTGATTGGTTATGATTGATTGCAGCAGGCCCGGTATTTTCCTGAAATCTTCCTCAAGAGGCTCACGCATATTTTGATTATATAAAGCGGCGGCTGGATGATATATGGGGAAAAATACAAAGATGCCAAGACCGGTCACTTTTTCCTGAAAGGGCTGTCCATGTACTTTGGATATTTTTAATCCCGGCAGGAAGCGATTCAAAGCGTGCCTTCCAAGGAGGACAATGAGCTTGGGCTTTATTGCTCTTATCTGTTCGTCGAGCCATTCGCTGCATGCTTCTATTTCTGCCGGAAGGGGATCTCTGTTTTGGGGAGGCCGGCATTTGATGACGTTGGTGATATATACATCCTCCCGCTTTAAGCCGATACCCTCAAGGAGACTGTTGAGCAACCTGCCTGCTGCACCCACGAAAGGGCGGCCTGCCAATTCTTCCTGTTTACCCGGAGCCTCTCCGATGAACATAATGTCTGCCCGGGGATTCCCTTCGCCCGGAACCGGCCTGCCGCCGCTGAGCTGGCAATAATCACACGGTTTTATCTTTTCTATCGGCTTACTCATGGTCTTCAAGCTCATTCTTGCTTTCCATCCCCTCTGAGGATGCGTTTTCAGATCAATTTTCGACTTTTTCCTGAAATTGAAGCTACGTGAGCGTTTGACGATAGTATTAATTTCCTAAACACTCCGATTAGAGTGTTATTAGAGTGTTGGAATGTATCACGGTATGAAAAATCATATGAGAGGCCATGATGAGACTCAAGATTATTAGACACTAGTGCCCTGTCAAGGCTATCTTGAGGGGTAACCTGGATTCTAAGCTTTCGCTCAGAATGACGTAAGGATGGATCCCATGGGTTATTATTTTACCCATCAATTGGGGCTTGACAGGGTACTAGAGACCATATGAGAAGCACTCAAGGAGGCTGTAGGCAAGGCCGTATGCACAACCGTACGCAAGGCTGTATGTAAGACCGTATGCAAAACTGTATGCCAGACTGTATGAAAAAGGGAGATAAAAGTATGGAAATAGAAAAAATAACTATTATCGGAGGCTGTGGCAAGAATGGCCAAAAAGATTGCGTCGAACAAGTCCCGCTCCTGATGGGTAATGTCGTAAGTATCGTGGGGCCTACGGGGTCGGGGAAGACAACCTTCATCAACGACATTGCACTTTTTGCCAACTGCAATACGCCATCTCTGAGGAAGGTACTCATCAATGACACCGTGCCGTCAGAGGAATATATGGCAGATCCATCGAAAAATCCGATTGCGCTCATCACCCAGCACACCAATTTCCTTTCGGATCTGCCGGTACATCGATTTCTCGATATCCATGCACGGATACGGCAAACCAGTTCGCCCAGGTCTATCATAGAGGAAACCCTGGAATTTGCCAACCTGCTCACCGGAGAGCCCATCATCATGGAAAGCGCCATGACCGAGCTCTCAGGCGGTCAGACGCGGGCTTTGCTGATAGCCGATGCGGTCATTATCGGAAATTCGCCGATCATCCTGCTCGATGAAATCGAAAATGCGGGCATTCACAGGACCAAGGCTCTGGAGCTTCTGAAAAGGTATAAGAAAATCTTCATCTTCGTCACTCATGATCCCAGGATTACACTCCTGTCCGATTTTCGAATCGTCATGAAAGCCGGAGCCATACAAAACTTGATTATCACAGGAGAAGAAGAGAAGCGGGTCGGTGAGGAAATCAAGAAACTGGATGATCTCCTGTTAGGATTTAGAGCCCAAATACGGGCGGGTAACTGTCTCGGAGAAAGGGATCTGCAGGAGCGCCTGCGAGCACTGGGATATATTGCCTAGAAGAGCGCGTTTAACAACGGGTTTACCAATACCCTATACTACCATTCTGAGCGAAGCCTGTCCCCGCGCAGGCATTAAGCGGGGAGCTTAGGAATCCAAAAAGCCCTGGAACTCTCCTGGATTCTAAGCCTTCGCTCAGAATGACAAGAAAATGGATGTGATGGCTGCTCTATATGAGCGAAGAAATTTAACCTCAGGAAAATTTTACCTTGTGGTTAACAGATAATTCTTCCAAGGGGGGATGAATCATGAAAGTCATTATTTGTGCCGGACCACCGACGAGTGGAAAAACGACCGTATTAAGGCAGGTAGCCAGGAGACTTCTTCACAAAGGATATAAGCTGGCTTATTTAAAAATTGATGTTCAATTCGCCGATGAAGACGAAATATTCGCCAGGGAGTATGGAATTCCCGCCAGGAGGGTTTATTCGGGAGATTTATGTCCGGATCACTGCAATGTGGTAGTCCTCGGAGATGCTTTACGATGGGCGGAGCAAAGTGGTGCAGAGATGCTTTTTGTAGAGACGGCGGGTCTGTGTCTGAGGTGTTCTCCCTATATAGAAACCTCGTTAGGTATGGTTGTCCTGGAATCGACCAGCGGCGTAAACCTGCCCCGGAAAATCGGGCCCATGCTTTCTTTGGCCGATATGGCAGTGGTCACCAAAATTGATCTCGTATCCCAGGCCGAGAGGGAAGTGTTCAGAGCCAATATCAATGAGACAGCAGGTGTAGCCGTGATCGAAACCGATGCTCTGCACGGCATTAACATCGATCATGTGGTGCGAAGAATAGAGCGTATGGAGGAAGTGCAGGAACCTTCATTCTTGAGGGGAAATCCCCCTGTAGGAACCTGTACCATTTGTGTCGGTAAAAAGGACATCGGAAAAGAGGCTCACTTTGGTGTATTAAGACCATTGGAATCAGACATATTTTATCGAGGAGAATAAGGAGAATAACCATGCAAAATACAGCCAGGGGAGTGAATCCAACGAGAATACCAGATACAACAAATACAGCAGATACAGCCGAAGGGGCAGTGCAACTGCCGGGGAAGAACTGTGGGCTGTGCGGGCTCAAAACCTGCGAGGCATTTGCTGAAATCGTGTCAAAAAATCCTGAGGCCATAAAAAGGTGTGTCTATACAGAAAAATCAAATAGTCGCCCGGTTTCAGTCAATGATCGTCCTTCTGCCTTAGTCCAGGAATTCAGGGAGGAAAGTATTACCTGGAAGGATAATCTCGGTCGGGAATACGATTTTATTCTGGACAAATTTCCAGGGGAGGCAGGGCCACGGGAAACAATCATCCTGTTTAATCCATCCAATGTCGAGAAGCTTGGCCTCAAGAAGGGTGATGTCCTCTACGGTCGCCCTGGATGGATATCCTGCGGGTGCCCGGTCAGCCACGTTGGAATTGTGGTTGAAGAACCTGACTATTTTAACGGCACTGTAGTCTGGTGTGTCGTAGGACCAATGATGGCCAGGGAGAGAGGTATAAATATTGGTTATTATAATACTACAGCCTATGAGGGTATGGTTCATTATACCAAAACGGAACTTCAGATCGGCAAGCGTTACTATTTCCAGCCCAGGTATTGCATGCTCCAGTGGCGGCATTGCGGTCTGGTTAATACCCTCGGCAAAACTAAAGATGGATTAAGGGTGCGCATTGAAGGTTTGTGGATAGGATAGATGAAGAGGGTAGGACGGATAGGATAGATGGAGAGGAAACAGGGGCAGGTGTTAACCTGCCTGCTTTTTCTCTCGTTTATCCGGCCGGCAATGCCATTGGCTTTAGGGATATAGCCAGCTTAGAGCAGTTTTCATCTGAAAATGATCCGAGAACTGGTTGATATCATTTTCATTGCCCTTTGTGCCGGTTCACCGGCATGGGTGTTTCACTTGATCGAACTACAGAGTCCCTGCCCTCCCTTTTTCAACGGCAGCCACCGCTCTCCCATAACGGCAGCCACCACTCTCCCTTTGGTAAAGAGGCTGGGAAGATTTTTAAAGTGAGAAAAACGCTGCCCCCTGTGCTTAATGTCTACGGGCGTGAACTCCACTCTTGAGTAAAAGCACCATTGTTCTTTATCCCTGACATATTTATCACTAATGCAATATAACTTTAGATGTAGTATAATTTAGAGTAATGGCCAATCTAAAAACAGAATTATTCGGGTACCTTATTGGGATATACGAGCGGATACACTATCTCGGATAGGCTGTTCGGCATTGGGATATACGAGCGGATACACTATCTCGGATAGGCTGTTCGGCTAAGCTTTCAGGAGGTGGATTAAAATGCCCGATAAAAACAAGACACAAGAGCAACTCTTTCAAGAGAATGCAATACTGCGCCAGCGGATTGTTGAACTTGAAGCATTGGATGCCGAACGCAATCGCACGGAAGATGCTCTCAGGCAATCAGAGCGAGAGCTGAGCGTCAGAAACAGAATTAACGGCATTTTCCTTGCGATTCCTGATGATGAAATGTATGGAGAAGTATTGCAGGTAATCCTGGAGATTACGGAAAGTCCCTATGGATTTTTCGGATACATTAACCAACAGGGAGATCTGGTCTGCCCCTCCTTAAGCAAGGATATCTGGGACCAGTGTCAGATTCCCGACAAAGATATTATTTTCCCCCGCAAAAATTGGGACGGTCTCTGGGGCCGATCCCTCATAGCGAAGAAATCCCTCTATTCAAACGGTCCGCTCCATGTGCCGGAAGGGCATATCTTTTTATCGAGGGCCCTGGTTGTACCGGTCATTCACCAAAAGAAGATTATCGGTCAGTTGGCGGTCGCCAATAAGGCAGCCGATTATACGCAGAAAGACCAGAATCTTTTGGAAACCATAGCTGATTATATAGCTCCTGTCCTCCATGCGCGGCTGCAAAGAGACATACAGGAGAGTGAGCGAAGGCGGTCGGAAAGGGACCTTCGGGAATCCGAAGGAAAATACTCGACCCTGGTGGAACAGGCCAAGGATTGTGTAGTTATTCTCCAGGAGGGGTACTTTAAATTCGTTAATAAGGCCGTGGAGGATATCATTGGCTATAAACCCGAAGAGCTCATGGATAAGCCTTTACAGAACATATTGGTTCCTGAGTACAGAGAACTCCTCGCTCAGCGGCGCGAATTACGGTTGGCAGGTGAAAAAGTTCCCTCTGTTTATGAAATAAAGGTAATTTGTAAGGATGGAAAAATCAAAGATGGGGAAGTTTCTATCTCCCTTATCCAGTATCATGGAAAACCTGCGACGATGGCCATAGCCCGTGATATTACCGAACGTAAGAAGACGGAGGAGGAATTACTGAAAATTCAAAAACTTGAATCCCTCGGCACCCTTGCAGGCGGCATTGCCCACGACTTTAATAATCTTTTGGCTGCCGGCATAGGCGCGCTCTCGCTTTTAGAACTGGAGGCAGCGGAATATGGAGAGAATGTTTCTTCACTGTTAGAAATTATAAAAACGGCCTGTCAGAAGGCAAAAAATCTGACTCGACAATTACTTACTTTTGCCAGTGGCGGAGCACCCGTTAAAACTGCTGTCTCTCTCGCTAAATTAATGCAAGATACAATCAGCTTTGCCTTAAGCGGCTCTCAGGCAAAATGTGAATTATCCATACCGGCTGACCTGTGGTGGACCGAAATCGACCAAGATCAGATCGGTCAGGCTATTCATAATATAATTATCAATGCTGAGCAGGCTCTGGCCGGAGGCGGCATAATTAAAGTGCGTGCTGAAAACGTGACGGTTGAAACGCAGAACAGCCTTTCGCTGAAGGAGGGGAAATACGTAAAGGTATTGATACAGGACCAGGGAGTTGGGATACCGGAAGAAATTATGCCTAAGATATTTGATCCTTATTTTACTACCAAGCAAAGTGGAAGCGGTCTTGGTCTGGCCATCACCTATGCCATTATCAAAAAGCATGAAGGATATATCGGTGTAGAATCACAGCCAGGAGTCGGGACAACTCTTTATTTTTACCTCCCGTCATCGGAGAAAAGAATACATATGGTAAAAGATGTTAAGGAGAAACAATTCCATTGCGGCCAGGGAAAGATTCTCGTTATGGATGATCAGCAACTGGTTAAAGCTACGATCGGACGAATGCTTACTTGTCTCGGATACGAGGTTGCGTTTGCTGCAGACGGTGCTGAGGCAATTGAGCTCTACAAGAAGGCAAAAGAGTCCGGGAGTGCTTTTGATATCGTTATCCTGGATTTAACAATACCTGGAGGCATGGGAGGGGCAGAAACCATTCGTAAACTGCTTGAGATAGACCCCGATGTTAAGTCCATTGTTTCAAGCGGCTACTCCAATGCTCCCATAATGTCTGAGTATCAGAAACATGGTTTTAAGGGAGTAGTAACCAAGCCGTATGAAATGAAAGAGCTGAGTGAAATAGTATATAAAGTCTTAAAGGAATAGAACCCAAGCGAGTCCGGAGCCAGGCACAGGCAGCAGAATCCATAAAATAATATATCTTGAGATTTATGCTCCCTTGAAAATAAAAATAGCAAGGTATATTTAAAAACTCTCCGAAACAGGAATTTATCGATAATAAAGTCTTCTTCCAGGCACATAGGTAATCACAAGCCAGCGATACGTCAAGCGAATCAGCCTGATGGGAAACTATCAGGAAGGAGGTGGTGTTACCATGCAGCGTTAAAGACATTAAGGAGACTTTTTGTGTGGTACTGCGTATTTGCTATCCGTCTTATTGGAAAGTATATGTAGAATCAAGGTCTTAAAAATCAGGGGGGAAACCCGATAAGTAGCCAACAAGCAAGGAGTGGTCGAATGAAGATGAAGATAGCGAAATCTCTTATCATTGCCTGGGCATTACCATTGATTATCTTTGGCACGGCAGCAGCCAAGGAGGCCGCCTCCGGAGTAAACGGGAATCAGGCACTTGAGGCATTAATGGCTGGCAACAAGCGGTATACCGCCGTTAAAAATACTTACCCCAACCAGACAGCAGAGCGCCGTGCGGAGCTTGTCAAGGGGCAGAAGCCTTTTGCCATTATCCTGAGCTGTTCAGATTCACGAGTGCCACCGGAAATCATATTTGACCAAGGACTCGGCGATTTGTTTGTGATCCGTGTTGCTGGCAATGTCGTTGATGACATAGCCTTGGGCAGTATTGAATATGCAGCGGAGCACCTTGGTACGCCCCTGATTATGGTGTTGGGTCATGAGAAATGCGGCGCAGTGACTGCCACTGTGGAGGGCGGCGAGGCTCCTGGCCATATCGGGTCTTTCACCAAAGCTATTAAGCCTGCCGTGGAAAAGGCCAAGGACCAACCCGGCGATAAGGTGGACAATACAGTCAAAGCCAACGTCGAGCTGATTGTTGAGCAATTGAAGGTGTCAAAACCAATCCTTTCCGAACTGGTTAAAGAAGGCAGGCTGAAAATTGTCGGGGCGCGATATGACCTGGATACCGGCGCGGTAGACATTACTCATGAGTAGTCTCACCTATCAGTTATTCTTTTATCAGTGATCCCTTCCTGTTGAATCAGGGCGGCCCTATACAAAAGGCCGCCCCTGTAAAATACCAAAAGATCCGTATCACACGTGATACCACGTCACACGCAGTAATCCGCACCCTGACAGCAGGGTTTCAGAGCGGAGTGCGCTTTGGGGTCACATGTACCCGCTCTGGTAAACGGGATGTCGGGGCCTGCATGCACCTTGTATAAACAATAAAACCTGACTGTACCGGCTTGTTTGATTGTACTATCTTGTGTACTGTCTTGTACTGCCTGGTATCGATTTCTCTCCCCATTCGTAGAGGACTCGTCTCATGAAATCCGAGAAGAAGTAAATAATGCTTTTTTACGTAAAACCATATAGTTGGATTTATAAAGGATAGATAATAAGGATAAATAAAAGGATAGATAAAGAGAGATTACGGATAAGAAACTGGAATCTCAGAGGAAAACGGGGACTTCATAAAAAGTGAGGACCTCATAACTCTCTCCTTTTCTAAGGGGAATGGAAGGTATTTTACTATTGAATATATCACAAGAACAGGGGTCTTATGAGGGGGCCGGGTAAGACCATGAAAATCAAGGCCAGTGACGTAATAGTGCCTTTGGATGTTCCCAAGGCGATGCGTGTGGAATATGTCCAGAATTATTTGACTAGTACCAGAGAAAGTGGGAGGTTGTTACTGTTTGCTGGGGATCAGAAAGCAGAGCACCTCAACAGGGACTTTATTGGAGGTGGTATTCATCCTCAGGATAGCGATCCGGAGCATTTATTCAGGATTGCCAGTCAGGCCAGGATTGGTGTTTTTGCCACTCAGCCCGGTTTGATTACCAGATACGGAATGGATTATCCTGATGTGCCTTATCTGGTCAAACTGAATGCCAAAACGGATCTGGTCACGGAGGCGGATCCTGTAAGTCAGCAATGGCTGGATGTCAAACAGGTGGTGGATATTCGAGACAACAGCGGGCTCAAGATCCTGGCTGTGGGGTATTCGGTCTATCTGGGAAGCGTGTATGAATCCATAATGCTTCATCAGGCTGCTCAGATTATCTTTAATGCCCATCAACAGGGTCTTCTTGCTGTCCTCTGGATTTGCCTTCACGGTAAGGCAGTGAAGGAGAAAGATGAAAGGAATCCGCACATGATTGCAGGCGCCGTGGGTGTGGGGGCATGCCTTGGCTGTGATTTTGTGAGGGTAGCTTACCCCACTATGGATGGTGCCGAACCGAGAGAGATTTTTAAGGAGGCCACTCTGGCGGCAGGCCGGACCAAGGTTATTTCCTCAGCCGGATCAAGCCGCGAGATTGGTGCATTTCTCGGCAATATCCATGACCAGATTCATATCAGCGGTGCTGCCGGAATCTCGGTCGGCAGGAATATTTACCAAAGGTCTTCCGATGAGGCCATCAAACTGTGCAACGCCGTGCACGCTGTCATTATCGAAGGCGCTTCGGTCGAAGACGCACTTGCGCATATGCTTCTCTAGGGATCTGGTCTTATCATGGTTTTTCGGGCCTTGTCATGATATTTTTCATCGCAGAAGCCATATGAGGGATACCGAGGGATGCATGAGGGATGGATGAAAGATGCATGTGGGAACATTGCTCCATGTGGGGTCCAGGTGGTATCCACGTTTGGATACGTGAGAGAAAGGGAAGAGAATTTCAGGAGAGGAAGAGGAATAGGTGATGGGTAACATCTTCAAGGCTTACGACATACGGGGGGCTTACCCGGATGAACTGGATGAATCTGCGGCCTGGAAAATCGGAGCTGCGTTGGTTAAGCTGTTAAAAGCAAAGAGCGTGGTTATCGGCCAGGATATGCGGCCATCTTCCTCGTCTTTAGCCAGAGCTTTTGCCGAAGGGGCTATCAGCTCAGGGGCATCGGTCAGTGATATCGGCATGGCCACCACACCCATGCTTTATTACGCCATTATTGAGGGGAATTTTGATGCGGGAGCTATGGTTACTGCATCCCATCTGCCTCCCGGAAGCAATGGCCTGAAGCTCAGCAGGGAAAAGGCTATTCCTTTGAGCGGAGCGCAGGGACTGCCCGCGCTTGAACGTATGGTCAAAGAGGAATGGCCGGAGCAGCCTCCTATCGGTGCTTCAGGCGGCGCACCATGCACTGCCCCAGGCAGTGCAGCCCTGCCCGCGCCAGAAACCGCGCCGTCCGGCGCTGCACGGGGTTCGTATCGCACGATCAGCCTGATGGATACATACATTGACACCCTGGCTGGCTTTGTTCATCATCCGAAACCTCTGAAGGTAGTGGTTGATGCCGGAAACGGGACGGCCGGGCCTGAGGTGTTTGCGTTATTTGAAAAAATTCCGGACTGGACACTCATCCCTCTCTACACAGTACCTGACGGGATATCTCCCCACCACGTTGCCAATCCTCTTATCCTTTCCACTCTCAGGGATTTACAGGCTGCTGTCATAAAGGAGGAAGCGGATCTCGGTGTGGCCTTTGATGGAGATTGCGATCGATGCGGTTTCATTGACGAAAATGGAGTGAAAATTCCTGAGGATCTGGTAACTGCTCTCATTGCCGAGTTCTTTCTTACTCGGGAGCCGGGGTCAACTATCCTCTATGATCTTCGCTCCAGCAAAACCGTCCCCGGGACTATTACCCGGCTTGGAGGAAAGGCGGTGCGCTGCCGGGTCGGCCATGCCTTTATCAAGGCCCGGATGAGGCAGGAAAATGCCCTGTTTGCAGGGGAGTTGTCCGGCCACTACTATTACCGGGACACGGGATTTACCGATAACGCCATGTACACCATGATTCAAATGCTCAATTACCTGGCCTTGAAAAATATGCCACTTTCCAGGATCGTCCTCCCGCTCAAAAAATATTCCTCGACAGGAGAAATCAACTTACAGGTGAAAGACAAGGATGCTATCTGGGCTGCCCTGGAAACCACCTACAAAGACGGCCAAAAAGACTACCTGGACGGATTAACCGTAGAGTACAAATCCTGGTGGTTTAACATCAGGGCATCCAATACGGAGCCGGTTATGCGGCTTAACCTTGAAGCTCAGGAACTGAATACCATGGAAGAAAAAAGAGACGAAGTCTTCAAGGTTATCAAGAAGGCAGACCCTTCGCTGGTACTCATGGCATAAGTTCCGTTAAAAGCTGATCTTGTAGGAGGCTCCCCTTATATAATTTCTTTCCGGTGATGGATAGTAGTACAGCTCCCCGCCGGAATAAACAGCATACTCGCTGGGCCAGCGATCCAAAAAGGATGATCCTCTCCGGATCGAATGGTCTAAAGGTGGCAATAATCTCCTGCCTTAAGGTTTCAATATCCATAATCAGGTCTATACCATAATCGGGACCTATCCTACGATCAGAACCATATCAGATGTATTCTCCTTATTGTGGATTATCTGAATTTTTATAGTTTATTGAAAACAGGCGGCAAGGTCAAGTGCAAGATGAGAAAGGCTTTACCTGCACATCTTAATTTTAGTTGGAGGAAATTATCTTTCCGAAGGTGTGAAGAGGTGCAATCGATAGAAGATATAGAAAAGTGGATACGAACAGGGAATCCACAAGCAGTTCAACTGAGTTCAGTTTCTGACCCTGTTTTTAACCTGTGCTGATGAGAAAAGTAAGGAGGTGGAACATACGAATAAAATAAATACAAGATAAAATTGTTCATGATTTCACGATACCGCCATCTCATCTCTATTCTACATAAACACAAGAACTGCTGCTTTGAAAGTCCAGCACGAAAGTTTGGCATTATGGTGTAGTCAAGATGCAAGGGGAAATGAATGAAGATTAAGCCGAGCCGTTTTCTTATTACCCTCCTTATTGGTTTTTTGATGGTCACCTGCGGCTGTTTCGACAAAGACGATGATAAAGATGATGATAATAATACACCCCCGCCGGTCACTCTTACCAGTATTGACGTAACACCAGCAAATTCAACGATAAGCCAGGGAGCGACACAACAATATACAGCCATGGGTAACTATGCCGATGGCAGCACCGGCAATATTACCGGTCAGGTCACCTGGGCGAGCTCTGATACAGCGATAGCCACTATTACGGCCGCGGGAGGACTGGCTACGGCCACAGCTCCCGGGCAGACCAGCATTACCGCCAGCCTGTCCGGCATTACCAGCACTGCCAAGACACTGACCGTTAATCTCTCTACGAATATCTTAATGGGCAAGGTCATTTCCAGTCCGAATGATCTGGCAGCCGACTTCGATGCTGCGGTTCAGGCAATAAAAACCGCGGTCGGTCAATTTTCCTTCACGCCTGATGGCAGTACTACGCCGGTCAATCCCTGGAAGGTAGTGGAAGAGCAGTCCATGCCTTTCCCTGCGGGAAGGCATGGACTGCTCCTGGAGATTTGTGCCCCCATGTTTGCCGATGATGCCATGGCTATGGGGCAGTATCATGCTCTGGGTATGCCCTGCAAGATCGGCATCTGGACTGAGGACAGCGATGAAGATGGGGAAGATGACCTGATCAAGATCAATAGCTTTGACGAGTCAGCGCTCTTTGGCTTCTTTTTTGCCGATGCCGTGAATGCGCCAACCTTTGGTCAATTTGCCGCTCTCATCAGAAGCCATACCAGGTCGATCGTCCAAAGTGCAATCACCGCTTTGGGTGGTGTATGGCTCTACGAGTATCAGGCACCCTTTTTTACCAAGGCAGAACTGGAGCAGACTGCCCAGGCATGGAAAACTGATGCAAAGGGCTATGCCGATCCGAACCACGGGTATGGCATACAATTTGAGGTCTCCCTGCCGCCTGACAGTCTGAACCTGGGGTCGGACGATCCGAATTCTCCCGGGAATTTTCTGAGCAAGGTGAAACAGAAAATCGTTTCCGCGATTGGCACTACCCCCTACAGTCGTGAGGATTGGGAGGTAATCGATCCCAATTTTAAAATTCCCGTGAAGGATTATCAAGATCCTAACTATGCCAAGATCGCAGAAATAAAGATACACTCCCCCTACTATGCCAGACAAATAGTTGATCTGGGAGGAAAGTATATAGTAGCCTTACCGTATGCCATCTCAGTCTGGCTCAATGATCTTGCTCAGGATGGCACTCGCCAGGACCCTGACAGGGTGATTGTCGGTGTCCTTAACCCTGAGTATGTGCTGAAGAATTTCCTCAAGGATGAACCTGAAAATGTCCGGTCGCGTATGCTCGGCACAGCGATTGAGATGAAAAATCAGATCCTGGCTATGGTTAATAACGGGTTGAAGGAGTATACTCTTATCGGTACCAGGCCGCAGCCACGTATTTCCACTGGTGTACTGATGGGCAAGATACCCATTTCGTCAGGTACATTGGAGGCAGATGCCTTTGATGCAGCGGTCCTGGCTGTGAAAACTGCGGTAGCTGGCTATGTGCCTCAGGGAACTACAGTGCCTCCCTGGAAAGTGCCTGAAGAAAAAGACATGCCATTAGCCGGGGGAAGAAAAGGCAAACTGGTGGAGATTTGCGCTCCTGGGTATGCGGCTATGGCCATGGCTATGGGCCAGCACCATGCACTGGGCCTGCCCTGCAAGATCGGCATCTGGACAGAGGACGAAGATGGCGATACTTTTGGTGATGTTGTCAAAATCAACAGGTTCGACGAGCCAGCGCTCTTTAACTTTTTCTTTGCTGATGTTATGAGTGATCCAAACTTTGGTCCGTTCGCAGCAATGATCAGCAGTCAGACGAAAGAGATCGTGAAAATTGCCATTACCAGTCTCGGAGGGGAATGGATCTTCGAGCATCACTCGCCTTTCTTTACTCAGGCGGAAATGCAGGCTGTCCAGGCATGGAAGAACGATACAAAGGGCTACGCCGATCCGAACCGCGGCTATGGCATAGTATATGAAGTTCCCCTGCCGGCCGGAAGTCTGAATCTCGCGCTGGACGATCCGAATTCTCCCCGGAATTTTCTGGCTAAGATCAAAAACAGCATAATTTCAGCCGCAGATGACACTTCCATACCGAATGTACAGGACGACTGGCAGGTAATCGACCCCAATTTCAACATTCCGGTGGGTGATCTTGCCCATACTTTTGCCTCGGTCGGAGAGATAAAATTATGCTCTCACCAGTATTCCGAGCAGGTAGTCGCCTTGGGAGGGAAATATATGATAGCCTTCCCGTGCACTATCTCGGTCTGGCTCAATGATCTTGCACAGGATGGCAGCCATCAGGATCCTGACAAGGTGATTGTCAGCATCCTGAATCCGGAATTTATCCTGAAAAACCACTTCAAGGATCAGCCTTCCACGGTACTTCAATCAATGGCGCCTATGGGCGGTGTAATCGCAGGAGAACTGAAAGCCATAGTCGATAAGGGGCTGGAAAATTTCTCCGGTGTGGTTTCTCCGGCAGAATAACCACGATATCCTCGTTTGTCACCCTTTGGCTGTCAGGCGGCGCGCCGCCTGACAGCCAAAGGAGAGGGTGTATACGGATAGCGACGCACAATGATGCGCCTTACTCAAAGTGGTGCCATCTGCTCTAAAAATTCACCACTTTCTCCCACCTTCGCTCTTTTTATTAATTTATCCACATGAGGTGACTGGCTATAACACCTTGATGTATTTGCTTTTAATGGATCCGTTTTTCCCCTTTTAAACCATAGCTATAAGCTAAAAAAGCAAAATATTTTTCCCTTGACAAAAACTTTTGAAAGGGGTATTTTTTGGTTATGTGTAGCGAAGTGGGACAATGTGGGAGATGGTGACAAGAAGGTGTTCATCGGAAAGTACGAGCATAATCTTGATAATAAAGGCAGGATAAGCGTTCCGGCTAAAATTCGGGACACTCTTCGAGACGAATACAAGGATGAAAAACTCATCCTGACCTGCTATGAAAATTACCTTGTAGCTTACCCCCTCAAGGAATGGCTGGACATCGGCCAGAGGATCCGGCAGGCCCCCAATATGGAAAAAGGCGTCAGTGATTTCATGCGGCTTTTATTCTCCAATGCTTCTGACGTGAGCTTTGACAGGCAGGGAAGGATCCTGATTCCCCCTCAGATGAGAACCAGAGCAGGCATCGATAAAGCGGTAGTCATGGTAGGTGTGATGAATAAGATTGAGATATGGGCTCAGGACAAGTGGCTTGAGTTTGAGAACACGGTTCAACTGGATCGGGAAAGGCTAGCCAGCTTTGGAATCTGACGGAAATTCGGCATTTTTGACATGTACATTCATCGACCCGTATTACTGAAGGAGGTTTTAGCCTATCTTGAGTGTGCTGACGGGAAAGTTTACGTCGATGGTACGATAGGTGAAGGAGGGCATGCAGAGCAGATTCTTAAGGGGAGTTCTCCCACCGGTAGATTGATTGGAATTGACCTTGACGAGCATATTCTTCAGAAGGCCGCCGGGCGCCTCGAAAGGTTCGGCTCCAGGGTACAACTTATTCGGAATAACTTCAAAAACATCAAAGAAATTTTATATGAGCTTGAATTGCCCGGGATCGACGGCTTTCTCGCTGACCTTGGAATTTCCAGCTTCCATCTGGAAACCCGGGAGCGGGGCTTCAGCTTTCAAAAGGATGCGCCCCTCGACATGCGCCTCGACCAGAGAAATCCCCTGACTGCGGCCAAGATCGTTAACCGGAGCAGGGAAGAGGAACTGGCCCGAATTATATGGGAGTATGGCGAAGAGAGGTGGAGCCGGAAGATCAGCCGGGCTATTGTGTCTTATCGGAAAAAAGAGGTAATTTCCACGACTGGCCAGTTGGCAGAGATTGTACGGTCAGCTATTCCAGCCAGATTTCGTCCGAGAGGGTCGGAAACGGGAAGACGGTTGCCGGGCGGGGCAGGACAGATAGACCCGGCTACCAGGACCTTTCAGGCTCTGCGCATAGCTGTTAATCAGGAGCTCGCGGGGCTGGATCAGGCTATCAGGGATGTCGTGGATTTACTCAACCCGGGAGCGCGGATCTGCATCATATCTTTTCATTCCCTCGAGGACCGGATTGTTAAAAGGATCTTTCGAAATCTTGCCTCATCCGGTTCGATGTGCACTGATGGCCTGGCCGCACCTTTTGTTCCCCTTCCCCGTGGGGAGAGGGCCGAGGTGAGGGGAAGGATAAAAGTTTTGACACAGAAGCCCGTTATGGCCACGGAAGAGGAAAAAATGGCCAATGCACGGGCGAGAAGTGCAAAGCTCAGAGTGGCTGAAAAGTGGTAGTCAATAAAAAAGTACAGAACCCGGATGCCCATCGGGAGTTGTCGCCTCATGCGGTGCGGCAGCTCTGGAGGCAGGTTCCGATGATTATCCTTTTTGTCCTTTTGGGTTTATTTCTCGCCTGGAGGCCGATTCAGACTGCGAGATTGATCAGAGACATCGACCGGTTAAACCGGTTAAAGGCTGAAACGATGGAAATCAATGTCCGGCTGAAACTGGAAAAGGCAACCCTGACCTGCCTTGACAGGGTAGAGAATCTGGCCAGAAAAGAGTATGGATTCGTTGATCCGAATCAGAATCAAGTCATTGATGTTTTTATAAAATAGACGTTTTTATAAAACAGGTGTCAGATCCAGAGACGAGAAACGAGAGTTCAGGAAGAAGATGGCCGTAAAGAGAAAAAGGGTGAAAAAAGCACCACCTCCCCCCAACACCAGAGGACGGATCGTAATCCTTCAAGCCGCCTTTGTCCTGATGGTTGCCGCTTTGGCTGTACGTCTTTATCAGCTTCAGATCGTTCAGCATGATTTTTACGCCCGCAAGGTTCTGCCACGGGGGAAAAGCCTCCAGCGGTCACTGACAGGAGGTGGTGCATCGGCTCTTTCGGCAAGCCACCGAAGGGGGGATATCTATGACCGGAGGGGCAGAGTTCTAGCGGTGAGTACCGCTACGGAGTCCGTTTATGGCGTTCCCGCTCAACTCAGGCGGGAAGACAGCGACAGAATCCGCAAGGCATGTGCCATCTTGCAGGTATCGTCAAGCGCTCTGAAAAGGAAACTCGATTCCGGACAGCACTTTATCTGGATCAAGAGAAAAGTCGCTCCAAAAGTGGTCGCCCGCCTGGAAGAGCTGGATCTTGAGGGGATCGGATTCAGGGAGGAGAACCAGCGGTATTACCCTGCCAGGGAACTGTCCGCTCAGGTTCTGGGATTTACCGGCATAGACAACCATGGGCTGGAAGGAGTGGAGCTTTTCTTCGATAAACTTCTTTCTGATGCAGGGAAGGGGAATGTATCATTGGCCGGCGCCTTAAGTACGGGAAAAACGTTCGATCTGGCAGGATTTTTTTGTCCAGCGGCGGACAGCAGTCAGGGCATCGGCAAAGGAGTACTGAACTGTCGGCTCCCTGATCAGGCATGTGATATCTTTTTGACTATTGACAAGGTTATCCAGTACCAGACCGAAAAGGAACTTCATGACGCCTGTACATCAGCGAAGGCCAAAGCCGGTATGGCCATTGTCATGGATGTGCAAAGCGCCGGCATCCTGGCTATGGCCAACTGGCCGCTGTTCAATCCCAACAGTTTTTCGAAAGTTCCGGCCAGGTTCCGGCGGAACCGGTGCATCACCGATGCCTTTGAGCCGGGATCGGTTTTCAAGACCTTTCTGGCTGCCGCAGCACTTGACACGGGCACAATCGGACAAAACGATATCATTTATTGTGAAAACGGGGTCTTTCAGATCGGCAGGCGTACGATCCGCGATACACACAAGCATGGCTGGATGACACTGGGGGATATCGTCAGGGTTTCCAGCAATATCGGCTCGGCCAAAATCGGGCTGTCACTGGAAAGAGAAAAATTTTACCGGCTGGTTAAAGAGTTCGGATTCGGCTCCAAAACCGGTGTTCTTCTCCCTGGCGAGGCTCAAGGGTTTATTCCGCCGCTAGAGAGATGGACTGATCTGACAACAGCCAATATTTCCTTTGGGCAGGGGATACTCACCACTCCACTGCAGATTATCACTGCCGTCTGCTGCCTGGCCAACAAGGGGTGGTGGAGGGAGCCGGCGATCCTGAAGGCCGTGGCAGGCAGGAAGGTCAGATCAGTATCTCCCTCTCCCCTTTCTGGAGATGCCTGGGGCGATGGGAATACAAGGCCAAAATCCTGCTTCCACGGGGACCGGATAGCGGAAGTGCCTGCCCGGGAGCCGGTCCGCAGGGTTGTTTCTCCATCTGTGTGTGAGAAGCTGAGCGGGATGCTGGAAATGGTGGTCAAAGAGGGTACCGGCACCGCAGCCTTTATCCCCGGCTATCGGGTGGCAGGGAAAACAGGCACTGCCCAGAAGGTCGATCCACAAACCAGGCGCTATTCCCAGGAACTTTTCTGTTCTTCCTTTGTCGGGTTCTTCCCTGCTGATTGCCCGCAAATAGCCATTCTGGTTATGATAGACGAGCCCATGGAAGAACACCTGGCAGGTGCGGTGGCAGCTCCTGCATTCCGGAAAATTGCCCAGAGCATTATTCGCTATCTGAATATTCCGCCGGTGCAGGGTGGCCCTGCAATGGCTGCTTATGAGGCCAGGGCGGCTCAAGGTTCCAGCAGCAGGTGTGCCATGGTGGCCCAAGGTTCCAGGCAGTATGCTGAGTTGGCTCAGGGTTCCAGCCGGCGGGCTGAGGTGACTCAAAGTTCCGGCCGGCGGGCAGGAGCCGCTGACAGAAATGCGGCTGCCGCGGGGGATGGGGCTCCCGTCCGATTGAATGACCGGCAACTGAAATCCGTGGGGAGGGAGAGATAAGATGGACCTTAGGCAGCTTTTGACTGCACTTTCCAAGAAGCAGGTAAGAGGGAGGGGCAATCCCGATGTGATCGGAGTCACTCAGGATTCCCGGTGCGTGCAGCCTGGATTCGTATTTGTGTGCATCAGCGGCTATCAACTGGATGGACATGATTATATCGAAGATGCGATTCGTCGCGGGGCCGTGGCTGTGGTAGTGGAAAAAGACGTTCCATTGGCAGGAGGAGAGGAAAAAGAACTCCCATCGGCAGCCGTAGCAGCACCTGAGGAAGATGCCCTCCGCAAAAAGAGTGCGGAGTCGTCTTTGTCTTTTGTCCGGGTGCGGGATGGAAGGGAAGCCCTGGCTTTACTGTCGGCGGAATTGTATCGGCACCCTTCCCGGAACCTGCGGGTTATCGGCATCACCGGCACCAACGGAAAAACCACCACCAGTTACCTGGTGACCTCCATCCTGGAGGCTGCGGGCTTTTCCGTCGGCTTGACCAATACGCTCACCTGCCGGATCAAGGGGGAGGAGACTGCCTCGGTCAGGACAACCCCCGAATCCGTAGATCTGCAAAGAACCTTACGTCAGATGGCTGATGCAGGATGCAAGTATGCAGTAGTGGAAGTATCGTCACATTCGCTGGTCCTGAACCGTATTCTGGGCTGTGAATTCGACATCGGGATCTTGACCAATATCACTTCCGATCATCTGGATTTCCATAAGACCTTTGCCGAGTACCGGCAGGCCAAACAGCGGCTGTTTTCGGGATTGGGCTCAAGCGATAACTGCCTTAAGCCGCATGAATCCGGCGGTGCGATGCTCCCCCCCATTCAGCCGGATGCAAGAATCCAAAAGCAGCCTCAAGCTGCGCAAATCCAAGAACAACCCATAGCTGCTGCGCGAATCCAGAAGCGGCTCAAAGCTGCGGTTTTGAATCTGGACGATCCCAGCTTTTCGGTTATCAGGGAAAACACCTCGGTGCCGGTACTCTCCTATGGCCTCGGCAGCCGGGGGGACTGGCACGGTTCCACCTCCTCTCCCCTTTCTTATGAGCAGGAATTACCCCATATCCGGGCGGACCGGATTGTCTTTTCACCATCAGGGATGAACTTCCAGGTCCATACTCCGAAAGGGAGCATGGAAATTCACAGCCGTCTTGTCGGGCTGCACAATGTTTCGAATATTCTGGCTGCCATTGGTGCAGGAGTGGCCGAAGGGATCGATCTTGCCAGAATCCGGGAGGGCGTCGAGAGGATCTTTTCCGTGCCGGGGAGATTCGAGATCATCGACTGCGGCCAGGACTTTTGGGTAGTGGTGGATTTTGCCCATACGGCCGATGCTCTACAGAACCTTCTGCAAACAGCCAGGCAGCTTGGACCGCGAAGAATCATGACCGTTTTCGGCTGTGGCGGCGACCGGGACAGGAGCAAGCGGTTTCCCATGGGCCAGGTGGCCGCAACCTTGAGCGACAACCTTATCATCACCAGTGATAATCCCCGCAGCGAGAATCCATGGACCATTGCCCGAAAGATCGAGGAAGGAGTGCGTTCGGCCACAGCATTCTCTCCCCCTTTTCTCAAGGGGGCCGGGGAAATCTCCATTGCGGAATGCAGGCCGGATATGGATGCAGGATGCAAAAGCAGTGAAGGTACAAGTAGTGAAGGTAAAAGCAATGAAGGTAAGAGCAGTGAAGGAAAGTATGAAATAATCCTGGACCGTTATCAGGCCATCGAAAAGGCTTTATTGTGGGCCAGGGCTTCAGATATGGTGTTAATTGCCGGTAAAGGACATGAGCAGTATCAAGTTATCGGATCACAATGCAGTCCCTTTGACGATCGGCAGGTGGCCAGGCAGATTCTCACCAGTCTGGTTACGGCCACGGCCGCGGAAGATAAAAAGAAGTGATGAGAGTGAACAGAAGAATTCACCCCATGAGCCATTCGTCCATGGCTTTGGGGGAAACCTCCTGCATCGCCTTTCACACTTCGCACTTCAGATTGTGGAGCGAAAAGATGATCGAGATAGCCAAAGACAGCCTGACCATTACGGATATCCTTACTGCCACGGGTGGGGACCTTTTGAGTGGAAGCAAATCAGCCGCTTTTTCCGGTGTTTCCATTGACTCCCGGACCATCAGGCCGGGAGAACTGTTCTGGACCCTGAAAGGGGACCGATTCGACGGACATACCTTTGTGAACGAGGTTATCACGAAAGGAGCAGCCGGTGCAATAGTCGGCCCGGACTTTCTTCCGGCCATAACCCCGGCACCGGACATGAACTGGCCGGTGGACAGGGTCCTGATCCGGGTAAAAGACCGGACTTTAGCCTTGCAGGAAACCGCCAGATACCTGCGCAGGCAGTTTCCCGTCCCGCTGGTGGCCATAACCGGAAGTAACGGCAAAACTACGACCAAGGAGATGATTGCTTCGATCATGGCCTGTAGAGGAAAGGTGCTCAAAACCGAAGGGAACCGGAACAACCTCATCGGCTTGCCATTGACTCTGTTCGGCCTCTCGGCTGACGTCAAGGTGGCGGTGCTGGAGTTGGGCATGAACGCATTTGGAGAGATCCGGAGACTGACTCAGATCTGCCAGCCCACTATTGGCCTGATTACCAATATCGGCCCGGCCCATATTGAATTTTTCGGGTCATTGGAGAAAATCAGCCAGGCCAAAGGAGAACTGTTCGAAGAGATGCGGCCCGATGGTGTGGCTATTATCAACGGAGACGACCCCTACTGCCTAAAAATGGCCAGCCTGCGGCATCGGCGTCTTGGCGATGAACGCCGGACAATCACCTTCGGTCTCAGGGAGGGCGCTGACATCCGTGCCCAGGGAATAAGACAGTACGAGGAGTGCGTCTCCTTCACCCTTCACGCGGATGGGAAGAAGGTGGACGTTACGCTTCCCCTGGTTGGACAGATCAACGTGTATAATGCCCTGGCTGCTGCGGCAGCGGCAAGGGCTTTGCAGATACCTTTGTCCGTCATTCAAAAGGGGCTTAGCCAGGTCGTTTTACCTCCCATGCGGATGATGCGATTGAAAGGCCCGAACGGCTCGATCATTATTAATGATGCCTATAATGCCAATCCTGTCTCCATGTGCTCGGCTATTGACGTTCTTGTCCAGAGTAAGAGGAGAGGTGAACCGGACCGCACAGGCGATCCGGCGCGTCATTCCGGAAAAACAGAGAGCCTCTGCGGCACAGAGAGCCTCTGTGGCCCAGAGAACCCCTGTGGCGCAGGGAGCCCCTGTGGCGCAGGGAGCCCCTGTGGCAGCGGGAATCCGCCGGCAGGGGGGAGGGCCTTTTTGATTCTTGGGGATATGCTGGAACTGGGGGCGGATTCCGAGAGGTTTCACCGCCAGGTTGGCTGGTTTGTAGCCAACAATCCCATTGATTTTTTGTTCACCTGCGGTCAAGCGGCACATTGGATTGCCGAAGAGGCCCTGGCCAATGGAATGAAAAAAGACCATGTCTTTTATGACCTGGATCACAGCCAGATTGCGGAAACTTTAAAGACTCTGATGGCTCCGGGAGATCGTATTCTGATCAAAGGGTCCCGTGGAGCCAGAATGGAAAAGGTCGTCAACTTGTTGATGGATAAGGGGACTTCCCCAACATAGTTAGTTTACCATGAGGAAAATGGATAAATAAGATGCTCTATCATTTGCTGTATCCGCTTCATGACAGATATTCCATGTTCAATGTCTTTCGCTACATTACGTTTCGGACCGCCTACGCCATACTGACGGCTCTTGTACTTTCTTTTGTCCTGGGGCCGGGGCTGATTGAATGGCTCCGGCGACTTCGAATCGGGGAAACTATCCGGGAGCTCGGGCCAAAACTCCACCAGAGCAAGGCAGGAACACCCACCATGGGAGGAATACTGATCCTCCTTTCCCTGATCGTTCCTACCCTTTTGTGGTCTGATTTGACCAACCGCTATGTATGGGTGGTCTTACTGGCTACGGTTTCCTTTGGTCTGATCGGCTTTGCGGATGACTATTTAAAGCTGCGCAAGAAAAAGGGGCTGTCCATCCGGACGAAATTTTCATTACAGATTCTGGTGGCTACGGCTATCAGCCTGTATTTATATTATTTCCCGGCCAATTCGTATACGAGCGAGCTTACGGTGCCGTTTTTGAAAAACTTCCGGCCGAATCTTTACTGGTTTTACATCCCGTTCGCCATCGCGGTCATTGTCGGCACTTCCAACGGTGTCAACCTGACCGATGGATTGGATGGGCTGGCCATTGGTCCTCTCATTATTTCGGCCATGGCTTTCATGGGCATCTGCTATCTGGCCGGACATGCCGCCTTTGCCAATTACCTGATGATTATTAATGTCAAAGGAGCCGGAGAACTGACGATCTTTTGTGGAACCATGGTTGGAGCAGGTCTGGGCTTTTTGTGGTTTAATTCCTATCCTGCCCAGGTGTTTATGGGAGATACCGGATCACTCCCTCTGGGAGCGGCGCTGGGAACGGTGGCCATTATCACCAAACATGAACTGCTGCTCGCCATTGTCGGCGGATTGTTCGTGATTGAAACGGTATCTGTGATTATTCAGGTCTGCTCCTTCCGGTTTCGGGGGCGGAGGGTTTTTAATATGGCGCCCATTCACCATCATTACGAACTGAAGGGATGGGCCGAACCCAAGGTTATTGTACGGTTTTGGATTATCTCCATCATTCTGGCCCTGTTGAGCCTGAGCACATTGAAACTGCGGTAACCGCAAAACCGTCTGCGAGTGCTGTGAGTGCTGCGATGCGGTATGCCCCGCTCCGGGGAAAAGGTGTGAACATGCGAGGAAGAAAACGATGAAACGTACTGCAATCCATGCTGCCGGTTTTATGTTTATGGTCTGCCATGCTGCCGGTCTTATGCTTATGGCCTGCCTGGTCCTTTCGTCCTGTACCGCCCTTCGTCACCATTCGAAAACCGGTCTCGACGACAGCGCGTTACGCCTTGGCACGGTACAGCTCAGCTCTGATTTGATTGTACGCCAATTGGCAGAAGGCATTTGGCTGCACACTTCCACAAAGAACATCGAGCAATACGGCGGGCCGGTTCCCTCGAACGGCCTTTTAGTGGTTACTTCGGATGGAGCGGTCCTTATCGACACAGCCTGGACCGATGAGCAGACCACAAGGCTCCTCGATTGGGCTGAAGGCAGCCTTGGTGCAAAGGTTCGTCTCCTGATCGTCACTCATGCCCATGAGGACAGACTTGGCGGAATCCGTGCCGCGCACGCTCGAGGGGTCGTCTCGCACGGATCGGACCTGACCGGTACGCTGGCTCAAAAAGGAGGATGGCCTCCTTTGATGGAGCTTTTTTCAGGACAGAGGTCATTGCAGGTCGGGAACCGGCAGATGGAGCTGTTTTTCCCGGGACATGGGCACTCGCCTGATAATATCGTTGTCTGGCTGAGCAGGGAACGGATCCTGGTTGGCGGCTGTCTGGTTAAGGATTTACACGCAAACAATCTGGGAAACCTGGCCGACGCCGATATAAACAGTTGGAAAAATGCCATAATAAAGGTAATGACAAAATATCCCGGTGTAGATCTGATCATTCCCGGTCATGGCGAGCCGGGAGGAGAGAACCTTTTGAAGCACACCCTTATGCTTTTAAATCGGGTACATCCTTAAGAAAGAGTAAGGGATTGCGAGGATAGATTATGCACATTTCGGAATTCAAGGGGAAAAGGGTTTTGATTGTCGGTATGGCTAAAACGGGTGTGGCCCTGGCCAGACTGCTGGCCGGGCAGGGAGCGCTGGTCACCATCAACGACATTCGGCCGGAAGAAGAACTGTGCGCCGCCTTGAATGACTTGAAGGGGCTTTCGTACCAATCGGAGTTCGGCAGCCACCGGGTCGAAACTTTCCTCAGGCAGGACCTCATCCTGGTCAGCCCCGGTGTGCCTGTGAATGGAGTACCGGTCAGGCATGCGGCCTTCGAGGAAGCGCGAAAGCATAATATCCCGGTCTCCAACGATCTGGAGCTGGCCTTTTCCCTCACCAGTGCCCCTTTTCTCGCTGTGTCCGGAACAAACGGCAAGACCACCGTCACGAGCCTTTTGGGAGAAATCTTCAGCCGGGCAGGCAAGCGGGTTATCGTTGGCGGAAACATCGGCGCCCCCCTCTCCCCGCTGGTGTGCGAGCATTCCGATGCGGAATTCGTCATTGCCGAGGTGAGCAGCTTTCAGCTTGAAACCATTCACCGGTTCAGGCCGCTTGTGGGCATCATGCTCAATATTACTCCGGACCACCTGGACCGCTATGCCTCCTTTGAAGAGTATGTCGAGGCCAAGGCCCGGCTCTTTATCAACCAGGCAGCCGGTGATTTTGCCCTGATCAATGCCACGGATGCTGCCACACCGCACCTTTTGTCCATTCGAAGAGGAGCAGGAAAAGTGCTCTTTTTCAGGACAGATGCGCCGTCAGTATTCTTCACTCAAGATGCGTCGCCAGTATCCTCCACTCAAGACGCGTCGTCAGTATCCACTGAATATGGAAACGAGGGAGTGACGTTTCAGGGAAAGAATATCGTTGCCCGCATCGGCGGCCGGGAAGAGAGGATCTGCTCGATCGAGCAGGCAAAGCTTACCGGAGAGCACAACCGGGAAAATATCCTGGCTGCTGCCCTGACTGCCTGGCTCTGTCACCTTGACCGCGGCGTCATCCAAAAAAGCATCGAGGAATTCAGCGGGCTCTCCCACCGGATCGAATTTGTGGCCGAGGTCAGGGGCGTGCGGTTTATCGATGATTCCAAGGGAACCAATGTGGATGCCGTAGTTCGCGCCATTCAGAGCATTCAGAGGATGAATGGAGGAAAATCGATCTGGCTGATTCTTGGAGGCAGAGACAAAGGGAATGACTATCAGCCGCTGGTCCCTCTGGTGAAAGACCGTGTCAAGGGTATTTTAGCCATTGGCGAATCCAGACAGAAGGTGAACCAGTTCTTCCGGGACATTGTTCCGGTTTATTGCATGGACTCTTTTAAGGATGCGATACAATGGAGTTTTTCGATAGCGTCAGCCGGGGACTCGGTCCTTTTGTCACCGGCCTGCGCGAGTTTTGATATGTTTGAAAGCTACGCGCACAGAGGAGAGGTTTTTAAACAGCTCGTTCTGGAGATTGCCCGGCAGGTTGCCTAAGGGAAGTGGAAGGGGATTGAAATTTGTTTTTGTTTAAGGAGATTGAGTATGCCCAAGGCCAAGGCTTTTGATCAGGTTCTTTTTATTACTGTCCTTACGCTCGTGGGCATCGGTCTGATTATGGTGTACAGCTCAAGTGCCCTGGTGGCCGAGGGCTCCCATTATCAGGTATCATCTTTTTATTTTTTGGAAAAACAGACTTTCTATGCCGGGTTAGCCATTGTGGTTTTACTGGGCGCCATGCTCGTGCCCTACGAATGGTGGAGAAAACGGATTTATGCCATTTTAATCTCCTCGGTCATCCTGCTGGCACTGGTGTTTTTCCCCTCTCTGGGGAGACGGGCTGGCGGAGCATGGCGGTGGCTGCATCTGGCGGGTTTCAGTTTCCAGCCCGCCGAGTTTGCCAAGTTTGCCCTGATCCTGTACATGGCTCACTTCCTGACCAAAAAGGCAGAGGTAATAGAGGACATGAAGGCCATTTTTCTGCCCCTGTGTATTGTACTGGGGATCTCTTTGCTCCTGATCGTGAAGCAGCCGGACCTGGGCACCAGTATCCTGGTTATGGCCGTGGCTGTCTCCCTGATATTCGCGGCAGGAG
>JBFMGO010000030.1:0-53511 GCA_040752695.1 bacterium
CCTCTTGCTCTTCAGGCAAGGCGGTTTGATCATCTGGTTGAATCTCTTGCTCTTCAGGCAAGAGGGGTTGGGCCTCTCTTTGGGCCTCTTGCTCTTCAGGCAAGAGAGTTTGAACCGCTTCTGCTGCTGCCTCCGCTGAAGGAATTTCAATCTCTTCTGTTTCTACAGAGGGAGTGATTTGGGTCTGTGCTGCTGCCTCCAGTGCCTCCAGTGAAGCGGGTTGCACCTCTAGCAGGGCCTCTTGCTCTTCAGGCAAGGGGAGGGGGACCTCTGGTGCCTCCTCAAAAGTGGTTAGGAGAACCTCTTCTGTTTCCACAGAGGGAGTGATTTGGGTCTGTGCTGCTGCCTCCAGTGCCTCCAGTGAAGCGGGTTGCACCTTTATTTGGGCCTCTTGCTCTTCAGGCAAGGCGGGTTGAACCTCTAGGACTTCTTGTTCTTCAGGCAAGAGAATTCGGGCCTCCATTTGGGCCTCTTCCTCTTCAGGCGAGGGGATTTGGACCGCTTCTGCTGCTGCCTCCGCTGAGGAAATTTCAACCAGCCCCGTTTCGCGATATGAAATTTCAGAATTCTGGCATTCGCTGTCATGAGAAATTGGGTCAGGCGCGTTTTCCTGATGCCGGTTTTCAGAATGCGAAACTTGCAGAACATCAGTACAGCTTTCAACTTCCTTTAGTGGATCTTCCACATCTTTCTTCTCCTCCATCCACTTAGCATCCTTCTTATCTTTCAAACCTTCAGACAACAGGGGATTAACTTCGGAAATCTGCCTGGTATCTTGATCCAGCTTAATTTTGAGAGTAAAGGGCCCTATGAGTACAGAATCCGAGGGAGTCAACACACGGGTGGAGATAAACCTGCCATTTACCATAATCCCACTACCAAGGTTTCCATCAGATACGGATATTTGGTCACCATGTACGTAGAAAAAAGCGTGGATGTTAGAAATATTTCGACCCTGTAAGACAAGATCTGCCTCCTCACTTTTACCTACGATGACTTTTTCTTTATAAAAATGCTCGTTCTTGATCAGATTATTCCCTTCAAAGATGGAAAATTGTAAAACTTTTCCATCCTCCAGGTGAGTTTCTGGCTTCTCATCTTGCCAGGCGGGTTTACAGAGATCGGTCGCAGTGATTTCAATTGAAGATATGTTTTTATAAGATTCCATGTTCAACTTCATCCTCTTTCTTTTATTAGGTGCGTAAGATGATTTTTAACCTGTGAACCTTTCCTAAAATAGAGCCCCCGGTGTTTAAACTCCCCCCTCCCCCTTTAGAAAAAGGGGGAGGAGGCATTTTGGCATAGGCTCGTTAAAATGGGTTGAAGTCACTGCTTATTATCAGAAAACTTTCATCAGGCATTGCTTCTCAAGGTAGAAAGAGTATTAAAGAGACTGAGGGCTTTCTCTTTCAACTGAGCAATGATGTAGTTTCCTCGGTTATTGAGAATGAAGTATCCTATCAGGCAGGGGATAGCTACTACCAAGCCAAATGCGATGCTGACCATAGCCTGAGAGATCCCCCTCATGATCATCTCCGTGCCGGTGACCTGGCTCATTTCGCTTAATGAATTGATTAAGCTCACTACGGTCCCGAGGAACCCAAGAAGAATTGAGATAATGGCAAACATGCCCATATAGTTTATTCCAGCCTTGATGACAGGGGCCTCTCTCAAAATTTTTTCTTCCATGGCACGCTCAATATCTTTATCTTTTTTATTGAATTTGAGCAGTCCTGCCTTGAGTGTTCGACCGAGAGGGTGATTCTCAATCTTGACACACTCTTCTATCGCCCCCCGATAATTCATTCTTTCCATCAAGAGGACAATTCTCTGAAGGGTATCATCAGTATTTAAGTTCAAGCGAAAATAGAGGAAAGCGACGCGGTTACAGAATAAGCCCAAAGCAACGACCGACAGTAATAAAATGCCGTACGTGAATACAGTCCCGTTGTGGAAAACAGTAATCATTGGTTTCTCCCTCCATGGTTTGTGTTTTTGCTCCTGGAATTTTTCCTAGCAAACCTCATACCATTCGAGGAAAGATGAAGAATTTTCGTAGGTTAGGGGGAGGCTCTTATTTCGTGCCACAGTACCACTGACAATACTGTTATAGCTAAAAGGTGGTTAATTCATTGATATGTATAATATTTGAAAGAAAATGACCATTTTCCATTATTACGAAATGGTAATTGGAAATAACAATTTTGTAAATCCAAAGGTGATTTCTGTAAACCATAAAATACAACCTGCCATACTGTAAACCAGAGAATACACCCTGCGATAAATAAGCTTGACTACTGCCTGCCACTGCCGGATAATAACAAAAAGTTACATAACGCTAAAAGATCAGGATGATAATCGACAGAATTACAGAACGATAGTCCACAGGATAAACGGTACGGCTATCTATAACATAAACATAAGAAGCCATGGCAGAAAAAGACAAACTGGAGCCAGGTAAATTCAGGCAGACTGAATGTAACCCAATTGGATGCATGCCGGGTGAGTGTAACCCAGGTGAATGCAAGCCAGGTGAAGAATACAGTCCAGATGAATGCAATCCCCTCGAATGTGATCCCCCTGAATGTAATCAAAATGGATGCAGCCGGGATGCATGTAATCCAGTGCAAATTCCAATTGAGGATTTCCTGGATCTTCACACCTTCCGTCCGAAGGAAATCCCCTCACTTCTACAGGATTACATCGAAGCCTGTCGGGAAAAGCAGATCTATCAGGTTCGGATCATTCATGGCAAGGGAACTGGCGTACTGAGGAAAAAAGTACACAGTTTCCTGAAGTCCTCTCCCCTGGTGGAATCTTTTTCTCTGGCTCCGCCCCAGGCAGGATTTTGGGGAGCCACTATCGTTGTCCTCAAACGGTAAGAACTTTGGAGCTTTGGGGTCACATCTTCATAGTACAGGCCGCGGGAAATACGCGTCCGGTTCTTCCTGACCTTTTAAGGGATCATTACATGATCCATCAATTGGAACTTGACAGGGTACCAGCCCGCCGACCGCTTTATATGCCGGCGTAAGGGATCGCTTTATATCCCAGCTTCCGCACCCTCTTTATGAAATTAAATATTTATGTGATCCGATGAATTTTGAACTAACGTCCTTGCTAGCCGTCATTCCCGCCTTCGCGGGAATGACGAAAAAATGCTCCATACTGCCGGATATACTCCTCATGCCCCTCCTCCCCTCACTATAGAGACAGAAAACCCGTGTGGTGCGAAAGGAGCGTGTCCACCGCTTTCGAGGAAAATCTGCAAAAAGGAAAAATCTACAAATTATCCATATGGGTGCAGAAGATCGGATAGAAGATTAAGATTTTCTTTTATCAAGGCACAAAAGCCTCTCAAAGTATTTTACGGGCACTGTTTTTTGGTTATGATGCCGGGACACTCTTTGACTACCTGGTCGGTATGTTCCTTAAAATACTCCCAGAATGGATACTGCCGGCATTGAAATGGCCTGACCGGATAAATCGAACATCGCTTCCTGTCGTCTTCAAAAAAGATGCAATCAAAGCCCTGCCCGGTAAACCGCTCTTTGATAGAGAACCTATGGTCAACACGGTTGAGGCAGGTCCGAATAAAATCGATCACAGGTATATTTAAAAAGGAACAGATCTGGAGCATCTCACCCTGGTTTACCCAGATATGGCCTGATTCACCACGGCAGCAGGAGCCTGGACAGTCCTTGCATCTATCGGAATCAAAGCTGAAATCGAAGCCATCTCTTTCTATAATGCTCATAGGTCTACCGCTTCTCCCCCTCTTTATGGCTGGCCCTGCAAATGATTTATTAAGACACTATACAACACTATAAAATCAGCTATTATTGATCAAGTAAAAAAATCCTAAAACTATTATCATGGGTGCGGAATCATGGTTATATGCCTTATATGCCGGAGTAAGGGAGAGGGATAGGCAGACTGCATCACGGGAGAGGGAACTGAGTGAATCAGGAAGTGACTTTTTGCAGGGTTTTGGCCAGTTCTCCGATGTCGAAGGGTTTGGCCAGGGAGGCCTTGAATCCGTGGCGGCTATAGTTGGCCAAAATGGGATCATTGGAATAGCCGCTCGAGACGATGGCTTTTACTTCGGGGTCTATTTCTTGCAGCTTTTGCAGGGTTTCTCTTCCATCAATACCTCCCTGGATGACCAGGTCGAGAATTACCATGCTATAGGACCTGCCGGATTCCAGTGCTTGTTTATAAAGCCGAATGGCCTCATCGGCGTTCCAGGCCAGGTCGCACTCGTAGCCCAGATGATTGAGCAGTTGGCCAGTGATGTTCCTGACGGTCGCATCATCTTCCATGACCAGAATCCTCTCCCGCTCAATAGCGGCTTGCAACTGTGCTGCTTTTCCCGGCAGCGCCTTTCCTTCGGCTTCCCCGGCCCCGGCCCTCGTTGAGACAGGAATGGCGGGAAGATAAAAGGAGAAGGTTGTGCCGGCTTCCACCTCGGAGTCTACCGTAATATAGCCCTCGTGTCTTCTGATAATGGAAAAGACAGTGGCCAGCCCCAGTCCGCTGCCCTGATCCCTGGTGGTAAAGTAGGGATCGAAGATCTTGCCGATGTTCTCCTCTGGTATGCCCACTCCTTCATCATGCACCGACACCCTGACATAGTTTCCTCCGCCGAGAGGCAGTCCCTTGGGAGGCTGCCCCTTAAGAGTCCTCCAGCCTTCATAAGCCTGCCCTTCATGATGCTGCTCCTCGGAAGGCTGCCCTTCCTCCTGGCCGATGGTTATATTTTCGGCCCTTATGGTAATGGTGCCCCCTTTTGGCATGGCCTGGCTGGCATTGAGGATCAGATTGTTGAGCACCTGACTTATCTGGCCGGGATCGATCTCGACCAGCCAGAGGTCTTCCGGCAGAATAAGCTGGCTGCGGCTATTCGAGCCCTTCAGGGTAAAGTCTACCGTAGACCTCACAAGTTCCTGAAAAGAGGTGATTTTCTTGATCGGTGCACCGCCCCTGGCGAAGGTCAAGAGTTGCTCGGATAAGTCTTTAGCCCGCGTAGCTCCTCTCTCGATCGTGTCGAGGATTTCCGTAATCCTGCTTTCCCCCCTGACATAGAATTTGGCCAGGGAAACGCCGCCCGTAATGGAGGTGAGGATGTTGCGAAAATCATGGGCAATGCCTCCGGCCAGGACTCCGAGAGATTCGAGCCTCTGGATCTTCCGAATCTCATCCTCTGTCCTTTTTCGCTCGGTAATATCGCGGACAATAGCCATGGATGCACGCTTTCCATCATAGTGAATCAGGCCGGCAGATATTTCGACCTCCCTTTTGGCTCCACTCTTATCCTGTAGTCTGGCTTCATAGAAGGAGGGGACACGCTCGCCTGCCTGACGCGCCCTGTTTCTTTCGATAACCATGTCTCTCGATTCAGGGGCCACAAGGTCCGCCAAAGTCTTGCCGACCATCTCTTCGACCGAATAGCCGAGCATTCCGGCTGCGGCCTCGTTGGCAAACCTGCACACTCCATCCTGGGCAACCACCACTCCATCCATGGCCTGCTCGACCAGAGCCGAATACCTGGCCTCGGACTCCCTCAGGGCATTCACGGTCCTGTCGAGCGCAGCCACCGTATCCTCAAGACGATCGCGCTGATTTTGCAGCTCCTGCTGGGCAGCTTTTCGTTCGGTAATATCGCTGAGTGCAGTCCGGAAACAGGTGTACCGAGTCTCCAAGGAGGCACACTGGCCCTCCTTATCAGTTGCGGCTATGCTCTTGAGCTCTGCATAAAATTCCCGGCCATCCTCATTTTTCATCCTGAGCTCACAGGTCTGATCCACCAGTGTCTCCATAACGTCACGCGTGTGAATAAAAAAGATATCCTGACTGTCCTGGTCAATAAATTGGCTAAGCGGCCTTCCGATCAGCTTTTCTCTCGCTACGCCTAACAGCCCGGCACCGGTAAGATTGGCCCCGATGATCAGCCCTGTAACATATTCTATGGTAAAATAGCCGACAGGCGCAAAGTCGTAAAGGTCCCTGTATGTGTCGGCAAGGTCTTTGTACCTGTTGGTCATGTTTAAAAGCTCGGCCTGTTTTTGGCGAAGCTCGTCATTTTGCATCTCGATCTCGATCTGATGCACGCCAAGCTCGTGAATGAGCACCTCGATGTCCTTGGCTGCAAGCTTTCTCAAGGCTTCAGGCTCCATTTTCAGAATCGCTTCGGCCTTCGCTCGAAGGTTCTCAATCCGAAGCACATTTTCCGCACCCTGCTCTTTTGCCTGCTGTCCGGGCTGCTCTTCCTGCTGTCGCGCTTTTGGCTGATGCTCTTTTTGTTTTTTTTTCTCCTGCTGGTCCTTTCGGTTTTCCGGATTCAGGTTTGCATGTTCACCCTTCATTTTTTCACCCCCTTTCAGGATTTAACATTCTTTGGTTTTTTCATCCTGTTACTTCATTTCCTTATTTTTATCAATTTCCTTACTCGCATCCTTTTCCTTACCTTCATCCTTATTCATACTGTCAGTCAATTCCCCGGCCTCAGGCATTTCCCCTGCTTTATATATTTCCCTGTATTTAGCTACTTCCCTGCGTTTCTTTTCGGTAATATCCTCAAGGGCAAGGAGGATACGCTGCGGCTTGCCAATCTCCTGATGTATGGCGCGGGCGTTGAGCAGCAGGGTCATCCGGTTGGTATCAGGCCCGGTGAAGGTTATCTCGAAGTCATTAAAGGGCTGATTGTCATTGACGACTTTATCGAGAAGCCCCTTCAGCTTTTGCATATCAGACTGCTCTCCTGCAAAATCGAAGATGCTCGCTCCCTCGATCCGTTGAGGATAGGTCTTCATGATCCGGTAAAAAGCCTGATTAGCCGAAACTATCTTAAAATCTTCATCCAGGATCACCAGAAGCTCACGCACGGCATTCACGATACTCTCGGCGTATCCCTTGGATGCCTGGGCTACATGCTCCGATTTTTTCATTTCGGTGATATCCACAAAGGAGAGCACCACCCCGTCAATGACGTTATCCATAGTCCGATAGGGCCGGATGCGTATGGAAAACCAATTGCCATTCTCGGTTTGCTCCTGTTTCTCCATATGTTGCAGGGATCTGAGTACCTCTTTGGCACTCTGGGCAATATCGAAGGATGAAATTCTTGAGGTGATATCACTTATGGGCCGTCCGATATCACCCGTGATGAGATTGAAAATTTCGGTCATAGCCGGGGTAAACCGCCTGATTCTCAACTCCTTATCGAGAAACATGGTGGCGATATCGGTACTGGCCAGGAGGTTATTGATATCGTCGCTGGCCTTCGACAATTCGTTCACCTTATTCTGAAGCTCGGTATTGACTGTAGCCAGCTCTTCGTTGGTCGATTGCAGTTCTTCCCGCGATGTCTCGAGCTCTTCGTTGGTGCTCTGCGCCTCCTCGTTAGAGGACTGCAACTCCTCGTTGGCGGATTTGAGCTCCTCGTTGGAAGTTTCAAGCTCCTCGATGGTAGACTGCAATTCCTCTCTGGTGGTGCGGAGCTTCTCCTCGAGGGCAATCATCCGCGGATCGGCCTCTTCGGCCTTGCGGCCCCTTTTCCCCTTTGGGGGCTTGCACACAGCCGCAGATTCGACAGGTTTATCGATAAAGACTACCATGAAAAGTCTTTTGATTTCGGCCGCGTCCGAAATATTTCTTACCACCAGGTCGATCTTCCGGTATTCACCATCATCTTTCACATGAATTCCCTCGCTCGTCACAGGGTCGTTCTGCCTGACGGCTTTTATGATCATATTCTTGAGATGATGGCTCAATCCCAGACGCGCCATATTCAGAATATTGAGGTTCGGTTCGCCTACCGGCAGTGTCAGGTACCGGTCAGTCGAACCCTGAAAGTAGAGAATATTGAAATCCTCGTCGATAATGACCGAAGGCGGGGCATACTCTTTGAGGGTAATCCGCTCGATCAGGTCACGAAGACTCGGCTTTCTGATGATCCCCTTCTCTTTCCCGTTTCTGTTGATCTCCCGGTAAACAGGCATAGAGATACTGAAGGGTGGATAATCGGCAACATTCACCGCACCATTGCCCCTGTGCTGATAAATCTTCCACTTTTTATCGACCTGTTTAAAAAGGTCATGGGACTCTCCTATGCTCTCCGAAGTGCCCAGGAAAAGGTAGCCATCCGGATTTAAAGCGTAATGAAAAAGAGGAAGGATCTTTTTTTGCAGTGAAGACTCCATGTAAATGAGCAGGTTGCGGCAACTGATCAGATCGAGCTTGGTAAAAGGCGGATCGGTCAGGACATTTTGAACGGCAAAGACAACCATCTGGCGGATCTGTTTCTTTATTTTGTACATGCCGTCATCTTTCAGGAAGAACCGCTTGAGCCGGCTTTCGGAGACATCGGCCGTAATATTGTCCGGATAGCGGGCAGCACGGCCCTGGTCGATGGCCTCCTTGTCGATGTCTGAGGCAAAGATCTGAACAGGCCACTCTTTTTTTAGCTCTTCCATCTCCTCGATGAAGAGCATGGCCAGAGAGTAGGCTTCCTCGCCGCTGGCACATCCCGGAACCCAGACGCGAATTGCGGTCTGATCCCTCTTTTCTTCCAACAGGGTATGGATAACGCGTTCGCTGAGAGTCTCGAAGGCATCGGCATCCCTGAAGAAACTCGTCACTTTGATCAAAAGATCCTTGAAGAGGTTCTGTACTTCATCTGAATCCTCATGAAGAAGACGCACGTAATTTCTTATTTCTACGATCTTGTGAACAGCCATGCGCCGTTCTATTCTGCGGCGGATGGTATTTTGCTTATAATTGCTGAAATCATGCCCGGTCCTGCTCCGGATAATCATGAAAATCTTCTGAAGATGGTCCTCGAACTGCTTCTCCTCTTCGGCTTCTATCGCCTGAGGACTTTTTACGTAAGGATGCTTCAGGTACTGGAGGAGTTCCTGCGGCATTTTTTCGACTGGCAGAATAAAATCCACAATGCCCGTACTTATCGCACTATGCGGCATACCGCTGTATTGAGCCTGGCCCGGGTCCTGAGTCATGACCATCCCGGCCGATCCCTTTATGGCTTTGAGACCGATCGTACCATCCGTTCCGGTTCCCGAAAGGATGATGCCCACACTCCGCTCACCGCAGTCCTTGGCCAGGGAGCGGAAAAAGTGATCGATCGGCAGGTGGACACCGGAGCCACCCATCGATTTAGGCATATCTATCAATTGAACCCTGCCATGAAACAGATCCACCAGCTTGTCCGGAGGCCCCAGATAGATAATGCCGGGCTTGATCGTCACTCCATCTTCCACCTCCATCACCCGCATTCCTGTGTACTTCTGGATGAGGTCGCTCATGTAACTTTTATGCTTCGGATCGAGGTGCTGAATAACGACAAAGGCAATCTTCTCATGAGAAGGCATCTGGCTGAAAAACACCTTCAGAGGATCCAGCCCGCCCGCTGACGCTCCGATCGCCACGATGGGGAAAGGGGGCTCTTCCGTCCCGGGCCAGTTCCGGTCATGCTCCTCTTCGACGGCTTCCTCATCCTCCTCATTCTCATACTTATTCTCATACTTATTCTCTGCTGCTGCATCTTTCTTTGCTGCAACTTCTTTCTCTGCCGATGGCTCTTTCTCTGGTGCAGTTCTTTCTGCTGCTCTCTCCTCTTCCACTGCTTCTACTCCTTCTACTTCTCTCTCTCCAGGGCGATCTTCCCCTGCGCCGGGCTGCTGCGCTTCACCCGGGCTGGATTGGGCTTTCTTCGTGTCAGCTCGAGTTTCCTTCCCGGCTCGACCCAGATCCTCTTTCGTTTGGGCTTCCTCCTCTTTGACTCTTGCCTGCTCAGCTTTGGCCTGTTTCTGCTCCTTTTCGGCTCGTGCCTGCTCAGCTTTGGATCGAGCTTTCACCCTCTTGGCCCTATTCTGCAAGTCGTTAAGCAGAGCTTTATCCTCGTTGGACATTGCATTGCCGTCTGGTTGGCTTTCTGTTCCTGAATCTCTGTCTTCAGCTCTTTCTTCAGCTCTACCTTTTGCATTATTTTTAGCTTTTTCTCCGGCCTTTTTTTTATTATCCTTTTTATTATTATACTCTTTATCCATTTAATTTACCTAACCTGTCAATTTCGGTGTAAGTATTTATATAATTTAATTTTAATTAATACGAATTCGTTTCTTTTTGGGACGAACATCTATATTTTATCATTTTTTTCACAAAATGCATAGCCTATCTCTTATGAATATCAGAAATTTATTCTCCAAAATGAATATACCCTGCGGCCCGGGAGACTGTCCGATAATAAAAATTTTAAATTTTTGTATATAACTATAACTATACTTTCGCACTTCACTTTCGCACTTCTTGTCATTGTAAAACTATCAGCATTTCAAGCACTTAATAAAAAATGCAAAAGCATAGCAGTTAAATAAACCAAGATGACGACTAATATAATGAGCCCGAAGAGAAGCTGAGTGATAGCGATATCCGCAGATTCAGATGCACTATCGGCCACTCCTTCACTCTCCGCAACCTTTTGGCGAGTCAAGCCAATGGTGTCGAGCAGGCTCTTTGGTCCGCGTCCGCTGTACGCAGCATGGAAGAGAGGAGCAAGATATTCACCATGTTAGCTGACGATGTGCGAGAGAAAAACGAAATGTCTACCCTGGCCAAGAAATACGAGGAAAGAGCCGCAAAATCCATGAAAGATGCCCAGATTATAAGAAACCTGCTGATGAGCGAACCTCCGGAGTAACAAACTGCCCTCATCTTCGGAATAACAGCCTGCCTTCTTCTCTGGAGTAATGGACTGGGCTCAGTTCTCCCCCAAATCTTTCGCTATGCCCTCCACTGCATCCCTCCCTTTTATTCTCCCCACTATCCTTAATCCTCCCCTGACCGTCCCATGGCCTCCATCACTGCATCCCGTATAATGGACCGGGAGAATCCGTGCCGGGCGAGAAGATTGACGAGGCTCCGCATCAACTTATCTCTATCCTTGCTATGAGAGCGCCGTATCCTTTTGTGCGCAAGCTGGAGGGCAAGCTCCTTCTCCCTGCCCAAAGGGCTGTAGGTTTCCCGGATCACCTCTTCGACGATGTCAGCCGAAATCCCTTTATGCCGAAGCTCCTGGCTGAGCAGGATTCTGCCGTTTAACTTGCGGTTGGCAGAAAAATCGGCCCACTCCTGCGCAAAGGCGCGATCATCCAGATAGCGGCGCTCGGTCAGGTATTCAATCACGCCAGCCGCCACCTCTTCGGAATACCCCTTTTGCCGCAGCCGGTCAAATACCTCTTTGCTGCTCCGGGCACGGTAAGAAAGGTAATTAAGGGCAAGATCGCGGGCCTTCTGCTGGGCTTCTTCCTCTGTGGTCATGTCGTCATGTGCCATCAGCGATCCTTGTATCGCGGGGCAGAGAGGGTAAATTGAAGGGTAAATTGACATGTAGAGCGGCAGGCGACGTTTGAAAGTGATGGTCGCCTTAACGTGAAAAGGCTATTAGTAGTACAACGAAACATTATCAGAACTCTCGCAGGGATGCGGCCTTTCAAGTAAGACAAAAAGGCAATGACTAATGTCTCTTGTTGGACCGTTTGTCATTCTGAGCGAAGCAGGGGCACCCTGCTTCGCTCAGAATGACATTTATGCAATGGCTGAATTATGATCAATCCCCGCTTCCTCGCTTCATAAACTTGGCTGTGAAGAGGGGAGCAGGTAGCAGTCAGAGTGATAAAATGAGAAATACAAATGAAAACACGCGGTCACAGCGGCCCAGAACACCCAAGGGCATGTCTGGGCTTTTCCAGCGATGTCTTGGTTTTTCCTGGTTTCCCTCCCTGGTTTCTCCTGGGTTCCCTGGACAATATCAGTCTTCGGCGTCACTCCCGTCATCCGACTCAGCGTCGCCTTTTCCTGGCGTATATCCCGCTCCTCTTATCTTTTCAGCAAGTTCCTGGTAGATCTCAGGGTTATTTTTCAAAAAGAGCCGGGCATTCTCCCTGCCCTGACCAAGCTTTTCATTTCCGTAGCTGAACCAGGCGCCGCTTTTTTGAATCAGCTCTTTTTGCAGGGCCACATCCAGGAGCGCCCCTTCCTTGGAGATTCCCTCGCTGTAGAGGATATCGAACTCGGCGGTCCGAAACGGCGGGGCTACCTTATTTTTCACAACCTTCACCACGGCCCTGGTCCCGATTATCTCGTCGCCGATCTTGATCGAGCTCCCTTTACGGATTTCCATCCGGACTGAAGCATAAAATTTCAGGGCTCGCCCTCCGGTCGTTGTTTCCGGATTGCCGAACATGACACCGATTTTCTCCCGCACCTGATTGATAAAAATAACGCAGGTCCTGGACTTGGAAATGGCACCGGTCAGCTTGCGCAGGGCCTGTGACATCAGGCGGGCCTGAACCCCCATATGAGAATCGCCCATGTCCCCGTCGAGCTCGGCCCTGGGAACCAAGGCAGCCACAGAATCGACCACGATGATATCAAGAGCCGTACTGCGAACCAGAGTCTCGGTAATCTCAAGGGCCTGCTCTCCGGTATCAGGCTGCGAGATCAACAAATCATCCGTATTGACCCCGAGCTTTTTGGCATAAACCGGGTCCATGGCATGCTCGGCATCGATGAAAGCGGCTATTCCTCCCAACTTTTGGGCTTCAGCCACAATATGGAGGGCCAGAGTTGTTTTCCCTGAAGATTCCTGACCGTAGATTTCAATAACCCGGCCACGGGGGACCCCATTTACACCCAGCGCCATGTCCAAAGTGAGCACTCCTGTCGGAATGACAGGAATATCCATGGCAAAATTCGATCCCAGCTTCATGATCGAGCCCTTGCCAAAGGATCGCTCAATCTGATGCATTGCCAAATCCAGAGCTTTAAACTTTTCTTTTTTAATATCTTCCATGTTGATTGATTTATCTTCCATAATTGATGTTCTTCTCCTTGCAGTACTTATTTTCTCATCCTCCTGAATGTAAACAAGGCAGGCAAAATGTAAAATCAGGTATCAGATAACCAATGGTCAGTAATCACTTAACCAATGGTCAATAATCACTAATCAATAATTAGTGATCGATAATCAGTGATCCCTGATCTGGCCTTAACCGCCAGTCCCCGGCCACCCAGCATCGAGTCATCAGCCACCCGGCCACTCTGCATCCAGCAGCCAGTAGCAATCGTCCAATCACCGGCCACGCAGCATCGAGTCATCAGTCACTCTGCATCCAGCAGCCAGCATCGATTCGTCCGCTGCCCGGCATCCGGCCGCCAGCAATCAGGTAAGCGGAATCCGCCCCAGTTCCGTATAAACGGCACCGGTAGGACGAAGATCACTTTTCATAAGCCTGATATCCTGAATTATTGATCGGCTGAATACAGGGTGAGGGATCGTGGACAACACCTCACCTAAAGCGGCCGCACCTTCACTGGAGCGAATCCTTCCCAAGGTAAGGTGGGGATTGAATTTTTTCTTTTCCCTCGGAAAACCCAGAGCCGCCAGTTCCTGTTCCACCCTTGGCTGCATAACTCTCAGGGATTCTATCCCTTCCGAAATCCCGACCCAAATCACTCTGGGGTTCCGCTGGCTGGGGAAAACACCAAGCCCCTCGATTTGCAGAGCAAAAGCGCTGATCCCCTGTGCAGCCGTCTGAAGTGCATTCAAAATGGCCTTAACCTCGCTTAAGGGAATGTCACCCAGAAACTTTACGGTAAGGTGAATCGTCTCAGGTTTCACCCAACTCACCCGGCAAGCAGTCTTTTGAGCGGATTTTATCAATTGCTCCTGAACACAGCCAATCTCTTTCTGGATCTTGGCATCAATGGCAAGAGCTACAAAGGACCGAATATATTCTGTATACTCTTTCATAGATAGTACCTTGATAATATCTTATAATAGCCCGTAATTACTTATGATATTAGATAATAATTCATGGCAGTGTATAAATATTCAGGGAATTCAGAGCACGGCAAACTGGCCGGGCAATTCCCTCGCTGTGTACTGAGAACCTAACCGAAAAATCCTGAAAGGCCGCATCGCTGTGAGTGCCGAGCCCGCTTTTCGGTACTATCCCTGGGAATTCGATTGACAATCTCCCTGATAATACCTTCGAACCAGGTCCAAAGCGGATTGCGAAGCCTGGAACTTGATCTGTTTTCGCGAGCCCTGAAGCCGCAGTTCCTCCAGAAAGAAGCTGTACCCATCATACAGGCCGATGTAAACCAGCCCTACGGGCTCATCGGCGCTTCCTCCACCCGGTCCTGCAATACCACTGATGGCCAGGGTCAGATCCGCTCCGCTTAACTTTCTGATGCCGGCGCACATTTCTCTGACCGTCTGTTCGCTGACTGCCCCGAAATCGCGCAAGGTTTCCTCTCTGACTCCGAGTAAGTTCTTCTTGGCCTGATTGCTGTACACGATAACACCCTCGAAGAAATATTCGGAACTACCAGGTACATCCGTGATCCTGCTGGCGATCAGGCCGCCGGTACAAGACTCTGCCGTGGCCAAAGTGTGGCCGTTTTGCCGCAAAAGATCCCCAACCACCTTCTCCATGCCGTCACTCATGCTATCCACCTTGCTGTTCATGCCATGTCCATCCTGTCGTCCACACTTACTGCTCATCGCGCTGTCTTGCGCTCATCGCACTGCCCTTTCACCTATCGCACTTCCCCTTCGCCATCGTGCTGTCTTGCTGGCTGCATTGCGGTCCGCCTTTACTATCAACTCCTCCCGTCGGGAAGAGGGTAAATACTCATCAAAAAATCTTGAAAAAACAATATCTACAGTGTGTTTCTCATTATATAACCTTGCTTCCTTCCTGTCAACAAAGGTTCAATCATTCTTGCCGGTAAAATATTTCATATAAACTTGCATTTTTCCGATCATAGATGTTGTTCTTTCCGAAAAGTGAATAAGCAACCATCGAAAATTCGTTAATTCGTTTAATTCTACTGGCTCATTAGAGTGCAGGATTAAAGTGGTGAAAATGAAATGGGTTAGGTATTTTTAGATTGGGAGATTGGGAGGAGGGAGATTGAGAGGTTGACAAATTGAGAGATTAAGAGATTGGTAGATATTGATTGAGAACAATTAACATACTTCTTGACTCGCCAAATTTTGGAGAATGACAGCCGACCGACAGCCGCGAACCCTGAACCTGACAACCCGAAGGAACAACCTTTTTTGCTTGATTCAGTCTAGCATATTCATTTAAGATAGGAATGAAGTTTACTTTAATTATCATAAAGATTGCTATCTTAATCCGAAAAAGAACACAAAGATTATTATAACACGCTTTCAGGCAATCATAAGCCCCCACTTGGGGGGAGAAAGCAAAAGGAGGATTTCCCATGTCAAAGAAACTCAAGATACTCGTGGCTTCCCCAGAAGTTGCCCCATTAGCGAAAACAGGTGGGCTGGCTGATGTCGCCGGATCCCTGCCAAAGGCTCTAAAATCGTTAGGTCATGATGTCAGGGTGGTATTGCCCTTGTATGCCATGGTCAAACACCAGAATCCGAAGTTGAAAGAGGAATTACCGGTCTTACAGGTTCCTGTCGGTGATCGTAAAGAGCAGGCCAGTGTTATGTCTACCCTCTTGGGGGACACCGTAACGACTTACCTGATCAAACATGACCGCTACTATGACCGTGAATACCTTTACACCACTCCTCAGGGAGACTACTCGGACAACGCCGAGCGGTTTATTTTTTTCAGCCGGGCGATCCTGGAGATGCTGAAACAGATTAATTTTGCTCCTGATATCATTCATATCAATGATTGGCAAACCGGGCTGATCCCCACCTATCTCAAGACTCTTTACAGCCAGGACGATTTCTTCAAAAACACCGCCACGGTTTTTACCGTACACAACCTGGGCTATCAGGGAAAATTCTGGGCCCTGGATATGCCTATGACCAACCTTCCCTGGGATGTCTTTTCCATCAACGGGATAGAATACTATGGAGATATCAGCTTCCTCAAAGCAGGGCTGATGTACTCCGATGTGATATCCACGGTCAGTAAGGGATATAGCAGAGAAATCCAGACGCCGGAGTACGGCATCGGTATGGAAGGTGTGCTGCAATACCGAAGCCAGGATCTCTATGGAATTGTCAATGGAGTCGATTATGACGAATGGAGCCCTGAAAAGGATAAACTCATCAAGAGTCACTATGACGTCAATGACCTGGAAGGGAAAAAAGCTGACCGCGAAGACCTGCTGAAGGAATTCGGGTTGAAGGTTACAGCGGATACACCCATTATCGGCATGATTACCCGGCTTGCTGACCAGAAAGGATTTGACATCCTCTCCGAGGCCATGCCGAAATTGATGAAACTGAATGTGGCCATGGTGGTCCTGGGAACCGGAGAGCAAAAATACCATGACCTTTTCAATACCCTGCACAAGGAGTATCCACAAAAGCTGGGCGTGCTTATTGCATTCAATAATACGATTGCTCATAAGATCGAGGCAGGCAGTGACATGTTTTTGATGCCCTCCAAATATGAGCCCTGCGGCCTTAATCAGATGTACAGCCTCAAGTATGGTACGGTACCTGTTGTCAGGGCTACCGGTGGATTAGACGACACTATTCAGGATTATGATCCCAAAACCGGCAGGGGAAATGGTTTCAAATTTATTGAATATTCAGCCCAGGCACTGCTTGAGACCGTAAAGAGGGCCATCAGTGCTTTTGAAGATAAGCAGAAATGGCTGAAGCTTATGAAAAATGGCATGAACGAAGACCGTTCATGGAAAGCTTCGGCCAAAGAGTATGTTAATCTTTACGAAACTGCTCTGAAAAAGCACGCTTCTTTATAAATTCCGGATCTGCCTTTTGATCGATTCCACAAAAACCACGCCCCTTTGCCTCTACCAAAAGAAGAGGCAAAGGGGTGATGCCGTGCCATGAACCCATCTTGACATTCGGCAGGGAAAATGCCATAATCAAAACCTCATCTTAGACTAAGCCTTAATTCAAGATTGATAAATAGAGGATTGATAGTTCTCAAGGTGATCAATAATAATTATTAATAATAATTATTGATAATAATAAAGCTTAATAGTTATAAGATTAATTAATAATTATAAAAATAATCAATCACTTAGGCAATCATTAATCAATCACCTAAGTAATTGATTGTTAATTAATCATAAGATAAATGACGAGATAGTAATGAGAATGAGATAGAAACCAGACAGTAACGAGATAGCGACCAGGGACTGACTGAGGTAGTGACCAGATACCGACCAGATAAATAAAAAAAATTATCAATAAATAGAAATAAATGAATTGCCGGTAGAATAAGGAGAGTAAATATGCCGATGGGTCTTATAGGGAAAAAAATTGGAATGACGCAGGTTTTAAGAGAAAGCGGAGAAGTGGTTCCGGTAACCGTAATCCAGGTGGGCCCCTGCACGGTAGTGCAAAAAAAGGTAAAGGGGACCGATCATTACAACGCCCTTCAATTGGGATTTTTGGATAAAAGAGAGTCCCGGACAAACAAACCATTGCAAGGACATTTTAAAAAAGCTGGCCTCAGTCCGAAAAAATTTCTCAAGGAAATTCGGCTGGATGACTCGGAAATTGACCAGTATGAAGTAGGCCAGGAAATCAAGGCCGATTTTTTCAGTGCAGGAGATTACATCGATGTTGTGGGAACCTCAAAGGGCCGGGGATTTGCCGGCGTTATCAAACGGCATGGATTCCGCGGCGCACCGGGGTCACACGGAACCCACGATTACAGCCGGCACGGAGGGTCGGTTGGCAGTAACACCTATCCGGGCCGTGTATTTAAAGGCTTGCGAATGGCCGGTCACATGGGAAATTCGAGGGTAACGATACAGAACCTGAAAATTGAGGACGTCCGTCCGGAACAAAACCTGGTTTTAATAAAAGGAGCTGTTCCAGGAGCTAATAACGGAGTGGTGGTAATTAGAAAGGCGGTTAAAAAAGCCGCCAAAAAGGAAACCTCAAAGAGGTAATACTCAACGGATCAATGTCCAAGGGGTTGATATTCAGAGGTCAATGCCTAAAGGATGAATGCCCGGGCGGTCATTGTCCGCTGGATCAATATCCAAGGAGTTAATATCCAAGGGGTCAATATCCAAAGGGATCAATAAGGGTAAGAAATGCTCGAAAAATTTTTCTCTCCACAGTCAGTAGCTATCGTGGGTGCCTCGCGTGAACAGGGGAAGGTTGGCCATGAAATTGTCAAAAATCTCCTTCTCGGTGGATTTTCAGGACGAATCTATCCTATCAATCCAAAAGCTACGTGCATTCTGGGGAAGAAAGTTTATGCCAGAATCGCGGATCTCCCGGATGGCCAGGTAGACCTGGCTATCATTGTCATTCCGGCCCAATATGTCCAGGGAGCGCTCGTTGAGTGCGCCCAGAAGGGGATCAGGTCAATCATTATCATCTCTGCGGGTTTCAAGGAGTCCGGAAAGGAAGGCGCTCAGAGGGAACGGGAAGTCCTCCAGACTGCTCAGGAGCTTGGAATAAGGATTCTGGGGCCGAATTGTCTCGGACTCATCAATACTTCCACCAGCCTGAATGCATCGTTCTCCAGCGAAATGCCCGTAAGAGGAAATATCGCTTTTTTCTCACAGTCGGGTGCACTCGGCACAGCTATCCTCGACTGGGCTGTCGGTCAAAAAATCGGGTTTTCCAAATTCATCAGTATGGGCAATAAAGCCGACCTTGCCGAGAGCGATACCATGGAAGCTCTGTGCCAGGATCCTGATTCCAAGGTCATTTTAGGATACCTGGAAGGAATCGAGCGGGGTCAGGAGTTCATGCACAAAGCGGGGGAAGTGAGCAAGGTCAAACCGATCGTTATTACCAAGTCGGGGAGCACCTCCGCCGGCACGCGGGCAGCATCATCGCACACCGGCAGTCTTACCGGTGCGGATGTAGCCTTCGAAGCTGCCTTCAAGCAGTCAGGCGTCATTCGGGCCAGGACTATCGAGGAGCTCTTTAACTATGCACTGGCCTTTGCCTACCAGCCGCTGCCTCAGGGGCCGAACCTGGCTATCATCACCAATGCAGGGGGACCTGGCATTCTAGCGGCCGATGCAGCGGAAAAAAACAATATTAACCTCTTCTTTTTGAGTAAAGAAACAACCGACAAACTGACCGCAGTGCTTCCTCACGCGGCCGGGGTCTATAATCCCGTGGATATCCTGGGAGATGCCAGAGCGGATAGATACCAGAAAACCCTGGAGGTGGTGCTGGAAGATCCACGAGTGAACGGAATCCTGGTGATTCTCACGCCGCAGGCCATGACTGAAATTCCTCAAACCGCAGAGATCATTGGCGAGGTTTCCATGACTACGGAAAAACCGATTCTGGCCTCGTTCATGGGGGAGTATGCCGTCAGGGAAGGAATCGAGAGACTGGCCAAGTACAAAATTCCCAATTACAGCTATCCAGAGCATGCCATAGAGTCTTTTCACACCATGTGGGAATACCGGCGATGGCAGGAGCAGCCCCCTTTAACACACGTTTCCTTTGAAGCGGATAAGGCCAGGGTCCGTCAGATCATTAACCAGGTTCGAAACTCAGGGCACCTTGAAATCGGTGACCTGAAAGCGCGGGAGATCCTTGCAGCTTACCAGTTCGAAGTTCCGGTCTCCAGGGTTGCGGAAGACTCCGATATGGCCGTGGCACTGGCTGATGCGATCGGCTATCCGGTAGTCATGAAAATCGTTTCTCCGGATATCCTTCACAAATCCGATGTAGGAGGTGTGCGGGTAGGACTGAACAGCCCGGATGAGGTTCACACCGCCTTTCTTGGAATCATGTCCAAGGTGCAAAAGTTTATGCCTCAGGCGATCATTCAGGGCGTATCCATCCAAAAAATGTATGAAGGGAACAGGGAAGTCATTCTGGGCATGGCCAGGGATCCCCAATTTGGTCCTCTTATCATGTTCGGACTTGGCGGAATCTACGTCGAAGTTCTCAAAGATGTATCTTTCCGCATTGCCCCGATCAGCTCAGAGGACGCTCAGGCCATGATCACCGAAATTAAATCCTACCCCATGCTCAAAGGGGTACGGGGGCAAAAATCCGTGGACATCAATGCCATCGTAGATGCCCTTTTGCGCCTCTCACAACTGGCTGTTGATTTTCCTGAAATTCTGGAAGCGGATGTTAATCCGCTTATTATGAAAGAATCCGGTCAGGGGGCCGTGGCCGTAGATGCTCGATTTACCATCAGCCCAAACTAAAAGTATCCTGACCTCTTTGCTCTGGAGGAAAAAAAATAATGATTTCCTTATATATTGGTTCAACGGGTGGGTATTCGGGAAAGAGTCTTGTCAGTCTGGGATTTGGGACCCGGTTTGCCAGGGATGGTTTTCGTTTCAGCTACATGAAACCTATCGGTAAACCCACTGCCCAGGTAGGTGAGAGCCTCACGGACGAGGACGCTATCTTTATCGCCAGGGCTCTCTCCCTCAGTGAACCCCTTGAAACCATCTGCCCCATTGTCGTTACGCAGGACATGGTCGTGCAGGCCTATCGAAACAAAGCAGAGGGGCTGGAGCAGAAACTCCTTGAAGCCCATCGGAAATTATCGGAAGATCGCGATATCGTACTGATCGGAGGAGGCAGCGACCTGTATGAGGGCGCATTCCTGGGCCTGTCAGGCTTATACATTGTCAAGGAACTCCTTGATACCAAAGTGGTCCTGATCGATCGTTTTACCAACGAAGTCTGCGTGGATTGTATCCTCGGGGTGAAGGAATCCCTGGGCGATCGCCTTTTGGGTGTTATCCTGAACCGGGTGGCACCGGAGAGAATCGAGTATGTCCAGCGCAGAATCATGCCATTTTTGAGTTCTAAAGGAATCGATACCTTCGGCATTATCCCCTATGACCAGCTTCTGAATGCGGTTACCGTTAAGGAATTAAGCGCTGCGCTGAATGCTGAAGTCCTCTGCTGCAATGAAAGGCTGGACGAACTGGTGGAAAACTATACCGTCGGCGCAATGAGCGTTGATAAGGCTCTGAAATATTTCCGGCAAAAAAAGAATAAAGCGGTCATTACCGGTGGAGATCGTCCGGAAATACAACTGGCAGCATTGGAGACATCTACCAAATGCATTGTCTTGAGCGGTAATATGTACCCCAGCGAGATAATTTTAGCCCAGGCAGAAGAACACCACGTACCAATCCTGGTGGCTAAGGATGATACCCTGGCTACAGTAGAACAGGTAGAGAGGATATTCGGCCGGATCCGGGTTCGGGACAAACGAAAAGTGTCCCGTGCCATTGAACTCATTGATCAGCATATTGACTTTCCTGCTCTCTATAGAAAGACCGGGCTGGCTTAAGGCTTTTTAAGACACAAGAAGCGAAGTAACCCTGACCTTCGAGCGCCGGGGGGGGCTTGCAGAGACCGAAAGCCAGGAGAAATACAGATTTAATTCCAGCCGGTAACTGGAATAGGCACTTAAAAACGCAAAATCCGTACTGTCACCGTGTATAAAAATCTTATTGTATGAGGGAGAGAATAAACAAGCTATGTCTTTGACCATAGGATGGTTTACCACTGCTGAGGATACGAAGGCCCATGACCTCTTCACCGCTACCTATAGCACAATCCAGAATTTGGGCCTTGACGTACATTTTGCTTACATTTTTTGCAATCGTCGAAAAGGAGAAGATCCAAAAAGTGATCAGTTCTTCTCATCTGTCCAGGATTTCGGGATCAACCTTATTACACACTCTTCTCGTGAATTTCAGGGAAGTCAGCATGCTCAAACGGGTGAAACCGGCAACCTATCCGATTGGCAGGAGGAATACCACAACCAGGTAATCGAAAAAATTTCCAGCTACCCGATAGATATCGCCTTATTAGTGGGTTACACGCCCGCAGTTACGGTTGAATTCATTAAACGGCATACGACTGTCCGGTTTCGATCCGCTCTCCCGGACGGACCTTCCGGAAATTGGCCGACAGTCATCTGGCAATTAATTGGAACCAGGAGCGCTGTATCCGGTGCCACTCTCTATCTTCTGACTGAAGAGGATACCGAATGGGGCGTTCCTATCGCCTATTGCCATTACCCCATCAGGAAAAGAGAATTTTCATCCTATTGGCATGATCTTGACAGGAAGATGAAAAATCAATCCCTGGCCCAACTCATTGCCACTGAAGGAGAAGACCTTCCCCTGTTCAAAGCCATCAAAGAAGCTGGCGAGGATCTGGAAAGCCCTCTGCTCATCCTTACGATCAAGGATATCTTGAGAGGTATCCTCAAGCTGGAAGATCAAAAGGTCATACGGGATGACCAACCCCAATCATCCGGGGGCTGCCTGACTCATGAGATTGAAGATTTCCTCATCGAACAGGAAGATGATGATGAAGAGGATGAACAGGACCAACAAGATGAAGAAGAAACAGGAGATGGGTCAAAAGAAGAAGGGGAAGAAGAGGGGGAACTTGCCGAAGAGGAATTAGAAACCATTTAGACATTTTTTTTGCTTTCTTCAGGAATGCAGGTGAAAACAGAACATTTCCGACGGCAGGTCAATCTGGCCTGCCAAGGTTTAATTACTTGGAATAACAATGCGTTGGAGCTCGCTCACTATTTTATCCCGCAGGGAAACCTCCTTCTTTCGCATCTGCGAAGGTACGCATACTCTTTCGGTGAATCACAGCAAGGGCAGGAGTGCAGAGCCGGTGCCTACCTTTTGTATCTCCTGCCCTTTCTTAAGGCCTTTGGAGCTACTGATCAGCGAATAGAAGAATATTCTACCGTCAGTATCTCCCTTATGCCCGGGGCCAGAAATTTCCTTGACCGGGCTTCTCAAACCGCCATCCCATATTTCCTGATCAGCTCTGGCTATCGACCCTTTGTCCAGTCTCTGGGTTATCTGCTCGGCTTTCAGGAGTCTGAAATCTATTATACGCCACTCGACCTGGACCACTTTTCCATTGATGAATCGGAAAAAGAGACCTTGAAAGATCTGGCAGATGAAATCGTTAAAATGCCCTTGCCGGCGCAGGAAGAGGCTCACCCCCCGACAGAAATCCTATCGGAGCACATTCCCTATTATCAAAGACTCAAGATTATCTTTGAAGAAGAGATTGCCAGCATGCAGATAGGAGACATTATGACGCGGGCTCCCGCCCTTTGGGGGGATGAAAAAGTAAAAGCCGTTATCGACAGCCTTGAAAAAACGGGGAACTCCGCTCAAAATATTCTCTACTTAGGCTGTAGCGTCCTTGACGCGGCAGCCCTTACCTGGGTAAGAGAAGCCGGAGGTATGGCTGTTTCTTTCAATGGCGATCAAACTGCGATTCGATCCGCCGAGGTCGCTGTCAGGTCAGGCTCCTGTGCGATACTGGCTGTACTCTGTGATACTTTCTCTCGACAGGGAAAAGAAGGCATAGTGGAATTAGTCAAAACGTGGGACATTCATAAGATTCAAACTGAAAAACTCAAGATCGACCCATCCTTAATAAACGAATTATTTTCCCATGAACCCGAGTCTTTCCCGCAGCTTGAACTGGTCACCAGTTCCAATCTCGAAAGACTCATTGGCGACCCCACTGCTGCTGCTGCCGGATGGACCTTGGGGGAACGACACTAAGGAGTTATAAGCATGGCTGAAATTAAACCTTTTCAAGGTATTATCTATAATCAAGAGCGTATCCAGAATCTGTCTTCCGTTATCGCGCCTCCGTATGATGTTATTTCCGATGAGGCCAGAGAAAAGCTTTATCAAAACAGCGAGTACAATATCATACGACTTATTAAAGGAAAAACCGAATCGCAGGATTGCGCAACATCGAACCAATATACGCGTGCACATCTTTTTTTGAAATCCTGGCTTAAGGAAGAGATCCTGCAAAAAGACCATGAACCTTGCATCTACATTATGGAAGATGAATATACCATTCCGGACAGCACCATGAAACTGGTCCGAAAAGGATTCACAGCTCTCATTAAACTGGAGGAATTCGGTTCCGGAAAGATTCTTCCTCATGAAAAAACATTATCCAAGCCAAAAGAAGACCGATTAAAACTGATTCAAGCCTGTAAAACCAATCTCAGCCCGATCTTTGCCTTCTATTCCGACCCCAGTTACATAACCAATGATCTTTTTAATGAAGCCAAATCTGAAACAAAACCATTTATCGATATCGTATCCCAAGAACGGGTTGTCCATCGGGTCTGGAGAGCGGTAAACCGCCGAATCATACAGGGAATCATAGAGGAAATGGGACCAAAACCCGTGCTTATCGCCGACGGGCACCACAGATATGAAACCGCTCTCAATTTTTGCCGGCAAATGTGCTCTTCGCTGCCTGCATCCGCTGCCGCAACCCGGGAGGAATGCTCTTACGTGATGATGTATTTTTCGAATATGGATGACCCAGGACTGACGATTCTCCCCTACCACCGGCTGCTCAAAATCTCTGAAAATTTCCAGAGCTGGAAATCGGTTGCTCAGCAATGCTTCAGGGTGGAAAGATTTTCCTTTGACGGCATTATCACTACCGAAGGGCAGGCCCGTGAAAGAATGTTCTTTCACCTGTCCGAAAAAGGAAGAAACGCAGTGCCTGCCTACGGCCTGTATATGGGAGATAAGAACTACTACCTGCTCTCTTTAGAGCCTGGGATAGATTTAGACCGGGAAATACCGGGAAGCCTGCCATTCGTCTGTAAACAATTGGATGTGACCATTCTGGATCACCTTTTCGTTAACCGGATTCTGGGCCAAAATGCAATCGAAAACAAGGAGGCATACCTGGGATTTTCCCATGACCCCAATGAAGCTGTCAGGGCGGTGAATAGCGATGAATACCAGATGGCTCTGTTTTTAAACCCGACCCCAATTCAGATGGTAAGCAAGATCGCTTCAATTGGACTAAAGATGCCCCAAAAATCAACCTTCTTCTACCCGAAATTGCCCACCGGCCTGGTGCTGAGGAAAATCACTGAAGATTAGAAGCGAAGGAGAAATGATAATTGGAAGAAGATAGAGATACCGATCAAACCGCAAAGGCGGAATGATAACGACGAAGCGATAACGATGGAGCGACAATGATGGCCGGTCCCCTGATCAGACAATACGGATGACAATCTTTGTATTACCTGACCTGTCCAACATGACATTACCTGTCCACATTAAATTTCAGCAGTCTGCCTAACTGACGCAGCTCTTCGGTTCTTTCATGAGTCAGAGCCGAAATTTCGCCTCGCAGCACTCCGTGATAGTTTTGCAGAAGATTTTGAAAATGGTTTTGCATCTGCCACAGGTTAAGCGTCAGCCGAAGTTTGTCAGCTATGGAAAAAAGCAGTTGAATAGTCGCAAAATCATCTGTAGATGGCTTTTGTGAGAGCAGATGGAGCCTTTTTTCCAGTTGGTGACGGGTCAAAAGTTCCACTTCCTGAGTCGAGAGCTTCACCTGCCAGTGTTCGGCCTGCTGGATAATGCTCAAAAGGCGATTCCTGCTGTCATCGCCCGCTGGCATAGATAGGGTTTTTAATTCATTGATAAATTCATCATACAGAAAATATTCTGCTGCCACCATGAATCCCTTGGGGACCGGGACCTCCAATTCCCGGAGATATTCCATCATCTGGTAATGTTCACGGTAAAGGTTACGGTAGGTATCGGTGAAGTGTTTGAGGATATGATTACTGATCTGAGAGGTAATCTTGATGCGCTCCTCCAGAAACAATTCACCCAGACTCAAGGGGGCTGTCCCAAAGTTTTCAGCGATGATCCGGTTGACTACCTCGATATCCGCGGTGGCGAAGCTTCTCATTAAAATATCTTTGACTTTCTGATAGTGCATCTCTTTTTCTGACTCAGTGAGAACGTAGGAGCGGATATCGAGACCAACAGGGTGGAAAACGAAAAGAGCAGCATCATACGTTTCCTGAGTGATCAGGCTTAAAACCTTGACTTCACCGATAGCCAGATGACTGGAGTTGGCCTCTGCTTTTTCAAAATCCCTCTTTATTACCCGATAGCTGTAAATCTCCTGCTGGGTGCCGTAATCCTCATAGAGCGAGCTGATGGCATAGTGAGCCAGAACCCTGCGAAAATCAACCTGGGAAGGAAGAACCACTTTTCTGTAAATGTCCACTCCCGTTCCCATCTCAGGGCGATTGCTTCTGGCTTCGGCTAACTTGTCGAGAAGCACCTTTTCGATGTCCGGTGTCGATGGCGATCCGGCGACTTCCTTGGCCAATTGAATGGCTCTGGCCGCGTATTTCATAATCTGAACCGTCTCGATTCCTGAAATATCATCAAAAAACCAGCCGCAACTGGTGAACATAAGCTGGCCGCAGCGCTGCATCTCCATAAGCTTCAGAACCAGCACCCGCTCCTGCGCTTCAAGGCTCCTTTGCTGATGAGCAGCCAGAAATCGCTCGACATTTTCCTGGTTCCGGTTGAGAATAACGTCAATATAGGCATTTCTGGCTTCCCAGGGATCACTCAGATAACGCACGCCTTCCCTCTCAAAGATCTCATCCAGCATCACCTTCAGTCGATCCAGGCCCTCACGCAAAGGCTGCCTCCATTGCTGGTTCCAGCCATAATACCTTCCGGAATTGCACCCGCAATTGGCGCGCCATCTCTGGATTCCATGAGCGCAACTCCAGGATGAATTTTCAAAGATTTCAACCTGAAACTTGGGAGGGTGCTTCTCCAGATACTCGCCATAGTTGGTCAGCCTGGCAATATTATTCCTTTCAATATAATCGAGTGCATAAGTCAGAGCCATCTCACCAAATTTAAAATGATGACCGTAGGATTCCCCATCCGTGGCCAGATTGAGAATCTGAGGCCAGACCCGGCCATCGTTAAACCCTTTCATGATTCTCTGGACAAAATAATCCCCGCTTTCGAGCACCCGGTCGAAAGCAATGGAAAAAGAGATGGGAGCATCATAAAAAAAGAGAACAATCGACCGGCCATCCTTAAGGAAGCATTTGTAAGCCAGAGTCGGATCGATGTTCCCCTGGCCGGTATCCATCCACTCTTCAGCCCCGATCTTGCGGATCCTCCGTGCCTGATGAGGAGCCAGAATGGTAAACTGAATACCCTCCTCACTCAAGGTCTGTAATACCTCAAGATTGACCGCTGCTTCGGGCAGCCATATGCCTTCAGGCTTTCTCTGAAAATGATACTCAAAATCCCTGATTGCCCAAATGACCTGGGTTTTTTGATCCCTTTTCGAAGCAAGTGGCATAATGAGATGATTGTAGCCCTGAGCGATCGCGTTCCCATGTCCTGATCTTTCCTGCCGGCTGATTCGATCCGCATCAATGATCCGGCTATAGGTTTCCGGCACATACTTTTTCAACCAGGAAAGAAGTGTAGGGCCGAAATTAAAACTCATCTTTTTGTAGTTGTTGATAATCTTGAGAATTTGATTCTTGCCGTCCATAATGCGAGAGGCGGAATTGGGGGAGTAACACTCAGCAGCTATTTTATCATTCCAATCATGATAGGGGCTGGCTGTGGGTTGAACCTCAATTTCCTCTAGCCATGGATTTTCCCGAGGAGGCTGGTAGAAGTGCCCGTGAATACAAAAATATTTTTCCACTTTAAATCACGCAATCACTTGTGAATTGAGAATTTTTGCTCTCATGTAGGTTATTTAGATAGTATTTCTTTGTGAACTTCTATGGTTAAACCGTTTCCTGTACATAATGGGAATTGTTACCTTTAAGTAATAACACCTTTTACTCGCCCTGTCAACTGGAGCAGGTAAAAGCCTACTCTTTTTAATGCGTATCTCCGCAGAAAACACACGTTAAAGCAATTAGATGCTCTTATGGTACATAAAGTTGCAGTACAAATCAAGCTTATTTTTATGATACAAACCATAGCCACCCCAGTGAAATGAACTGTACACCATGCTCTACAATACAACGAACAGATAATCATACATGCTCTTGTAATCGTGCACCACCTGAAAGAGTAATTTTTATTCAGGAATACCGACTTACAAAAGAGAGCAGAATTTTTCTCAAAAAAAAACAGGTGAAACTGACCGAGATTGAACTTTTCACTTGAACCTTTCGTCAAGAACTGCTATTTAATTTAATAGGGGAATTTTGGATTAGGTTCAAAATAAGGAAACTAAAAAATGAAAGAGATCATCGACCCTATCAAGCAAAATAATTTAATTCGTATTAATCAGCACCACTTTTCTGCCAGATCTCATTATTCGGAAATCTATGACATCCTGACTATCAACTTCGAAAGCCTTATCAATGCTTCCTCTCCGCTTGCCGAGAGAAAGGCTGTCCTGATGAAGACTCTTCTCAAAGAGCTTATTTCACAACTTCCTTCGGATTATCACGAGATTCTTAAGCTTACTCTTGTCAAAAACCAAAAAAAATTCCTCCTTCACAACTCTATTAACGTTTGCATTCTCTCCCTGCTGATAGGCCGGGCTTTAAACTACTCCGACGACGAACTCCTCGAACTGGGATTTGCTGCTTTAATGCACGATATCGGGATGTTCGCTCTAGAAGGTATGATTTATTCAGCCGAAACCTTCACCAAAGAGCATCGGGACAATATCTTTTTGCATCCCAATAACGGGCTTCTTCTTCTCGATCGATTTACCCGCGTTACCGAGGATCTGGAAAAAGCGGTTATTCAGGAGCATGAACGAGAAGATGGAAGCGGCTACCCTGAAGGCATCAAAGGAAAAAACATTCATGAGTTTGCTAAAATTATCGCCCTGGCTGACTGTTACGAAGCCCTCACCCATTTTCGCCCTTACCGAAAATGTACACACCCCTATGATGCTATACAGATGATTCTTCATCTTTCCAAAAGTCAACTCGACCGAATCGTTGCCAATGGTCTGGTCAATTCACTCTCTATATACCCCCCTGGAACCTGCGTACGGCTTGCCAGCGGTGAAATTGGCATTGTAATAATGATAAACGAAGGGGCTCCTTTAAGCCCTGTAGTTTCTTTATGCTACGATCGTGACGGATTTGATTTTAAAGAAAGTAAAACCGTTGACCTTCTCAAAGAGAAGGAGAATTATATCATACGGATTATTGATCTTGATTTATCATCTCAGCCTGAGCCCCTTTTGGCTAGCTGATAAAAACCGGACCATTATTCTCCTTAAAAAACTTTACCTGAAATACATTATTATTATAGTTGTTATTTAAGATATGCGCCCCCGATTTTGTCGGTGACAGGATAGATGCTACAGGTGCGCCAACTCGCCGACGCCTCTAAGGTTATCTGACCAGGTTATACTTTGTTGACAAACAGTTGATTTAATGTTACTCTAGCCACGATATCTGACACTGCTATCATGTTATTATTCCACTATTACTACACTTTTTGCCCATGGCTTTACTTTAAAAAAGGAACCCAACGGCCATGCCATTGAAAGAAAAAACTAAAAAATTCATCCTGAACAATTACGGGAAATTTTCTATACTTCATCTCGCCCACGAATACGGTTGCCCTATCCGTGAAGTCGAAGACTACGTTTTAGAGGAATTGGAGCCTAAGACTATACTTGGAGAAAAGAATACACGGTTGGCTGAAATAGAGAACAAACCCGAATTTAAAAAATTTCTGCCAGTCGATAAAGCCCTCGTTATCGGCCTGTTTATCTGCCTTCTAACCCTTGCACTCGCTCTTAATATTTCGCAAATGTCTAATAATGACATCTGGATGCACTTGAAAAACGGAGAGCTTATCCTTAAAGGCCGCCACTTTCTCTATACTGATACCTACTCATTTAGAACTATCGGCATGCCCTGGGTTAATCATGAATGGCTGGCCGGCGTTATTTATTACCTGCTTTTTCAGATTGGCGCAGTCAACGCCCTTATCTTTTTCAAAGCCTTCATGGTCATGATATTGACGGTATTCATGGTCGCTACCTGCCGGCTAACCAAAGACCGATGGTCGGTTTTATATCCTATAATAGTTTTTACTCTTTTTAATGCAGCAGTCCGCTTTTTGAGCCGTCCACACATGTTTACCGAAATGTTTGTCCCTATTTTCTTTTACATTCTCTTTGCCTATAAATACCGCCACAAGGATTACCTATGGTGGTTACCGGTTCTCTCACTTCTTTGGGTTAACATTCATGGGGGATTTGTAGTCGGCATGGGAATCATTACCCTCTTTGCCTTTTTCGAAACGAGCAGGACGATCGTGAATCGACATTGGTCTTTCGTTCAAAGCGATATCCTTTCCATATCCAGGCTGAAAAAACTCTGGATCATCTGGCTGATTTCAGGCATGGTTCTTTCGATCAATCCACATGGTATCAATATTTATACCTACCCTTTCGAGCTGACCACCAAAAAAATCTTTATGTCACAAATATATGAATGGCAGCCGCCTTTCAAGAGTCAAACCTTTATGGCATCCTATGCCTTTGTTTATTTCATTATCTGGATGGCCCTATTGGGCATTTCATTCCTGCTTGATTGGAAACACTTCGACATCACGAATGCAGCACTTAGTGCACTCTTTCTTACCATGTCTCTTAAAATGCACCGGAATATAACTACATTTGCCCTGGCCACGGCTCCGATTATGTGCCTTAATTTCGATCGGTTCATCGATTTCGTTCTTAACAAAAAGGGAATGATCAAAACAGACATTCTCTGTAAGGTTATCATTCTTATTATTGCTATCGGACTTACTGCCATGACCTTCCAATACGGATACTTTTATCGAAAAGGAAGTCGAAAGGCTTTCGGTCTTGGGGTCGCTTCCAACATGCCGGTAGAGGCAGTTCGATACATCAAGAAAAATCACATTAAGGGAAATTGTTTTAACCCATATACCTACGGAACTTACATCGTTCACGAACTCTATCCCGAAACCAGAGTGGTCATGGATTCTCGCGACCTCCCATATGGAGAAAACCTTTACCTCGAACATCAGCGAGCTATGGTAAGCGTCCAAGCCTTCGATGAACTCTTCCACAAATACCATATCGATTACATTATTCTTAACTATCAACAGGATAATCTTATCGATCATTTTAAGTATCTTCAGAAAACCGGAGAATGGGTCCTGGTTTACTTCGATGACCGTAATGTTGTTTATATCAGGAACTTGCCCGAAAATCAAAAACTCATTCAAAGAGATGGATATTTTCACCTGCATCCGGTACTCACCTTCGAAAATGAAGGAATTCAATCTCAGGATATCCCAGCCTTTATTAAAGAATGTAACCGGAGCATTAAAAATAATTCCAAACTCATCTTTCCCAGACTTATTCTCCAGAATATTTACCTGGCCACTGGAGAATTTCAAAAAGCTGTCGATGATGGAAAGGAACTCATAAATCTTGAACCGCAAAACCCCCGCTGGTATATGCTCCTCGGAGAAACCTACCGGCGAATGGGAGATAGAAAACAGGCTAGGGAGCTGTACCTGAAAGCTGCCGAAATTAACCCTGAATCCAGGCCCGCGATCATGAAAAAACTGAATCAGCTTTCTCAAGATTAGTTCAAGGAAACAAAAAAATTTAACTTAAGACCTTAGGCCAAAATACATTAATCATGGATAAATCTGAATATCAAAAACCTTATCTTTCGATTATTATTCCTGCTTACAATGAAGAACAAAATGTGTATCCACTTTTTCAGGAAATAACCCTGGCCCTTCATTCCTATTCTCGACCCTACGAGATCATATTCGTGGATGATGGGAGCACTGACCGCACTTGTCAGGTACTCAAAAGCATCTGTCAGGAAGATTCTCATGTAAAGAGCATTATCTTTCGCAGTAATTTCGGGCAGACCGCTGCCCTGAGCGCCGGATTCGATATAGCCAGAGGTGAGGTGATCGTATCAATGGATGGCGACAGGCAGAACGATCCTGCCGACATCCTTATGCTTGTGGATATGGTAGAAAATCAAGACTACGATGTTGTCTGTGGCTGGCGAAGGAAACGGAAAGATGCCTTTCTCATGAGAAAGCTCCCATCTCTTATCGCCAATCGGCTTATTGCGTTTGTGACCAGGGTATTTGTCCACGATTATGGCTGTACCTTGAAAGTATATAAAAGAGAAATTATTAAAAATATCAGATTATACGGTGAAATGCACCGCTTTATCCCAGCCTATGCATCCTGGTTAGGAGCAAGGGTCACAGAAGCTGAAGTCAATCACCGCCCGCGCACCGCTGGAACCTCCAAATATAGTATTCTACGAATTACAAAAGTTATTCTCGATCTGATTACAGTAAAATTCCTCTGTGATTATTCGACCAGCCCTATTTACTTTTTCGGAACCTTTGGTATGATCCTGGCTGGATCAGGATTCCTGACTGGTCTCGTGACTCTGATCGAGAAGTATTATCAAGGGATCTGGGTACACAAAAATCCCCTTATTTTGCTGGCTATTCTTTTATGTATTCTTGGCGTGCAATTTATAATGATTGGGCTCTTAGCCGAAATTTTAATTCGCACATACCATGAATCGCAGGATAAAAAGACCTATATCGTAAAAGAAATTGTCAATCGTTCTTGACTGATTCATCAGCGGTCTGATTATCAAAAGAGGGGAGTGGGCCCTTCTCCCTCTCTTATTTATGAGGGAAAAGGGTCCACGGAAATGAAAGCAGTAAAATAAATCAATTCAAAACTGTTAAACTCTTAGTTATCAATCCAGGCAATTTGTTGTACCCAGATATTTTCTGAACAGGCAAAGTGCATCAGATGGAGTGACTAAACCATCTTTATTTACATCTGCGCAGGGAGAGCAGGCACCAGATCCCAGGTAGCACTTGAAAGCAGCCAGCGCATCTGCGGGAGTGATAAGCTTATCTCCATTAAGATCACCGTTACATAAACCTTCATCAACTTCGCCATCACAATCATTGTCCAGGCCATCGGAGAGCTCATCTGCTCCCGGATATATCTGTGCATTCAAGTCATTGCAGTCTTTATCCTCCTTGCTGTATCCTGATGGAGGAGTAAGTCTGAAAAAAAGCGAATAATCCATACTTCCGAACCCATCGTGATCTTCATCTCTATAATAGAAATTTGCAATCCTTGGCTGCGGGATAACCTTTGGCCCATAAGAGGTTGTTATTTTAGACTCCTGTGGGATATCCGCCATAAATTTTACCTCTCTGTTCACCTGGTTCTGTGCCTCATTTACATAGATTATCTCAGCTTTCTCACCGCCGTTTAGTTCAAGAGGTAATTTATTTTGATTAAAAAGATTGTTTAAATTTATACAAGCATAATTTTCTTCAGGAAGAATGCACGAGCCTGCCCAGGCTGATAATGAATAATCATTCATTCGATTGTTCTGGCTATCGAGAATATTGACAAGAATTACCGATGAGCCGATGAGAGAATTATCACCTGCATGAAAAGACGGAAGTATCAACGTATCGTTGGTTACGATATTCCCTTCGTTCAGATATCCGGCTCCGTTCAACTTTTCAGTTGTAACCATGTAATCCTCCCCGTAATAAGTAGGATTGTCCGGCGGAATAGAAGCCACGCCATCAGAGGTAAGTTGATAAAAATAGCTTGTGTTCTCTTCCAGCCCCTTTACCGTGAATCTGATAACCTCATTGAGCATAGACTCATGTGGTGCAGCGTGTGCTGGGGCAGGATCATTTTCTATTGTTACTCCAGCCTGCTGTATCAGGCTTCCCATACTATCATAAACCCGTAGATTAAACATTCCTTGGCCATGTTCTGATAAGCTATAAATGACGCTAAATGATTTGGTACACACATCGGTAACGTAAACCTGCTGTGACGCATGTACAGTTGCAGGATTTATATAGGGAATATTTAACCCGTTAATAATAGAAATGCTTAACAATAATCCCAGGGATAAACAAATTTTTGCTTTCACAACTAAACCCCTCTCCTCATTCTTTTTTAATGGCTTTTATAACCGTATCAGAATCAGAAGTAACTAAGCTGATCTTAGCTTACTGCTCCTTCTATCCGTTTCTCTTTTTTCCACCTCTTCTTTCCTTGGGCTTGTTGTCCCTCAAAACTTATTGGCTTTCTAAGAGAAATGTGTAGCCTTCTTTTATACCGTAAGCGCTCCCTTTGAATGGACTTCTTATACTGGTTTAATTTAGGAAGGCGGGGCTTACACCCCGCCTTTCCTTCTTATAACCTCTCCATTGGGAAAGCTACTAAAAATCAGTTTAATCGAGATACCCTAACTAATATAAAGGCCATATTGGCTGCTGGTAACTCCATAATGGCTGCAGCACATTATTCCAAACCGGCTGATTATTTGACCAGTTCCAATTGAACGTTGTCGGTTGTTGGTTGAGATTCCATGACTGTAGCTGGAAGTTGTACAGTTGCTGATTGAAATTTGAAAAAAGATCGCCAGATGATTGATAGGAGGTATAACTACTCCAGGGGCTTCCGCTCCAGTGTGCAGCGCCCCAGAGGTCTCCGCCAAGGTTACCGCCTAAAAATCCCGTAGAGGAGGCAATCTGCTTAACTGTTATCGTAGCTACACAGCTTGCCGGATTTCCACTCGCATCCATGCAACTGAATGATACAACGGTATCGCCGAGACCGAATTTGGCAGGAGCATTATTCGTAACGTCTACCGAACCGCTCACGGTATCGTTGGCAGTAGCACCTTTTAAGAAAGCCTGGATTTTAGCATCACTGGCCAGTACACCATCTGCACTGTATGTTTCTACGGTAATATTAGCAGGGCAATTAATAGTCGGAGCTGTGAGATCAACGACACTTACTGTAGCAATGCAGGTAGATGGATTTCCGGTGCTATCGACAGCACTGAATGTTACATCAGTATCACCGCCGAGACCAAACAAATCTGGAGCATTGTTCGTAACACTCGCTAAACCACTGACAGCATCGTTTGCTGTGGCACTATTCAGGAAAGCCTGAACTTCGGAATTGTTCACCGATACGCCGCTTGGTCCTTCTGCTTCTACCGTAATACCAACAGGACAGATGATAGCAGGACCCTGGGTATCGACAACACTTACAATTGCAGAGCAGCTATTCGTGTTGAAGGCCGTATCTGTAGCAGCAAAAAATACCTCTGTATTTCCGATACCGAACTGGGCAGGAGCATTATTGGTAACGCTTACCGAAACATCAACAATATCGCTCGCCGTTGCATTGTTCAGGAAAGCCTGTATTGCAGCATCCGAGCTTGATACACCATTGGGCCCTACTGCTTCCACCGTAATACCTGCAGGGCAATTGATATCAGGACGGGTTGTATCGACAACGTTTACTGTAGCTGTGCACGTAGCTGAATTTCCGGCGCTGTCCATTGCAGTAAAGGTCACTGATGTAGCACCAAGGCCAAATGAGGCAGGAGCGTCATTGGTGATACTCACTGTACCATCAATTGCATCAACGGCCGTAGCACCATTCAAGAGAGCCTGGATTGCGGCGCTGTTACCTGGCACGCCATTGGGCCCTTCTGCTTCGACCGTAATATCACCTGGACAGGTGATGTCAGGAGCGGTTTTATCAACAACGCTTACAATAGCAGTACATGTAGCTGGATTTCCAGCGCTGTCGGCTGCAGTGAAGGTAACGACCGTATCGCCAAGACCAAACATGGCAGGAGCAGTAGCGTTCACATTTACGACACCATCCACTGCATCGATAGCAACGGCTGCATTTATAAAAGCGAGAATTGCTGCTCTATCACCCGGTACACCATTTGGCCCTTCTGCTTCTATCGTGATATTTCCAGGGCAGGAAATATCGGGAGCCTTAAGATCAGCAACAGTCAATGTAGCTGTACAACTGCTGGTATTTCCTGCTGCATCCGTTGCAGTGAACGTTACATTCTGGGCACCTAAAGCGATGACAGCAGGAGCGTCATTGATAATATCCACGACGCCAACGGTATCAATAGCCTGAACTGCATTCAAGAATGCTTGTACTGCAGAGTTGCTGCTCGATACACCATTTGCACCCTCGGCCGCTACCGTAACATCTGCAGGACAAGTGATGACAGGAATAATGGTATCAACAACACTCACCGTAGCTGAGCATGTTGCTTTATTTCCGGCACTGTCCATTGCATCGAAGGTTATGATGGTATCACCAAGACCACAAACGGCAGGTGCATTATTTATGACACTCACTGAACCATCGATATTATCCACAGCAGAGGCACTATTCAGGAAAGCCTGAATATTTGCATTGCTGGTAGATGTACCATTTGCTCCCTCAGCCTCTACCGAAATACTGGCCGGACAGGTAATAATTGGAGCAACGGTATCACCGACCTCTACGATAGCTGTGCAATCTGATGTATTTCCAGCTTTATCAGTAGCGCTGAAGGCTACTGCCGTGGTTCCTATACTGAACTGCGCAGGAGCGTTGTTTATGACCGTTACCGGACCATCGTTAAGATCCGTTGCTACAGCAGAATCCAGGAAGGTCTGAATTGCAGCATTACTGCTCGGTGTACCATTGGCATCATCCGCCATTACCGTAATATTTCCCGGGCAGGTGATGACTGGAGGATCAGTATCAGGAGCGAAAACGAGTTGTCCTCCCATAGTTGACCAGCCGAATACATCGTCAATCATGTTAACCAGGCTAAGGTCAGATATTTCACAGCTCTTAACCGTAAAAACCAGTTTAAGGATTGAGCCGCTATTTCCCAGCTCAATTTTCTGTGAACCGCCTACGGCTCCAGCCCTCAAGGTATTTGGTTTTGATGAAGGTTTACTGACATCGAGAAGCATGAATCCTTGAGTTAAATCACCCTTAGCGAAACTTTTATATTCAAGAATATTCTCATCATAGCTGATTTCAAAACCAAAGGCACTTGCAGCAGCAGGAGCGCTATCCACTGAGATAGTAAAGGTTACTTCTTCCCCGGCGCCAACGCAACTCTGACTGTCAATGTTCATATTTGCAAGAACTACTGCGATCGTAAAGGTTTCTGAATCACTTCTACCGGTAGAGTCCGTCGCCGTAATCGTTGCTGAATACATACCAACCTGAGCTAAGGTCGGTATCCAGACCAGGGTCGCGGTTGATGGATCGAATGAAGAACCATCCGGTAATGATGTAGCTGAATAGATTATAGCGTCCCCATCCATATCATCGGCATGCGCCGTGAGATTAAGGGTACCCTCTGCCGTCACGGTTTGAGGGCCAATTGCCTGCAAGACCGGGGCATGAGGTTCCTGAACCGTAATCTGAAAGGTCTTTGAGTCGGTCCTGCCGGTACTATCCATTGCAGTAATCGTTACAGCATAACTACCCGCCTGGCCCGGATTCGGTGTCCAGTCGAATTCTCCGCTCTGTGAGCCAAGATAGGCACCACTCGGCAAATCAGGGGATGAGTAGGTAATGGCTTCTCCGTCTTCATCCGTAGCTATGGCAGTAAAAGATATACTGTCACCAAGCCAAATAGACTGGTCACCTATGGCCTGCAAAACAGGGTTGTGCAGAATAGGTGCTGTAAGTCCTCCAGCTTGAGCTGGCCAGCCAGCCATCTCATCGACGAGATCGGTCAGCGTGATGGCAGCCGGTTCACAGCTTTTTACATTGAAAGTCAACGTTGCCATAGTCCCGTTTGCACCTTTGGCAATACCGGCACCAAGGTCCATTCCGCCAAATGTTAGAGTATTGGCACCGGCAGGGCTCAGGTCGCAGAATGTAAAAGCTGAAACAAGAGTGCCCTTTTCAAATTTAACATACTCCAGTACATTCCCATCATAATTGATCTTTAATCCAAAACTTCCTACGCTCGTAGGTGCATTAGTTACTGAAATCGTAAAGACCACTTCTCCACCGGCTGCTGTACACTGTTGACTATCTACTGTCAACCCATCCGCAGCGGAGGCCATTGGAGCATAGATGAGGGCCATTAACATTAATACCAAAAAAGCAATGCTTTTCTTGCAATTCTTACTCATAACGTAAACTCCCTATCTCCTAATATCGTGAATGACCTACCTAACCCTAGAAACACTTTTTAAAAAACGATAAAGGCTAGTTACTTACACTACCGCACGTATTATCTAGACAAGATGGTTTCTCTAGATATCTATTCAAGACACATTCTGCATCCCGCAGAGTAACGTTTCCATCTCCATTTACATCATAGTAGTCGTTGCACTCGCCTGTTCCGAGATAGCAGTTTAGGATCGCCTGAGCATCAGCCAGAGACAGTTTTCCGTCTAGATTTACATCTCCGCAGCATTTCATCTCTACGGTTACCGTGGCTTCGCATTCTGCAAGGTTTCCAGCTTGATCTATTGCCTTAAAGGTAACGACTGTGGCACCAAGGGCAAATTCTGCTGGAGCATTATTAACGACCGTTATCGTGTCATCTGCAATATCATTTGCTTGGGCACTGCTCAAGAAGGACTGGATTTCAGTATCGCCAATCGCTACGCCCTTCATACTCAGTGTTTTTACGGTAATACCTGCCGGGCAAGTGATGAGGGGAGCTGTTGTATCTACTACGCTTACAGTAGCAGTACAACTTACTGAATTTCCAGCTTTGTCGATAACCATAAAGGTTACAACCGTGTCGCCAAGGCCACATGCGGAAGGTGCATCATTAGCGACCTCCATTGAACCATCGACGATATCTTCCGCGACTGCACCCTTCAGGAAATCCTGAATTGCGCTATTGTCGGCAGATACTCCATTTGGCCCCTCTGCTTCAATCGCGATATTTGCCGGACACGTAATGACTGGAGCAGTTTTATCAACGACACTCACTGTGGCTGTACAACTTGCCGGATTACCGGCTTTATCAATAGCCGTAAAGGTTACAACCGTATCGCCAAGACCTAATACGGAAGGTGCATCATTTGTGACCTCTACTAAACCATCGACGAGATCTTCCGCGACCGCACCAGTTAAGAATGCCTGAATTTCCGTATTGCTGGCAGATGTCCCCTCAGGCCCCTCGGCCTCAACAATGATGTTAGATGGACAGGTAATAGCAGGAACGGTTGTATCGATAACACTCACCACAGCCGTGCAACTTGCAGCATTTCCTGCTTTGTCGGTAGCTGTAAAAGTTACATCCGTATCACCGAGTGGTAATATTGCTGGAGCATTATTGATAATGCTCTCAACCGGATTATCGATATTATCAATTACTACTGCGTCCTCCAGAAATGCCTGAATGGCAGGATTTTCGACTGCTACTCCATCCGGACCCTCGGCTTCAACAGAAATATTTTCAGGGCAGGTAACTGCAGGAGGTGTAACATCGACAACAGTAATAGTAATATTTTGCTGTGCCGTATTACCATACGTATCAGTAGCTTTTACCGTTAATATATTTTCACCTAGGACAAGAGCAATTTCACTATTGGGATCAAGTGCAGCTCCTTCTGAATCTTCAATGCTCCACTTCGGAAGGAATCCATCGTCATCCCTCAGCTCGGCCATGAGAATTTCACCGCAATAAATTTCTCCATATTCCCCGGATAAACTTGGAATACCTTTAAATTTAGCAATCGTAGTCTGAGCATCTCCTGCTCCTACTGAGATTGAATCTGATACCAGAGTAATAACCGGTGCTACATAATCGCACCCTACTTTGCCTGCATCCGGTCCGCCATAAGCACCCATGTCATTAGCGGTAGTATCTCTATCAGCAAAGGTAACATCTGGATTCCCTGCATCAATGCAGTCGCTGCCAGCTTCCAAGCGATAGTCTTCAGTGAACTCAGGTGGCTGGCTAATATTCCCAGTTCCATTCTTAAATGCTGGGATAATACCAGTACCGGTGAAAATGTCAGAATATGTTACTTCGATCTCAGACAGTGGGAACCCTCGGGTTGCGAATGATTCCATATAGGATAGTTTACACCAGATAATGCAATTAGTAATGGTTGGCAGAGCATTGCTGCAGAACAGATCATAATAGTTACCAGCCTGGGATAAATTCCTGGCGATGGTATTATTGGTCAGCACAGGACTACAATTGGATAAATAAATCCCGGCACCGCTTGTTCCTGATACATTTTCTACTACTTTGTTATTCGAAATGGCTGGATTACTGGAATCAACCAGGCATAGCCCAGCACCTGAACCAATTGTTGCGCTGTTTTCATAGACAAGGTTATTCTGAAAGGTTAAATCCCTGCCCCAAAATTCTCCATAAACGCCGGCACCATCTTTGCCTGAGATATTTTGTATGATTTCGTTATTCTGAATCGTGCCTTCTCCGCAGGAGCAGTAAATACCCCCGCCCAATTCATCGGAAGTATTGTTTTGAATAATACAATTACGAATTTCCGGTATACAATTAGAGAGGTATAATCCTCCGCCATATCTTGACGTATTGTTTTCAATAGTACAATTTAATATGGCGATCGTATAACTATCAGGCTCCAGGGATTCACAAAAAACACCGCCGCCTCTTTGTGACTTGCCATTTCTGATTGTGAACCCATCAATGAGCACACCATTTGCACCAACCAATGCTGATGTTGCATTTCCGCCGTCTATGACGGTTTTATTTTTCAGGAAGTCCCTTTCCTCTCTTTTTGTTTCAATCCCTGCAAACCCGCCATAGAGATGAATATTAGAGCTGAGTTGAACTTTTCCTTTATAAGTGCCTCTGGCTACCCATATTTCATTATATCCCAAATCATTGGCCAGATTTATTCCTGCTGTGATGCTCGGCACTGCATCATCCCAGGAGAGGCCGCTCACGCCTTGACTCGCTTGATCAACATAGATGCATTGAGCCTTTACTATTCTCGATCCCAGAACGAGAGAGAAAATGAGGCTCAAAAAAACTAATAATGCATTTTTACCAAATGCATTCTTTCTTTTGTGATTTTTCATATGTACACCCCTATAACCTTTTTATACAGTGCGGTAAAAAGTTATGAATAAAGAGCACCCTGAGTATAAATGTTCTCCTTGAGTAAAACACCTCCTTTTTGCTTTTGGAATCTAAAAATCTGCCGGTTTTTCAAACCTTAAAAACCACCTCCTTATATCTTTACATCTTCTATCTTTACTTGATCTTTTCATATTTTTCATATTTCATTTTTTATTTTTCTTATGGAAGAAAGGCGAGTTTGTCCTTTTTCATATAAATGATGTAACTTTCGTCTTTATAAATTGGGAAATTATCCCCTGCTGGTTTCCCGGACTGGCAAAAAGCTATATACCACCGGCCACTCGTCTTTTCATGTCTTTGAATCGCCACGACTTCTACCTGCCTGTCCAGCATTTCCTGAAGCAAATCGAAGGATGTAAATGATGCGCTCGGAACACTAAAGGATACTAAATTAATCCCTTGATAGAGATTGGTTTCAAAAGAAGCATTCATTCCGGGGAAAACGAGATCCTGGTGCACCTTGGAATACACTAAATATCCGTCCCCATTATTAATGGTGAATATGTCCCCTGCAGGAGATTGGCCATTCCAGTAAGCCACTTGCCATTGTTCGCTCTGATTATCATAATGCCACAGGCTTTGAAGAGATTGAGGGGTAAAATACTGGGTTAAAAAATCATAGGAAATATATGATGAAGGGACAGTTACTGGATAGCATATCAAATTTAATCCACGAGTCAGGCTAACTCTTTCCTCGGGTCCTAACTGAATCGTAAACCCCTTCGGCAAAGATCCTGTAGTTCCACCTGCTGTTACCGCAAGATCATAGATTCCAACTTGCAGAAAGTCAGCAGGGACAATAGCTCTCAATGTGGTCGTATTAACAAAACTTACCTGGGTTAACTCCTGTGATCCGATTGTAACCTTCGATTCAGAAGAAAAGCTCTTTCCCGTGATAGTAATTTCCTGGCTTTGGTTGTTAAAGCATTTATTCGGATCAACCCCTGTAACTGATACTGGAGCCGAGCGCACCGTATAAGCATCAGGAAGCACTCCTACCAAGCCTGCTGAAGTAGTAACAGTTATCGGATAAGATCCGGCACTTAATCCTGCCGGTATTTCAGCGTAAATAATGACATCACCGGAATAACCGGTAACCTTCAGGGGAGTGGTACCGAGGGTTACCTGCGAGCCCGAAAAAAGATTAGAGCCGATGATCCAGACAAGAACCACTTGTTCGTTTGAACCATTATCGGGCGTAAGTTTAGCAGGTCGAGGTGTAGCGGAAGGTAATACCTTAAAGCCATTAGGCACTGTTGTGCTGGTACTTCCAATGATCACGGTTAAATCATAAGTCCCCACTGATAAATACTGAGCTGGTACAGTTACCTTTAAGGTAGCCGTATTAATGTAATTTACCTGAGTCAGTTCGAGGGTCCCGATTTTGACAATCGCCCCTGCTGCGAAACCGCTTCCCGTGATGGTGATCTCACGTGTAAGATCGGAATAATTCTCATTTGGCTCAATCTTGGTTACAGAAACTGGAGCAGGGAGCACCTTATAACCATTCGGCAACGTCCCTGATCTCTCTCCTACGATTACCGTAACGTCATACGTTCCAACAGGGAGAAGCCGTGCCGGAACAGTAGCTTTCAGGGTAGTCCCATTTATGTAAGATACCTGCGACAGTTCTGTCGAACCAATCCTTACCCTCGCTCCTGCGGCATAATTTGTTCCGGTGATGGTTATTTCCTGGCTTCGATCGGCATAATTCTCATTCGGTTCAACCTTAGTAACCATTACAAGTGAATTATAGCTTATGTCAACTCTCCATGGCTCATCGTCATTATGTTTCCATGTGAGGCGACCTGAAGCGTCCTTCACCGTTGAACTCAAAATGGAAACCTGAAAGCCACTGGTCAACTCTATCCCCTTCTTAGCATCCCATAACCTTATTTCCAGAGCATTCCCGATCCGGGGACCTTTATTATTGATAATAGCGTTATAATTAAAAATATTTATAAGAAAACTTCCATCAAATCTATCTATACATGTCGCTCCACATAAGAAGCCCTGATAGAAGACTCCTATTTCATCACCTGTCCGAACCTGTTGATCAATGGTTAGAGTTCCCGTAATATCCATGATATCAGCAGAGCCGGGACTTGGCATCCACTCAGGATTCATATTCGGTCTAAGATCAAAGTGCATTTGATCACAAGCCCCTCGAGCAGATAAACCGCTTATATGCAGCACCATAATAACAATCATAAAAGCGAAAATTTTCTTATATTTATTAGACATTGATCTATTTAACCTCCTCACGATTCAGTGCCCGAGACAACCAGTAAGTCAACCCGCTTTAATTCGTTTGCTCCCTGACACACAGCCTGTTCCGGGTTATCGGGGGTAGCAACCATCCCGTCAACCTTAAAAGTAATAGACTCTCCAGGATATATTCCTTCTTTTTCTGTGGTCTCAATATCATCCATGTAAATATGGATTACTCCATAGAGCCCATCTTTTTTCACTAAAGACCTTCCACATTCCTTCCCACCAGAGTCATAGGCATATACCCAGGAGCCTTCCTTTGCATTTACATAACCATAAATCTCGTTACTCCAGGGAGTTGGTGTAGGCGATTCCTCCTCTGGCTTTTTTACCGGTTCTCCCGGTTCTTTTTCTTGATCCTCGATAAGCCAGGATTGAGATTCATCAGGCCTTACAGAGTTCGGAGGTGTCTTTTGAGGCGCGTGATTCTTCGAGACACCACCGCTCTGAGCCACCGCAGTTCCTCCCGACGATGAAGAATCCTGGTTCAAGTGTATAAAGGCTCCAGTTCTTTGAATGTCTGATCCTCCATTTTTTTCAGATCGCTTATCATCTCTTTGCCGATCTTTTCTGTCCTGATCTTTCTTGAGCTCTCGGGTGGTCTCGGGCATATTCTGCCTTCCTGACTCAAGGCCAAGCAGACTGATCCTGAAATCCTGTCTGCTCTTATTCCCCGGTTCCTGATCAGTACCAGTTCTCTGATTTGCTGATGACGATAAACCTTCTTTACTGGGATATACTTTTGAGTGGAAAAATCCCCCTTCTTCAATCGTATTTGTCTTTTTTCCTTCTGTCGATTTCTCCAACAGACTTTCTATTTTATTCAACAAGAGGGCGGTCTCCTTGCCACTTAACAAGGTACGTTCCTCCTGCCCTTTTTTTTCTCTTGTATGAGACAACCAGGTATATTTCCGACTGAGAAAGAAAGCAGTACAAATGCCGATAATTATAACGATTATAATCGACTTTTTTCTATCCGGCATAAAAACACTTCCTCTCTACTGGCCTCAAATGCTTTTCAAGCAATTTCTTATAGGAGTGTGGGTGGGAAGCCCCCCTAAAGGGGGGCTTCACCACAATTAACAAGATCCTTGATGTCCATTTAAGGAGCATCAATCCTCAACTGATACTAAGGCCATGAGATGTTGCAATCACCCTTAACCCTCATCATATAACCGAATCCAGGTCCTACGCACTTAAGATCGGTAAGACCACGAAGGATTGTATAGTTAATATCAGTTACAGGAGGATTATACCAGCACTTGGTACCTTTATAGGAGGTCTTGATGCGATCTACTGATGATTTGAAGGAATCGAAAGCATAATCAATGCTATCTACGAGCACAGCACTCCCGGTAGCACTCGAGAAGAGATTCGCCATTTCTTCAGGCATATCTCTATAGTAGATATTACCACCCCAATAACCAACCATGTTCCATCCGGTCCCTTTTACGGGCAGACGATATTTTGGAGTGTTATCCTCTACTATGTTACCGAGAACTACCAGCTTGGCATTTTCAACCTCTGGAATGTAAATCCAGTATCCATTTCCAATAGAGAAATATTCTACCTTCTTGACATCCTTGGTGCTGCCAGCCTTTGTTTGTCTGATAGCGTCACCAGCGGGTTTTGAACCATCATAGAAGTAAATTCTTTCCCACTGGCCACTCAAAGATGAAAGAACGTTATCGATAGAGGGTACGTTCACGACAGGGCAAACACTCTGACCAACAGGGATGCCTGTAGCATCATCAACCAACGCAGTTCCCGGATTCGGTGTAGTGCTGCCATCGTTAACGACGTATCTCTTTAAAGTAGAGAAGGAAACAAAATTCCAGCCCTTGTAAAGAGACTTGCTCTCATAGCTGCCAAGGTCTATATCGTGTACCTGGACATCATCATTTTTCCAGGCAAGATAATAACCTTGATCATCTTTACAGTTATTGGTTACCAAATACTGTTTCGGTGTCGCATCGTTACTCTCAACTACCAGGAAGATGGAATCCCCTTCTTTGAAACCAGGAGTCGTGAATTCACCATAAGCATGCATGGCATAACTGCCATCTTCTCCGATGATAGCGCACGATCCATAGCAAACACCATTCTTGCTTTTTCCTGGTGCCAAGACAGCGTTGATAGAAACAACGTTAGGATCTCTTGCCACTTTATCAAGGTATTTGGTTTCCTGTCTGCCGCTGTTGTACTGATATACGTGTGCATAGCGATAGAGGTTATTCAGGCTGTATGCATACACTCTCCAGCCAGCAGGAACAGCCTCTCCGTCAGCATCGGTAATGGTTCCGGTAATCGTCATTGAATATGCAGAAGGTTCCGGTTCATGGTCAGCTATTGGATCTGTCGCAGATTCAGGCGTCTTCACGACAGCTTTTTGTGGTACGATATCTCCTGTACCTGAACCACCTGCCGTAAACACTTGGGCAAAATTACCGGCCTTATCAAAAATACCATCTTCTGTGTACACGATACCGTCGGCTGGAACAGTGTCCGTCGCGGGTCCGAAGTAGAGATTATTAATAATACCGGTTCTCGTTGCAGCATCTGCACCAATTATATCTGCCGTAAACTGTACAACTTTTCCGTAGCAACCGTTCAAATTATAATCAAGGATATCAACTTCCGTATCGGCATAGACGCGATCAAGGCGATACTGTTCATCGGTCACTACCGTTACGGTACGATAAGCGGTAAAGTCTTTTGCTGCAGAAATCTTGTCTGGTACGTCTGCGATATCAACATCCGGGTTCCAGACATTCGGATCGATCTCTTCGGAATACTGGACCCTGATTGTGTAGGTATCCCTGTCAGTGCCATTGCTCTTTATCTGATAGGTAACCGCAACCGGATAAGGATTGGCAGCATCCGTGATACCGCTTGCAAGCACTCCGATCGGTGAGCTTACCTTGTGATAGGTCGTTAACGTATCGTCTTCTGGATCGGGGAATGCGACATCACACCTCACATAATTGTCTGCATCAAGATAAAGGGTAAAGCCAGGTTTTGCACCTGTATCGAAAGCATCCTTCTCTTCCAGATAAATGGTCATCTCATCGTTCGTGATGCTTATTGGAGATGATGTATCGGTGCTCAGGCTGTAACCGTCTACCGTGGTTTTGGATGCGACCAGTGCCGGGCTGTAGAAAGCCGGGACGATTGGCTCATTCCAGGTCAACAGCAATGCATCGATGTGACCATCGGCATCTTCATCCATCGTGGACGCTTCGGTAATCCAGGGGACGGTTGCATCAAAAACCGTTACTCCCGGATTGTATTCAGCAGAATAGCCATTTATATCTTTGATCATATCCAGATCATTGATCATTACCGCTGTTCCGTTCGGGATCTCATCTTCACCCATCTGGATTTCGATCGTACTGGTTGATCCTACCGACTGCAAGATCTTGGAACTATATCCGAACTCGAGCGTTCCGGGAAGGGCAAAAATACTATCGAGAGAAACCAACAACATGGTGCTGTTGACCTGTACCGCTTCGCTGAAGGTAAGGGTCAGCACATGATTTTCAGATTCATCCGCCATTGGCTGTGTGCTAGAAGGATGCTTGTCATACGATGCAGAGGTAATATAGGGACCTATTCTGTCAAGGGTGGCAACGCCTGCATTGTTACTGATCAACAATCCTCTGGTAGGACTGGTGCCCTTAATGTTGGCCATACCATCTTCAGTAATCTTCACTTTCGGAAGTCCGCTGGCGCTGGTATCTGAAATTGCGGCATCAATGGTCAGCGTGACATATTTGCCATCCGCACTCTGCACGGCTGAATCCACCACAACTCCCTGGCTTGCATCGTCCTCGTCAACAAGCACATCCTCCAACCCTGGTACCATTTCAACCCAATAGTACGATTCGTCCTCTACCTCAGGTCCCATTACGTCATTGAAGTGGACCTGGATATTGGTTTGACCGGCAACGATATTTCTTACTTCGACACGAGCCACCTTGCTGCCAAGCTTGCTCAGTACCTCACACACAGGAGCCTTATTACCCTCTTTGTCCTTGATCTTGGTAAACTCGCCAACCTGTACAGAGGTATTCACTTTCAACGCCCTGCCAAGAACGATCATGCGATCATTGTCCGTGGAGTATGAGGCTGCTATCGAAGTATTTTTCTCGCCAGCTATGATAAGAGAATTCGGATCGAGAGAAGCTAATTTGTCGAGGGGATCACTGAAGAGCAGGAAGGTCTTACTTCCGCTGTCGTCTACCAGAGATTCCAACAGTACAGGCCCGACCTCGTCTCTAATGTCACTAACACCCATATAGACCATTCTGGCACCATTATTTGCGCCAACGGTCATCTTTTCGAGCGTTGTCCATGAAGTAATCCAGGTACTGAAATCCGGGTTACTGACATCCATTGTATCAATGGTGAAGACGTTCCATGATTCTTCCGGAGTGGAGGTACGACCGGAAATATCCGTTACCTCGCCATCCTTATAGTACACAAGGGTACTGGGAGTAGCTGGTATTTGAGCACTGGCAGGTATGTAAAGACTGACAGTAGCTGTAGGTGAGGCATAGGTTACCTTGACATATGCATCCAGGTTATTGCTGATCCCTGCATGCTGCCGGTAGTTAATACCGGTAATGGCGGCAAATGGATTAACAAGGGTATTACCGCTCTTATCCTTGCACTCAATCAGAATATCGAAGGGGTTGGCTATATTGCCGACCTTCATAAATGACGCTGAGTCCAGAATAAGAGTTGCAGGATTGTCAAACTGTGAAGATTGTGCCATGTTGACGCGATCTGCGGTTGTACCGTCTACTCTTCCTTTAGCCCAGAGAAATACATCCTCATCCTCATCGGTAGCTGTTACGCTTGCAGTAAAGAAGTTACGAATTTCACTGCCAGGCACAGGCAAGAAGGAAGCAGCAACGTCAGGCTGAACATAATCGACATCAAATGACTTGAGACCACTTAAGCCTCTAATGCTGACATCAATTCTATCGACGGGAACGCCATTGACCGTCAGATCAGATGCCAAGATCACAAAGGACCCTCTCAAATCACCACTGCTGCTGCACGTACATTTGTTAGTAGTAGTGACTGGAGGGATGGAAATGTACTTTACCGCATCATATTCGGGCTCATCGACTGTACCGGTATTCACGAGGCAGGTGACATTGATATCTCCGGCGCCTAATACACCTGTATAGCCTTTCCCTTCATAATAGATTGTCCGATTTGTAGCGGAGAGCTTATCATACGGAGCCTGGGTAGGATCGCTCTTATCGTAAGCCCTGATATCTTCCGGGTTCATAGTCGGTGCTGCCCAAGCGCTGCTTCCCGCAAGGGCTACACAGGCTAAAATCAATAAAGTTGCTATAAAAGTAAATCCTTTTTTCATAGACATGTGAGAAAACCTCCTAACCGTTATACGAATTATTAAACTGACGCACTCTAACCTCGAACGATTGTATGAAAGTTTAAAGTGTATGTATTTTTTTTACTACCTCACCTCCTTACAACTTTTACTCTATCTAGAATCTCCTAGACAATGATTCTATTCTCATCACCTCCTCTAAAAAGTCAGTTATTTCATGTAATCTTAATTCTGTTGGTATATGCGTTGTTTGGTTTTTCCATATTCCTGAACAGTCAGCCTTTGGTTAATCCATTGAGTGCTGATTGCATAATTGATTACCTGGTTTAAAGCCAGCATCTTCATTCCTTTAGAACGATATTTTGTGGTAGATTACAGCCATGAATTCCACCCGTCCTCTCTTTCTCATGGATCAAAAGCATATTCTAAGCCGCGCTGCCACTCTTAACCTTGCAGTAGCTTATGCAAGTTTTGTACCTTACCTTCTCAACTTAATTCCCATCAATACCTTACAAATACTGCCACCTTCTGAATCCCGGCACCTTTTCCCATTCATAAATTTCTCCCTTCCGGTATGAAAATTATTATGCCAACCCTTTCTCTTTGCATCTTCAGCTTTGAAGCTAAGAAAAACATCAGCACTAACAACATGATATTATGGTTAACCTATTCATTCTTAATGGCATATTAACCTATTTTCCAAAAAGCCGATTACCGGAAGTCATAATCCCGCTCTCAAGAGAGCCCCTCTGCCAAATGTGAAAAATAATTCATACTTCTCAACTTATTCGCTTATTTCCTCTTACTTTTTAATATATTAAGGATATGTGTAAAACATTACATACCGAAGAATCCTTTTGCAGGAACTCATCGTTATATTTCCAGCCTCAAGAAAAATTTTCCTTGAATAAAAGAACATTCCTTTCCCTTTTGCTATCAAAAGAGAACTTCCTCTCTCTTTCTTAAAAGCAATGGATTTGATAAGAAATCCCGATTACATCACCCTACAGAAGGTATCCTTCTAAGGCAGTGAGAGAATACTTATCCTTACCTCAAAAATGTGGCTTTACTAAAGGGAGAGTAAATCCCCCCTTACGGTCACTCTTGAAAAAGGGGCCTTGGCAGCAAACATTGCCTGTGTTGTTGCCATTACCCCTCAACAGGCAAGGAAAATGTTCAGCCAATGGATTTATCAATAGTATAGAGCTAAGCATCATCCAGTCTTTCCAATCTCCGACCTGCCAGCTCTCACTGACGAAACAGTGAAATACATGTCTGGCTATTCTTCCTTACACTATGGACGATCCTACCTGACGATCACTTATGCATAATATGCATAATGTGTACAAACCATAAAATACAGAAAAAATTGAGCTCATCCTTCTCTTCCCTCCTTTGTGAACGCTATTGAACGAAATTTTCATCCAGGCATGAAGGAAGTCTCATATATTTTCTGAATAAGCATTGGGCATCAGCAGGTGTAACTGTCCCGTCCTCGTTGACATCACAACACCTTGGACACGGACCGCTGCTCATGGAGCATCTGAAAGCGATCAAGGCATCGGACGGTGTTATACGGCCATCTTCATTCAAATCACCATCACAGGGGGGAGAAATCCTTATACACCCACCTGACACGCTAAAGAGGGCAACGTCATCTACCTGTCCTTCCAGAATCAGGGGATAGTGACAATTTTCCAGGTCTGAGAGGATTTGGAATTTCAGAAAAACCAAGTCTCCCTGGCTATTTTGAACAATGCTATTGCTGTCCGGACTGCCATCAAATCCACCGATGCGTATGCGGCCGCCTCCCATATCATTGACATTAAACATATCAAAAGATTGGCTCAAAGGACCTCTCTCATGGCCCAGATACATAAGAGCGCCGGAATCATAGACCACATCAAAGCCTATGCCCTCTACATCCTGTTCAGCCCTTTGAATGCGAATCGGAACCCGGACCTCATCGCCGGTTCTTCCGGCTGCATCTCCTATATCTATGGTTCCGTAATCACCTTCATCGCACTGGCATCCTTCAGGTTCCGGTCCACCGGTTCCACTGATAACAGTAGTATATCCTGAAGGTAAACGATAGGAAATCTGGATATTCTGAAGGGTCTTGACCGAATCATCGACATTGATAACAGCCTGGCCGTCTCTGGAAAAGGACTGTCCCAGTATCTGGCCGTCTCTGATCAGGGAAACGAGGACGTTTTCTTCAGGCGTCGGAATGGTATATTGGGCGGTGACTGTTTGAAGGGGGCCTGGATCGGGAAGCGGTAGCTTTACGTATTGAATTTCCTTGTACAGCCGGGACCAGGGAAGAGTGATTATATGAGGATTTTTTGTCCAGAGTGTCACGGTAGGATCCCCCAGACAGTGAAAAAGTTCAAATTCTGTCTGGGCTGTACTGCCTGACCATCCGCCTTCCACATACATCTTGGCCGCATTCAGAACATCGCCAAGCCGTTTTGATGTGGTTGTACCTGAGGGCGCAAGATAGAAGTCAGGCCAGATATATTCAGTCAGGCCCCTGGTCAGATCGTCATTCGGATAGGTAGGTGAATTCCTGGTGGCCGCAATAACCGCCAGAGCGCCTCCATCCATGGTCAGAAGCTGCTCGGCAAAAGATTCAGTGGTCGTGTAAGCGTCTTGATCGGTCTCGTTGTCAAACCAGCCGGACTGACAGTTAATGCTGAAAACCACAGGGCTCAAGGCTCCTGTGTCCAGGCCTGAAAGATTGGAGGTAGTAAAGCCCGGGTGCGACCATCCGCTTCTGCCTGCATGGTCCCGGTGAGCCAAAAGAACTGCACCTGAATTGAGGCCGGTCACGATATCGGAGGCATTTCCATCCCAGGCAAATCCTGGCTTTTTAAGGTCTGACGGAATGGAACTGCCATCCTGATAATACTGAGGATTGCTGCCGCTGGAAACATACTCCCTCTGGACAGTGTAGCCATGGCCTGAGAAATAGCTGTATAATTCCTGGATGGTCTGGACATAATTCCTGTCATCCCGGCCGTTATTGTCGCCATCCTGGAAGTATGCGGCAAGGATAACACGTTTATAGAAGGAGGAGTCAGTTGGCGGGTTTTTCTCGTACTCGATGGTGCGGTTTACCACTCTTTCGCTTTCAGTCTCGGAATTTACCGGCATGCGGCCAATGGCCAGGTCGGGAAAATATCCTGTTCCATCCATCTCTGCATAATAAAGATCCGTTGGCGTGCACGATACTCCTGACGGTGTCCGATAATGAGGAGGAATAAATTCTGCATCTCCCATGAGCAAGACATAATCAAGGCTATTATATGTATAGATATCTTTGATATAGGCGCGGATATCCCCTGCCGTGGTCCCGCCCTGGCGGATCTGGATCTGGTCCAGAGTTCTAACCCAGGTTTTAAATCCTTTCTCCCTCTTCCATGTGGCCAGAGCTTCGGCCTGAGAGTAAAATTCTTCCGGTGTAATGATCAAAAGATCGCATACAGATTCGAAGATCGTATGTGCCTTAGCCAGAAGTTCAGCCTGGCTCAGTGGCTTGACCAGTGAATAATTAGCCAGGGTCGTGCTGAAGGTACTTTCAAAGTAAACAGACCGATTCTCTTCTGGAATATAGCCATCTTCTCCTCCGGTAAAGCTGACATTCAGCGTAAGATCCGGGTAAAGAAGGAGTTCCTGTGTGGCGGGATTATACCGTGCGCTCGTTACCTGAATAACGGCGACCTTACATCCTCGAAGTATATCGTAACGGACGGAAGTGAGCGTTTCGGGCAAAAACCGATTCAGCCGATAATTGATTTTATCTATAAAAGGTGGGGTTGTTTCAAAGTTCTGGGATTCAGCCGATTGGTCTTCCGGCATCGGCTGGATCGGACAAACTCTGATGCCGCTCATGACCGTTGGTTCGCCTTCGACCACATCGATCTGCATCTTTGCACCAATCGGAACGGCCACGATTTTGGTAAATCCCGGCAATCCTGGTTGGCCTTGCTCTCCTCTGACTGAACCCTCAGGCCCTGTCAGTGCAAGTTTTTGATATTTCTGCTCATTGCCCACGATTTCCATCAGGTTAACCGTAGTGAGCTGGCTCTGGATTGCAAAATTCCTGGGATCCCTTTGTTGGGGAATGATTTTAAAAAGTAAGGATTGACTGGTCTGAGGCCCGGCCAGGGATACCTCCCTCAAGGTAATAGCCAGGATTGACAAAGTGTCTGGAGATACTGGGGTTATTTTCGATACGTCGAGGCTTTTACTGCTGGTCAGGTCAATTGATTGAGGAGCCACTATCGATAGCGGGCTTTTTATCGCTACCGGAATAGTCGCTGCTGTAACCGCATGCGGAAAACATGAATTCATCAAGATACCAAGACCAAAAATAAAAAATAGAAACACTGCCGAAGCCGAAGAGGTGAAATATCCTGTCTCAATGCTTTTTTTCTTCTTTACCATGATCTGGCTACCTCCACAAAATAACTTTTGATTGCCAAAACCTTAAGCTGAGTTATAATAAGTGTTCATTCCAGCGTGCCCCCCCCGACGGTTTTAACAGCAGTTTATATTCAATGAGAGATACCCCCCGTTATCCCTCCAGTAGATCAACCGACATCCCTGTTCTTTCAGGGTTTCTTCCCTTGCTTGCTTTTGTCAGGATCATGAAGATAAAAGGAAATTATCATATATTTGAGGAATTGTTCAAAAATGAAAAAAGTAGCATGAAGATATGCACCTGTTCTCCTGCCTTATCCCTCATGCGGTGCCTGCACCATCGACAAGATTCCTATGCCTGATCAATGGAAAAATAATTCCATAGGTCTTGGAATTACAATGAAAATTATAACTAACTAAAACATCTAATGTCAATAGTAATCATACATCAGAATTATTTCGCAAATTGTAGGAATCTAATCCGTGGCGTTTTCACTAAATCCAAAAAGGATAAGGCCTTTGTTTTTCCGATTTCCCATCCTTTTTTGTTCGATAAAAAAACCAAGTACAGGTTTTCATTCCATCGAAAGCAAAGGCTATTAACAACCCATG